>NZ_JAJNJA010000049.1:0-207 GCF_022386995.1 Mammaliicoccus sp. N-M50 | reverse complement strand
CAGGTAGTCAAGATGAGAATTCTAAGGTGAGCGAGCGAACTCTCGTTAAGGAACTCGGCAAAATGACCCCGTAACTTCGGGAGAAGGGGTGCTTTTTAGGGTGAAAGCCTTGAAGAGCCGCAGTGAATAGGCCCAAGCGACTGTTTATCAAAAACACAGGTCTCTGCTAAACCGTAAGGTGATGTATAGGGGCTGACGCCTGCCCGG
>NZ_JAJNJA010000048.1:0-207 GCF_022386995.1 Mammaliicoccus sp. N-M50 | reverse complement strand
GTAAAATCTATTTTACTTACTTATCTAGTTTTCAATGTGCAATGTTGAATGTTATAAACATTCAAAACTGAATACAATATGTCTTCGTTATTCCATGACCTAAAGGTCATTCCGTAATATCCTTAGAAAGGAGGTGATCCAGCCGCACCTTCCGATACGGCTACCTTGTTACGACTTCACCCCAATCATTTGTCCCACCTTCGACGG
>NZ_JAJNJA010000047.1:0-207 GCF_022386995.1 Mammaliicoccus sp. N-M50 | reverse complement strand
ATAGGCGAAGCGTGCTGTTGGAGTGCACGTCCAAGCAATAAGACTGAGTGTTAGGCAAATCCGGCACTCGTAAGGTTGAGTTGTGATGGGGAGTTGGATCATGAATCCGACGAGTCGTTGATTTCACACTGCCAAGAAAAGCCTCTAGTTAGAAAATAGGTGCCCGTACCGCAAACCGACACAGGTAGTCAAGATGAGAATTCTAAG
>NZ_JAJNJA010000046.1:0-207 GCF_022386995.1 Mammaliicoccus sp. N-M50 | reverse complement strand
CAGAAACATACAAATCAACACCAGAACTGTCATTCGCAGTACGACACTTGAAAACAACAGCGGGTATTATGATTACGGCAAGCCATAACCCTAAGAATTATAATGGAATTAAAGTATATGGTTCAGATGGTGGCCAGTTATTAACAGAGCCTTCATTAGAATTAAGCCGTTATATTGATACAGTAGAAGACCCATTAAATATACAAG
>NZ_JAJNJA010000045.1:0-207 GCF_022386995.1 Mammaliicoccus sp. N-M50 | reverse complement strand
AGCGGCGGACGGGTGAGTAACACGTGGGTAACCTACCTATAAGACTGGGATAACTCCGGGAAACCGGGGCTAATACCGGATAATATTTTGAACCGCATGGTTCGATAGTGAAAGACGGTTTCGGCTGTCACTTATAGATGGACCCGCGCCGTATTAGCTAGTTGGTAAGGTAACGGCTTACCAAGGCGACGATACGTAGCCGACCTG
>NZ_JAJNJA010000044.1:0-207 GCF_022386995.1 Mammaliicoccus sp. N-M50 | reverse complement strand
CAGGTCGGCTACGTATCGTCGCCTTGGTAAGCCGTTACCTTACCAACTAGCTAATACGGCGCGGGTCCATCTATAAGTGACAGCCGAAACCGTCTTTCACTATTGAACCATGCGGTTCAAAATATTATCCGGTATTAGCCCCGGTTTCCCGGAGTTATCCCAGTCTTATAGGTAGGTTACCCACGTGTTACTCACCCGTCCGCCGCT
>NZ_JAJNJA010000043.1:0-207 GCF_022386995.1 Mammaliicoccus sp. N-M50 | reverse complement strand
GTTAATAGTTTACCAGAAAAAGAAAGAGCAGCAGCAGCTAAAGCATTATTAGAAGCAAATCCTGACTATATTTCAGCAACTGTTTATGGTGAAACAGATGATACCGGTCGATATACTTTGAGATTCCCAGATGGTACGTTAAATACAAGCTATATGTATGGTTATGTGATGGATCCAGATGGTAATGTAGTGAATGCATATTCATCT
>NZ_JAJNJA010000042.1:0-227 GCF_022386995.1 Mammaliicoccus sp. N-M50 | reverse complement strand
TTACGCTTCGCTATTCTAATATTTCATAAAAAACATCTACTAACTCTTTAAAATCCAATTTTATATTGCTAATCATATCTTTCGAGCTGCTTATAATATCTATAACATCGTTACTAATATAGAATATATTTTGCTTATTATAGAATATGATATAAGGTTCAATCATACCTTTTTGGATGTATAAACAATAATTAATGATTTCATCATTCTTTAAGTTCTCTGTTGTT
>NZ_JAJNJA010000041.1:0-265 GCF_022386995.1 Mammaliicoccus sp. N-M50 | reverse complement strand
AAAATAGATTTTACCAAGCAAAAAACCGAGTGAATTTTTAACGAAATTCAACAAGCTTAATAATCGCGCGTCGTCTTTATAGACGACATCACAGATTAATAACTCGTAAAACTGGTAAACAGGTATCTTTATTGATACGTTTGTTTGACCAAGCTTTTACACGATTAAGTTATTAAGGGCGCACGGTGGATGCCTTGGCACTAGAAGCCGAAGAAGGACGTTACTAACGACGATATGCTTTGGGGAGCTGTAAGTACGCTTTGAT
>NZ_JAJNJA010000040.1:0-272 GCF_022386995.1 Mammaliicoccus sp. N-M50 | reverse complement strand
AAAAGCAAAAAATTCAGTTTCAGGACAAGTTTGGTTTGAAACAGGTGCTGGAGACTATGCTAACTCAGCTACAGGACCAAATAATAATAGTAAAGATCCAGAAGCTGCTGGTTATACAGTTGTTATGTCTTCATTAACTGAAGAAGGTGCCAAACAATATAAAGCTCAAGTTAATAGTTTACCAGAAAAAGAAAGAGCAGCAGCAGCTAAAGCATTATTAGAAGCAAATCCTGACTATATTTCAGCAACTGTTTATGGTGAAACAGATGATA
>NZ_JAJNJA010000039.1:0-272 GCF_022386995.1 Mammaliicoccus sp. N-M50 | reverse complement strand
TGATGTACGTCTCATCAATACGCCATTTGTAATAAGCTTTTTTATGCTTTTTCTTCCAAATTTGATACAAAATTGGGGCATATTCTTGAACCCAACGGTAGACCGTTGAATGATGAACGTTTACACCACGTTCCCTTAATATTTCAGATATATCACGATAACTCAATGTATATCTTAGATAGTAGCCAACGGCTACAGTGATAACATCCTTGTTAAATTGTTTATATCTGAAATAGTTCATACAGAAGACTCCTTTTTGTTAAAATTATACT
>NZ_JAJNJA010000038.1:0-290 GCF_022386995.1 Mammaliicoccus sp. N-M50 | reverse complement strand
AAAGTACCTGTAACAGTAGGAGAACAAGCAGACAATGATGCTTATGAACCAACAACAGACGGTGTAACAAAAGACAATGGCACACCAACGACAACAGACGATGTAACAGGTTCAGTGACAATCCCAGATTATCCAGCGGATAAAGAACAACCAACAATTACGGTGGATGACGAAACACAATTACCAGATGGCAACACACCAGGCACAACAGAAGTAGATGTGACAGTGACATATCCAGATGGAACAGAAGATCACATAAAAGTACCTGTAACAGTAGGAGAACAAGCAGA
>NZ_JAJNJA010000037.1:0-293 GCF_022386995.1 Mammaliicoccus sp. N-M50 | reverse complement strand
GATTTACAGACGTCTTATCATTTGGAACGGCTGGTATTAGAAGTACCTTCGGTATAGGACCAGGTAGATTGAATAAATTCACGATTCAAAAGTTTGCGCTAGGCTTAGCTAAATATTTAACGCATATTTCAAATACGCCTAAAATCGTGATTCATTTTGATACACGTCATTTATCTAAAGAATTTGCGATAGAAATCGCGAAAGTATTAGGTACCAATGGTATTGAAGTTATCTTGCCAGAAACATACAAATCAACACCAGAACTGTCATTCGCAGTACGACACTTGAAAACA
>NZ_JAJNJA010000036.1:0-297 GCF_022386995.1 Mammaliicoccus sp. N-M50 | reverse complement strand
GCGGCTGGATCACCTCCTTTCTAAGGATATTACGGAATGACCATTAGGTCATGGAATAACGAAGACATATTGTATTCAGTTTTGAATGTTTATAACATTCAACTTAAGAATGGGCCTATAGCTCAGCTGGTTAGAGCGCACGCCTGATAAGCGTGAGGTCGATGGTTCGAGTCCATTTAGGCCCACCATTTTAAATTGCACATTGAAAACTAGATAAGTAAGTAAAATAGATTTTACCAAGCAAAAAACCGAGTGAATTTTTAACGAAATTCAACAAGCTTAATAATCGCGCGTCGT
>NZ_JAJNJA010000035.1:0-303 GCF_022386995.1 Mammaliicoccus sp. N-M50 | reverse complement strand
AAAGAGGTCACACCTGTTCCCATGCCGAACACAGAAGTTAAGCTCTTTAGCGCCGATGGTAGTTGGGCTTACGTTCCGCGAGAGTAGGACGTTGCCGGGCAAAATTCAATTTTGACCCTTGGGTCTTTTTTTCTTGAAATTTTCTTGAAAAATAAATTGAATTAAATGTTGACACAAGAATATAACAAGTGTATAATAGGTTCTTGTGAGACAAAATGAACATTGAAAACTGAATGACAATATGTCAACGTTAATTCCAATAATTGAGTACTGAAAGTACTTCAGAGTGATTGGCTTAACCAA
>NZ_JAJNJA010000034.1:0-314 GCF_022386995.1 Mammaliicoccus sp. N-M50 | reverse complement strand
GCAAAGAGGTCACACCTGTTCCCATGCCGAACACAGAAGTTAAGCTCTTTAGCGCCGATGGTAGTTGGGCTTACGTTCCGCGAGAGTAGGACGTTGCCGGGCAGGTAATAATATTACATAATTTTAAATGGAGAATTAGCTCAGCTGGGAGAGCATCTGCCTTACAAGCAGAGGGTCGGCGGTTCGAACCCGTCATTCTCCACCATTTAAAGCCGGCCTAGCTCAACTGGTAGAGCAACTGACTTGTAATCAGTAGGTTGGGGGTTCAAGTCCTCTGGCCGGCACCATGTTTTAGAGCCATTAGCTCAGTTGGT
>NZ_JAJNJA010000033.1:0-318 GCF_022386995.1 Mammaliicoccus sp. N-M50 | reverse complement strand
ATGAACATTGAAAACTGAATGACAATATGTCAACGTTAATTCCAATAATTGAGTACTGAAAGTACTTCAGAGTGATTGGCTTAACCAATCAAAAATGAGCTTATCAAGCTTACTTCTTTTATGGAGAGTTTGATCCTGGCTCAGGATGAACGCTGGCGGCGTGCCTAATACATGCAAGTCGAGCGAACAGATGAGAAGCTTGCTTCTCTGATGTTAGCGGCGGACGGGTGAGTAACACGTGGGTAACCTACCTATAAGACTGGGATAACTCCGGGAAACCGGGGCTAATACCGGATAATATTTTGAACCGCATGGTTC
>NZ_JAJNJA010000032.1:0-338 GCF_022386995.1 Mammaliicoccus sp. N-M50 | reverse complement strand
ACCGTGCGCCCTTAATAACTTAATCTATATTTCCTTATACATAATGTTTAAGAAAATAACTGTTATTAATCTGTGATGTCGTCTATAAAGACGACGCGCGATTATTAAGCTTGTTGAATTTCGTTAGAAATTCACTCGGTTTTTTGCTTGGTAAAATCTATTTTACTTACTTATCTAGTTTTCAATGTGCAATGTTGAATGTTATAAACATTCAAAACTGAATACAATATGTCTTCGTTATTCCATGACCTAATGGTCATTCCGTAATATCCTTAGAAAGGAGGTGATCCAGCCGCACCTTCCGATACGGCTACCTTGTTACGACTTCACCCCAATCA
>NZ_JAJNJA010000031.1:0-388 GCF_022386995.1 Mammaliicoccus sp. N-M50 | reverse complement strand
CCGGGCAGGCGTCAGCCCCTATACATCACCTTACGGTTTAGCAGAGACCTGTGTTTTTGATAAACAGTCGCTTGGGCCTATTCACTGCGGCTCTTCAAGGCTTGCACCCTAAAAAGCACCCCTTCTCCCGAAGTTACGGGGTCATTTTGCCGAGTTCCTTAACGAGAGTTCGCTCGCTCACCTTAGAATTCTCATCTTGACTACCTGTGTCGGTTTGCGGTACGGGCACCTATTTTCTAACTAGAGGCTTTTCTTGGCAGTGTGAAATCAACGACTCGTCGGATACATGATCCAACTCCCCATCACAACTCAACCTTACGAGTGCCGGATTTGCCTAACACTCAGTCTTATTGCTTGGACGTGCACTCCAACAGCACGCTTCGCCTAT
>NZ_JAJNJA010000030.1:0-403 GCF_022386995.1 Mammaliicoccus sp. N-M50 | reverse complement strand
CATTGTCTTTTGTTACACCGTCTGTTGTTGGTTCATAAGCATCATTGTCTGCTTGTTCTCCTACTGTTACAGGTACTTTTATGTGATCTTCTGTTCCATCTGGGTATGTCACTGTCACATCTACTTCTGTTGTGCCTGGTGTATTGCCATCTGGTAATTGTGTTTCGTCATCCACCGTAATTGTTGGTTGTTCTTTATCCGTTGGATAGTCTGGGATTGTGACTGAACCTGTTACATCGTCTGTTGTCGTTGGTGTGCCATGATCTTTCGTTACACCGTCTGTAGTTGGTTCGTAAGCACCATTGTCTGCTTGTTCTCCTACTGTTACAGGTACTTTTATGTGATCTTCTGTTCCATCTGGATATGTCACTGTCACATCTACTTCTGTTGTGCCTGGTGTGTT
>NZ_JAJNJA010000029.1:0-589 GCF_022386995.1 Mammaliicoccus sp. N-M50 | reverse complement strand
GTACCTGAATCAGAAACACATCGTTACGGCATCATTGACCCGAATTCACAAGATGGTCGTTTATACGAAGTGAATCGTTTTGTGGAGAAACCAGAACAAGGAACTGCGCCATCTAATCTAGCGATTATGGGTAGATACGTGTTATCTCCTGAAATCTTTGATTATCTTGAGAATCAAACTGAAGGTAGTGGCGGAGAAATTCAATTAACAGATGCGATTGAACGTTTAAATAAAGATGACAAAGTTTATGCGTATGATTTTGAAGGACAACGCTATGATGTCGGAGAAAAAATTGGATTTGTGAAGACGACGATAGAGTACGCATTGAAAGATGAAGAAATGCGTGATGAAATTAAACGCTATATTCAAACATTAGATATTTAAGTAAAGGAGCTAGAACTTTGAGAGCACAATGGGAAGAAAGAATATCTGAAAGCTTAGTTGAACAGTTTCATAATGTTCAAACAGAAGAAGAAATAGCAGCTGGATTTACAGACGTCTTATCATTTGGAACGGCTGGTATTAGAAGTACCTTCGGTATAGGACCAGGTAGATTGAATAAATTCACGATTCAAAAGTTTGCGCTAGG
>NZ_JAJNJA010000028.1:0-613 GCF_022386995.1 Mammaliicoccus sp. N-M50 | reverse complement strand
TCAATACGGCAAAAAATACACTCAAAGGCATTGAATGTATTTACGCTCTATATAAAAAGAACCGCAGATCTCTTCAGATCTACGGATTTTCGCCATGCCACGAAATTAGGGATATGTTAGCCAGTTAAGGGAACAACGACATGATAAAATGGTAGTTAGCTATATTTTTCTAACTTTGCAACAGAACCCCTAAAAAAAATTCAAAATCTTTCAGAGAAGCTGTTAAAGGAATTTTTAAGTTCACAGATATTAACTTAGCGCGTGAGGCTAAAAATCGATTGATTCATGATTATATCGATCAACCAAAATATTCAAAAGCTTGCGCATCATTGGATGATGGATTCGAAGACGCCTTTCAATATACCGTACAAGGAAATTCCCACAATCGACTAAAGAGTACCAATCTAATTGAACGACTGAATCAAGAAGTACGCAGAAGAGAAAAGATTATTCGCATCTTCCCCAATCAAACATCAGCCAATCGCTTAATTGGAGCCGTTCTTATGGACCTACATGATGAATGGATTTATTCTTCAAGAAAATACATCAATTTTGATAAGTAGAAATGGTAAAAACATTGTATAGCATTTTACACAGGAGTCTGGACTTGACT
>NZ_JAJNJA010000027.1:0-623 GCF_022386995.1 Mammaliicoccus sp. N-M50 | reverse complement strand
CCGTCGAAGGTGGGACAAATGATTGGGGTGAAGTCGTAACAAGGTAGCCGTATCGGAAGGTGCGGCTGGATCACCTCCTTTCTAAGGATATTACGGAATGACCATTAGGTCATGGAATAACGGAGACATATTGTATTCAGTTTTGAATGTTCATTACATTCAATTTAAGAATGGGCCTATAGCTCAGCTGGTTAGAGCGCACGCCTGATAAGCGTGAGGTCGATGGTTCGAGTCCATTTAGGCCCACCATTAAAATTTAATTCCCAATTAGGGGGCTTAGCTCAGATGGGAGAGCGCCTGCTTTGCACGCAGGAGGTCAGCGGTTCGATCCCGCTAGTCTCCACCATATTATATTGTACATTGAAAACTAGATAAGTAAGTAAAATAGATTTTACCAAGCAAAAAACCGAGTGAATTTTTAACGAAATTCAACAAGCTTAACAATCGCGCGTCGTCTTTATAGACGACATCACAGATTAATAACAGTTATTTTCTTAAACATTATGTATAAGGAAATATAGATTAAGTTATTAAGGGCGCACGGTGGATGCCTTGGCACTAGAAGCCGAAGAAGGACGTTACTAACGACGATATGCTTTGGGGAGCTGTAAGTACGCTTTGAT
>NZ_JAJNJA010000026.1:0-849 GCF_022386995.1 Mammaliicoccus sp. N-M50 | reverse complement strand
ATACTTTGAGATTCCCAGATGGTACGTTAAATACAAGCTATATGTATGGTTATGTGATGGATCCAGATGGTAATGTAGTGAATGCATATTCATCTTATACAAGCCCTCAATTTAGAGCACCAAACAGTAACTTGTCATGGGCACCACAAACAGCACCGGCTCAAAACTTAGTTGCTAATCCAATGTGGTATAACGTTAACTTTGCATTAGTTCCATCTAATGATATTAACTTAGATGTGTTGGAATATAATAATACAGATAAACCGGCAGTTCCAGGTGATGAAGTTCACATTGACTTAACAGGTTCAAATATTTCACCACTACCAACGCGCGTTGAGTGGAGGGATAAGAACGGAAATGTAGTTCAAAAAACTGGCGACATTAATACGTTAGAAGATGGTGAACAACAAGGTACATTTATTGTTCCAGATAGTGCGGTAGATGGAGATATTTACACGGCATATTTAGTAGTAGGAGACAATGATGTAGCAGCTGATTCATTTATCGTAAAAGTTATGGATAACAGACAATACGAACCAACTACAGACGGTGTAACGAAAGATCATGGCACACCAACGACAACAGACGATGTAACAGGTTCAGTGACAATCCCAGACTATCCAACGGATAAAGATCAACCAACAATTACGGTGGATGACGAAACACAATTACCAGATGGCAATACACCAGGTACAACAGATGTTGATGTGACAGTGACATACCCAGACGGTTCAACAGACCACATTAAAGTACCTGTAACAGTAGGAGAACAAGCAGACAATGATGCTTATGAACCAACAACAGACGGTGTAACAAAAGACAATGGCACACCAACGACAACAGACGATG
>NZ_JAJNJA010000025.1:0-1030 GCF_022386995.1 Mammaliicoccus sp. N-M50 | reverse complement strand
CATCATCCACCGTAATTGTTGGTTGATCTTTATCCGCTGGATAATCTGGGATTGTCACTGCACCTGTTACATCGTCTGTTGTCGTTGGTGTACCATGATCTTTCATTACACCTTCTGTTGTTGGTTCATATACATCGTTGTCTGCTTCTTCACCGACTGTTACTGGTACTTTAATGTGATCTTCTGTACCATCTGGGTATTTCACTGTTACATCTACTTCTGTTGTACCTGGTGTTTTACCATCTGGTAGTTGTGTCTCATCATCCACCGTAATTGTTGGTTGATCTTTATCCGCTGGATAATCTGGGATTGTCACTGCACCTGTTACATCGTCTGTTGTCGTTGGTGTACCATGATCTTTTGTTACGCCGTCTGTTGTTGGTTCATATTGTCTGTTATCCAGAACTTTTACAATAAATGAATCAGCTGATACATCATTGTCTCCTACGACTAAATATGCAGTGTAAATATCTCCATCTACCGCACTATCTGGAACAATAAATGTACCTTGTTGTTCACCATCTTCTAACGTATTAATGTCGCCAGTTTTTTGAACTACATTACCGTTCTTATCTCTCCACTCAACGCGCGTTGGTAGTGGTGAAATATTTGAACCTATTAAGTCGATATGAACTTCGTCACCTGGAACTGCAGGTTTATCGGTATTATTATATTCCAACACATCTAAGTTAATATCATTAGATGGAACTAATGCAAAATTAACGTTATACCACATTGGATTAGCAACTAAGTTTTGAGCCGGTGCTGTTTGTGGTGTCCATGATAAGTTACTGTTTGGTGCTCTAAATTGAGGACTTGTATAAGATGAATATGCATTCACTACATTACCATCTGGATCCATCACATAACCATACATATAGCTTGTATTTAACGTACCATCTGGGAATCTCAAAGTATATCGACCGTTATCATCTGTTTCACCATAAACAGTTGCTGAAATATAGTCAGGATTTGCTTCTAATAATGCTTTAGCTGCTGCTGCTCTTTCTTTTTCTGGTAAACTATTAAC
>NZ_JAJNJA010000024.1:0-1360 GCF_022386995.1 Mammaliicoccus sp. N-M50 | reverse complement strand
AAGCCTTGAAGAGCCGCAGTGAATAGGCCCAAGCGACTGTTTATCAAAAACACAGGTCTCTGCTAAACCGTAAGGTGATGTATAGGGGCTGACGCCTGCCCGGTGCTGGAAGGTTAAGAGGAGTGGTTAGCTTCTGCGAAGCTACGAATCGAAGCCCCAGTAAACGGCGGCCGTAACTATAACGGTCCTAAGGTAGCGAAATTCCTTGTCGGGTAAGTTCCGACCCGCACGAAAGGCGTAACGATTTGGGCACTGTCTCAACGAGAGACTCGGTGAAATCATAGTACCTGTGAAGATGCAGGTTACCCGCGACAGGACGGAAAGACCCCGTGGAGCTTTACTGTAGCCTGATATTGAAATTTGGCACAGCTTGTACAGGATAGGTAGGAGCCTTTGAAACGTGAGCGCTAGCTTACGTGGAGGCGCTGGTGGGATACTACCCTGGCTGTGTTGACTTTCTAACCCGCACCATTTGATCATGGTGGGAGACAGTGTCAGGCGGGCAGTTTGACTGGGGCGGTCGCCTCCTAAAGAGTAACGGAGGCGCTCAAAGGTTCCCTCAGAATGGTTGGAAATCATTCGCAGAGTGTAAAGGCACAAGGGAGCTTGACTGCGAGACCTACAAGTCGAGCAGGGTCGAAAGACGGACTTAGTGATCCGGTGGTTCCGCATGGAAGGGCCATCGCTCAACGGATAAAAGCTACCCCGGGGATAACAGGCTTATCTCCCCCAAGAGTTCACATCGACGGGGAGGTTTGGCACCTCGATGTCGGCTCATCGCATCCTGGGGCTGTAGTCGGTCCCAAGGGTTGGGCTGTTCGCCCATTAAAGCGGTACGCGAGCTGGGTTCAGAACGTCGTGAGACAGTTCGGTCCCTATCCGTCGTGGGCGTAGGAAATTTGAGAGGAGCTGTCCTTAGTACGAGAGGACCGGGATGGACATACCTCTGGTGTACCAGTTGTCGCGCCAGCGGCATAGCTGGGTAGCTATGTATGGACGGGATAAGTGCTGAAAGCATCTAAGCATGAAGCCCCCCTCAAGATGAGATTTCCCAACTTCGGTTATAAGATCCCTCAAAGATGATGAGGTTAATAGGTTCGGGGTGTAAGCGCAGTAATGTGTGTAGCTGACGAATACTAATCGATCGAAGACTTAATCAAATTTTAAATCGGTTTTAGCCGTAAAATCTACTTACTATCTAGTTTTGAATGTACAATACATTCATCATAAGTTATTACTATTTGTCTGGTGACGATAGCAAAGAGGTCACACCTGTTCCCATGCCGAACACAGAAGTTAAGCTCTTTAGCGCCGATGGTAGTTGGGCTTACGTTCCGCGAGAGTAGGACGTTGCCGGGCA
>NZ_JAJNJA010000022.1:0-1585 GCF_022386995.1 Mammaliicoccus sp. N-M50 | reverse complement strand
GATTAAGTTATTAAGGGCGCACGGTGGATGCCTTGGCACTAGAAGCCGAAGAAGGACGTTACTAACGACGATATGCTTTGGGGAGCTGTAAGTACGCTTTGATCCAGAGATTTCCGAATGGGGAAACCCAGCATGAGTTATGTCATGTTATCCGCATATGAATACATAGTATGTGAGAAGGCACACCCGGAGAACTGAAACATCTTAGTACCCGGAGGAAGAGAAAGAAAACTCGATTCCCTGAGTAGCGGCGAGCGAAACGGGAAGAGCCCAAACCAATAGGCTTGCCTATTGGGGTTGTAGGACACTCTATACGGAGTTACAAAGGAAATGATTAGACGAATGGTTTTGGAAAAGCCAACCATAGAAGGTAAAGGTCCTGTAGTCGAAAGTCATTTCTCTCCTGAGTGGATCCTGAGTACGGCGGAACACGTGAAATTCCGTCGGAATCTGGGAGGACCATCTCCCAAGGCTAAATACTCTCTAGTGACCGATAGTGAACCAGTACCGTGAGGGAAAGGTGAAAAGCACCCCGGAAGGGGAGTGAAATAGAACCTGAAACCGTGTGCTTACAAATAGTCAGAGCCCGTTAATGGGTGATGGCGTGCCTTTTGTAGAATGAACCGGCGAGTTACGATTTGATGCAAGGTTAAGCAGTAAATGTGGAGCCGTAGCGAAAGCGAGTCTGAATAGGGCGAATGAGTATCTGGTCGTAGACCCGAAACCAAGTGATCTACCCATGTCCAGGTTGAAGTTCAGGTAACACTGAATGGAGGACCGAACCGACTTACGTTGAAAAGTGAGCGGATGAGGTGTGGGTAGCGGAGAAATTCCAATCGAACTTGGAGATAGCTGGTTCTCTCCGAAATAGCTTTAGGGCTAGCCTCAAGTGATGATTATTGGAGGTAGAGCACTGTTTGGACGAGGGGCCCCTCTCGGGTTACCGAATTCAGACAAACTCCGAATGCCAAATAATTTAACTTGGGAGTCAGACTATGGGTGATAAGGTCCGTAGTCGAAAGGGAAACAGCCCAGACCACCAGCTAAGGTCCCAAAATATATGTTAAGTGGAAAAGGATGTGGCGTTGCCCAGACAACTAGGATGTTGGCTTAGAAGCAGCCATCATTTAAAGAGTGCGTAATAGCTCACTAGTCGAGTGACACTGCGCCGAAAATGTACCGGGGCTAAACATATTACCGAAGCTGTGGATTATCCGTAAGGATAATGGTAGGAGAGCGTTCTAAACGTGTCGAAGCATGATCGTAAGGACATGTGGAATGTTTAGAAGTGAGAATGCCGGTGTGAGTAGCGAAAGATGGGTGAGAATCCCATCCACCGATTGACTAAGGTTTCCAGAGGAAGGCTCGTCCGCTCTGGGTTAGTCGGGACCTAAGCCGAGGCCGATAGGCGTAGGCGATGGATAACAGGTAGATATTCCTGTACCACCTATGATTGTTTGAACGATGGGGGGACGCAGTAGGATAGGCGAAGCGTGCTGTTGGAGTGCACGTCCAAGCAATAAGACTGAGTGTTAGGCAAATCCGGCACTCGTAAGGTTGAGTTGTGATGGGGAGTTGGATCATG
>NZ_JAJNJA010000021.1:0-1918 GCF_022386995.1 Mammaliicoccus sp. N-M50 | reverse complement strand
CACTTCCTTTATTATTTTTCATTTTTTTAAACTATTTAATACTAATGTCTTTTATAATAGCTTTTCATATATTATATAATCAATCTTTATAAGTCCTTTTATAAATTTCTTTTCTACCATTTTCGATAAATTCCTGTTTAATATTTTTAATTCCATAAACAATAGTTTCAATAGGATAATATTCTTCAACTATATCTTGATATTCTTTTGCTTTCTCAATATCTATATTTCCATACATTCTTAATATATCTTCTCCAAAATTTGTTCCTATTTCTTCTTCACTATCTTCAAGTAAGTATATAAAATCACAATATTCATCTATAATTCCAGAATCTCCAAAATCAATTATTCCAGTTAATCTATTATTGCCATCTAACAATAGATGATTACAACTAAAATCATTATGGCATAAACACTTTTTACCCTCAAAAACTGTTGTTGCATTTAGTCTTTCCATAAAACTTTCTATATAATCTTTTTCTATATCAGTTAAATCATTATAAATAGTTTCACGCAACAATATATACTCTTCTAATACATTTTGTTTATTATCAATAGTACATTCACTAATATCTGTATAATCTAAACCGTGCATTTGTCTTAAAAAACTGGCAATATCTCGTTTTAACAAATTTTGTTCTTCTTCTGACATAGTAGAATAAATTTCTGGTGTTAAAAAAGTTCCTTTAATTTCTTTATAACCTAGTATAGATAATTCATCACTAATATACGAATATTCAATATTAGGAATTTTTACATTAGTTTCTAAATTTGTATTTAAAAAATTATATATTGCTTTTTCTTTTGCATAACCTTTTTTCTTATTAGTACTAAATTTTGTTTTAAAAATGTATTCATTATTAACTAAATATGCCACACTATCATAACCACTACCGATTATTTCAATACTATCTACTTTGAAATTATCAAAGTAATGCTCAATTAAATATTTCATTGCCTTAACATTTGTGGCATTATCATCATATCTATATTCCATTAAATAACAATCTTCTTTTTTGCCCTCGTGTAATTCATGTTCTGGCAAATCTTCAATAATTCTAAAACCAGATTTTTGGTATGCCCTTATTGCTCTTGGATTATTTTTATGAGGGTCTAAAATAACTGCATTAGCATTTCTTTCTTTTTTCAAAAATTCAAAAATCAATTTAATATATCTTGTACCAATTCCTTTACTCCAATAATTTGGCTCTCCTATAAATTGATCCATACCATAGACTATCTCATCAGTTTTTGGATAATGATAATCAGTATATAACTCATCATACATTTTATATATTTGTCCATATCCAATAGGAACATTGTTATATTCAATAATTACTCTAAAAACTTCATCTTCCCAAGGCTCTGTATAATGTTTTTTTAATGATTCTAATGTATATTTTTTATCTCTACCACCATAAAATTCTAATACTCTTTCATCAGTTAACCATTTTAACATCAAAGGAAAATCATCATCTATTAAAGTTCTTATACATATTTCATTTTCAACTATATTCATTTATTTATCACCTTTTTCATAATCATATACATATACTATTTCATCTTTATAATCATTTTTACCACCTAATTTTTCATATACATGGCAAGCTCTAGGATTACCTTTATCAGTTATTAAAAACATTTCAGAACAACCAATCTCTTTAGAATATTCCTTAATAAAAGATAATAATTTTGAACCATAACCTTTGTCTTGATAGTTAGGTAACATTCCTATTGAGTGTAAATAAAACATTGTTTTTCCATCAGGTCTTAAAAGTGTATAGCAATATGCAAATCCTATAATTTTATTATTTTCTTTAGCTATAAACCCAAATGAACTGGTATCATTAAGAAATCCTTTTAAATTATCAATATCAAAAACCATATTATCATCAATTAAAACTTCTTCCATAAACTC
>NZ_JAJNJA010000020.1:0-2115 GCF_022386995.1 Mammaliicoccus sp. N-M50 | reverse complement strand
GAATCTAAAAGTTATATTTAGTCTATATGATCATTTTGATAAAGTAGTATCTGTTACCGAAAGTGCAAATGAAGCGAATAAGTTAAATCTATCTAAATATATTACCAATCCAGAAAAGAAAATGATCTCAATCAGTAATATCATTAATGGTGATGAGATTATAGAAATGGCAACATTAGGAAAAGATAGAAAATATATAGATGATGAAACGAACCAAGAATACTTAATCTTTGCTAAATCAGATGTGAAAGATCATCAAATTACGATGAGAGCAGTAGAATTACCGGACTCAAAATTCCATAATTTTGTTAATATAGCAAGATTATCACCTGAAAAAAACCACGAAGAACTTATTAAAGCATTCGTTAATGTCGTAGAGAAACATCCAGAAAGCCGCTTATATATTATTGGAGACGGTCCATTAAAGAAAACATTAAATCAATTAATTGGTAGATTAAGAATGCAAAACCATATCTTCCTATTAGGATTTATTGAGAATCCATTCATGTTTGTTAGCAAATGTGATTGTTTCATACTTGCTTCTAATTACGAAGGACAAGGAATGGTCGTAATGGAAGCACAGGTACTTGGTTTACCTGTAATTGGAACAAATGTAGCAGGAATAAATTCTATTATTAATGGAAATAATGGATTATTGGTTGAAAAGAATGTTGAAGCAATAGCTGATGGAATGATTCAGTATATTGAACAAGGTATCGTTAAAGAGGAATTTGACTACGAAAATTATAATAACGAAATTATTGATAAATTTAATCGTGAAATTTTAGAACAATAAAAAAGTGAATAATTTTAGAAAGCAACCTTCAAAAATAAGAAGGTTGCTTTTTTGTGTGATTAAATTTTACAAAAGTAGATTTGTAATTTTTATACTTTTTTCGAAGTTAAAATGCTTATTGTAATTGAATGAAAAAAGTTGAATTGTAATATTAAAAATAAAATGTTGAAAATCAAATTTACAAATGTAATAATTTATAGTTTAATAATAATATTGATGTTTACATAGGGGAGAGATGAAACATTGAAGAATATACTTCTTGTTGGGATTATTTTTTGTCTAACAATACTTTCTGCAGTATTAATGATTACAACAGACAATAAAGATAAAGATAGTAAAAAGACAAAAGAAGAAAAAACAGAACAGACGACTAAGAAAAAAGAGCCACAACAGAAAAAACTAGACAAAGCAATGAATATAAAAACTCAAGAAGATTTAGCTGATATTATATACAGTAAGCAAGATGAACAAACAAAGATGAACGCATATAATGAAGCAATCAAAAAAGGGATATTGCCAAGAAGTCATAATTATCAAGAAGCGGTTTATGCATATGAAGAGTCCGTGTGGTTATCTAAGAACGAAGATATCAATCCAAAGTAATTATTTAAATAATTACTTTGGATTAAAATTTTAGGAAAGAATATGGATTATATAGTCAATTAAGCATTTAAGTTGTATAAGAGAAAGGAAAATTAAAGTGAAAGATAATAAAGTTATTAAAAACAAAAATGAGTTTAAAATAAAAAAAGCAATTATACCTGCAGCTGGCCTAGGAACAAGATTTTTACCTGCTACAAAAGCAATGCCTAAAGAAATGTTACCAATATTAGATAAACCAACAATTCAATATATCGTAGAAGAAGCGTCACGTGCTGGAATTGAAGACATTCTTATCGTAACTGGTAAACATAAACGCGCGATTGAAGATCATTTCGATATTCAAAAGGAACTTGAAACAACTTTATATGAAAAAGGGAAACTTGAATTACTGGATAAAGTTCAATATTCAACAGAATTAGCGAACATCTTCTATGTTAGACAGAAAGAACAAAAAGGATTAGGCCATGCGATTCACACAGCGAAGCAATTTATTGGAAACGAACCTTTCGCCGTACTGTTAGGTGATGACATTGTTGAATCGGATAATCCAGCTATTAAACAATTAATGGAACAATATGAAGCAACAGGTAAATCAGTTATTGGAGTACAAACAGTACCTGAATCAGAAACACATCGTTACGGCATCATTGACCCGAATTCACAAGATGGTCGTTTATACGAAGTGAATCGTTTTGTGGAGAAACCAGAACAAGGAA
>NZ_JAJNJA010000019.1:0-2955 GCF_022386995.1 Mammaliicoccus sp. N-M50 | reverse complement strand
GTTCAGATGGTGGCCAGTTATTAACAGAGCCTTCATTAGAATTAAGCCGTTATATTGATACAGTAGAAGACCCATTAAATATACAAGCAGACGACTTTGAAGCGTTACAAGAACGTGAACTGATCTTACCATTTAAAGAAGAAACAACTAAAGCTTATAAAGCAGCGGTTAAAAATCTTGTCGGTTCATTTGAATCGGCTGAAACAAAAACAATTTTAACAAGTTTACATGGCACAAGTCTGCCTTTATTGTCAGATGTACTTGAAGATTTGTCATATACAAACTATGTTGTTGAAGAAAAACAATCTACACCTAACGGTGATTTTCCAACAGTGCGTATAGCCAATCCAGAGGAAGCAGATACGTTTGATTTAAGTAAACAATTAGCTGAGAAAGAACAGGCGCAACTTATTATCGCAACTGATCCAGATGCCGACAGAATCGGTATTGTTGAACGTTATGAAGATGGGACAACAAGATATTTCAATGGTAATGAGATTGGACTATTACTCATTAAACTAAGACATGCGCAATTAACAAGTGATGTACATAAATACATGATTAAATCTGTCGTAACAGGTGCTTTAAGTGAAAAACTAGCCCAATCATTGAACATTGAAGTCATCAATGTATTAACAGGTTTCAAATACATCTCAGAACAATTAAAGCAATTAGAAGATAAACAATCACAACTAGTTATAGCTTTCGAAGAAAGCCATGGTTATTTAGTAGAAGACTTCTCAAGAGATAAAGATGCGATACAAACAGCAGCACTACTGATTAAATATAAAGAACAACTGTCACAAGATAATCAAACTTTCAAAGATGTTTTAGACAATATTTATCAAGAACTAGGTCAGTATAAAGACAAGACACTCTCACCAACATTTGAAGGTGCAGAAGGACGAGAAAAAATCCAACAAATTATGAATGACTTTAAACAGTTAGAAACAATTGATATAGAGAATCTAACACCATTGTATATAGAAAACTACATCACACAAGAATCTCATAATATACAAAGTGGTGAGACAAGTACTATTCAGTTACCGCAAACAGATCTTATCAAATTTATTTTTGAAGAAGGATTTATAGCGGTTAGACCATCTGGAACAGAACCTAAAATGAAACTGTATTTCTCATTGGATGTAGAGAAATTGGATGACGTGATAGAAAAGTTCAAAAAGGTTTATTTAAAATGATTTATCATTCCCGTATGGTCTTTTATCAATTGCAATCTAATAATGATAAAAGGAGAAATGGAATTGAATAAAGCAATAGAAATTAAAGATTTTCTTTTGAATCCAGTAAAAGAGAATATTAAAAATAAAAGAGTTAGCGATAATGCTTATTATTTAAATAAAATCAGAACTACTAAAATACAAAAAAATAGTATTTTGTTTGAATCATACCATGGTGTAAATTTCACAGGAAATGCCTATGCAATTTTTACTAAAATGATAGAACTATATCCTAAAATGAAATTCTATATTGCTATAAAAAATGTCGAAGATCCGATGATAAAATGGATTAAATCGAATTTTAACAATCCAAATATTAATGTGATTAAATATGAGAGCCGTACATATTTAAAATTGCTTGCAACGTGTAAATATCTTATTAATGATACATCATTTATGCCTTACTTTACTAAAAGAGATGGCCAAGTATACGTTAATACTTGGCATGGGACTCCATTAAAAACCTTAGGAAAAGACATCAAAAATAGTGGTTTTAATGACCATAAAAATATTCAAAAAAACTTATTTACAGCTGATAAATTAATTATGCCAAATAAGTTTACTGCAGATAAGCTTATTAAAAGTCATGATCTAGATGGCATATTAACTGCAGACGTTGGTATATATGGTAATCCAAGAGTAGATTTAACCCTAAATAGTAAGAGAGAAGATATTATAAAGAAATACAACTTAACTAATTCGAAAAAAATAGTATTGTATGCTCCTACTTGGAAAAAGTCTCTCAAAGATACAACAGAAGAAGATATCAATCATTTAGCAATGGAGATTTCATTACTTCAAGATAAATTTGGTGATGAATATCAAGTATATTTAAAAGCACATTATTTCATTTATGATAAATTACAAGAACTTGGTTTAGATGATTTACTTATACCTAATTGGGTAGATACGAATGAATTATTAGCTGCTGTAGATACTTTAATAACTGACTATTCAAGTATCTTCTTCGATTATTTACCATTACAAAGACCAATATATTTCTACATGCCAGATAAAGAAATATATGAAGAAGAAAGAGGATTTTACTTAGATATTGAGGGATTACCAGGAAGTAAAGCTTATAATTTAGATGAATTAATAGATAATATCAGTAAATATCAAGACAATTACCATACATCTTTCAAAAAAGAAATTGCTCATTATTTAGAGGAATTCTGTGAGTATGATAATGGTATAGCATTAGCAAAATCTACAGATTTCATCTTGAATAAACGCAAAGAAAAAAAGATATATAAGTCTGATAAAAAAGTAGTCGTACTTTATGGTGGAGGTTTCTACAATAATGGTATTACAAACTCTGTTATAAACTTAAGTAAAAAAATAGACTACGATAAATACGAAATTATCTTAATAGAAAATGACAAGAAATTTAGAGATAAAATTCTTAACATGGAAAGACTAGATCCAAGAGTACATGTAATTAGCAAATTCTCTAGAACTAATAGAAATATTATTGATACGATAACGCAAAATCTCTTATATAGACAGGGCTATGAATCTAAATATATTAATAAAAAAATGATGAAAGCATACTTTAAGTTAGATTTTCAAAGAATCTTTGGTAACTTAAAACCTGACGTTTTAATAGATTATGGTGGTTATAACAAAATGTTTACTGCTTTATTTGCCTTTGCACCTGTAAAACAAAAAGCAATATTTTTACATAATGACATGCAAGGTGAATATGACAAAA
>NZ_JAJNJA010000018.1:0-3019 GCF_022386995.1 Mammaliicoccus sp. N-M50 | reverse complement strand
ATGGCAACACACCAGGCACAACAGAAGTAGATGTGACAGTGACATATCCAGATGGAACAGAAGATCACATAAAAGTACCTGTAACAGTAGGAGAACAAGCAGATAATGATGCTTATGAACCAACAACAGAAGGTGTAACGAAAGACAATGGCACACCAACGACAACAGACGATGTAACAGGTGCGGTAACAATCCCAGATTATCCAGCGGATAAAGAACAACCAACAATCACAGTAGATGATGAAACACAATTACCAGACGGAAATACACCAGGTACAACAGAAGTAGATGTAACGGTGACATACCCAGATGGTACACAAGATCACATAAAAGTACCTGTAACAGTAGGAAATGTAAATGACTTACCAGCGCCAACAATTAATCCAATTGATAATGATGATACTGTCATTTCAGGTTCAAATGGTACACCTGGAAATACTATAGTAATTACTTTCCCAGATGGCAGTACTTCAGAAACTGAGATTGATGATAATGGTAATTGGTCTGTAGATATTCCAACTGATGTAGACTTAAATAAAGACGATGAAATTACAGGTATTGAAAAAGATAATAATGGCAATGAATCAGACCCATCTGTTGTAGTTGTTGTCGATACAGACTCTGATAGCGATGCAGATGCAGACAGCGACGCAGACACGGACAGTGATTCAGACTCTGATAGTGATGCAGACGCAGATAGCGATGCAGACGCGGACAGTGATTCAGATTCTGATAGTGATGCAGACGCAGACAGTGACGCAGATGCAGATAGTGATTCAGATTCAGATTCAGACAGCGACGCAGACGCGGACAGTGATTCAGACTCTGTTAGTGACGCAGATGCAGATAGCGACTCAGATTCAGACAGCGATTCAGACGCAGGCATGTCATCAAATGATTCAAACAATAATGGTGGTAATGGTGTTGCTAATCAATTGAATGAAAATAATCAAGATCATAAAGCAAGCCATAACAAACAATTACCTGATACAGGTGAAGAATCAGAAGTTAATACAACTTTAATTGGTGGTTTAATAGCAGGATTGGGTTCATTATTCTTATTCGGTCGTCGTAGAAAAGAAGATAAATAATAATTTAAAAAATAAAGTGGCTAGAACTTTATGTTTAGTCACTTTATTTTTCAATGCATATTAGGAGGAATAAATATGAAAAACAACAAGAAGCACGGTAGTAAAAAGATAGATTTTATACCAAATAGGTATAATAAATACTCAATTAGAAAGTTTACAGTAGGCACTGCTTCGATTTTAGTTGGTTCGGCTTTATTATTTGGAATTGGTAATGAAGCAAAAGCAGATGAACAAAATAGTAATGAAAGTAATCAAGTTGTAAATAGTCAATCTGAAGAATTAAGTGTTAATGAAGAATCTAACAATAGTAGTGACAAACCAGTTGCTGAAGATAATATAAATCAATCTGAAAATAATGAAGAAGCAACACCAGCAAGTGAAGAAACAGAAGAAGCAACACCAGCAAGTGAAGAAACAGAAGAAGCAACACCAGCAAGTGAAGAAACAGAAGAAGCAACACCGGCAAGTGAAGAAACAGAAGAAGCAACACCGGCAAGTGAAGAAACAGAAGAAGCAACACCGGCAAGTGAAGAGACAGAAGAAGCAACGCCAGGAAGTGAAGAAACAGTTAAGCCAGAGACTTCTGCAAATAGTAACGAATCTAGTGAAAATAATGAGAGTGGAGCTTCTTCTTTAAAAGAGAATGAAGATAAAGAAGAATATTCTTTCGCAGCTATTTCTGAGGATGATGTTAATGATCAAATAAAAGTTGGTGAGTTTAACTTTGATAATAAAACTTTATATCCAAATAATTCTGGATACTCAAATATGAGCGCCAAATTTAGTGTTGATGGTCCTGTAAAAGAAGGGGATTATTTCACATTTGTTATTCCAAATAATTTAACGATTGACGGAGATATTGATTATTCAAAAACGGATAACTCTATGAAATTAGTGGATATTAAAAATGCTAATGGAGATATTGTTGCAAAAGGTGAATACAATGTCATTTCTAAAAATGGTAGATATATCTTTACTGACTACGTAAATGGAAAAGAAAATATTAATGGATTTTTTGAATTACCAATTTGGACAGACAGAAAAAATTCTCCTTATTCAGGTAATTATGATGTTCAGTTTGATATAGCTAATCAAAAATTTGATTCAAATATAGATATTGAATATGGAGATCCATCGATGGGGCTTCCAGGTCAAGATGGAGCAAATGTTTCCTCATTCATTACAAAAGTAGATATAGCTTCTGGGGAACGAACTTATAAACAAACTATATATGTAAACTCTAAAAATAATAATTTAAGAGACACTACTGTGACTTTACAGGGGTACCATAATGATCCAAATACAAGTAGTACAATTCTGAATAAAGATGTTACTAAGTTTAAAGTATATAAATTAGCTGATGGTGCACAAGTAACTGACAGCTATTACGTTGATCCTAATAGTCCTAATTATATTGATATTACAGATGATGTATTACCATATGTTTATGATAACGGCGACAACACAATTACTTTCAATTTTGGTGATATTAATGAAACATTTGTAATTACAATCGATGGTGAATATGACGATAGTGGCGAAAATGTTAAGACTCGTGTTATAGAAACAAATAGTGACATTTATGGTGGAAGCAAAAAGTCTTATTATTGGGATAATGAAAATATAGTTCGCTCTGGTGACGGTGGAGCAGATGGAGATGACTCTGACTCAGACGCCGACGCCGATGCAGACAGCGATTCCGACGCAGATAGCGACTCAGATGCAGACAGCGATTCCGACGCAGATAGCGACTCAGATGCAGACAGCGATTCCGACGCAGATAGCGACTCAGATGCAGACAGTGATGCAGACGCAGATAGTGATTCGGACGCAGATAGTGATTCGGACGCAGATAGTGATTCGGACGCAGATAGTGATTCGGACGCAGATAGTGATTCGGACGCAGATAGTGATTCGGACGCAGATAG
>NZ_JAJNJA010000017.1:0-16984 GCF_022386995.1 Mammaliicoccus sp. N-M50 | reverse complement strand
TCGTGGCATGGCGAAAATCCGTAGATCTGAAGAGATCTGCGGTTCTTTTTATATAGAGCGTAAATACATTCAATGCCTTTGAGTGTATTTTTTGCCGTATTGACACTTTGATATCTTGTCTTTCTCACCTTAATGTGACGATGATCTTGTTCAATGAAGTTATTGAGATATTTAGATGTGCAATGACAGTTAGGTTTCAACTTAAACACTTTAATTATTTTAGCCATGGCTACCTTCGTTGAAGGTGCTTGATCTGTAATTATCATTTGAGGTTTACCGAATTGTTTAATAAGGCGCTTAATAAACGCATATGCTGATTGATGATCTCGTTTTTTGCGTAACCAAATATCTAATGTATGTCCATCTGCATCAATCGCGCGATACAGATAACACCACTGTCCTTTAATTTTGATATATGTCTCATCAACACGCCACTTATAATACGCTTTTTTATGTTTTTTCTTCCAAATTTGATACAAAACGGGAGCATATTCTTGAACCCAACGGTAGACCGTTGAATGATGAACGTTGACACCACGTTCTCTTAGTATTTCAGATATATCACGATAACTAAGCGCATATCTTAGATAGTAGCCAACGGCTACAGTGATGACGTCCTTGTTAAATTGTTTATATCTGAAATAGTTCATATAGCATACTCCTTTTTGTTAAAATTATACTACAAAATCAACTTTGCAACAGAACCAGATCACTTATCAGAAGCTACCTATCATCGTATATTCGTAGATGATATAATATACAAGTCGTCTATCTCTCAGGCGTCAATTCCGACGCAGAGAGGAGGTGCTAATCTATGCTAGAAATCCTTGTTCACATCACGACCACAGTCATCAGTGGTTGTATTATTGCGTTATTTACGCATTGGCTACGTAATCGCAATAATAAATAGGCGACCATAGCCACACCTAAAAAATCCCCTCACTATTGCCGTAGTGAGGGGATTGGTGCATCTATGCTAGTTTCCTTGTTAACTAAATTATAACATCGGTGAGTGGAGAAATGCAAAGTCCTCATTCATTTCTCTTTTGAATATTATTTCTATCTATAATCTAACTCGTCTTTACGGATAAAAACATTGTAACTTGGCATAACATTGTTTAACTGGTTCTGTTGCAAAGTTGAATTTATAGTATAATTTTAACAAAAAGGAGTCTTCTGTATGAACTATTTCAGATATAAACAATTTAACAAGGATGTTATCACTGTAGCGGTTGGCTACTATCTAAGATATGCATTGAGTTATCGTGATATATCTGAAATATTAAGGGAACGTGGTGTAAACGTTCATCATTCAACGGTCTACCGTTGGGTTCAAGAATATGCTCCCGTTTTGTATCAAATTTGGAAGAAAAAACATAAAAAAGCGTATTATAAGTGGCGTGTTGATGAGACATATATCAAAATTAAAGGACAGTGGTGTTATCTGTATCGCGCGATTGATGCAGATGGACATACATTAGATATTTGGTTGCGTAAGCAACGAGATAATCATTCAGCATATGCGTTTATCAAACGTCTCATTAAACAATTTGGTAAACCTCAAAAGGTAATTACAGATCAGGCACCTTCAACGAAGGTAGCAATGGCTAAAGTAATTAAAGCTTTTAAACTTAAACCGGACTGTCATTGTACATCGAAATATCTGAATAACCTCATTGAGCAAGATCACCGTCATATTAAAGTAAGAAAGACAAGGTATCAAAGTATCAATACAGCAAAGAATACTTTAAAAGGTATTGAATGTATTTACGCTCTATATAAAAAGAACCGCAGGTCTCTTCAGATCTACGGATTTTCGCCATGCCACGAAATTAGCATCATGCTAGCAAGTTAAGCGAACACTGACATGATAAATTAGTGGTTAGCTATATTTTTTTACTTTGCAACAGAACCACGTTTTTTCTCCCGTTTCATAACTCACTTTATATTCAAGTACCTCTGCACAATCTTTTACACGTTCAGCCTTTTTAAATTCAAGAATATGCAAGAGTTCAAAATAATCTACATTTGCCATTTTCTTTTCTCGCCAAGGTCTTATTTTTCCACTTTTTGTTTTGTCGATTAGTACACTTGATTTTTCATCTGAATTAATGCTATTATTATTGCACATAATTAATACAGAAACCCCCTATGTAAATTTGTTTTTGTGTGGTAACTTAAACAATAACATAGGGTATTTTTCTGTGCAAGGATTTTTAAAGGTTCATTAACCTTATAAAGCCAATCACACCAACACTTTAAACGCGATGTAAACTATAAAAATAAAAACTTGTTGTTTCTATATGTATCAAGATAAGAAAGAACAAGTTCAAAACCATCAAAAAAAGACACCTTTTCAGGTGCTTTTTTTATTTTATAAACTCATTCCCTGATCTCGACTTCGTTCTTTTTTTACCTCTCGGTTATGAGTTAGTTCAAATTCGTTCTTTTTAGGTTCTAAATCGTGTTTTTCTTGGAATTGTGCTGTTTTATCCTTTACCTTGTCTACAAACCCCTTAAAAACGTTTTTAAAGGCTTTTAAGCCGTCTGTACGTTCCTTAAGGAATTCCTTAGTGCTTTCATAGATTAAACTCACATCACGCTTTAAATCGCTTATTTTAGACTTTAAAGACTTGTTTTCTTCAAGCAACTCATTATAATCATTTACATTTTCATTAAATCGCTCTACAAGACCACTATATTTTTCTTTAACTTGCCCATGTTCTTTACTTAATTTTTTATATTCTCTCGCCATATCAGTACTCATGAGATTTCTAACATGCTGTTTTAACCTATCGTTATCTCTCGCAGCAGTCACTAAGTTTTTATAATCACGCTCCGATATAACAACATTTTTGGTTGGTTTCTTTTCTGTTTTCATTATTTCTTTTCCCAAACCAAACATGGACTTTTCACCCGTTGGCACTTCAACACTTTTCATGTGTCGTTTCGCTGGTACTTCTAAATCTGATTTAACTTTATCGCTATAAGCAGTCCATTCATCTTTTTTAACTGCTAAATTTTTTTCTAGAAAATCAATCTCTTTTTCCAAAGTTTGTTTTTTAAATTTAGCTGTCTCAATATGTTTACGGTCAGAGCCACGTTCACCACGCTTCAACTCAAAACCCTGTTTTTTCATATGCTCGGGGAATTTATCTTGTAGCCATAACAGTTCTTGACGATTAAACACATTTTTTCCTTGCAGTTTTCCATCACGCATAGGCACAACACCTAAATGCATGTGAGGGGTTTGCTCATCATTATGAACTGTTGCATAAGCAATATTTTGCTTGCCATATCGTTCGGAAAATAATTTATAACTTTCCTCAAAAAATCGTTTTTGTTCTCCTGGATCCAGTTGCTCAAAAAAATCTCGGTCAGATGTTACTAGCAACTCATTTACAAGAACAGCATCTTTCCTCGTTTTTCTTGTACCTGTTTTTTGTGATTCAATAATTTCTTTGACACGTTCGTTGTAATCAATATTTTTATCATTTTTCAAATCATAATTTTCACGTGTTCGCTCATGGTCAATATCATCATTCGTTCTACTTTTTCGCTCTCTTTGATTATGAAATTGCATGCCTTTTAGTCCAGCTGATTTCACTTTTTGCATTCTACAAACTGCATAACTCATATGTAAATCGCTCCTTTTTAGGTGGCACAAATGTGAGGCATTTTCGCTCTTTCCGGCAACCACTTCCAAGTAAAGTATAATAACACACTATACTTTATATTCATAAAGTGTGTGCTCTGCGAGGCTGTCGGCAGTGCCGACCAAAACCATAAAACCTTTAAGACCTTTCTTTTTTTTACGAGAAAAAAGAAACAAAAAAACCTGCCCTCTGCCACCTCAGCAAAGGGGGGTTTTGCTCTCGTGCTCGTTTAAAAATCAGCAAGGGACAGGTAGTATTTTTTGAGAAGATCACTCAAAAAATCTCCACCTTTAAACCCTTGCCAATTTTTATTTTGTCCGTTTTGTCTAGCTTACCGAAAGCCAGACTCAGCAAGAATAAAATTTTTATTGTCTTTCGGTTTTCTAGTGTAACGGACAAAACCACTCAAAATAAAAAAGATACAAGAGAGGTCTCTCGTATCTTTTATTCAGCAATCGCGCCCTTTAATGGAACAAAAAGATTTGAATTCCTGTTATAAAAAAAGGATCAATTTTGAACTCTCTCCCAAAGTTGATCCCTTAACGATTTAGAAATCCCTTTGAGAATGTTTATATACATTCAAGGTAACCAGCCAACTAATGACAATGATTCCTGAAAAAAGTAATAACAAATTACTATACAGATAAGTTGACTGATCAACTTCCATAGGTAACAACCTTTGATCAAGTAAGGGTATGGATAATAAACCACCTACAATTGCAATACCTGTTCCCTCTGATAAAAAGCTGGTAAAGTTAAGCAAACTCATTCCAGCACCAGCTTCCTGCTGTTTCAAGCTACTTGAAACAATTGTTGATATAACTGTTTTGGTGAACGAAAGCCCACCTAAAACAAATACGATTATAATTGTCATGAACCATGATGTTGTTTCTAAAAGAAAGGAAGCAGTTAAAAAGCTAACAGAAAGAAATGTAACTCCGATGTTTAACACGTATAAAGGACCTCTTCTATCAACAAGTATCCCACCAATGTAGCCGAAAATAATGACACTCATTGTTCCAGGGAAAATAATTACACTTCCGATTTCGGCAGTACTTAGCTGGTGAACATCTTTCATCATATAAGGAACCATAGAGACAAACCCTGCTACTGTTCCAAATATAATTCCCCCACAAAGAACTCCAATCATAAAAGGTATATTTTTCCCTAATCCGGGATCAACAAAAGGATCTGTTACTTTCCTGATATGTTTTACAAATATCAGGAATGACAGCACGCTAACGATAAGAAAAGAAATGCTATATGATGTTGTAAACAACATAAAAAATACAATGCCTACAGACATTAGTATAATTCCTTTGATATCAAAATGACCTTTTATCCTTACTTCTTTCTTTAATAATTTCATAAGAAACGGAACAGTGATAATTGTTATCATAGGAATGAGTAGAAGATAGGACCAATGAATATAATGGGCTATCATTCCACCAATCGCTGGACCGACTCCTTCTCCCATGGCTACTATCGATCCAATAAGACCAAATGCTTTACCCCTATTTTCCTTTGGAATATAGCGCGCAACTACAACCATTACGAGTGCTGGAAATGCAGCTGCACCAGCCCCTTGAATAAAACGAGCCATAATAAGTAAGGAAAAGAAAGAATGGCCAACAAACCCAATTACCGACCCGAAACAATTTATTATAATTCCAAATAGGAGTAACCTTTTGATGCCTAATTGATCAGATAGCTTTCCATATACAGCTGTTCCAATGGAAAAGGTTAACATAAAGGCTGTGTTCACCCAGTTTGTACTCGCAGGTGGTTTATTAAAATCATTTGCAATATCAGGTAATGAGACGTTCAAAACCATTTCATTTAATACGCTAAAAAAAGATAAAATGCAAAGCCAAATTAAAATTTGGTTGTGTCGTAAATTCGATTGTGAATAGGATGTATTCACATTTCACCCTCCAATAATGAGGGCAGACGTAGTTTATAGGGTTAATGATACGCTTCCCTCTTTTAATTGAACCCTGTTACATTCATTACACTTCATAATTAATTCCTCCTAAACTTGATTAAAACATTTTACCACATATAAACTAAGTTTTAAATTCAGTATTTCATCACTTATACAACAATATGGCCCGATTTAAGCACACCCTTTATTCCGTTAATGCGCCATGACAGCCATGATAATTACTAATACTAGGAGAAGTTAATAAATACGTAACCAACATGATTAACAATTATTAGAGGTCATCGTTCAAAATGGTATGCGTTTTGACACATCCACTATATATCCGTGTCGTTCTGTCCACTCCTGAATCCCATTCCAGAAATTCTCTAGCGATTCCAGAAGTTTCTCAGAGTCGGAAAGTTGACCAGACATTACGAACTGGCACAGATGGTCATAACCTGAAGGAAGATCTGATTGCTTAACTGCTTCAGTTAAGACCGAAGCGCTCGTCGTATAACAGATGCGATGATGCAGACCAATCAACATGGCACCTGCCATTGCTACCTGTACAGTCAAGGATGGTAGAAATGTTGTCGGTCCTTGCACACGAATATTACGCCATTTGCCTGCATATTCAAACAGCTCTTCTACGATAAGGGCACAAATCGCATCGTGGAACGTTTGGGCTTCTACCGATTTAGCAGTTTGATACACTTTCTCTAAGTATCCACCTGAATCATAAATCGGCAAAATAGAGAAAAATTGACCATGTGTAAGCGGCCAATCTGATTCCACCTGAGATGCATAATCTAGTAGAATCTCTTCGCTATCAAAATTCACTTCCACCTTCCACTCACCGGTTGTCCATTCATGGCTGAACTCTGCTTCCTCTGTTGACATGACACACATCATCTCAATATCCGAATAGGGCCCATCAGTCTGACGACCAAGAGAGCCATAAACACCAATAGCCTTAACATCATCCCCATATTTATCCAATATTCGTTCCTTAATTTCATGAACAATCTTCATTCTTTCTTCTCTAGTCATTATTATTGGTCCATTCACTATTCTCATTCCCTTTTCAGATAATTTTAGATTTGCTTTTCTAAATAAGAATATTTGGAGAGCACCGTTCTTATTCAGCTATTAATAACTCGTCTTCCTAAGCATCCTTCAATCCTTTTAATAACAATTATAGCATCTAATCTTCAACAAACTGGCCCGTTTGTTGAACTACTCTTTAATAAAATAATTTTTCCGTTCCCAATTCCACATTGCAATAATAGAAAATCCATCTTCATCGGCTTTTTCGTCATCATCTGTATGAATCAAATCGCCTTCTTCTGTGTCATCAAGGTTTAATTTTTTATGTATTTCTTTTAACAAACCACCATAGGAGATTAACCTTTTACGGTGTAAACCTTCCTCCAAATCAGACAAACGTTTCAAATTCTTTTCTTCATCATCGGTCATAAAATCCGTATCCTTTACAGGATATTTTGCAGTTTCGTCAATTGCCGATTGTATATCCGATTTATATTTATTTTTCGGTCGAATCATTTGAACTTTTACATTTGGATCATAGTCTAATTTCATTGCCTTTTTCCAAAATTGAATCCATTGTTTTTGATTCACGTAGTTTTCTGTATTCTTAAAATAAGTTGGTTCCACACATACCAATACATGCATGTGCTGATTATAAGAATTATCTTTATTATTTATTGTCACTTCCGTTGCACGCATAAAACCAACAAGATTTTTATTAATTTTTTTATATTGCATCATTCGGCGAAATCCTTGAGCCATATCTGACAAACTCTTATTTAATTCTTCGCCATCATAAACATTTTTAACTGTTAATGTGAGAAACAACCAACGAACTGTTGGCTTTTGTTTAATAACTTCAGCAACAACCTTTTGTGACTGAATGCCATGTTTCATTGCTCTCCTCCAGTTGCACATTGGACATAATCGAGATTTACAAAACCACACACGATATAACGTTTTTGGTTCTGTTGCAAAGTTGAATTTATAGTATAATTTTAACAAAAAGGAGTCTTCTGTATGAACTATTTCAGATATAAACAATTTAACAAGGATGTTATCACTGTAGCCGTTGGCTACTATCTAAGATATGCATTGAGTTATCGTGATATATCTGAAATATTAAGGGGACGTGGTGTAAACGTTCATCATTCAACGGTCTACCGTTGGGTTCAAGAATATGCCCCAATTTTATATCAAATTTGGAAGAAAAAGCATAAAAAAGCTTATTACAAATGGCGTATTGATGAGACGTACATCAAAATAAAAGGAAAATGGAGCTATTTATATCGTGCCATTGATGCAGAGGGACATACATTAGATATTTGGTTGCGTAAGCAACGAGATAATCATTCAGCATATGCGTTTATCAAACGTCTCATTAAACAATTTGGTAAACCTCAAAAGGTAATTACAGATCAGGCACCTTCAACGAAGGTAGCAATGGTTAAAGTAATTAAAGCTTTTAAACTTAAACCTGACTGCCATTGTACATCGAAATATCTGAATAACCTCATTGAGCAAGATCACCGTCATATTAAAGTAAGAAAGACAAGGTATCAAAGTATCAATACAGCAAAGAATACTTTAAAAGGTATTGAGTGTATTTACGCTCTATATAAAAAGAACCGCAGGTCTCTTCAGATCTACGGATTTTCGCCATGCCACGAAATTAGCATCATGCTAGCAAGTTAAGCGAACACTGACATGATAAATTAGTGGTTAGCTATATTTTTTTACTTTGCAACAGAACCCGCAAACATAAGTTATTATAAAAGTGGTTCTGTTGCAAAGTAACTTTTAAAAGGTATACTATTAAATTAACTAAAACAAGGAGGTTTTATCAATGAAAGCAGCAGTTTGGTATGGTCAAAAGGATGTACGAGTTGAAGATCGAAAATCTAAAGAGTTACAAGATAATGAGGTTCAAGTTAAAGTGTCTTGGGCTGGCATTTGTGGGACAGATTTACATGAATACTTAGAAGGCCCTATATTTATTTCAACAGACAAACCTGACCCGTTCCTTGGCCAAAAAGCGCCCGTTACATTAGGCCACGAATTTGCAGGTGTAGTAGATGATATTGGTTCTAAGGTTACAAAATTTAATAAAGGCGATCGTGTTGTCATTAATCCTACAGTTTCAAATCGTGAAAAAGAAGAAAATATTGATCTTTACGATGGTTATTCATTTATAGGTTTAGGTTCTGATGGTGGATTTGCAGAATTTACAAATGTCCCAGAAGAGAACGTTTATAAGCTACCAGATAAGGTTTCTGATAAAGAAGGCGCTCTTGTAGAGCCAACCGCTGTTGCAGTTCAAGCAATTAAAGAAGGCGAAGTTCTATTTGGCGATACTGTTGCTATTTTTGGTGCAGGTCCAATCGGTTTATTAACAGTCATAGCAGCTAAAGCTGCAGGTGCAAGTAAGATATTTGTTTTTGATTTATCAGAAGAAAGATTGAATAAAGCTAAAGCAATAGGTGCTACTCATACTATCAATTCTGGTGAATCAAACCCAAGTGATGTTATTAATAAACATACAGATAATGGCGTGGATGTAGCATTTGAAGTAGCTGGTGTAGCACCAACACTTAAATCTGCTATAGACGTTACTAAAGCAAGAGGTACTGTCGTTATAGTGTCTATATTTGGTCATCCTATTGAATGGAATCCAATGCAATTAACTAATACAGGTGTAAAACTTACTTCAACGATTGCTTATACACCTACTACATTTCAACAAACAATAGATTTAATTAATGAAGGTAATTTAAAAGTTAAAGATGTTATTACTGATGAAATAGAGCTAGATAATATTGTGGAGTCAGGATTTGAACAACTTGTAAACGATAAATCACAAGCAAAAATTCTCGTTAAATTATAATATAGATTATAAAAACTAATGAAAGGAGAATCTCTAATTTGAAGATTCTCCTTTCATTAGTTTTCTTTCTGTGATTATTTGTTTTTACTACTTCATTTTTATTATTCTATATACAGTAGAACGACTCACTCCTGTTTGTTTAGCAATCTCTTCGCCTGTAAGTTTTTGTTCATCGTATAGAAATTTAATTTCTCTTTTCTTATGGTCAGGCAATGAAGGTCTGCCGCCTTTTCGCCCTCTTGCTCTTGCTGCTTCTAGTCCTTTTTTAGTTCGTTCACTTAATAAGTTAGCTTCAAGTTCCGCAAATGCACTCATCATAGTAAAGAACATCTTGCCCATCGCATCTTTGGTTGATACGTTCATATCTATAATATGTAAATCAATACTATTATCATCTAACCATTGAGATAACTCAATTAATTGCTTGGTTGTTCGGCCAAGACGATCTAGTTTATAGATAACTAAAATATCGCCTTCACGTAAATAATCTAAGCATTTATCAAGTTCCGTTCGTTTCGTTTTGCGACCACTCGCTTTCTCGCTAAAGATACGTTCACAACCATATTCCTCAAGTGTATCAATCTGTCCATCAAGACTTTGATCTTGTGTTGATACACGTGCATAACCAATTTTAGCCATTTGAATACCACCTCTTTTAATCGTTTTATGAGTACTTACTAATGAAATCTAGTTCTTGATGCAAATAAACGCGGCTCTCATCGTCTGAAAACTCATATTTTTTGGTATTTATGATACATTGATTATAACACAAGTTTTTAGACTTCGATATCCAAGAAAACCCTCTTAATATTAAGTTAAGAGGGTTTGTATCAAAAACGATCGTTTATGGTACCATTCAAATTTATCCTTATTGTACAAAATAACAGCGAAATTTTTAAATCTATTCCTTATCGATACAAATTCCCCGTAGGCGCTAGGGACCTCTTTAGCTCCTTGGAAGCTGTCAGTAGTATACCTAATAATTTATCTACATTCCCTTTAGTAACGTGTAACTTTCCAAATTTACAAAAGCGACTCATAGAATTATTTCCTCCCGTTAAATAATAGATAACTATTAAAAATAGACAATACTTGCTCATAAGTAACGGTACTTAAATTGTTTACTTTGGCGTGTTTCATTGCTTGATGAAACTGATTTTTAGTAAACAGTTGACGATATTCTCGATTGACCCATTTTGAAACAAAGTACGTATATAGCTTCCAATATTTATCTGGAACATCTGTGGTATGGCGGGTAAGTTTTATTAAGACACTGTTTACTTTTGGTTTAGGATGAAAGCATTCCGCTGGCAGCTTAAGCAATTGCTGAATCGAGACTTGAGTGTGCAAGAGCAACCCTAGTGTTCGGTGAATATCCAAGGTACGCTTGTAGAATCCTTCTTCAACAATCAGATAGATGTCAGACGCATGGCTTTCAAAAACCACTTTTTTAATAATTTGTGTGCTTAAATGGTAAGGAATACTCCCAACAATTTTATACCTCTGTTTGTTAGGGAATTGAAACTGTAGAATATCTTGGTGAATTAAAGTGACACGAGTATTCAGTTTTAATTTTTCTGACGATAAGTTGAATAGATGACTGTCTAATTCAATAGACGTTACCTGTTTACTTATTTTAGCCAGTTTCGTCGTTAAATGCCCTTTACCTGTTCCAATTTCGTAAACGGTATCGGTTTCTTTTAAATTCAATTGTTTTATTATTTGGTTGAGTACTTTTTCACTCGTTAAAAAGTTTTGAGAATATTTTATATTTTTGTTCATGTAATCACTCCTGAAGTGATTACATCTATAAATAAATACAGAAGTTAAACGATTTGTTTGTAATTTTAGTTATCTGTTTAAAAAGTCATAAGATTAGTCACTGGTAGGAATTAATCTAACGTATTTATTTATCTGCGTAATCACTGTTTTTAGTCTGTTTCAAAACAGTAGATGTTTTATCTACATTACGCATTTGGAATACCAACATGACGAATCCCTCCTTCTTAATTACAAATTTTTAGCATCTAATTTAACTTCAATTCCTATTATACACAATTTTAAGATAATGCACTATCAACACACTCTTAAGTTTGCTTCTAAGTCTTATTTCCATAACTTTAGGGTTAACCATACGCAAGACCAATCACTCTCGGACAATACTCATGATTTTAATGATAAAATCCATGTTAAACCCATAGATAAGAAATACACCTGCAATAACCGTTACCTGTTTGTGCCAATTTAAAAATGCACCACTTTTTTATAATTAAAACGGTTGAAAACTGTACCACTAATAACTCACAATAGAGAGATGTCACCGTCAAGTTAAATGTACAAAATAACAGCGAAATTTTTAAATCTATTTCTTATCGATACAAATTCCTCGTAGGCGCTCGGGACCCCTTTTTAATATAATTAGTTACCAAACAAACGACTCCAAAATCCTTTTTTAGATGGCTGCTCCACCTCATTATTAGTCTCACTTTCTTGTTCTTTAGCTCGTTTCTCTTCCTCTGTAGTAACTTTTTTTATATCTTCATCCTTATTCTCTCCAGATATAACACTATAATCCGTTGTTTGATTTTCCTCTTGTTGTTGGTTAGTATTTTTAGGTTCTTCAGTAAAATCGGCTTCTTGTGCATTAATATTTTCTCTATCATTAGTCACTTTATCAAAAGAGTAATTAAGCTGTCTTTCTTCTTCTAATTGATTCTCTAACTTTTGAATTTTTTTATTACTTTCTAATGCTAATACTTGTTGATTTTCAAGCAATTTTGACCTTTCTTGCAACTCTTTTCTGTAAAATTCAATTGTTGTTTCATGACGACTTTCTTGTCTTTCAATTTGATCATTTAAAGTATCAATCTGTTTTTTAAGGATTTCTACTATTTGAGCATTACTTTTGGATTCAACATTATTATCTGACTCTTTTTTTTGTTTGTCTTCTGCAGTACTTTCAAAACCATATTTCTTTTTATTTTCATTTACCCTTTGAATAATTTTTTCTATATCCGTATCTTCTTTAATAAAGGAAGTATTTTCCTGTTTCAATGTCTCTATATTCAATCGTTTAATGTTATTAAAAATTGTTTGCTTACTAACCCCTAATTCTTCACTTAAGATTTTCACACTTTTCATATAATCAACCCTTTATAAAATGTTTATCAACCCTTTATGCTATATTATAAACTTATGATGTTTTATATTCAAAGTTATAAAAGATGAAATGATTTTATTTCGTCAAAGGTTTGTCAAAGGTTTATAGTCATTGACAAACCTTTATCAACCCTTGACAAACTCTTATTTTCTCCTTTTATAACCTTGTTTAAAGTGCTATAATAGTCTTAACACATTAAAAACCCCAACTACTGGTAATAGTCGGGGTTTGGTAATAAAACGTTGCGGCACGTTTGTTTAATATCAATTTTATACTTGTATTATATAATGAATGACACCTTAGTGCAAGAACTTAAATCGTTAAATAAATGTAAAGCTATATAAAAGCGTTTTATTACCTCTTACCATACTAAAATTCGGAAAGAGGTTTTTATTATGTCAAATTTCAAAAGAATTACAATACAAGAATTTGAACAAGAAAGATTTTATAAACTTTATAAATTTTTATTTGAAGATGAATATTTTAGAAAACTTAGTGATTCTTCAAAAATTGCCTACTGTATGTTTAGAGATCGTTTTGAATTATCTAAAATGAATAACTGGATTGATGAAAATGGGAATGTATATTTAATATTTACTACTAAAGATTTATGTGAACTTTTAAATTGCGGAACTCAAAAAGTAACTAAAATTAAAAAGGAATTAGAAAATTTTAATTTATTAGAACAAGAAAGAATAGGTTTAAACAAACCTAATAAGATATATATATTAGAACCAAAAAAGCCTTCCAAAACCAGTAACAACAAGGAATTTCGAAAATCAAAATTCCAGAATAGTGAAAATCAAAATTCAAGAGTTTTGAAAATCAAAAAACAAGAATTTCGAAAATCAAAATCTAATGATACTAACTTAAATAATACTGATTATATAAAGACTAAGAATAATGATATGAATGACTTGAATGATATAGCGGCTAAAAATAAAATAAGCAATCATTCAAATCACACAAATCAATTTTCAAATAATTTGGATGATAAAGATTATAAAGAAATTCTATTACAAGAATTCCCAGATCAATTAACGAATTATTTATTAAATTATGATTATAGAGATTTAAAAATGATAAAAGCTATTATTCTTAAAGCCAAAAAATCGTTTAACTCAAATCACGATGATACGTATTATATGTTAGAACATATTGAAGATGAAATATTAATATCTTTAAAAAGAGTTAAAAAAGCGATACATGATAGAGGTGTTAAAGGCCAAAAAGAAACACTCAGTTCGATGCAAGGGTATTTAATGAAGACGATTTTAAGTGAACTTGAAGAACGCTATTCAGCCGATATGAGAAGACAAAATATGGCGAAATATAATATTTTTAATCAGTAAATCGTGAATGATTTGAAAAAGGTTTATACCGAAAACGTATGTTGAGTTATGGTGGTTTGCTTAAACAAAAACATAAAATTTTAAATTTAGACGATGCTGAAGATGGCAATTTGGAATTTCGAAAAACAAAATTATTATTTAAAAAATGCGAAACGTTAGCTAAAAAGCTAGCGTTTTTTTATGTTTTTAGCCTCTGCGGGAACTATAGCGTTTAACCAGCATGGTTACCCACTTTTCATGCCAATTTTTAAATTTGCATGTAAATGGGCAGTGTCTAAAAAATTAGTCACTGGTTTTGCATATTTTTTGTTTGTGAAATGAGAATATATTTATTTGGCTCATATTTGCGTTTTAAGAGCGTGTATAAGTTTTTGGATATAAAACTATATGATTTACCCCTATTTATTTAAAATGACCCCTTAAAATTCAAAATAAAGCATGTATGAGAATGTATAAAGTCAAAAAATAAAGTTGATTATAGAATCTATAAGCTGTTTTTTAGAATCTATCAGAATCTATAATTTTATAAACGTTGATATAAGTGGCTTGTAAAGAATCTGAATACAAGTTCTGACGATGCCAGGAAACTTTTATACAGGTTATACATTTTAAAATTGGAATATGTGTCTTAGGCGTATGATCTGTTTGGTTTTAACATGGCTTAAAAGAGATGTATAAAGCATAAGAAGATACCTCAGCTATGCTGAGTGACACGTAGTGGCATTGTGTCCCCTTATGCTCTTAGCAGAGAATCTGAAAAGAATTTAAAAACATCAAAATACGTAGTGAGCAATGTATAAAAAATAGAACACGCATTTATACCGAGAAAATTTATTGATGTTGAGAAGAACCCTTAACTAAACTTGTAGACTAATGTCGGCATAGCGTGAGCTATTAAGCCGACCATTCGACAAGTTTTGGGATTGTTAAGGGTTCCGAGGCTCAACGTCAATAAAGCAATTGGAATAAATTTTTAATAATTTGAGTACTTATTCTTCTGAAAATTGATATGATTATTTAAACTAATTTAAAGGGGTTGCTTGAATTGATCGCTTATATTTCTTTAGGAATATCTATTTTTGCTTTAGGTATTTCAATGTATACTGTGTTTTATCAGAGAAAAAAAGATAATATTCTTTTAAGACCTCAACTTTTTTTAGAATCTCAAAATAAACAAACTGTAGATTACATAGGTATTGATTGGGATATTGACGGTTACGAAAAGCTACAGGAATATGATGTTTTATTGAAATTTATAAATACAACGAAAGTAAGAATTACAGATTTGTCTGTATCTATTGATGTGAGGAAAAATGATACTTTTGAATTTTTATTAAGTAAAGCATCAGAAGAAAAAGAAAACAATTTTGATATAGAAAAAGATATGTTTGGTAATGATACTTATGGTTGGGATAAAGTTTTTGGTTTGGAAGAAACGACAAAAGAAAAAATATCAGTTCTTGATGGCGGGGATTCATTCGAATTGAGATTACCAAATATTTTTTCAGCTTTATTATTAGGTGCCATGTATATAAATAGAAATGACTTTACAGAATCTAACTTTACAATAGATTTTGATATAAAAATTTTATATAATCATGATTTTGCTAATAAAGGTAAATATGTTTGTATAAATGAGACTGTTTCAGTAAATATCACTTATGAAAGAGCGCTTCAAGGACCATGGGTTGTTTATGATTCTATTACTTTTGATAAATTGTGAATAATGATAAAACGTTTTTTAGAACGAGTGAAACGAGTTTCTTCTTGTCTTGAGTTATTGATATGACTGGTTTTAAGCACAAAAAAAAGTTGTTTTTCCGTACCTATTAATGTATCGTTTTAAATGACTAGTAAAAAACATACATAGAAAGGGGAAAAAGCAACTTTTTTTATGGGTCTTAGTTAGAGTAGAACTAAGTTGTTTTTGTGTATTATAACATGGATAAGTATACTGAGAAAAAACGTAGAAATCAAGCATTTCAAAAATTCATTCAAGGATATATTGGAGAAGATCAGATGGATTATGTGAGGGATTGTAATACATTTTTGTCTTTTGTGGCTGATAAAACCTAAAAAAAACAAAAATTATATAAAGCGAACCCTTGTAAAAATCGATTTTGTCCAATGTGTGCATGGCGTAAAGCGAGGAAAGATGCGCTGGGTTTATCGTTGATGATGAAATATATTAAACAGGATCAGCAGAAGGATTTTATATTTTTAACATTAACAACGCCTAATGTGTCTAAAGAAGAGCTTCTGTTGCAAAGTTGAATTTATAGTATAATTTTAACAAAAAGGAGTCTTCTGTATGAACTATTTCAGATATAAACAATTTAACAAAGATGTTATCACTGTAGCCGTTGGCTACTATCTAAGATATGCATTGAGTTATCGTGATATATCTGAAATATTAAGGGAACGTGGTGTAAACGTTCATCATTCAACAGTCTACCGTTGGGTTCAAGAATATGCCCCAATTTTGTATCAAATTTGGAAGAAAAAGCATAAAAAAGCTTATTACAAATGGCGTATTGATGAGACGTACATCAAAATAAAAGGAAAATGGAGCTATTTATATCGTGCCATTGATGCAGAGGGACATACATTAGATATTTGGTTGCGTAAGCAACGAGATAATCATTCAGCATATGCGTTTATCAAACGTCTCATTAAACAATTTGGTAAACCTCAAAAGGTAATTACAGATCAGGCACCTTCAACGAAAGTAGCAATAGCTAAAGTAATTAAAGCTTTTAAACTTAAACCTGACTGTCATTGTACATCGAAATATCTGAATAACCTCATTGAGCAAGATCACCGTCATATTAAAGTAAGAAAGACAAGATATCAAAGTATCAATACGGCAAAAAATACACTCAAAGGCATTGAATGTATTTACGCTCTATATAAAAAGAACCGCAGATCTCTTCAGATCTACGGATTTTCGCCATGCCACGA
>NZ_JAJNJA010000016.1:0-18151 GCF_022386995.1 Mammaliicoccus sp. N-M50 | reverse complement strand
ACCCGGACAACCCAGACAACCCGGACAACCCGAATAACCCGGACAACCCGGATAACCCGGATAACCCAGACAACCCAGACAACCCGGACAAACCTGAAAACCCGGACAACCCTGATAAACCAGACAAGCCTGAAAATCCAGACAATCCAGACAAGCCAGACAACCCGCTCAACCCTGATAATCCGACCAACCCAGATAATCCGAGCAACCCAGATAATCCGAGCAACCCAGATAATCCGAGCAACCCAGATAATCCTAGCAACCCAGATAATCCGAGCAACCCAGATAATCCTGACAACCCGAACAACCCTGATAATCCTAGCAACCCAGATAATCCAGGAAACATGGATAAAACTGGCCATTCAAACAATGTTGTCCCAGTTAAATCAGACAACTCAGTTAGCTCAAACAACATAGTGAAACTAAATAATAATAATCAAGCGCACACTTCTAAAGATACTAATCATAAAGATACACATAAATTACCAGATACAGGTGAATCTAAAGTAGAACATACTACATTATTTGGTACACTTATCGCTATGTTAGGATCAGCATTCCTATTATTTAGACGCAAAAAAACATCAGAAGATAAAGAATAATTAATAAGATAATACACGATTAAAGCTACACAAAATAACAGAGCATCTCTCAATAATTGAGGGATGCTCTGTTTATATATTATCGATTATGTTTAAGTATAAACGCTCTTGGATTTCCGTAAATTGATTCTCCTCCAGCTACTTCTTGTTTAGCATACTGGTAGCCTGAATTACCTCTCAAATTATACCCATACGTTCTTAATGCATATACTTCAAAATTACCATTTACCATTGGAGAACCTGAATCTCCTGCTCTAAACTTATCTTTCGTCATTAATTCTGCTTTATTAGAAGACTCTTGTAAAAATTTCAACTTATTCCAATAAGCGTATGTATTATTACCATTAACGACTGGATAGCCTAATGAGTATAAATTATCATTGAATTTCAATGATTTGATTTGTTTATTAGTTGCTAGTTTTAAAGGTTGAACTTTTGCCTTTTGAACCATATTTTCTTTCGTTTCTACGACGACCATATCATAAGCAGGAACCTTATAAATTTTTTTAGCTTGGAATTGATAAGGTATTTTTTTGCCATCTCGATTTAATTGGAATTTTATTTTTTTTAGGATCCGTTTGTCTACCATTTGCTCTTTCAACAACATGTGCATTCGTAACAAATGTATGGTTACCTACTACAAAGCCTGTTCCCATACTATCTTTACCCGGACCTTTCCAGCCATCCATATTAGAAACACGACCAACCGCTTTATATTTATTCTTATGCGCATAATCATAACGCTTCATGATAATATCTTTATTATTTATTTTTTGGGCTTTCTTATATGCAGAATTAGCATTCCAGCTTTCCATACCATTATAATAATAATTTCCAACCGCATCCGCTTTGTTAACTGCAAACAATAATAGTAAAAGCCCTAAAATCAATGTAACGACTTTTTTTGAATACATATTCTATCCTCCTAAAGTTAATAAAATGCTACTTATCTTTAGTTAAATACAATACATGGACATATAATGACCATTTAATAAATTTAATATATTTTTTTGGATTGTCTATTAGAGTACAAAAATAGCGAAGCATATTTACGCTTCGCTATTCTAATATTTCATAAAAAACATCTACTAACTCTTTAAAATCCAATTTTATATTGCTAATCATATCTTTCGAGCTGCTTATAATATCTATTACATCGTTACTAATATAGAGTATATTTTGCTTATTATAGAATATGATATAAGGTTCAATCATACCTTTTTGGATGTATAAACAATAATTAATGATTTCATCATTCTTTAAGTTCTCTGTTGTTACTATTATATATTCTTCATTTGAAGTGTGTACTTCTTCTTTCCAGTTTGTAATTTTGAAGAAACGACCAAATCGTGTTTTTTCTCTAAATTTAACAGGATATTTATACTCTGATAAAAACGAACACTTTGTTTTAGTTTGATTGGTAAATAATTGATTAATAATATTGGAAAGTTGCTTCTTGTTTACGTGTTCTACATCAAAACGTACTCTATTTTCATTAGATGCTTGAAAAAAAGGCGTTTCACTTTCTAGATCAAAGTTTATGTTCATTTCTTCGAGGTTAATAATCATTTTTAATCTCCTATTCACTTTCTATTAATGCAACAATATAAAATATTATTCTTATTATCCAATATTTCACATATCGATTCAATTACTAATAAACATTCACTCCATCCTCTTTCAATGCAGACATGACATCTGCAGTCTTTGAAAGAGGGCTTTTTTGTCGATTTCCCGAGAAATAACACTTACTTTGAGTTTAAGAAATTTACATTGTCTCCACATTCTTAAAATTTGAGCTTTATTATTATTAAATATAAATTTTCAAGTTTGTTTTATTAATTACGATTAAATTAAGGATATTAGCAATTACACTTCATCTTATTAACTAGATAAATCACTAAAAACTTACTGATATGACAGTATTTTCTAAATTAATATTATATTAAACAAAATACAAATTATGGTTAATACTATATAAATAAATCATTGATACCATAATGTTGTAGTTGAAAGGAAACAAAACTACGTTACGTAAATAAAACACATTATTAGGAGGGCTAGTATGCAAAATTTAACACAGGCAGAAACTAAAGATGTGAATGGTGGTAATAAATTCACTGATGCGGCGAATGCTACAAAAGATTGGTTCAGCCGATTAGGTAAAGGCATGGACAAAGCACACGAAGATAATGGTTGGAGATAAAATTAAATATTCCAGAAGTACTAAAAAATATAAAGGTGGTAATAACATGGAAGAATTAACTTATGAAGAACTTATTAAAAATAACGGTGGTAATAATGAAACTGATCCAGATGGCTTTGCTGAACATGTTGGTTACGGGATTGGCAAAGCTTCTGATGGCGTTAAAAGTTTTGTTCGTGGCGTTTCCGACGCACTTAAATAATTTAAATTATAAAGGATGGTAATTATGAAACATTTAACTGAGAAAGATTTAAAATCTATCAATGCTGGTGATTTCTGGGAAGACCTAGGAAATATTACTGGTAATGCTATAAGTTTTCTACCTAAACCAGGTAAAAGTAAAAGCAAAGATGATAAATAAGATTAATATACTTAATTAATATAATTAGGGCTGGGACATAATTTTATATCCCAGCCCTCTTCTACATATTTCTATATCACTCTATTAATTTTTGAGACAAGCTAAGGAAGTGGTAATTCAATGAACATTAAATACATTAAGCAATATGACGAAAAAGATTGTGGGCCAACATGTCTAGCCATGATTTCACAATCGTTTGGCAAACGTGTATCAATACCACGTTTAAGAGAATATGCTAAGACTGATAAGCTTGGGACAAACTTGTATGGTTTGATTAAAGCTGGAGAACATATTGGCATAAAATTAACTGGTGTTAAAGCAGATTCTTTAAAAGAATTAAAAAAAGTAGAACTTCCAATTATTGCACATATTGTAAACAAACAAGGATATAATCATTTTGTTATTATTGAATCCCTTAAAAAAGATAAAATTCATATAGTAGATCCAGCTAAAGGTAAGTATAAATTAACCGAACAACAATTTAATGAAATATGGACAAATATTGCCGTATTAGTTAAAAAGACGAAATCATTTAATAGTAAAGATGAATCACCTTCTTATATGAATATATTTACCGATATATTTAAAAAGAATTATAAAACACTGATTACAATAGTTATAATTTCTGTCTTAATAAATATAACTGGAATCATTGGTGCTTTATATTTCAAAATATTAACCGATAACATCATTCCATCTAATGTCCTATCAAATTTACATACTATAAGCATAGGCGTACTCATACTTTATATAATCAATGCATTAGTAACCTATTTGCGATATCAAATGATTTTAAAACTTAGTTTAGAAATAGATATTGGTCTTATGAAAGACTACTTTAAACATGTATTACACTTACCAATGAATTTTTTTGATACACGTAAAAGCGGAGAAATATTACAACGTTTTATGGATACTTCAAAAATTCGTGAAGCACTGTCATCTTCAACCGTAACGCTACTTGTAGACACATTTATGATTATAGTTGGCTGTGTATTATTATATTTACAAAGTCCAACGTTGCTACTCATTACAGTCATTTTTATACCATTTTTTATTTTATGTAGTCTAATGATGAAACAACCATTCGAACACTATAATCAAAAAGTCGCAGAAAATGATGCAGAATTAAGTTCATATTTGATTGAATCTTTTGATGGTAGTAGCACAATAAAAAGTTACCAATCAGAGTCGGATCGTTTTGAACAAGGTTCGCAAAAGTTTAGTCAACTTATCAACAACTTAATACATTTAGGACAACTTTCAAATATACAACTAACAATTAATAATTTCCTTAAAATTACTATCAGTTTAGTAATCTTATGGATAGGCAGTTATTTTGTAATGAATGACCAGATGACTTTAGGAAGTTTATTAGCGTTTAATGCACTTACAATTTTTTATTTAGGTCCAATTGAACGTTTAATAAACATACAACCAACGTTACAATCATCATTTGTGGCTGCTAGACGCATCGCGGAAATCACAGATTTAGATACTGAAGATAAAATACATGATAATAACTATCCATTTATATTTAATAACGTTATAAACATGGATAATATAAAATTTCAATATGGATATAGAGATGTCATTTTAGACGGTATTAACTTAAAAATTAATAAAGGACAAAAAATCGCAATCGTTGGTGAAAGTGGAAGCGGAAAATCCACAATTGGAAAACTATTAAATCATTATTATGACGTAGCAGAGGGTGAAATATCTATTGACCAACGTCCAATTAACAAGATACAACTAGATGAACTAAGACATCACATTGGTTACGTTTCACAAGAAACTTTCTTATTTGCAGATACTATATTAAATAATTTACTACATGGCATGAACAAAGGAAAATCAAAAGAAGATATTATAAATGCATGTCAGTTAGCTGAAGCTTTTGATTTCATCCAAAAACAACCCGATCAATTCAATACTATGCTAGAAAAAGAAGGTTCAAACTTATCTGGCGGACAAGCACAACGTATTTCATTAGCACGAACATTTCTTAAGGACCCAGATATTTATATTTTTGATGAAGCAACAAGCGCTTTAGATAGTCGAACTGAATTCAAAATCATGCAACATATTGATAACTTAATTCAAAGCGGTAAAACAGCTATTGTCATTTCTCATAAACTAAGTACTATACAAAATGCTGATGTTATTTATACCTTAAAAAATGGAAAGATTGTAGAAAAAGGTACTCATAAAAATTTATTAAAAAATCGCAATGAATACTATAAACTATGGCAATTACAAACTAAAAATAAAGAAGTATAACACTCATTAAAACACGGCTTTCAGAATCGAATAATTATTATTCACTCCACCCTCTTTCAATGCAGACTTTACATCTGCAGTCTTTGAAAGAGGGCTTTTTTCTCGATATCCAGAAATAGAAATATTTTCTATTTTAATATACTGATATATCTATAAAACGCTATTTTAGTCATATATTAGCGTTTATAAATATACTGATATAACAAAAGGGGATTGAATTGATTTTGAACATGGGGTATGATAGCGGTATTGATATTTATAGTACATGTCATGTACTAATGGATAAGGAGTTATGATTTTGAAGAAACCATTTGAAATTTTTATTGAAGATATTAAAAATATCAGACGTGTGCCGTTTGTGATTATATTATTATTAGGTCTTTCGATTTTGCCATCATTCTATGCATGGTTTAATTTAAGTTCTACGTGGGATCCTTACAACAATACGCAAGGTATTAAAATTGCGATCGTGAATGAAGATAAGGGTGCTAAGGTTGAAGGCAAACATATTAATGTTGGTGACCAATTAGTTGAACAATTGAAGAAGAACGATAAGTTCGGATGGGAATTTGTGAATCGTAAGAAGGCTGACGATGGTGTTGAAAAAGGTGATTATTATGCCTCTATATATTTACATAAGACTTTTTCTGATGAAGTCACGAGTATCTATCATAAGAAACCAAAGAAAGCCGTTATTGATTACAAAGTAAACGAGAAATTAAATGCGATTGCACCTAAAATGACAAACGCTGGTGCATCATCCATTGTAGATTCTTTAAATAAAGAATTTGGCGAGAATGCAACAAAAGCATTATTAAAAGAAGCGAACCAAGTGGGTTTAGACCTTGAAAATGAATTACCTACTTTAAGCAAAATTAAAAACGCTGTATATACTGCTGAAGATAATCTTCCTAAAATAGAAGAATTCAAAGAGAAAGTGATAGAAATTGATGAACATCAAGATGACATCACAAAGTATAAAGATGAATTCGAAGCGCTAGGAAATTATAAAGGCGACATTAATGAAGGCGTTAAGAAGATTAATGAAGTAAACAGTAAAATGGGAGACATTAACCAAGCAGCTCAATTAATTACGAAATTGAATGCTAAAATGCCTGAAATTGAAAGTGCATTAGCAAAAGCGAATAAAGTACAACAACAATTTCCTAAAATCAATAAAGGCGTGCCTCAAGGTATTGAAGCAACTGAAAAAGCATTAGCAGCTATCAATAAAGCAGAACAATATTTACCTGAATTAAATCGTAAATTAGATCAGTATGAAGCAGATGCTAAAAAAGCTCAGAAAAAAACTGAAAAAGCGAACGAAAAGCTGAAATCAGAAGCTGAGAAAGACAAGAAGGAAAGTAAAGATAACAAAGCGAAACCTGAACAAAGTACAAAAGAACCTCAACAATCGTCAGAAGAAAACAAAGAAGATAATAAGGAACAAAATGCTGAAGAACAAGAAAGTGAAAAAGAAAAAGCTGATACTTCTAAAGAAGAAACAGAAGAAAAACCATCAACTGAAGAACAAGAGAAAGATAACGATATCGTAACAACGCAACAAGCTTATGATGAAGAAAATGATAATAACGAAAATAATGACCAAGCTTCTAAAAACGTATTAACTGATCAAGAATTAAATGAAATGAAATCTGCACTAAGTGAATCTTTAACAGCCCTCGCAGACTATAGTAATGAACAAGCTACTATGAACAAAAAAGATTTAGAAAGTATGCAGGCCATCAATCAAAGTATCTTAATGAGCCAAGACAGTAAACAACTTGCAGACACTGTGAAAAACAATCAATCACGATTACAACAAGGTGTCACTTTTAATAATTCTATGATTGATATTTTAAAGGAACTTCAGAAATCTGAAGGTATTGATACTTCATCAGCTATTTCACAATTTGAATCAGCTAACAAAGATTTACAAAGTGTTATAAATGGCCAAAGCAACCTGATTAATGCTTTAAATAATGGTAAATCTGGCAAAGAAGAAGTCTTAGCATTAGATAAATTAATCGATTCTAATCTCGTATCTTTAGACAATTTATTGAAATATACGAGCAGTGATTTTAAGACGACTTTAATGGAAGGCGTTAATCAAATCGATCAAGCGTTAACTAAAGGTATCGATGATATCGCGAAGATTAGAAGTTCCATGAACATGATAGATAATGTAATTCAAACTGGGAAAAGTTCCTTACAAAATGGACAAGACTTATTAGTCAGCATTAATAATGAATTACCAGAACTTGAAAGAAAGTTTAATAACATTAATGAAGTAGCTCAAACAAACTTCCCTAAATTTAAAGAGCAAGTTGGTAAAGGTGCTTATTACGTTGAAAATGAACTACCAAATGTTCAATCAGAAGTTAAAAAGCTCGCACAGTTCTCAAATAATGATTTACCAACAATGATTGATAAATACGACCGTGCTGTTCAATTAATAGATGACAACTTACCAGAAGCTCAAAAGGAAATTCATGACTTAGCAGAATTTGCGCGAAATGATTTACCAGGTATTGAAGAAGATATTAAGAAAGCAGCGAAGAAAGTTAGAGAAATAGATAAAGATGATACAGTTCATGAACTGATTAAATTATTGAAAAATGATTTAAAGAAACAAGCAGATATTATCGCACATCCAATAGAATTAAAAGAAGAATCGTTATTTAGTGTGCCAAACTACGGAACAGCAAGTACACCATTCTATACATCTTTAGCAATTTGGGTAGGTGCTTTACTATTATCTAACTTATTAACAACAGATATTAAAAATCCAGAAATTAAGCAGAAATATTCATTGAGAGAAACATTCGTTGGAAAGAGCTTTATATTCATTATTATAGGTGTCATACAGTCCATTATCGTGTCACTAGGAGATATGTTTATTTTAGGCGCAGCAATCGATAATAGATTATTATTTATACTATTAGCTGTACTCGTTTCAATCGTATTTATATGTATCGTCTATACATTAGTGTCCCTATTCGGTAACGTCGGTAAAGCATTAGCAATTGTCATTATGGTACTACAAATAGCAGGTGGAGGCGGAACATTCCCAATACAAGTCACACCAAAATTCTTCCAAGCTATACATCCGTACTTGCCATTTACTTATGCCGTAGATGCTTTGAGAGAAGCGGTCGGAGGCGTCGTACCAGAAATACTCATATACAATCTCATATGCCTCGTATTATTCGGCGTCGTCATATTCACAATAGGCTTTATCGTTAAACCAATACTCGACCCATGGAAAAAGAAAACAATCAAACGCGCCGAAGACAGTTACTTAATGGAATAATTAAATGATATAATAAAATAACCGCCCGATTCGTAGCAGTGAGCTACAGGATCGGGCGGTTTTTTGGGTTGTATTATTGTTCTACTTTAGACAAATCTACTTTTATCTCTCTTTCATCAAATACTTTTTGAGCTACTGTTAACGCATTTAATACACGTGGGAAACCAGTATAAGGTATTAAATGTGTAATTGTTTCTATGATTTCCTCAGGCGTCACACCAGAAGTTAATGCTGTATTGATGTGTAATTCTAATTGAGGTTCTGTTCCTTGTGTTACAAGTGAAGAAACTGTTACTAAAGCACGTTGTTGATTTGTTAAACCTTTACGTGAATAAATGTCTCCATAAGCAAATTCAATAATATATTTTGAAACGTCAGGTGCTATATCTTTAAGATTGTCAGCTATTTTTAAATGTGTTGAACCTGTCTCTGCAGTATATTCCATAAGTTTATCCATACCTTGTTGGTATTTAGTTTGATCCATAATCAATCGCTCCCTATTCGTAATTGCTAGCTTTAAAATTTTTCCTGTGAACAATTACTAATATAGTCCTGATACGATTATTTGTTAAATATATAAATATCATAATTTCTATAACTAAAAGTTATAACAAACTAAATGCCATTCTCTAATATATAATCAATTAGTGCTCGTGTTGCATGTGAACGATATCTATCTTTCTTAACGATAAGACCCACTTCCCAATAAATATACGGTTCTGTTATAGGTACTGCAGTGATTTTATCATAATCGATTTTACGCTTTAATGATTCTGGAAAGAACGTAACACCTAAATTATTTTCTACCATGTCTTTAATAAAATCCCATTGTGCACTTTGATACGCAATATTTGGCTTAAATCCAAATTTATCACACTCTTGAATAATACGATCATGCATCGTAAAATCTTCCGTAAATAAAATAGTCGGTTCATGCTTAATATCCGTTAAAGCAACTTCCGAACGTTGCGCTAAAGGATGCGACTTTTGTAGATATAACATCAATTTATCTTTAGTCAATTGATAGACGTCGAATTTTGTTTCATCTACTGGTAACATAACGATGCCACAATCTATCTCACCTTCATCTACTAACCGTATAACTTTATGAGTACCTTCTTCTATTAATTCTGTTGTTAAATGTGGATACGCCGAAGAGAAGCCTTTTATCATGCTAGGAAAGAACATGATGCCAATCAATGAAGGTAAGCCAATCTTTATATTCCCACTTTTTAATGAACTATTATCGTTCAAATTCGAAGTTAAAGAGTTTAATGTATCAAAGATTTTAAGTCCATGATTATAAACAATTTCACCTGAATCTGTAAGTTTAACTTGTCTGTCTGAACGGTCTAATAACTCGACATTCAATTCTGATTCAAATGCTTTGATTGTCTTACTAAGCGCTGGTTGAGAAACATGTAATTGTTGTGAAGCCTTAGTGAAACTACCCAGTTTGGCTACTGTCATAAAATAGTTAAATTGACGGATTTCCAAATTAATCCCCCTTTCTTTATAACTTTAAGTTATAGATTTCATTATTAATATTCATTTTACTTATCAATATTGTAGAAGTAAACTAAATATATAGAGAAAAATATGGAGGGATTTCGATGTTAAAAGATAAAGTTACGATTATTTCAGGTTCTGCTAGTGGTATTGGTTTAGAAATCGCTAAAGAATTTTTAAACCAAGGTGCAAAAGTAGTATTCACAGACATTAATAAAGCTAATTTAGACAACGTCGTGCGTGACTTTAAAGATAAAGGGTTTGACTGTATCGGTATTCCAGCAGATGTTTCGAATGAAGATAATGTCATAAACCTTGTCAATGAAACTGAAAAACATTACGGTCGTATAGATGTTTTAGTAAATAACGCAGGCTTACAACATGTCTCAAATATTGAGGATTTCCCAACAGCTAAATTCAAACAAATGATTGATATTATGTTAGTGGGTACATTCATCATGACGAAACATGTATTACCTATTATGAAAAAACAACAATTTGGTCGCATCTTAAATATGTCTTCTATTAATGGCGTTATCGGATTCTCAGGAAAATCTGCATATAACAGTGCCAAACATGGAATTATCGGTTTAACAAAAGTCACTGCATTAGAAACTGCAGAAGACGGTATCACGGTAAATGCCATATGCCCAGGTTACATTGATACACCACTTGTACGTGGTCAAATGGAAGACTTAGCCAAAACAAGAAACGTAAGTGTTGATCAAGTACTTGATGAAGTATTATTCCCAATGATTCCTCAAAAACGACTTGTCGACATACAAGACGTAGCAGACTATTCCGTATTCATTGCCAGTGACAAAGCCAAAAGCGTAACTGGTCAATCTATCTTAATAGACGGCGGATATACAGCACAATAATAAAAAACTCAGGCTAGGACATAATGTATGTCTTAATCTGAGTTTTTATTCTTTCATATGTTATAAAATAACTTAATTTCTTCAAAAGCTTTTAAAAATTCTTCCTCGCTATATTCATTTTCTCCTCTAGAGCACCACCTGATATGCTAGCTAATGTTTTCTATTTTATTTATAAATTTATTGCTATTTTTTATTAATAGGACTATTATCTTTATATCTTATAATGCAGGTGATAAAAAAATGAATACTATATTCAAAGTTACTATGATTTATCTGACACTATTTTTAACGACTACAATCATAGGTTCAATATTACTCTACTTGCCAGTTACTGGACGAAAACCTATTGATTTTGTTGATGCTTTTTTTATCGCTACAAGTGCATTTACAGTAACAGGGCTTTCAACTGTTGATATACCTAACCAGTTCAATGAATTAGGATATTTGGTAATACTTTTACTGATTCAAATTGGTGGGTTAGGAATTGTTACTTTAATGATTTTTATAATGATTTTCACTAGAAAAAACATTTCGTACAAAAATAGAGAACTATTAAAGTATACGTGGAGTCTTGATAATGATTCAGGATTACTAAATATAACTATACGTCTTGTATTATTCAGCTTTATTATCGAGATTTTGGGTGCTATTTTTTTATCCATGGTTTTCATTCCAGATCACGGTATTGTTAAAGGTGGGTTCATCAGTATATTTACTTCTATATCATCATTCAATAACGCCGGTTTTTCTTTATTTTCAGATAGTCTGATGAGTTACAGTGATAACTTAATTGTTAACGTCATTGTTCCATTGTTAATTGTAATTGGTGGTATAGGTTATATTGTTATATTAGATTTGTGGAAAGCTAATCGCTTGAGTAAATTAAGTCTACATTCAAAAATCGTATTAACTACTACAGCCATATTAATCGCGATTGGATCACTTTCATTCTGGTTATTAGAAGCAAATAACGTATTAAAAAACGATAATTGGATTGTTCAAATGTTTAAATCCGTTTTCCAATCAATATCAACTAGAACTGCTGGATTCAATACCGTTGACATAGGTCAATTACACGACTCTACTCTATTTATATTTGATTTATTAATGTTTATTGGTGCCGCACCTATGAGTACAGGTGGTGGTATAAAAGTTACGACCTTTGCTATCATTATCGTATATTTATATTCTTTATTAAAAGGTCAGACACATCCACATATATTTAAGAAGAGTATTATGACGGAACAAATAAATAAAGCAATAACTGTATGTTTTTTATCAAGTTCTTTAATTTTTATCTCAACATTGAGTATTTTAATTCAAAATCCAAAGCTTGATACAACAAAGGTATTATTTGAAACGATTTCAGCTTTTGCGACGGTTGGACTTTCAACTGGCATAACCGCTGATTTAAATTCAATGTCTAAAATTATACTCATTTTGCTAATGATAGTTGGTAAAATAGGCGTACTCATTATCATTTCGATATTTGTACACCCTAAAAAAGAGTTGTATTTCTACTCAACAGAAAAGATTCATTTATAATTCTATAAAATAATCGCCCGATCTGTAGTAGTGAGCTGCAGGATCGGGCGGTTTTTGGGTTGTATGTAAATAGAATGAGAAGTTTAATACAAAATGCAAAAAGAAACCAATTAAATAATAACTACTTATTACTCCTCGTTACTCTTCATTACTCCTCGTTACTCTTCGTTACTCCTCGTTACTCTTCGTTACTCCTCGTTACTCTTCGTTACTCCTCGTTACTCTTCGTTACTCCTCGTTACTCTTCGTTACTCCTCGTTACTCCTCGTTACTCCTCGTTACTCCTCGTTACTCCTCGTTACTCTTTTAACGAATAATATTGAGTTGGATCTTGTTTACTACTTCCATTCCAAATTAATAAACCTTGACTAACTAGTCCAGTCAAAATTTTTCTAGAATATGCATCCTTTTTTCCCAGTACACTATTTGCTTTCTTTATATTAATCTTGTTAGACGGATATAAAAATTGAATGATTTTAATTTGATCTTCAGTCAAGTTATCCATCACTTCTTCAGTGATATGATTACTAATTTTATCATTTTTTCTAGTTCGTCTAGTACCTATATTATTTTCTAGTTTAAGCTTCACTGACTTATTAGCAGGCTCTGAATATTCTGGTTCTTTTAAGAAATAATCATTCATTTCATCATATATTCTCTTAACACCTTCGTTTAATTCTTTAACATAACCAAAATCAGCCATCAAGCGAGCAATCCTAGGATTTCTAGAAAAACGAGTATATTTTAAATTCTCAAGATTAACCATACTTGGCAATTTACCTGGACTTAATATCTCTAAACGATCATCAAACATCAAAATTTTCACACAGTCCCCTGTTAATGAATAGTCTCTATGTACTACTGCATTGACTATCCCTTCAAGCCAAGCAAATTCTGGATACTCAGGAACTGATATAAATTTTCCACTTTTGTCTAAACTGTTAAAATCCCTCAATTGGCTTTGAACTAAATTTCTTACTTCATCTATCAAAATTGGTAAAGGATACTCGAAAGTTTGGTCTTTAACAATATTCAACCTTGAACCTGTTTCTTGTGTAGTACCTTCATACCTAATGAAACGAACTCTAGAATTAGGTATGTACTTTTCTGGATTTTTTGCAAACATTAATATTGCAGAATTAGTATAACCTTTTTTACTTGATCCTGTTCTAATACTTAAAATGTCTTCATTAGAAATATCTGATTTCATTACTTCTCTGTATTTATCAAATAAATCAGTATTCAAGTCCTCTATATCGAACCTTTGATTAATTTCATCTTCATACGATCTTTGACCTTTATCGTATTGTAAAGCAAGAACTCTATCATGTTTAAGTTTATCAGTTTTATCTGATTGTCTTAAATACACATCTCCACTGTCTCTAATTGATACTACAGAATCGGTTTTAGGTTGTACATCAATTTCTATTATATAATCTTCTTCAATAGCTATTTCATTAACTTCAAAATCAATTGCTGGATTCATACTATTATTAATAATTCGTTTGATTTCTTCGGCACTTCTACCCTCATATGATTTGCATCCAGTAATTTTACCATTATCACTAATTCCTAGTACTAATTTTCCACCCTCAGCATTAGCAAACCCATTAACATGCCATAAAATTTTTTTATCATCAATACGTGCTTCCTTTCTATCAAAATGTGTATTTTCTTTTTCAGTTCTATATGTTTCCACTTTATCCATCAAATCACTCCTTAATTATACGAACGGTTTTAGTCTCATAATAATAGTAGTTTTTATAATTAATTATTTTATCATATTCTTTCCAAAAAATATGATTGCTTTTAATAATGTTTAATCAAAAGCTTAAAGTTTATTGACTCATAACATCCATAATATTACCTAATAATTTATGAAATTCCCCCACCTACTTATGATAACTTTCTGCTTATCGGTAGATGATGCGGTTTTTTCTCATTCCTCAATCCCATAGATCCACAAGAACAAATTACATAGACAATTATATATATAGATGATAATCTATATAAAGTAAGGGAGGTATGGCTATGTCTTATCAAGAACTAGCATCAATATTAAAAGTTTTATCTGATCCAAGCAGATTAGAAATAATAGATTTACTTTCATGTGATGAACTATGTGCTTGTGATTTACTGGAACATTTTCAATTTTCACAGCCTACGCTAAGTCATCATATGAAGTCATTAGTCGATAAGCAATTAGTTCTTTCACGAAAAGAAGGTAATAAACATATGTATCGACTTAATCATGAAATATTAGATGATGTTAATCACAATTTAAATCTTATTAATACATCTAACGATCGATGTGTATGTAAAAGTATGAAACAAGGTGAGTGTTGATGACAATATTAGCAATTGTGATTTTTCTTTTAACTTTACTCTTTGTGATATGGCAACCGAAAGGTTTAGATATTGGTATTACAGCTTTAATTGGAGCTGTCGTTGCGATTATTACAGGGGTCGTAAGTTTTTCAGATGTAATAGAAGTAACAGGGATTGTTTGGAATGCTACTTTAACCTTTGTAGCTGTTATTCTTATTTCATTAATATTAGATGAAATTGGATTTTTTGAATGGTCCGCGATACATATGGTCAAAGCGTCAAACGGTAACGGCTTAAAAATGTTTGTTTTTATTATGTTATTAGGGTCAGTTGTAGCAGCATTTTTCGCAAATGATGGGGCTGCTTTAATCTTAACGCCTATTGTATTAGCGATGGTAAGGAATCTAGGATTTGATAAAAAAGCGGTATTCCCATTTATTATTGCTAGTGGTTTTATTGCAGATACTACGTCTCTTCCATTAATTGTTAGTAATTTAGTTAATATTGTTTCTGCTGATTACTTTGATATTGGATTTGTTGAGTACTTCAGTAAAATGATTATACCTAATATATTCTCTTTAATCGCAAGTATTCTTGTCTTATGGACTTATTTCAGAAAGTCTATCCCAAGAAAATTTGATGCAGTAAATATTAGAGAACCAAAAGAAGCGATTAAGGACAAAAAGCTTTTTAATATCTCGTGGATTGTACTCACTATATTGCTAGTTGGTTATTTAATAAGTGAGTTTATAAATATTCCTGTATCAATTATTGCTGGTATTATTGCTTTTATCTTTGTAATATTAGCTCGTAAATCAAAAGCAGTTCATACAAAACAAGTGATTAAAGGTGCACCATGGAATATTGTTGTATTTTCTGTTGGTATGTACTTAGTTGTATTTGGTTTAAAAAACGTAGGAATCACAACAATTTTAGCTGATGTATTATCCAATATTTCAAGTCATGGATTATTCAGCAGTATCATGGGTATGGGCTTTATAGCTGCTTTCTTATCTTCAATCATGAACAACATGCCAACTGTTTTAATAGATGCAATAGCGATTGGCCAATCTAGTGCTACAGGTATATTAAAAGAAGGTATGATTTATGCGAATGTCATAGGTTCTGATTTAGGACCTAAAATAACACCGATTGGTTCTTTAGCAACACTATTGTGGCTACATGTCTTAACACAAAAAGGTGTGAAGATTTCGTGGGGAACATACTTTAAAACTGGAATTATCATTACTATTCCAGTCCTGTTTGTAACACTCTTAGGTTTATACCTTACACTAATTATATTTTAAGAAATGAGGTTTTAATTATGGATAAGAAAACAATTTATTTTATATGTACAGGAAACTCTTGTCGTAGCCAAATGGCTGAAGGTTGGGGAAAGGAAGTATTGGGCAAAGATTGGAATGTCTATTCTGCTGGTATTGAAACACATGGTGTTAATCCTAAAGCAATAGAAGCTATGAAAGAAGTAGATATTGATATATCAAACCATACGTCAGACTTGATTGATAATGATATTTTAAAACAATCAGATCTGGTCGTGACGTTATGTAGCGATGCAGACGATAATTGTCCTATTTTACCACCAAACGTTAAAAAAGAGCATTGGGGTTTTGAGGATCCAGCAGGTAAAGAGTGGTCAGAATTTCAACGCGTTAGAGATGAAATTGGCAAAAAAATTAAAGAATTTGATAGTTAAGTAAAAAATTAATCAACGAAATACAAGGAGCTTTTTATGTATAAATATATAAATATATTTTTAGTTGCATTAAAACTTGGATTACTATCATTTGGAGGACCAACTGCCCACTTAGGTTATTTTTATGATGAGTATGTTAAGAAAAGAAAATGGCTTGATGAAAAAGAATACTCAGATTTAGTAGCCCTATGCCAGTTTTTACCTGGACCTGCAAGCAGCCAAGTTGGTATTGGTATAGGAACTATTAGAGGAGGAATTCTGGGAGGAATTATTTCTTTTATTGGCTTTACACTTCCTTCTGTGATTATACTTATGGTTTTTTCAGCATTATTTATTAACAATGATTCTAGTTTAACTTGGATGCAAGGATTAAAACTAGTAGCTGTTGCCATTGTTGCCCAAGCCGTGATAGGTATGGGTAAAAAATTAACAAATACTAAAAGTACCATTACTTTGGCATTATTTGTTCTTATATTATCTCTAACAATCAATAATCTTTACATTCAAGTAATCGCATTATCTATTACTGGTATATATGGTCTTATCTTTTTAAAAGAAACCTCTACAGATATAAATAATTTAAGAGTGAAGACATTTAAATTACCTAAAATTTTAGGGTTTATTTCAATTTCATTATTTTTTTTACTATTAATTGTATTACCTATAGTTAGTTCTATGACGAATAATTTATGGCTTAGAATGTTCGATAGTTTTTATAGATCTGGTTCTTTAGTGTTTGGCGGTGGTCATGTCGTATTACCTTTATTAGAAAATGAATTTGTACCACAAGGTTTAATATCACCTGATAGCTTCATAACGGGTTATGCTGCTGCTCAAGCTGTACCTGGACCATTATTTACGTTCGCTTCATATATTGGCATGTCTATAGAAGGTATTGGAGGAGGAGTTTTGGCTACTGTCGCTATATTCCTACCAGCATTTCTATTATTATTTGGAGTGTTACCATTTTGGGATGATATTAAATCTAACACTTATGCTGAAGGTTTTTTAAAAGGTATAAGCGCGGGTGTAGTCGGTATTCTTATCGCTGCATTTTATAATCCAATTTGGACTTCAACTATTAAATCAGAATTAGATTTTGTTCTAGCTAGCTCATTATTCGTATTCCTGGTGCATTTTAAATTACCTTCCTGGTCTATTGTACTAATAGGCATTATAATAGGTATAATGTTTTACTAATCTTTCTCGTTCATAATCAAAGAATAAATTTTATAAGTATAGTTATTAAAGTAACCATTATAAATTAAAATAATTGATTTCGTATAATTATAGTACTTTATCTCAATGTAAAAGATAGTAAAAAACCATTAATTATGTAGTGGGCCCCAAAAGTAAAACTTTTTTGGGGGCGTACAATTGCACAACGTTTAATTATTTTTATTTTT
>NZ_JAJNJA010000015.1:0-20529 GCF_022386995.1 Mammaliicoccus sp. N-M50 | reverse complement strand
ATATAATAGCGACCCGAAAATGAGATTTCCAGGCCGATAAATAAAATTATCGACCCGAAAATGAGATTTCCAGGCCGATAAAATAAAATAGCGACCCGAAAATGGAGTTTGCAGGCCGATAAAATAAAATAGCGACCCGAAAATGAGATTTCCAGTCCGATAAATAAAAATAGCGACCCGAAAATGGAGTTTCTGGACCGATAAAAATAATTACCGGTCCATATTTTGTATCTCAGTCATCAATTATTCATTTTGACTACTAGTCTTGCGGCGTCTCCTTTTGCTAGTCGGTCGAATCCTTCATTAATTTCATCTAGAGGCAGCGTGTCTGTTAGTAATGAATCAATATCTAAGCGACCTTGTTTATAAAGTGCGATAAATCTAGGTATATCTCTCATTGGTACACAGCTACCTACATATGAACCTTTAATAGTTCTTTCTTCCGCCGCTAAAGTAACTTGTGGAAATGAAAATTCATGTTTAGGGTCTGGTAATCCGGTTGTAACTGTTGAACCTCCACGTTTAGTGATTTTGTATGCAACTTCCATTGCTGGCACGACACCGGCAGTTTCAAATGCATACTCAACGCCACCTTTTACATAAGCTTTAACTTGTTCAACAACATCATCGTCTCCTGAATTAAAAGTTGCAGTTGCACCGAGTTTTTTAGCTAATTCAAATTTGCCTGGATTAATATCTAATGCAATGATTTCTCCTGCTCCAGCTAATTTAGCGCCTAAAATTGCATTCAAACCGATACCGCCTAATCCAACAACTGCGACTGAGCTGCCTGGTTTTACTTGTGCTGTATTAATAACTGCACCTATACCTGTAATAACAGCACATCCAAATATGGCTACTTTTTCAAAAGGAATGTCTTTATCAACTTTAACAATAGAGTGTTGTGAAACAACAGCATAATCTGCAAAGCCAGAAACGCCTAAGTGATGATGCATATTATCTTCATCATTATGTAGTCTTATGCCGCCATCAAGTAGTTCTCCTTGCTCATTAGAAGCAGCGCCATTCTCACATAGTGCAGGTCTACCTTCACTACATGGTAGACAATGACCACAGTTTGGAATAAATGTACAGACAACATGATCACCAACTTCAAAGTTTGTTACGTTGTCTCCAATTTCAATGATTTCTCCTGCAGCTTCATGTCCAAGTGCCATAGGAGTAGGGCGTGGTCTACTTCCATTAATAACAGATAAATCTGAATGACATAAACCTGCCGCTCCAATTTTAATGAGCACTTCATTTTGATTCGGTTTATTTAATTCAAGTGTTTCAATTTTTAACGGTTTACTTTCTGAATATGGACTAGGTAAACCCATTTCGTGCAATACTGCTGCTCGTGTCTTCATTAGCTTTCACTCCTATATGATTAACATTATTCGTAATATCCATCTGTTGATTTTCTAAAGCCTTCAAATTGATTGCCATCATGGCCGAACCAAATTTGTGCATTTTTCTCTTTAGCGAGTCTTTTAATCTTTTCAACAGATCTTGCCCAACCAATTGAATCATATAAAATACCAGGTGGCTTTAAAATGTCTCCCATACTTTCAGCTGTGTAAATAGCATCTGAAGCCAATATCAGTGTACCGAGTTCCTGAGTTTCTACTTCCAGTCCAATCATGCCCCATGCATGACCACTACCAAAATTCAGTACTTTAACTCCTTTAACAATTTCTAAATTATCTTCATAAGGTTTAATCGTTTTCCATGATAAATCATTTTTAATCCATGCATCAATATCCGCCCAAATATAAGCACCAGCTTTTTGGTTACGCGCATAAGTTTGCATCGTTCCATTAAGTTCATCATCATGCACAATTACAGTTGCGTTTGTAAAATATTCAAGACAACCTGCATGATCTAAATGAAGGTGAGAAGCTACGACATAATCAACTTCGCTTGGATCGACATTAATTTGTTCAAGTCTATTAGGTAAGTAGCAAGATTCATCAGCAGTATACGGGAATGCTTTTTGAGTTTGGTTAATCCATCTACCGTTTTCCCCCATAGAGTTAGGATTACAAGCTGTGTCGAACAAAATCTTTGCTTCAGGATGATCAATAAATACGGTGTAAATAGGGAATTCAAACATTTCATTAGGTGCATTAGGATTATCCAAAGTAGCTTGATTAGACCCAGCAATCATTAGATTCTTGTCCATTCTCATACGACCATTGTCGAGCACATAAAGCCTTATTCCTTGATTATTTACATTTACCATAAATCATCACCTCAATCTTTAGTGTATAATTACATTATAGTTGTAATAGTTTTCAAGAACAAACAAAAAGACAAATGTATTAGAGATTGAATAGGGTGATGAGGTTTGAATATGGACCGATAAAAAAATTTACCGGTCCAGAAAAGAGAAATATGGACCGATAAAATAAATTAGCGGTCCAGAAAAGAGAAATATGGACCGATAAAAATAATTATCGGTCCAGAAAAGAGAAATATGGACCGATAAAAAAATTTAGCGACCTGAAAACGGGATTTGCAGGCCGATAAAAATAATTATCGACCCGAAAACAGGATTACCAGGCCGATAAAAATAATTATCGACCCGAAAACAGGATTACCAGGCCGATAAATAAAAATAGCGACCCGGAAATCGAAATTTCCGTGGTCGCTTCATCTTTGTTAAACGAGTTTCTTCCTAATACTACCTGATATAAAATCAACTACTGCTACCATTATGACTAAACCTATTAATATTATGCCTACTCGATCCCAAGTTCGAGTTTGCAATGCAAATATTAATGGTGTACCGATACCGCCAGCTCCGATTAAACCGAGTATTGAAGCGGATCTTAAGTTTAACTCAAATCGATATAATACTAATGATATGTATGAAGGTAGTATTTGTGGTACTACTGCAAACATAAGTGTCTTAATCGAATTGGCGCCACTTGCTACGAGTGATTCTGTTGGGCTTAAATCTAGATTCTCTAGATCTTCAGCGAACAATTTACCCATCATACCTATAGAATGAATACCTAGTGCAAGTACACCTGAAAATGAACCTGGACCTACAGCTTTAATAAAGATAATAGCCATAACAATTTCAGGAAACACTCTTATAACACTCAAAATAAATTTACTAATACTAGAAACAGGTTTAAATTTAACCATGTTTTTAGCAGCAATAAATGCAAGTGGTATAAATAAAATGGCTGATAAAAATGTACTAATAACAGCAATTGCAAATGTTTCTAATAAACCTCTTAGAAGGTCCTCACCTTCAGGAATATATACATAATTCCAATCAGGATGAAATAATCCATCTACAATAGATTTCATAATTGTTCCTGACTGTGATTTGATTTCGAAAGCGGGTAATCCTACAAAAGCCCAAATTAATAATACGACAAGAATGATACTTGTAATCCATCGAGAAATAATGGATTTGCGTTGTCTTTCCGGCTTTAACTGATAATGAGTTTGTGTCATATTAATTTTTCCCTCACTTTCGTACTTACTAAGTCAATGATTACAACAATAACAAGTGTTACAAGAATGATTGTTAATGTCTTAGGATATTGGAAAAGACCTAATGTTTGATCATAATACAGACCAATACCACCAGCACCTACTAAACCTAATACTGCTGCTGCTCTTATGTTAATTTCGAATGCGTATAATACATAAGACATATATGGTGCAATAGCTTGTGGGATTATCGCATATGTAATCCATTTTAATTTATTTGCACCAACTGCAGTCATAGCTTCTAAAGGACCATCATCAATACTTTCTAATGATTCATACATCAATTTACATATGATACTAATAGATAAAATGATGATTGCGAGTACCCCTGGAATTTGACCAATACCAAAAATTGCAACGAATACTGCTGCAAGTAATAAGTCAGGGATTGTTCTTACAATATTCAAGATAAATCTACAAGGATAAGTTATCCAACTTGAACGAATAACATTTCGTGCACAGAGTATTGAAATAGGAATTGAAAGTAGACCACCTATAAATGTCCCTACAACTGCCATTCGAATGGTATCTAGCATTGGTTTAGTGATACTAGAAATATAACTTAAATCTGGTGGAACCATACTTTTGAACAGTTCGACCATTTGTGGAATACCATACATTAAATCACCAATACTAAAGTTCGTAAACATGAAACTCCAAACGACTAATATAGCGACGATAATGATTGATAAAACAACTTTTAAAGAAGTCTTACGACGTAAGTAAGGTTCAAAGCGTTCTTGGTTAGAGTCCATTTACTGCACCCCTAACTTCTCGTCATTTTTAATATGGCGTCCATAAATTTCGGCAAATGTTTCATCCGTTGCTTCTGAAGCCGGACCATCATAAACTAATTCACCAGCACGTAGTCCAATAATTCTAGTACCGTATTCTTTTGCTAAATCTACGAAATGCAGGTTGATGATAATCGTGATACCTAATTCTTCGTTAATACGCTTTAAGTCATCCATAACTTGTTTCGTTGTAAGTGGGTCTAATGACGCGACAGGTTCGTCTGCAAGGATGATAGACGATTCCTGACATAAAGCACGTGCAATAGAAATACGTTGTTGTTGACCACCAGATAATTCATCAGAACGGTTATACGCTTTTTCTAGTATATTTACTCTATCTAATGACTCTAATGCTTTTATCTTATCTTCTTTCGGAAATAAACCGAGTACCATTTTCCAAGTAGGGTGGTATCCGACTCTACCACTCAACACGTTTCTAATAACAGATGATCGTTTTACTAAATTGAAATGTTGGAAAATCATACCTATATTGCGGCGCATCATCAGTAATTCTTTACCTGATGCTTTAGAGATGGATTTACCATCAATTAAAATATCGCCTTCAGTAATATCATGTAAACGATTGATTGAACGTAGTAGGGTAGATTTACCAGCACCTGATAAACCTACAATTACTGCAAAGTCACCTTTTTCAATATTTAAATTGATATCCTTCAGGCCTTGGTGACCATTTTTATATATTTTGCTCACGTTTTTAAATTCTATTTGACTCATATGTATCCCCCTTAAAAAATAAAAGCTCTGCTCATAATAGGAGCTGAGCTTTTATATTAAATCTCATCATTATTTTTCGTTATCGTTTACTTTTTTACCGTATTCACGTACGATATCGAATTCAGAGTCTTTGCTATCAACATAGCCTTCATGACTATAAACTTCACTTACAATTTTGTGACCTTCTTTAGTTTTTGCGATATCTTTAAAAGCTTTTTTAAGTTTATCTCTAAATTTGTCATCCATATCGCTTCTTACTGAAATTGTATCGTTTGGAATATCTTCAGTTAATTCTACGATTTCAGTATCTTTGAAGACGTTTGGTTGGTCTTTCTTAACAATGTTACGAGCATCTTGGAATGTTACTGCTACATCAACGTCACCATTTAATAATGCAATAATAGCTTGGTCATGTCCTTTAACATTTGTAATTTTCATGTCGTTAATTGGATTGATGCCTTCTTTTAATAATTCAGCTACTGGATAAGTGTATCCTGCAGTTGATGTAACATCTTGTAAGGCAATTTTTTTACCTTTCATGTCTTTTAAAGATTTAATGCCAGAATCTTTTTTAACAACAAATTGTGATTTATAACTTTTAACGAGTTTGTCATTATTAGATCCGTCTTTGTTAACGCCATAACGTTGTGCTTGTAGTAATACATCAGCAGCTTTTTGATCGTGTGCTAATGTGTAAGCAGTAGGTGGTAAGAAACCAACGTCTACTTTTTTAGATTTCATTGCTTCAACGATTGTGTTGTAATTTGTAGAAACTGAAACTTTTACTGGAATATCTAATTCTTTTGATAATAATTTTTCTAACGGTTTTGCTTTTGCTTCTAATGTGTCAGCATTTTGAGATGGAACGAATTGAATAGTAAGTTCTTTAGGTTTATAGCTGTCCCCTTTGCTATCCCCATCACTTGACGATTTTGAATCAATACTTGATTTCCCGTTGCCACATGCAGCTAGTAAAATCATTGCCCCCAACAAAAGTATGGTTACAAAACTAAAACTTTTTTTCATGTCCATTAATTAAACCTCCAAATATGTATTATCACTACAAATAAATAAAATCTCGATACAAATTTAATTATACCCTTCGATTATGTAAAATTACAATATGAATATGCATATATTTTCTATTTAATGCCATAATTTGTATGGACTCCATTTACATAAAAATATTACCACAAAATCTTATGCTTTTTTACATAAAAATAGAAAATTTTGTTAAATGATTGTAAGGATATTAAAGATTTGTCTGATGCATCATATTTCTATGGTTTAGTTAATATTTAATTTCAAAATTCATTACTTCTGGCACATCTTCTATACTGTGTTGTTCTAAGAAATCAATCAGCATTTCAGCGCCTTCAACTTGAATATCTTTGATGATTTTATCAGCACTATACATGTTAAAATCACCGCCACCAACTGCTCTATAATTATTAAGAACGATAGAATAATGTGTATCTAATTCTATAGGTTTGCCTTTAAATAAAACATTTTCTACACGATTGCCAATAGGTTTTTGAATATTGAATGTATATGAAATACCTGCGTACATATCATAGTTATAATGTTGTGGTTTAGGTTCAATGAAAGCATTATTCACAACGAGTTCACCTTGTTCAATATCGAAGTATGAAGCGGTTCTTTCTAAGGCTAGTAATAAATCTTTACCGGTAATATCTAATACATAGAAAGTATTAGGGAATGGGTAATTGTTAATAACGTCACGCATCGTAATAGTTTGTCCAAACCCAACACCACTATCAAATAAGGCTGAAGCGGATATGTCAGCTCCACTAAGCTTCATTTGCGCATAATTAATAAAGTTAATCAGTGGGTGTGGCTCTATTCTTGCTTTAAAATGATCGTCGACATACATCGTTTGAGATTGTTGTGAGATTTCAGTATCTAACCAGTCATTAATTTCTTTTTCTAAGTTTGTAAGATTTTGTGGAATTGAAATTTGTGGTTGATAGTCTTTAACAAATAATAATTCTGAATCTGCTGATAACACTTTATTTGTTTCTTCATCAATTTTCAATGTGATTTTACCGAGACAATCTCCTTTACCACCAGGTTGAATGACTGCTGTTTGATTAATGACTTCTGCAATTTCTCTATGTTGATGACCGGTTATCAATACATCAACACCTTCTAATTCTGTTAGTAAATCATAGCCTTCATTTTCACCAGTCAGTAATTCAGTTTCTTCACCAGTATGTAAATCACGCTCAAATCCTCCGTGATAGCACACGATAACAATATCTGCGTTACGTCTCACTTCTGGTATCAGTTCTTTCGCAGTTTCAACAGCAGATTGGAAACTTAATTCAGCTATTGTGTCGGGTTTCTCCCAATGTGGTATATATTGAGTCGTTAAACCGATAATACCGAAAGTTATTTTGTCTTTTTCTAAATAAATGACATCATTACCAGTGAAAGGTTGATGATCTTTAAAAATATTTGACGATAACACGGGGTAGTTTAAAGATTTAATCGCGTCATAAAGGTAAGGTAAGCCATAGTTAAATTCATGATTTCCAATAACACCGAAGTCAAAACCAATCTGGTTGTATAGATCCGTTAAAGGCTTGCTTGATTTTGTTTCCGAAGCCAAATATGAACATAGTGGTGAACCTTGTAGAAAATCACCATTGTCCATTACGATGACATGTTCATGAGTTTGTTTGATATCTTGAATCATTTGGTTAATTTTAAGTAACCCCTTAGGTAAGTCTTGATGAGCCTCTTGATAATCAGTAGGGAAGATATAGCCATGAATATCACTCACCGTTAAAATTACAATCTCTTTCATTATGAAAAAGCCTCCAATCATAAAATAATTCCTTGATAAATATAGTATAAACGAAACTTTTGAATAAAATGTAATATATTTTAGGATTAGAAGGAAATTTGCGGAGGATGTGTGCGGAATCTGGACCGTTATGAAAATTTACCGGTCCAGAAAATGGAAATATGTACCGATAAAAAAATTTACCGGTCCAGAAAAGAGAAATACGGACCGATAAAAATAATTACCGGTCCAGAAATGAGAAATACGGACCGATAAATAAAATTATCGACCCGAAAACGGGATTATCAGGCCGATAAAAAAATTTATCGACCCGAAAACGAGATTACCAGGCCGATAAATAAAATTATCGACCCGAAAATGAGATTATCAGGCCGATAAATGAAAACCTGAGTCATCACACGATGACTCAGGTTCAATATTACAATATTAAATTAGAATGTTTGTCCTAATGCTTTTGCACGTTCGATTGCGTCTGCTTTGATTTCTTCTGCTTTTTCTGGGTTAGCATTGTGGCCTTCAACAATTAAACCGTCAAAGTCAGTAATTCCGTAGAAGTTCATCATTTGCCCAATGTAACGGTGACCCATTTCTAAGTCAGCAGCTGGACCTTCACTATAGTATCCACCACGTGCTTGAATGTGTAATGCTTTTTTATCTGGTAATAAACCAACTGGACCTTCAGCTGTGTATTTGAATGTTTTGCCAGCTACTGATACTGAATCTAAGTATGCTTTCATAACTGGTGGGAATGAGAAGTTCCAGAATGGTGTAACGAATACATATTTGTCTGCATTAACAAATTGATCACTTAATTCGTTTAAGCGACGTACTTTACCTTGTTCGCCTTCTGAAAGTTCTTCAAATCCTTGTCCTGATTGTAATTTACCCCAACCAGCAAATACATCTGCATCAATTTGTGGAATGTATGAATTGTATAAATCGATATGAACGACTTCATCATTTGGGTTTGAAGCTTTATAACTTTCGATAAATGATTTAGCTGTTGCCATTGAAAAAGAAACAGTTTCATCATGTGGATGAGCTGTAATAAATAATACTTGTGACATAATAATATTTCTCCTCTGTGATAAAAATTAAACTAACTATAAATATTATACTTAAATTCTTTAGCAAAGCAATAGGAATGCTCATGAAAATAAATGTTATTTTACACTTAAGTTTTAATAATGGTAGGATAAATGTAATGAATGATATTTTGAATAAGAGGGATGATGGATTTTGAGTAAGAAATTATACTTAATGAGACACGGACAAACATTATTTAATGAGAAGAAAAAAATTCAAGGTGCATCTGATTCACCATTAACACAATTAGGTATTGAACAAGCGCGTATGGCAAAAAAGTATTTCGATGAATCGAATATAACATTTGAGTCGTTATACGCATCTACACAAGAACGCGCGAGTGATACGCTTGAAATTATATGTCCAGAAAGGACGTATGTAAGATTAAAAGGATTGAAAGAACGGAACTTCGGGCTTTATGAAGCTGAAAGTGAAACTTTAAATCCGCCACATAAGCCAGGTGAAACTTCATATGGAGACTTCTTTGTTGATTATGGCGGTAAGTCTAGTGAAGAACTGCAAAATAGAATGAATGAAACTTTAACAGATATCATGAATACAGATGAAGCCAATACAATTTTAGCAGTAAGCCATGGTGGAGCATTATATATGTTTTTACAACTATGGTTACCATTTGAAAAAGTTAAAGAAGTGAAATTCTCCAATTGTTGCATACTCGAATTTGAATTTGAAAACAATACATTTAAATTTATACAAGCCATTAATCCCACAGAAATAGCATGAAAAAACGGGACAGCCATCGTACATGATGACTGTCCCGTTCTATTATTTAATTGAAGGTATATAGAATCTAGAATTTTCATAATGGAATATGATTTTAGAGTAGTCGAAAGGAATACCTGTACTTGTGTAGAATATTTGTTCATATTCTAACGATGGATCACCTTCATTTAATTCCAAATGAGTCGCATCTTCTTTATTTAATTTACCAATATTGAAATATATATCAGTGAATCCTACTTTGACTTTTAAATTATTTTCAATGTAATGAAAGATAGAACCATTGGCAATTTCTTCATTCATGTATAAGACAACATTTTTACTAAAATAAGAAGTTTCAATACAGAATACTTCTCCATCAAGATATCTAACACGATCGACAAGATATACAGTATCGTTATCTTTTAACTTTAATTGTTGTTTTACTTCATCTTCAGGTTGAATCTCCGCGACTTTTAAGATTTTACTCGTTACATCGTGTCCTTTAAATTCATCTGAAAATCCATCAGCAGTAAATAAGTTAACAAATCCATCTCTTTTCGGATTTCTTACATAGATACCACTGCCTCTAGCTTGATAGATTAAACCTGTTTTTTCTAGATTTTTGAGAGCATTGATAATTGTGCTCTTGCTCACGTTAAATTCACTTCTTAAAACTTCAACACTCGGTAATTTATCCCCAGCTTCATAATGCCCATTATTGATAAGCGACTCAATACGTTCAGCAATAAGCTCGTACTTAAGCATATTAATCCCCACTTTATGATAGATATTACTCATATTATAGCACTTGTTAAATTAATAACACCAACTAAATATATACCTATCTTTACAAATTGTATCGGTATAATTATAATGTAAGTGTATACAAAATATCCGGAGGTAATCAAATGGCTAAATTAAACAAAGACTTTTTATGGGGTGGCGCTTTAGCTGCTAATCAATTTGAAGGTGGATATGATCAAGGCGGTAAAGGGTTAAGTGTTCATGATGTGATGACTGCTGGTGAACATGGTAAAGCACGTGAAATTACTGAAAAGGTTGAAGCTGACAAATACTATCCTAACCATGAAGGTATTGATTTTTATAATAGATATAAAGAAGATATTGGTTTGTTCAATGAAATGGGATTAAAATGTTTAAGAACATCTATCGCATGGACACGTATTTTTCCAAATGGTGATGAAACTGAGCCTAATGAAGAAGGTCTAAAGTTCTATGATAATGTTATTGACGAGCTTTTAAAATATAATATTGAACCTGTATTAACGTTATCTCATTTTGAAATGCCATTACACTTAGCAAGAGAATATGGTGGTTTTAGAAATCGTAAAGTTGTAGACTTTTTCGTGCGTTTTGCTGAAACTGTCTTCAATCGTTATAAAGATAAAGTGAAATATTGGATGACATTTAACGAGATTAATAACCAAATGGATACAAGTAATCCTATTTTCTTATGGACGAATTCAGGTGTCACTTTAACAGAAGAAGATGATGCTGAAGAAGTACTATATCAAGTTGCGCATAACGAATTAATCGCAAGTGCACTTGCTGTATCAAAAGGTAAAGAAATTAATCCAAACTTTGTTATTGGGAACATGATTTCTCACGTACCTATTTATCCATATTCATGTAACCCTAAAGATATTTTAGAAGCGGAAATTGCAAGTCGTTTGAGATATTTCTTCCCAGATGTTCAAGTAAGAGGATATTACCCAGGTTATGCATTAAAAATGTTTGAGAAAAAAGGTTACGATATTAAGTGGCAAGAAGGCGACGATGAAATCTTAAAAAATGGTACGGTAGATTATATCGGTTTCAGTTATTATATGTCTACAGTCGTTAAACATGATGCAGAACAAAGTGTTGATGGTAATGTTGTGAATGGTGGATTACCAAATTCAGTAGAGAATCCATACATTAAAGTCAGTCAGTGGGGTTGGGCAATAGATCCAGTTGGTTTAAGATATACTTTAAATGCGTTGTACAATCGCTATCAGTTACCATTATTTATCGTTGAAAATGGCTTCGGTACAACAGATGAATTTAAAGAAGACGGTACAATAGATGACCAAGAAAGAATCGATTACTTGAGAGAACATATTCAAGCGTCTATAGAAGCGGTTGATGAAGACGGTGTTGAACTAATGGGTTACACACCTTGGGGCATAATTGATATCGTATCATTTACAACTGGTGAAATGAAAAAACGATATGGCTTAATTCACGTAGATCGTGATAATGCAGGAAAAGGAACATTAAAACGTACTAAAAAGAACTCATTCTATTGGTATAAAAATGTCATCGATACAAACGGTGAAGAACTTAAATAATACAACTAATTAAACAATTTGTAAGATTAGGAATGATTCCTAACCTAAAGAAAATAACATCTCATTTTAATGATTTAATCGTTAAAAATGAGATGTTATTTTGTTTTTGTTAATGTATTAAAAAATTATTCCTTTTCATTAAGTAAAGGGGGATTATTTAATTCCTCTAATAGAAATATTAATGATATATAGTAATCATCATTACCGATTTTGGTGGAACATTTGCTATAAATGGTCCCAATTTAAAGTTGTGTTTACCTACTTTAAATAGTGGAGCATTGTACTGACTAATTTTATATTTTAAAGTATTTGGAAGGGAATTTCTTTCTGTGAGGTTGGAACTTATTATACCATCTATACTGCCAAATTTAGTATTTAATAATTCGCTAGTAATAATCATATTTGATGAGTTAATATGAACAAAATCAATAAAGTATTTTTTAGTGAATTCTCTTATATTGTTAGTGTCTGAGTCATCGCTATTGTATAAAAGTATATTGTAACCGTACATGTTTTTAGTTATTAAATATCCGTCTCCATAATAACAATTAGCTTTTGAAAAATTATATAACATCAAACCAAGAAAGAAAAATGGTGTTTTGTTTTCTGTTTCATCAAAAATAGATATTAGATTCATACTACTTTTTTCTTTTGAAAAAGGAATGCTTGCCCCAGCAATATATTTAACAATTGAAATTGAGTTTTCTAAAAAATATCCTATATTATATATGGAGAGTTCATTATATAAATTATCATAATTTAATATAATTACATTTTTATTCGCATTAATTTTAGAAATATATTTTGGTAAAGACTTATTCAGAATATTGTAAGTATCATTTTGTTTTTTTGTTCTTTTACCATCATAAAATAAAAAATCAATTGTAAAATAATCTGGAGACAATTGAAGCAACCTTGAATCTACCTCCAAATTTTTAATGTAGTATTCCGTAATATCAATTGAAATTTGAATACTTTTACCGTATGAATCTCTTTTAATATGTTTAATATCATCAATAGAAAAATATTTTAAATCTAATAATAATAAAATTTTTCTATCGCTAAATGAGAAGGTACCCAAATGTTCATCTTCTAGTATTTGTAATTCTTTTATCACTTTCAAAATGAAATAAAAGTACTTTAAACTATTAATTTTTAAAGCGACAGAAAATTTCGTTTTTAATAATTTTCTAAGTCTTAATACTATATTGTGGAAATCATTGTTAATAAAATTTTTTATATTTTCACTTATATATATGTATGAAGGAAGTCGATAATTGTTAAAATTTTTATAAGTAAAGATTGCTTCATTGATAATTAGGTCTAAATTCTTGTATTCCCCAATATCTATCAAATTAAAAAATGAAAATGCAGGTTGAGTAATATTTTTGTCATTAATTAATATATCAACATTACTTAAATGTTTTTGTAAATCAAAGTTTACTTTAGATAATGTAGCTAAATCTTCTTTAATACCTTCTATATTTAATTTCTTATTTTCAATAGGCATATGTCTGTACTTTTTTGGTGTAATACCAAATTCTTCTTTAAAATGTTTTATGTAAACAGTTGTATTTGCATACCCCCATTTTCTTGCAATGCTTTCGATTTTTACTTTTCCGTTTCCAATATCTTTCATAGATTTTGAAAGTCTGAGTGATCTAGTGTATTCATAATAATTTAAATTAGTGTTGCTCTTAAATAATGTAGAAACACTAGTTGTAGACATATAAAATTGTTGAGATAAATCTTTAAGCGTAATTTTATCAGCTAAATGGTTAGAAATGTAATTAGTGATATTTGAAAAAGTGTCGTTAGTATTAGAATTAATATTTCTTCTATATTTTGTAATGGAATTTATAATTTTTTTAATTAGTCTAGTAGTTTCAGTTTTATGGAAATTTCTACTTAGATAGCTTTTGAATAGAATTGATAAATCGTACATCAATTCTTCGCGTTCTAATAAAGAATACTTTTGGTTAAATATATTTATATTATATTCTTTAAAAATTGAGCTAGGTAAATATAACAACAAAACATCATTAGTATTAATATAATACAATTCTGATTCATTTATAATATATAAATTTTTGCGATTATAACTATTTCCCTCAATATAGATTTCTACATTTCCCTTCAAAGATATTACTAAGATTAAACCATCATAAGCACGACTTGGGTATTTCATAGGATTATCTAAATAATAGAATTTTGGAATCATTCAGAATCCCTCCTCTTTTAAATCAGATAAAAACGGTAAGGATAAAATATTTTTAAATGATTATATCATAATTATAATGAATATTTAATGATATAGAATTTACAGGAATAAAAACATAAGTAAATAAAAACTTAATATAAATAATTTGTTGATAATCATTTTACAAGTTAATAGGATATTTTTATGTATATAAGATATTTTTAGCCTATAAAAATATACATTTTTTTAGAAAAGTAATTTTTAGACGATTATTTTATTACTATGTTATACATTCAACGTCTATAAAAGCATTAAATATATTAGTAGAAGTGCATCTATAGAACATATATTGCATATTCACTTTTCAATAACTTTAGTAAGTTAGTATATTTGTTTATTTATGAATTCATTCGAAAAAGCAATTTGAAAATAAGGAGGTAGAATAAAATCACTATTGTATAACACGGGAAAGTTAGAAGGTTAATTTGTATAAAATAAGAAAGGGTTTGACTTATGAATAATAAGCAATATGTAAAAAGGAAACAAGTTTTTGGAATTAGAAAATTATCTTTTGGAACTGGATCAGCTTTATTAACTACACTTTTATTCTTCGGTGTGAGCAATTCTGTTTATGCAGCAGAAAATGGAAATGATATAAGCAGTGAAATTAATGAGTCTCTATCAGAAGAAACAAATAAGGTTGTAACGGAACCGAAAAATTCAGGAGCAAGTGAAGTAGCAGAGCCAGAAAGAGCAGAAGTTACAGAACCAGAAACAAGTGAAGTAGCAGAGCCAGAAAGAGCAGAAGTTACAGAACCAGAAGCAAGTGAAGCAATTGAGCCAGAAAGAGCAGAGGTTACAGGACCAGAAGCAAGTGAAGCAACAAAGCCAGAAAGAGCAGAGGCTACAGAACCAGAAACGAGTGAAACAGCAGAGTCAGAAAGAGCAGAGGTAACTGAATCAGAAACAAGTGAAGCAACAGAGCCAGAAAGAGCAGAAGTTACGGAAACAGGAGCAAGTGAAGTAGCAGAGTCAACTGAAGCAGAAGGTAAGGATGTAGCAGAACCAGTATTAAGAGTGGCAGCAGAACCAGTTAGTTATATTAGTAATTATAGTGCGACAGATAATTATGTATTATCAGATAATATAAAGGTAATTGGAGGAGGGGGAGTCAATGTAACTCCAGGTGTTGCTAGAGTACAGAAAAACGGGAGAGTTATATATGACTATATAGTTTCCTTAAATCCAGTTCAATCAAGTGACCATATTCAAACTGCTAGTACATTTAATATTACAATTCCAAAGTTTGCTGAAAATGTAAAATTCACTTTGATTGGTACAAGGGAGAAAGAAAGTTATAAACCACATAATGTTGATTTAGAATTAGGAATAATGAGCTTCGATGAATATGATGAGAATCAAGAGAGATATAATAATATTCCAACGTATGAAGAATACTTAGAATTTAAAGAAAGTGGTAATATCCCTCTTTCAGTTGTTGAGAAAAAAATAGAAAAAGAAGATGGTGAAGATACGTATTATTATACAGGTGGTTCAACATTTAATGATTTAGTTCGTCAATTTAGTGTTAATACGATTGTTTTTGGCCCAGTTGGTATCAAAGTTGAATTTGATATTTCAAAAGAACAATTTGAAAAAACAAAATATTTACCTTTAGATGCAAGGCTAGCGTGGAGAGGAAAATTTGAACCAGCTATTCTCTTAAGCTATGAGAATGGTGCTCAATCTATGGATGATTATAGGCCGAATACAATTGGTAATTCAAGGAACTATGGTGAAGGATCTTCATACCAGTTTATAGAACATCCAGAATTAATAAGACCAGGAGATTTTGATGAACACGGCTTGTATACTCAACCTGGTATTGCAGTAACGCGTAATACTGGAAGTTGGGATACGATTGGTCCAGATATATCAACAGGAATATTTGATTATGTAAAAATATTTAATTTACGTGCAAATCCTGCTGTTACTTATTATGCTCCTGTAAATGAAGATCACGCGGATATTGGAGTTGTATCGGAGGTTATATTACCTGACGAAGATATTATCGATTCAGATGGCAACTCTGATACAGACAGTGATTCAAACTCAGATAACAACTCTGATTCAGATAGCAATTCAAGTGAAGATAGCAATTCAAACACTGACAGCGATTCAAACTCAGATAGCAATTCAGATTCAGACAGCGATTCAAGCTCAGATAGTGATTCTGATACAGAAAGCAACTCAGACTCTGACATGAACTCAAATTCAGACAGCAATTCAAACACTGATAGCAATTCAGATTCAGACAGCGATTCAAGCTCAGATAGTGATTCTGATACAGATAGCAACTCAGACTCTGACATGAACTCAAATTCAGACAGCGATTCAAACTCAGACAGCAACTCTGATACAGACAGCGATTCAAATTCAGATAACAACTCTGATTCAGATAGCAATTCAAGTTCAGACAGTAACTCTGATACAGACAACGACTCAAACTCAGATAGCAACTCAAATTCAGATAACAACTCAGATTCAGATAACAACTCAGATTCAGATAGCAATTCAAACTCTGATATGAATTCAGATTCAGATAGCAGTTCAGACTTAGACAGCAACTCAGACTCTGATATGAATTCAAATTCAGATAGTGACTCAAACTCAGATAGTGACTCAAACGCAGATAGCAACTCAGACTCAGTTAGTGACTCAGACTCTGACATGAATTCAAATTCAGATAGCGACTCTGATACAGAAAGCGATTCAAACTCAGACAGCGACTCTGATACAGAAAGCGATTCAAATTCAGATAGCGATTCAAATTCAGATAGCGACTCAAACTCTGACAGCGATTCAAGCTCAGATAGTGACTCAAACTCAGATAGCAACTCATCTTCAGATAGCGACTCAGACTCTGATATGAGTTCAAATTCAGACAGTGACTCAAACTCTGACAACAATTCAGACTCAGACAGCGATTCAAATTCAGATAGCAATTCAAATTCAGATAGCGACTCAGACTCTGATATGAATTCAAATTCTGATAATGATTCAAACTCAGATAGCAATTCAGATTCAGATAGTGACTCAGACTCTGATATGAATTCAAATTCAGACAGCGACTCAAATTCAGACAGCGATTCAAGCTCTGATAGTGATTCTGATACAGATAGCAACTCAGACATGAACTCAAATTCAGACAGCGATTCAAACTCAGATAGCAATTCAAGCTCTGACAGCAATTCAAACTCAGATATTGACTCAAACTCTGACAGCGATTCAAGCTCAGATAGTGACTCTAACTCAGATAGCAACTCAGACTCAGTTAGTGACTCAAACTCTGATATGAATTCAAATTCAGATAGTGATTCAGACTCAGATAGTGATTCAAACTCAGATAGTGATTCAAACTCTGATATGAATTCAAATTCAGATAGTGACTCAAACTCAGATAGCAACTCTGATTCAGATAGCAACTCAGACTCAGTTAGCGACTCAAACACTGACAGCAATTCAGACTCAGACAGCGATTCAAATTCAAATAGCAACTCATCTTCAGACAGCAATTCAAACACAGATAGCAATTCAGATTCAGACAGCGATTCAAGCTCTGATAGTGATTCTGATACAGATAGCAACTCAGACTCAGATAGTAGTTCAAATTCAGATAGCGATTCAAACTCAGATAGTGACTCAAACACTGATAGCGATTCAAACTCAGATAGTGACTCAAACACTGATAGCGATTCAAATTCAGATAGTGACTCAAACTCTGACATGAATTCAAATTCTGACACTGATTCTAATTCAGATAGCGATTCAGACTCTGATATGAATTCAAATTCAGACAGTAACTCTGATACAGACAACGACTCAAACTCATACAGTGATTCAGATATGGGTATGGATTCAAATGATTCAAGCACTAATAGTGGATCAGGTGTTGCTAAAGCTGCAGCTATAAATGATTCTAATAAGTTAGATAAAGAAAATGATTTACCAAGTACAGGAGAGCAAACTCTAACTAATACAACATTAATAGGTGGTTTATTCGCTGGTATTGGTTCATTATTCTTATTTGGTCGCCGTAGAAATGAAGATAAGTAAATAAAATATTTAAGATATTTGCTAAAACGTACTAAGAAGAATTCATTCTATTGGTATAAAAATGTCATCGATACAAACGGTGAAGAACTTAAATAATATAATCAAGATCTTGTCATTTTTAATGACAGGGTCTTTTTTTATGCAAGTAAATTGGTATTTGAAATTTGTCGGAAAAATAATTACCTATATTAATAATAAAATAAATTTTAGATATTCTTAAAATTAAAACGTTGTATTATACAAAATATAAATACAAATAATAACTTTTCAAAATAAATGTTGTACAATTTAAAGCGCGCTAGTATAATTTTACATGATAAGTGCTTGATGTTCGAAATACTTATCGAATATCCAAAAAATTCTGGAGGTATATAAATGGAACAAAAGAAAAGAAAAAGAGTTAAAAAATTAGATTTTTTACCTAATAGATTAAATCATTATTCTATTAGAAAATTCACGATTGGTACGGCTTCAATCTTAGTTGGTTCAGCTTTACTTTTCGGTATAGGTAGTGAAGCTAAAGCGGATGAACAATCTAGTCATTCAACTGTTCAAGATGAAGGTGTGAATAAGGATAAAGCAAACATAGATGATTCTGTTCAAGAATCTGCCTCAACAGAAGAAGTGAGCACAGAAGAGAAAGCGTCAGAAACTGAGTCAACAGAAGAAGTGAGCACAGAAGAAAAAGCGTCAGAAACTGAGTCAACAGAAGAAGTAAGCACAGAAGAAAAAGCACCAGAAGCTGAGTCAACAGAAGAAGCGAGCACAGAAGAAAAAGCACCAGAAGCTGAGTCAACAGAAGAAGCAAGCACAGAAGAGAAAGCACCAGAAGCTGAGTCAACAGAAGAAGCAAGCACAGAAGAGAAAGCACCAGAAGCTGAGTCAACAGAAGAAGCAAGTACAGAAGAGAAAGCACCAGAAGCTGAGTCAACAGAAGAAGCAAGTACAGAAGAGAAAGCACCAGAAACTGAGTCAACAGAAGAAAAAGCATCAGAAGCTGAAAAAACAGAAGAAGTAAGTACAGAAGAGAAAGCACCGGAAGCTGAAAAAACAGAAGAAGCAAGTACAGAAGAGAAAGCACCAGAAACTGAGGCAACATCAAAAACTACAAACAAAGTAGCACCAGAAAAAGCTCAGTCAGCTAAATCAACTTTAGAATCTAATACCGCAAATAAAAACGACGATTATTCAATCTCACAAGTTCGTGATGAAGAAACAGCTGCTACATATTATAAAAAAGCTGCCAACGTTTCTGATAAACAAGCTCGTGAAGTAATCAGTAATTTAAATTTAGATACTAAAAATTTAAGTGAACAAGAATTACAATATGAATTGATCAAAGCGTTAGCAAACAAGCAGAAAAACAATAAACCATTAGCAACTGCATTAAGAGCGGCATCACCAAAAGATGAAGAATCTTTAAATATTGCTTCAAATGAATTAATCAATACATTAGCAGTAACAGATAAATCAAAAGTAATCGAAGCAGATGCGATTAAGAATGGATATATCAAATCACAAACTGACGCAACTAACGCTGTAAATACTTTGTCAGGAAGAGCCTGGATTGTTGATAAAGGAACGCCTGCAACAATGTCTAATGGACTTACAGCAGTTCCTGAAGGTACGAAAGTATACTTACAATGGATCGATAAAGATGGAGCTGTATCACCAACATATATGGCTACAACATCTAACAAATTAAGCTCTTCAGATGGTTCTCAAGTAGGTCCAGGTGCATATGCATTTGACTTAAGAGACGCTTGGACTGACGCAAATGGAAAAGAGCATAAATATAATTCTTCTGGTGGTCAATTATATCGTCTATGGATTGAAGATTTTGAAACAGAGAACGGTAATACTGCAACAATGATACGTCAAGCTGGTGGATTTTATCCTGGAAGATATACAAATTCAGTAAGTAATTCTAATTTAGGGCAATTCCCACTAATTGGCACTAACATGCAACGTACTGGTATATACATGGGAGTTAAACCTACTAATGATTATATGACTACAGATAAATCTAATTGGATTCATGATGAAGAAGGTCCGATTAGTAGTCCAGCAGTAGATACAAAAGCAAAAAATTCAGTTTCAGGACAAGTTTGGTTTGAAACAGGTGCTGGAGACTATGCTAACTCAGCTACAGGACCAAATAATAATAGTAAAGATCCAGAA
>NZ_JAJNJA010000014.1:0-23654 GCF_022386995.1 Mammaliicoccus sp. N-M50 | reverse complement strand
GGATTGTCTGGAATATCAGGGTTATCCGGGTTGTCTGGGTTGTCTGGATTATCAGGGTTGTCCGGGTTATCCGGGTTGTCTGGGTTGTCTGGGTTGTCTGGATTATCAGGGTTGTCCGGATTATCAGGGTTGTCCGGATTATCAGGGTTGTCCGGATTATCCGGATTATCTGGAATTTCACATACTTCATTGATATATTCTACTTGTTTAGGTGTTAAACTTGATTTGATATAGTCTAATTCTGCTTTATTAATCTCTTCTTCAGACTTACCTTGTGCACGCATAGATTCTTTTTTAAGTTCTAATTGTCTGCGTAAATCTTCTTCGTTCCACTCTCCACTAACATTGACACTTGTAGTAAGCGGTGCGCCACTAAAGTCTTGTGGTGTATCAAATTGTTTATTAAATACAATACCGTAAGCACTATTTGCTACTACGTTACCTAAGTTAATGATTGCGATATTACCATCAAATGTGATGTTTTCAGGTGTAATGATATTCGTATATGAACTCTTACCATCCTTTGAAACAGCAGGATAATATCTATTCACTAACCAATCAGACGCATCAGAAGTTGTGACATTATCATAAGGCAACGTCACGCGCATAACAGCATTATCAATTGCATAGTCAGTCCCAAAAACAATTCTCCAATTTTGTGCTGTTGTTGCTTCATTTGGACCACTTTGCCAATGATGAACTTCTAAATTTCCCGGGCCATAATTATGAGTGTCAGTTGCATTTGGATGGTTATTTGGATTTTTCACTTTTTCTTGAAAACCATTGTTAGAATAGTCATCTAAATTTGTATCCATAACACTTTTAGCATTAAGATTAACCTTATTTGTATATTCAGTTGTCACTTCATCAGCTGTACAATGCTCGCTTGTTTTCACGCCGTTTTTAACAGTTTGTGTTTGTTCAGGCACATAACCATTTTGCCCATTGAAATACGTCAAAGCACCATCTTTATCTGTATCCTTTTTAGCATCAGCATCATTGTTTACTGCAATAGAATTTGTGTCTTGATCAGGATATTGCTTTGCAGCATAAGAAGTAGCTTCATCGTTATTATCTTCAGGTGTCTCACTTGCTTCATTTGTTGTAACGTCTGTGTTCTCGTTCGATTCATTAGTCGTTTCTGGTTGTGTAGCATCGCTTGGTTGTTCCACAGCAGTATTCTCTGAATCTGTATTTGTAGTTTCACTATTGATGCTTGTATTGTCTGTTTCTACTGCGCTATTTTCACTCGCTTGTGCTTCATGTTGAATACCCATGACTAATAAAGTTCCCAATAAAATAGATCCCGTCCCGATTTTGAACTTCCTTAATGAAAATCTTTGATAAGTGTTCCTTTGCATTAAAATTCAACTCCATCCCGTATTGTGTTACATATTACATCTATGCTAATATATTATACCTCACGGATATTAATAAAACAATAGGTTTTTTCATAAATATGTAACTGTTTACAAAATATTGAAAAATAAAGTTTATACATAAGATATACCTAAAATGTCTATTAGTTGAGTGTTATAGAATGAAGAATGGATGGTACACATATATTAGATTTAAAGAAATATTATTTGTGGCAAAAATAAAGACGAAGTGCAAAGTGCACTTCGTCAAGTTGGTTAATTATAAAGATTTGGTAAAACCAGCTATTGTTTACTTAGTGTTTAATCTTAACTTTGCTGTGTTAGATTTTTTATTAATAGGTTCAGAAATTAAAGCTCGTGATAGTCCAAAGTTAGGCATATTTAAATATATATTTTCATACTCTTTAGCATTCACATTATATGTTTCATGATAAAATCCTACAGCATCATTATTTTTAAGACGTTTACTAAATGTTTTCCATGCTTTTAAATGTGTAGGCATTTTGGAATACGTTAATAATTTTTCGTTAGATTCCCAGTATTGAATAATATGAACACCTTTATACTTAAAAAGTGTTTCAAATGATAGACAGCCTAAATTTTTATTAATTGATAACTCTTTCAGCATGGGTGGCATCGCTAGGAGAACAGGTAACCATTTCGTGATTTTTAATGGCTTATTAATATGTACACCAATCAAAAATACTGTGACATTATTTCTTGGTAGTACTGTAGATCGTTTGTTATTCATAATTACCCTCCTTTCTTTTCTTTATAGAAGTATTGATTTCATTAATTTCTCTTTTGTTTTTTTGGTTAAGAATACTCCAAATAATGAAGTAAATAACAATAAAAACAATAACAAAAATTAGAATAGATGATACTTTTAGTGGGAACCAACCAGCTAATAGAGCTAGTGGGAAAAAGATACATAACATAATAATGAAATGAAGAATGGTAGTTACTAATCTTGAGAAGGTAAGATTAGTAAAAATTAATGAGCTTAAGCTAAAAGTAACGCCAATCGCTGACCAAACAGAGACTGCAAAAATCATGATTTGTATATTAGTAAAATTGTTATAATAAATGCCTCCCATAAATGAATATGGATTTACAGGATTATATTGTCCACTCGCAAATAATAATGAGAATATAATGGATATTATCGTACCAAAAGCGATACCTATAGTAATACCAGTCAATATACGTTTCATATTTCTAATGCCTCCTTTATAGAATTTAAAAAGCGTCTTGAAGAGTAAGTAGAATCTTTATTTATGAAAATTATTTCAATAATACCGTTTTTATTTTGTTTTAGATAATCGATAAACAAAATATTAATAATTTCAGACTTTGATACTTGTAAAAAATTTTTATTTAAGTGTTGTTTAATTTTATATAGTCTTTGATTATATGTGAAAGCACCTTTTAATGTATAAACCTTTAGAATCTTATTCTCAATTCGAAAGCTGTATATATCTTCGGACTTCAAATAAATCACTTTACCTTTGTGATCTTTTACAGAATGAAAATTAGATTTTTCAAAGTTATGAATAAATTTTAAAATTTCATCAATATTGGGATGATTGGGGTGACAAGTAATCAATAACTCATCAGTATTCATTGTTTCTGAGTAATTAAATTTAGCCTTCATAATGTACCCTCCTTTAATTAAGAGTAAAACAGAACTCATTTAAAATTGCTATACAATTCATCTAAGTGGTCTAAATCAAAGTATAAGTGGTATTAAATTTTAGTTATTTGAAGTGTAAGGATGGTAATGCTTCATAAGAGAGTCATTGGTATATTTGGTGAATGGAATGAAAAAAATATGACCATATCTTTCCTCATTTAGAGAATCAACAGAAGCAAAGGAAAGAAGTAGGTATTGATATCTCAAATCATACATCAGACTTGATTCATAATGATATCTTAAGACAATCAGATTTAGTCATAACATTATGTAGCAATGCAGATGATAATTGTCCCATCATACCACCTAACGTCAAAAAAGAACACTGGGGCTTTGATGATCCAGCAGGAAAAGAATGGTCAGAATTTCAACGTGTTAGAGATGAAACCGGAAGTAGAATACAAGAATATAAAGAAACGCTCGTATAATGCGAGCGTTTCTTTATATAGTTGATACAGTTGAAATTTTTAAAAATTATAGCATATTGCTGAATTTATAGAGATATATTTCTTAAATATTGAATAGGGTGTAATTCTATGATATATAATACTTGATACACACATAAATAAGTGGAAATTTAAGTTACTTTATAAACCGCATCATTAACTGATAAGCAGAAGCGTATCACAAATAAAACTAAAAAATAGGTAAGTATATGAAGAGTGTAAATCAGAGTAATTAATAATAATGTATCAAAATTTAAGAAAGTAGAGATTAATTTTTTATTACTTCCTCTAAACCACTCATTATTAAAAAATGATTAATTAAAAGTCAAAGAAGTTTTAGTAGAAGAAAAAAAGTTTAAATAAATAATTAACTAGTGTATTAGTTAATCAATTCATAGAGAATGGAGATTAAAAATGACTAATAATCAAGAAAGAAAAACATTATTTATTTCATATGCTCATACTAATGATGATCACAAAAATAGAGTGAAGGAGATGGCAACTGAACTAATCAATAATGGTGTAGAAGTAATTTTAGATATTTGGGATTTTGAAAAAGGGTCAGACTTGAACAAAAAAATGGAGGATTCAGTAACGAAAAGCGATGTAATATTAATAATTGGAGATAAAAGTTATGTAGATAAAGCTAATAATCGTGAAGCTGGGGTTGGTAAGGAATCAATTATTTTAAGTAATGATTATGTGAAAAATTTAAACAGTGGAAAATATAGAATATTATATGCCTTTACTGAAAAAGATGATATGGGAAACCCAATATTACCAAATTACATGTTAGGAAATAATAGTTTTGATATGACTGATGATGTTAATGATTATCAAGTTGCAGAGGAAATAGCAAGAACTATATATGGTGTTCCGATAGAACCAAAACCTAAATTACAACCTATACCTGATTTTTTAGGAAAGAGTAGCATGAGCGCAATTAAAAAAATAAAAAAAGTAAATATAATTGATAACAAGCTACTTGATGAATTTATTGAAGAGTTAAAAAAAGAATTAGCAGAACTAGATAAGGATTATAAAAAATATCAAGACATACATATAAGACGTGATTTCAGTAGCATTACTAGGCTGCTAAAGTATTGGGATGAAGTTGTTAGAAAAGTTGATAAAGCGAAAGAGATAGCAAAAGTTTCAGAAGAGTTATTAAATACTTTAGATTTATATGATAGAAATAATAACGATGCAACAAGAATTTTTATTCGTCTTTCTTTTGTTTACACAATTGCTTATGCTATAAATATAGAGAATATAGAGTTTATAGAAGACTTGATAAAATATGACTATACTGTTGATGATAGAGAAACAGACTATACAATAATAAATGATTTTTGTAACCCATCATTTATTCAAAATGAAATATATGAAAGAGGAATATTAGATTATAATACTCTTTATTTTGAAGTGGAAGAAATAATACTAAGAGATAATGATTTTAAAATAGTAGGAATTCTTGAAGCAGACATATTTCTTAACTTTATTACTTTATTTAATAAAGAAAAATCTAAGAGTCAATTTAATAATTGGAAAATTGTGGATCCAACGATATATTCAAAAGTAGAGAAGTATAAAAATCGTTTCAAATATTTGAAAAGTTTCAAAAGGGAGAAAACAATTAATGAACTACTATCACTTTTAAATATGGATAACTTAGAAGAGTTCATCGAAAATTTAGAAACTATTAAAAATAGTAAGTTCTTTTTAGTAATTAAAAAAGAGGAAATAGCCAGTCAAAAATAAAATTTAAAAAGTTAACTGTAGAAAGGGTAATAGTGTCATGGGAATAAAACTTATTAAACATCAACGATTATTAGACGTTACAGATGATTTATTGTAATTATCTCAAAGAGTTAATGAAAAAGTAATTGAGGACAACATGGACTTTAAATATGAATTGAAAAAACTAAAACGTATTATATCTAATATAGAAGATGAAACGATCACAATATATAGTCATCCGTATGTTTTATAAATATCTTATTTAAAAGCAGAAAACATTTGATCTAGTCTTAAAAGTGTAGTATTACTGTGTGCAAGTACTTTTGAGTGCTTGTGAATCATAATAAAATACTCCTTAATTTACCCTGTCACTTTATGTGATGGGGAATTTTATTTTTGCGTTCAATCGGCATCTACTAATAACAGTTAGTCTAAATGTGCGGTATAATATAAATGTATATTAACAACTAATATCTACCCTAATGTTAGTTGTGATTTTTTATAAAAAATTCTTTCTATTTTATTGTGTAAAATGTATAATATCTTTAAATACACACACTGAAAGAGGTAAGGGGAATGGCCAAGAATAAAATTGTACGCTTTAACTTTTTGAGACCAATCAAAGAAGAATTTGATAGAGATGATGTTGAATATGAGTTAACAGATTTATTTACTATTATTGAAAATCAATATAAAGATTGTAAATCTGAAGTTATAAAAGCAAAAAAAAAAAAGAAACCCAAAGAATATGTAAGTAGAATTTCAAATTATTTTTATACTTATGAACATGCAGGTAATAAAATAAAGTTAGGTTATGTGAATCATGACCTTGATAATAAATATTTTCACTTAGTTTTTGAAAAGTTTGATTATCAATTATATGAACTTAGTAAAGAAAGTGGAGAATCACGAATTATAGACGCTGAAGATGATGAATATATTGGATATAAAATAAGTTGTCTATATGATCCAGCAAATGCTTGTTTAATAATTCAAAGGGGTGTTAATGCTGTAGGCATAAAAGCGATCGAAGGTTTTATAAATAAGTTAATAGATTTAGTTCTAAATATTGAAATAAAATTAAGGTTAGATGCAATTTTAGAAAAAAATACTACCAAAAAAGCGCTAAACCAAAGTGTATATAGAAGTATTGGGATTCAAGTATCTAGGACGCAGGCTCAAAATATTGTTCGCGAGTTATTTAAGAAAGAAATAAATGGAGTATACTCAGTTGAACTAACATTAAAAACTGAGAATAAAAAAACGGCTGAAATAGACAGTGAAGATATGAAAGAAATAATAAACACCTATACAAATATGATTGCAAAAGATACCTATGATAAAAATAGTAGCTCTGAATTGGAAAAATTAATTGTCCGTGCTAGAGAAGAAGAAGATAGTAGTGTGCAATCGATTGACTTAATAAGTAATAAAATACAAGCCATTATCGATGTAAATATTAGTGAAGAGCGTTTAATATCGCAAAGTGGTATTTATGATAGAATGGTAAGTTTTTATCGATTGCAAGATAAACCTTTTAATAGATTAGTGAGATGATAAAGTGGAGAACATTTTAGATTATAATTCATTCTTTAATAATGTGATAATTTTTTCTAGTATTACATTAGGTTTGTTTGGGACATTTGTAGCCTCGATATTCTCTATGAAAGAAGATAAATTAATTAAATTTATATTTGTATCAGTTAGCTATAGAAAGCAACTTAGATGGTTTTTATATATTTTGACAGTAATTAGCGTTTTATTGATATTACTGTCAATCCTAATTGTTTCTATAAATATAAATTATATTCATGGTAATTGGAAGGTATTATATGAATTTTTGAGATATTTTTCAATTTTTCTTTTTATAGTTCATATTGTTACCATATTAATATTTTTTATTACGAGTATCAGGGCGTTTACAAAATAGTAACTAATCCCACCTTAATTGGTGGTCTTTTTTAATTTAAATATTTCCACAATACAATCAAATATTTTTGAAAATTAAAACCACCTAAAGGAATAGGTGGTTTTATTTATACTATAAAACATATTCAGATTTTAACAAAGACATAATATATATGCATCCTTATACTTACCTTTAGTATAGAATTGCTCTTTGAGTAATCCTTCTGTTTTAAATCCTTGTGACTCATATATATGCACAGTTTTTTCGTTATCTGTATCAACATAGAGATAAATCTTGTGCATGTTTAAAATATTGAATGTATAACTTGTTGCTTTTTCAAATGTGAATTTTGCATATCCATTACCACTAAACTCAGGTTTAATAATTACTTGTATTTCACAATTAAGATGGATGTAATTAATTTCTACTAATTCAGCAATACCGACTACTTGATTCTCATCTTCTACAATAAAGCGTCTTTCGGATTTATCTAATAAATGTTTATTAAATAAATATTGAAGTTCCGTTAAAGATTCATAAGGCTCTTCAAACCAATAACACATAATAGAATATTCATTGTTTAATTAATGAACAAAAGGTAGATCACTAACCTCTAATACTCTTAGTTTCATAATTCCACTCCTAAAATTTTTCCTGTATACCTGCATTATAAATATAAATAACGAATAAGTCATCATTCACTACATTTACTCTATTTTAACAATTCAATCCACACTAACTCTCATTCTCTCGCTATTTTCTAATACATGAATAGTAACAAAAATACTTAATACTACTAAAAAAAGAGGGTTATTGTATGAAATATTCATTGGAAGGTACATATTTAAAGTCTGATTACGGAGATGTAATAAATAAAAGCTAACTAGATTTAAAACCACAAAACCACATAATTAAATAATTATAAATAAAGACATACTATACTATTACAATAAGTCTCATTTTAATATGTTAATTAATTATTTTTAAGAGGTTTCGTGGTTTACATAAAGTTGATTATTAAAGTTTCTTAATTGTTTTTGTAATTAGAGTACAAACTAGCTTTTCATCTACTTTATTAGTTAGATTATCTAATAATGACTTAAAAGAAGTCATTGAATTAAGTAGACTATCATCATCATTATTAAAATCATTGTCTAGCTCTTTGGCTTCAAATATGTCTAAGTAATATTTATCTGATACAAAATTTAATGATGCTACATCACTTTCCATTTGTTGGATGAAGTTGTTGTGATTATTTATCCAATTATTAATTGAGTTTATTATACTGTTTATTAAATCATCATAATTTATGAAATTATTATATTTAGAAGTATTGCTAATGATATAAGTTAATCTATCCGTAATATCAAATGTAGTTTGAACGGCATTATAATGTTTCTTTGTGTTTAAAGGAGTATAGGTTAAACTAAAAATATTATCAATTAGACTTGCAACTTCGTTTTGTTTATTAATATCAACTGTTCCCTCTATTTTTGTCCATATGAAATCAGTTAAGTCATCAGCAAATGCAATTTTTTTATCTATAATGAAGTTGCTCATTAGTATAGGTATATTAATTAAATCTTTCTTAAGTGTTTTATAATCTTCAGCTTTGTGAGATGAAAACTTTCCTAAATCCATCATTTTTATGTATGGGTTTTTGTAAAAAGTAGCTATAGCTGAAATAATTACGAATTCGTGAAAATTAAATGTTCTAGGAGTAAATTTATTATAAATAGTTCCCTTTCCCATAGACTCTTGATTAGAAGAATGAATATTATCTGCTGCAAAGTTTTTAACATCAGCTAATTGGAAGTGCATATCAGCACCGACGATTTCATAAAAGCTTTTATCAATATAATGCATAATATTATTTAAAGCGAAAATAGATTCAGGTTTGTATTTCGATGGATTTATATTTTCTAAATTAGAATTTATTAACTTAATAGGCTCGGGTAATTCCAGTTCCGTTATCTTTTGTATATTACTTTTAATAAGCTCTTCAATAATTTCGTTAATATCATCTTCATTTTTTTCTACATCTTTAACTGTTTGATCTGAAAAGTCAAAATATGCAGGAGTATTAACATCTCCAATAAACCTATAGACTAAATTAATCTTATGTATTCGTTCTTTTTTACTCTCAATATCTTTCATTGAATGCTTATTCATATAATCATATTCAAACATCATTCTAGGAAGAGTTACTATTTCGCTGTCAAAAAATTTATGTTTGAAAAAATCGAGTGTTGATCGTTCGAAATTATTCCAAAGATTCATTTTAGTTTCTTTATTTAAATCAGCTTCTAAAGCATCATAAAGTGAATCTAAAACACGGCGGATTAATAATTTATAAGCAACCTTTGAACTACTACATCTAATTATTGATTCAATATCTTCGTCATAAATATATATTACAATCCCATTTAAAGTATACTCACTAAAACTCTCACCCTTATTTAATTGCTTTATAGAAATAGTTAAAGATTTATCAATATCCAATGTTTTTAATGATACCCTACAGTAGTCTAATACATATCCTAGAAATATATAATTATTATCGGCAACTTGCTTAATTTTAAACTCCATATCAAACACCTCAAATTTTGTCAATTATTTTGCTCAAAGTAATTCCATTTATTATTTTTTAAATGGAAACTGCCTTTCCTATATGGATATATATTATATCTAACTTAAGTTAATGCTTGAGTATAATTCTTAGGAGGTTTTTATAATGAAAACATATGTAATGAAAGAAGTTTATACCCATGATGAGAAAGTTCATCACATAGAAATTGAAACCATAAAAGGAGAGCAATTTAAGTATACTACACAATTCACAATAACAAGTGATTGTAAAAATTTAATTACTCTTTTGATTGGTCAGGCTTTGATGTTGCCAAGTAAAACTGAATTTTCAATATACGACTTGTTGGATATGGTTGGTGAAGATGTCTATGGCGATATTTACGATGAGGAAGTATATGCTATTAACATTTTACTTGAAATGTATCTTGAAGAACATTTCACGCTATGCCAGTTACAAGAAGGTGAAGCGGAAAATATAATAGTTAAGATTTTTCAAAGGTAATTAATCTAGGAGGCAAAGAAGATGGAAATAAAAACAAATAATTTTTTATCAATTCAAACTGACATAGATCAACGTGCTGAAGAGGTTAGGTAACATGGGCAGAGAATGGTTCTTGAAATGTTTAGAAGAAGCGTTAAGTAAGAGAGCAAATGAAAAATTCACTGTAAAAAAATTGCTAATAGATACAGGTGCAAAGGATCCAACAACAAAGTTAGTAGAAAATGTCGAAAATCGGTTTCGACATTATGTAATGTTGAATGAATCTGTACATTTTGAAATGTTTTGCAATAAAAATCAACTTATTTTCGTAAGACTTACGGATTTTTACGGTTTCGATGATATTTAAGTAGTATTTGTAAATAAGATTATGCATGGAGGTAAAGAAGTAATGAAATTTGAAAATGATAATTATTTAATAAATTCAAATGGTTGCTTTAAGAAAATGAAAGGTACCAATGATGGAGAAAGTGAGAAGCTAGTTAAACTAGCTTCTCCAATTTTTATAGTTGCTAAGTATAAAGATCGAGTATATAAAAAGGAACAGCTTATCATACAAGATATAGATGGTGAGGAATACATTTTAGATTCAAGCATATTAAGTTCACGTAATTTGTTTAAATTAATAGAAATGGGATTTACTATTAATGAAAATCGCATTAAAGAATTGAGTAATGCTTTACAGGAGTACAGAGATAGTACGGTGAAAAGTAGTTTTTATAAAGGTGTGGGTGTTTTACCTACAAATAAAGGAACAGTTGTTGTACTTGATGATATCCATTTCAGTCCTTCAATGACTGAGGAAGATATGAATCAAGTGATTTGTGATAATAAATATGATTTATCGCCTAAAGGTAAATTAGATGAATGGCTTACAATGTTTCAGCAGCAAGTGAATGGCAATGTTGTATTAGAACTAATTACCATCTTTGGAGTAAGTTCATTAGTTACAAGATATTTATTCTTGCTAAATGAAATTGAGTTTACAGGAATAATATATTCATTGACAGGACAGTCATCTAGTGGCAAAACAACAGCAGCTATGTTAGCAGCATCAGTAGCAGGTAATCCTAATAAAGGAGATAATACTTTATTTTGTAGTTGGAATGCGACTAAAGTAGGCATTGAAAATATCGTGAGTTCAAACTTTGGGGTTCCAGTGATATTCGATGAATTATCAACTTCAACCATTAGAAATCTAACGAACTTGCTATATTCTGTAAGCGAAGGGCAAGGAAGAGAACGAGCAGATAAAAATGGTAACACAAGGGAAAAATTCAATTCAGGTACTTCAATTATTTCAACGGGCGAATATAGTATTTTTAATAACTCAGCAAAAAATGATGGATTAAGGGTACGTATCATTGAGATTAATGATGCTATAACATCATCATCTTCGAATTCGGATGCTATTAAAAAAGTTGTAAGAAAAAATTATGGTCATGTCTTGCCAATAATATCCGAGTATTTATTAAATAATGAAGAGGAATTGGTCTCTATTTATGAAGAACATAGACAGTGGTTTGAAGTTGAACTAGCAAATGAAGAAAGCAACACAGGAATGCGAATGATAAGTAGGTATGCTGTGATTTTGACTTCAGCAACTATATTTGAACGTGCTTTAGATTTGAAATTGAATAAAGAAGGTATGAAAAAATATCTTTTAGAATATCATAAAAATACAATGTCAGAGCGTTCTTTAACCGAAAAAGCAATGACAGCTATTATTCAATATGTCGCAGTAAATAAAGGCAAGTTTATCAAAGATGGATCATTATCTAATATGATTGAAAACAATGGAACAATATTAGTTCAAAATGATTATGTTGAAGTAAAGATTATACGTTCTATCTTCGAACGTATATTAAAGGATAATGGGTTTGAGGATACAAAAAACGTAATCAAAGCATTGGATAGTGACAATAAATTAGTAACAGATAAAGACAGAAAAACAAATCAAAGAAAAGTGAAAAATAGTAATGATGAATTGGAATCAATAGTCTTTTATCACATAAAAATTGATAGAGCATTTGCTGAAACGTTGGATTTAAATATGTATAATACATGATTATTGATAACAATTTGTCTGTAGAAATAAACAAAGAAAGGCGTTGAATAGTATGAATAATGAACAAGTTGAAGCGTTTATTGAAGTGCTTGTTCCTATAATGGAAGAACGTATTAATAAAGATAAATAATTTAATTACGTACCACAGGATGTAACCTGCAGTACACATATTTTATTTAGTAGAAATAAAACAAATCTACAAATATATATTATTACATTGAAGTTATATACCAAGGTCTATAACGGAAACTAAGTAAAAGGAGAGAAATATTATGAACAGAAAAATAGCATTATACTCACGTGTGAGTACGACAGAACAGTCTGAGCACGGTTATTCTGTGCATGAACAAGAACAAGTCCTCATCAAAGAAGTTGTTAAAAACTATCCAGGTTATGACTATGAAACTTATATTGATTCAGGGATATCAGGAAAGAATATTGAAGATCGTCCTGCCATGAAACAATTATTAAAGGATGTCAAAAACAATAAAGTAGAGATGGTTCTAAGTTGGAAATTGAATCGTATTTCTCGTTCAATGCGTGATGTATTTAATATTATACATGAGTTTAAAGAACATGGTGTAGGTTATAAATCAATTTCGGAAAACATTGATACCTCGAATGCATCTGGTGAAGTTTTAGTTACAATGTTTGGTTTGATAGGTTCTATAGAGAGACAGAGTTTGATATCTAATGTGAAGCTTTCAATGAATGCAAAAGCGCGTAGTGGAGAAGCTATAACCGGAAGAGTTTTAGGATACAAATTGTTACTTAATCCACTGACACAAAAAAATGATTTGGTTATCGATGAAAATGAAGCTAATATTGTTAGAGAAATATTTGATTTGTATTTGAATCACAATAAAGGACTTAAGGCCATAACAACAATTCTGAATCAAAAAGGTTATCGCACGATTAACCAAAAACCTTTCTCTGTGTTTGGGGTTAAATATATTTTGAATAACCCTGTTTATAAAGGGTTTGTCAGATTTAATAACTATCAAAATTGGACAGTTAAACGAAGAAGTGGTAAAAGTGATGAAAAAGATGTAATTTTGGTGAAAGGTAAACACAAAGCAATTATAAGTGAAGAAATATTTGATCAGGTACATGAAAAATTATTATCCAAAAGCTTCAAACCAGGAAGGCCAATTGGTGGAGACTTTTATCTAAGGGGGCTTATTAAGTGTCCCGAGTGTGGTAATAATATGGTATGCAAGCGTACTTATTATAACACGAAAAAATCAAAAGAACGTACTATTAAACGTTATTACATTTGTTCATTATTCAATCGTTCTGGTAGTTCTGCTTGTCATAGTAATGCGATTAATGCGGAAATTGTAGAACATGTTATTAACGTTCACCTTAATCGTATTTTATCTCAGCCTAAAATCATTAAACAAATTGCGACTAATGTTATAGAAGAGCTGAAACGAAAACATAACACTAAAAGTAATGTCATCATTGACATTGAAAGTTTAGAAAAACAAAAAGCTATAATTAGAACACAACAAGAACGTTTATTAGAATTGTTTTTAGATGATCAAATGAATAGTGAAATGTTGAAAGAAAAGCAAAATCAATTGAATCATCGATTTCAAGCTCTTGAAGAACAAATCAAAGCGGCTCAACAATCTAATCCAGAAGAAACAAAAATACCTGACTTTGATAAGTTGAAGAGTCGCTTAACATTGATAATTAGTCGTTTTAGTGTTTATTTAAAAGAAGCAAATCCTGAAGCCAAAAATCAGCTTATGAAGTTGCTGATTGATTCTATTGAAATTACTACAGATAAAAAAGTAAAGCTCGTACGGTATAAAATTGATGAAAGTCTTATCCCCCAATCTTTGAAAAAAGATTGGGGGTGTTTTTTTATGCCAAAAATTCATTTTGTAATTGATGGTACACAGAAATATTCTATTGACCAAATTACCACTTTTACCACTTAAATCTAAGTGATAAAAGTGTAGAATTTGTTATTAATAAATATATGGATAACATTATAAAAAATATTTCTCTTAGCACAATAATAAAAGAGAGGATAATGGGATTTCCTTGTCATACCAAATATTGTTGCTGATTTTTATTGGGAAGTTTTCTGAATATCAGTGGGATTTCTAAGGGAAATAAACGAAAAATCAAACGTATATTATCTATATGATGTGACACATACATCAATCAAACAATTAGGAGGTCATAAAAATGACATTAGAACAACAACTCAAAGGCTATATCACACACTTATTCACCCTACCAAAGGACGAAGAATGGCAATGTGAATCACTAGAAGAAGTGGCGAATGATATCCTGCCAGATGCATATATTAGGTTGGGACCACTCAGTAATAAAATCCTTCAGACTCATACGTATTATTCAGAGGCATTACACAAGCGAAAACTCTATCCATTTATTCTCTACTATGAGAAACAACTTATAGCCGTTGGCTATATCGATGAATACCATGATATGGACTTTTTATATTTTCATAATACCGTAATGCCTTTACTAGACCAACTCTATTTACTACCAAAAGGTGGTGAATCATAATGGCGACATGGATTCGTATTGCAGAAATGAGTATCACAGTCATAACAGGTGTGATCGCAATAATAGAAGAAATTGAGAAGGGTGACGTATAATGGCACGTTTTATCACAAGAGGTATTGACTCAGACTTACCTTACATTATCCAAAAACATATCTGGGAGCTTGTATTATTCAGAGAACATGAACAGGCTAGAGAACATGAGATAATCGACTATTTTCATATCTTTCAATTCAATATGTATAATGAGGAACTATACATTAAGCACAAACAAGAACGACCAGAATATGTCAAAATTCATAAAACGCGTTATAAGCAACCGATTAATATTAGTAAAGTCTATGTTATACGCGAAGATGATGTAGGCTGTTCTTATTATGTCATGTTGTTGCCGGAAGAATATTAAATAAGGAGTGTAAAAAAGGTGCAAAATATTAAAAGTACATTAGAAACAGAAGCGATATTCAGTGATGATAATCAACATCGTTATTTACTAAAGAAGACATGGGATAACACGAAACAATCTATCGCAATCATTACAATGTATCCTAGTTATACAGGGATACTTCAAATAGATTTAACAACTCAATTGATTATAAACAAAATTTCAGAAATGGATGAATATGGCACGATTTATTTTGTGAATTTATATTCCAATATTAATACACCTCGTAATTTAAAGCACTTAAAAAATAGTTTTGATAAGCATACAGAGATTCATCTGATGAAGGCGGTCAAAGAAGCAGATGTTGTTATTCTTGCATGGGGTGCTTATGGTAAAAAGCCAGGTGTAGACAAGAGGGTGAATAATGTATTAGACATGTTGAAACCCTATCAGAAAAAAGTGAAAAAACTCATTAATCCCGCCACAAATGACATCATGCATCCACTCAATCCGAAAGCACGTCAAGAATGGCTTTTGACAACATAATATAGGAGGATATATAAATGACATTATCACATTGGCAAAACGTTAAGCATTTTTTAGATTCACAAACATATGAAGTGATGATAAAAGGGGTTATCGCACATATCGCATCTATTCATGACCATAATACATTGAATGATATTTATCAAATGTATATGGCAGATGATACCCTAACATGTATACTTCATGAGAACATACAAGGCATCATTAAGTCGGTACAACATGAAGCCGATTAATATTGTATCCTTATAAATTAAAGATAGGGATTAGTCGTATTGTGACACTTCGTTTTTCTTCATACTTCATGTTTATATTATATTCCCCCGATATAACGCCTTTTTAGTACGTTTGTATTTTTTACCATATTTTTGAAAAAGATTCGCGTAATGACATATTTTGTCATACCTGTTTTGTAGAATATAGATTGAAGGAGGTGACGCATTGGATCGTGTTTTTCGTGTGTTGACGATATATAATCGCTTACTACAACACAAAAATGTTAATAAAAAGACACTCACACAAGCATTAGGTTCAAGCCCGAGAACGATACAACGAGATATTGATGATATTCGTAACTTTTTATATGAAGCAAAAAGCTGGGTTGGTGTTCAAAGTGAAATAACGTATGACTATAAATCTGAAAGTTATACATTAAAAAAAGATAAAAGTGAAAGTCAATATTTTATGTATGATATTTTAAATAGTCTTTATCTGACAACACCAAAGATAAGTCGTCACTTCTATCAGTATCTTAAGATGGTGATAATCAAATATCATGGAGACCAACAAGATGGATTATTACAATATTTAAATCATTTTGAAGTTGATGATGAGAAAGAAACGCGTACATCTGTTTCAGTCGCTGTTCAAGCGTTAAATGAAAATCGATATTTAAAGCATCATAAACATTTAATATTACCGATATCACTTCATTACCAAATGTTTTCATTTCATCTCATTTATCAATTCAATCATGAAATTTATATTACAGATATTCATAAAATGGATTTAACATTAGCGAATGAAACGTTTGATTGTCATCAAAAAGAAATGAAGCATGATTATATTACATTTGAAGTATCAAAAGAAGTTTGGTTAAACATACATCGGTATTATCAAATTCATGTGATTGAAAATTATGATGAAGATCATATTATGGTGACATTTAAAATGACAAGGCCTGAGGCTATTCAACTTTGTTTCTTATATCGATCACAAATACGTGTGATTTCACCACGAGATTTAAGGGAACAAGTGATTGATGAATTACTCTTTTTACAATCAACATATCTAAAACAACAGATTCAGCATTAATAACATATTTTAATTACGGAGGGAATCGAAGCAATGGGTAACATAATAAAAACGATAGGAAAAGGTATCGGCAAAGGTATAGGTGCAGCCGCTTATGTTTCAGTTACGACTATTGGTGCAGCCGTTAGTGCAATCTGGGAAACGACAGGTGATAGAGGAATGGTAAGGGATGCTTTAAAAGATTGTTCTAATGAAGAATTAATGGAAATATATGGTATACAAAAAGAAGATGATGGTGATTATACCATGTATCTTGCGGCAAAATCTTTATTAGAAGAAAGAGGCTATATGTATCTTGATGAAACTAATGAATGGATTAAACGGTAAGGGGGTAAAAGGTTATGGACTTTATTTATTATAAGCAAAAAAATTTAGATCATTTTGAAAATCAATTGAAAGAACTAGCTTTAAATAAAAATTATAAATTTAACAAAGAAATTGAAGTGTTAAAAGAAAATGAGATTCTTGAAAAGTCGGGTAATCATGAGCGAGAACTATTAAAAATATTTAAAAACAATGCGCAGATAACAACATACCATTTCAAGAATCATAAAAGTAATTATTTAATTATTATTGGAGAAACAAATACTCCTGGAATTATAGGTTTAACAGTTATATTTGATAAAAAGCCTTTTAAACAAACAGGGAAGCTTGCATTGGCCTCTTTATTAACATTATCTCTTTTATCTGGAGGAGGTATAATAGCAGCTATAGCTGGACTTGGTGTTCTTGGGTCATATGCCAAACGAACTTTCGCAATTAAAGGTCCATTAGGAAAAGAAATATCAGAGATTATAGAAAATAAATTGGGTCAACCTATAGAATTCAAAGACTAGAAAATCAATACAGTTATGTCAATGATAGAAGTTTGAATACGAAAAATAACAGCAATATTAAAATATTAACAGTGTAAGATATATTGTAGGACAGGGATAGATATTAAAAAGTGTCCCTGTCCCATTTATTTCATTAAAAAGGTGCAATAATATTTTTTTTGAACCTTACAGAAAAAGAATTTGATACATTTACAAAAGCATATTTCAAGCCTTACACAAAAAAGTTGTATATATTGTAGGTGTTAAAAATGATAAAAATGAAGTTGTCATAGCTATTTTATTTACAAAAATAAGGGCTATAAAGTTTTTAAAATATTTATATTCACATAGAGGTATGTTAACGAATTATTATGATATAGAATTAGTCAAACTAGATAATTTTCTGTTTTAGACTTAAAAAATTGATTAGATGATATGTTGTTGTCAGCATATAATCATCAAACGAGCCGTATAATAAAAAAGGAAGATGAAATGGATGTAGAAGTAAACACTTTACTTATTGAAAAAAAGAAAGATTCTTAAAATTATTTAAGTTGGCTGAAGAAAAAGTAATTCGTTCAATTAATTGTATAGATTAATTAAAAGGCATATAAAATACAGATGATAGTCAAGCAATATTTAAAATTGCATCTATTAATTTATAAAGCTATTGAGATCTATTAATGTCATAATGAATTATGTTGAAAGGTGAAATCCAATACACAAAATCTATGTTAGCAGACAATCCCAACTATAAAAATACAAAAGACAGCTATTCAAAACCTTAATTAAATAATTGATTAAACGAGATGGTGAAATCATGGATTGAAAGATTATTGTGTTTAGCAATTTAAAAAAAGTTTTTAATAGTAATGTAGAAGAGTATTGAGCAGACTTTATAAAATCTTTTAGGAAAATTTGATAATTTTTTAAATAGGTTAACTCAGTAGAAAAAATCTTTAACATTTTAAACTTAAAATAAGTATATTAATCTAAGTATATTTTTTGAGTTTTATTTGCTAATGGTTTGGTTCTGTAATCTTAATCGTTAGTACAATTACTTTTGTATATTTTTGACTTTAACAATCTGATATCTCTTTCTTGTATGTAAGAGTAATTAACAAGTTTTATCCTTTTATGTATATCTTTGGTAAATCATGATACAATAGTTTTTATTAGAAATTTTTACAATTTATTGAGGAGTCAATGAGAAATGAATGGTCAAACGAAAGAGATTAAGTCACACTCAATTCGTTATTTATATGGTTTAGATGGCTTAAGGGCAATTGCTGTTATAGCTATCATCATTTATCACCTTAATCCTAAGTGGTTATCGGGTGGTTTTTTAGGTGTGGATACTTTTTTTATCATTTCTGGCTATTTAATTACGAGCTTATTAATCCATGAATATCAACAGACTGGTACGATTGACCTCTTACATTTTTGGAAGAAACGTATTAAAAGGTTACTGCCCGCAGTCTTATTTTTATTAAGTATTGTACTTACATATACTTTATTATTTGAACCGAGCATTATCAAAAGTGTGAAACAAGATACGTTTGCTGCTTTATTTTATGTATCCAACTGGTGGTATATTTTTCATCATGTTAGTTATTTTGACAGCTTTAAAGTGATGCCACTTAAACATTTATGGAGTCTAGCGATTGAAGAACAATTTTATGTTTTTTGGCCAATTTTATTAATGATATTACTTCGCATTAAAAAGTTAAAAAGGCATTTTGTTTTAGTTGTATTTATAGCTTCTCTTATTTCATTATTGTTAATGATATTAATTGCTGAACCGAATGTTGATAATTCAAGAGTATATTTTGGAACAGACACTAGATTACAAACTTTGTTATTAGGTGTATTACTAGCATACATATGGCCGCCTTTTAGATTGAAACAGCAAATTATAACGCCGTTAAAGATTGGAATTGAAACGATAGGTTGTATTTCTTTGGCGCTATTAATTTATTTTATGATGACTGTTTCATCCAATGACAATTGGTTATACTTTGGTGGCATTTATCTTATTTCTTTAAGTTCTTTACCTGTCATTGCGAGTGCTGTTCACCCTAGCACATTATTATCTAAAGTATTAAGTAATCGTTTATTGTTATGGATTGGACAGAGATCTTATAGTTTATATTTATGGCATTATCCTGTCATAACATTTATCAATAAACATTTTGTTCAAGGGCAAATCCCTTTTTATATGATATTGATAGAAATCATATTAACGTTACTGTTAGCTGAATGTTCATATCGTTATGTTGAAGTACCTATTAGAGTTCGTGGGCTAGCATATTTCAAACCTGGAAAAGCTCAATTAAAATCACTCATTGCTAAGAGTAGCATTACTTTAGTATTAGTTGGTCTTACGTTAACAATACTTTCAGGGCATTTTGATTATTTACAACAAGCGCAACATCATCATACTAAGACGACGTTTAAAGTTTCAAATCACGACCATAAGAATAGTTTGATATTACCTATTCCTAAAATTAATGTTAATAGTGAACAAACCATTAATCATAAAGGAAAGCATCAAGATAAAATGTTATTTATCGGTGATTCCGTCATGGTTGATATCGGCGAAGAAATACACAAAGCATATCCAGATGCAATAATAGATGGTAAAGTCGGCCGTAATTTAAATGATGCTATTCCACTCGTTCAAGAGAAATACAGTACATTTAATAAGCCTAATCAACAAGTTGTACTTGAACTTGGTACGAATGGAGATTTTTCATATGATGATTTGACGAAGCTCATTAAAATGTTTGGTAATGCGCATGTATATGTCGTGAATACACACGTACCAAGAGATTGGGAACAAAGTGTCAACGAAAAACTTTCGAACGCAGCAGATTCACATAAGAATGTTCAATTAGTCAATTGGTATCAAAAAGCAAAAGACCATTCAGAATACTTCGCATATGATGGTGTGCATTTAGAATATAAAGGCGTACAAGCACTCGTATCCGAAATTAACAAACATATAAAATCATGAGATTTGAATTTGAAAAATTAAACAGGTCGGTTATAATATTAATTGTACCTTGTCAAGTAGACAATTAAATAATAGAAAATGGTCGAATTCATAGCTGTGCTATGGACTCGACTATTTTTATATAATTTGATTAGTTTTATATAAAAGATATATTTGAAAAATCGATTACTACCCACTTTATAAATTATAAAAAAACAATTCTTGTCTCTTTATAGAGTTCACTTTTCATCATTTCTGATCCTATACTTATTGAAATATCATATACTTGGTATTTTTAAATTGGTTAACCCCTTTATCAAATGTGCTAAAAGCAGGTTTGTTAAATGCCAAGCTCTTATTCTTAAAGTATTTGCTACAAAGTTCTTTTATTCATTTAAAAATTCCTCCTTTTTTTAATTTCTTTTGATGTTGAGATGATTATATAAAGATATTTATAAAACATTTATATAATTATTAACTACTACAAAATGTAATATTAACTCTATACTTATCAAGGTATTCTTACCATTACTTATCCCTTAAAATTATTACAACCAATCTCGAATCTATTAAATATAATGTATTTCATAAAATATAGATTGTAGAAAGGAAAAATTCAACGATAAATAAAGAGATTAATTTATTGTATGATTTGTATGAAATTGTTTTTCGAGTATTTTAGATAAAATCTAGTGAAAGTAGAAATGAAGGATATTAATATTACCTTAGTTTTTATTGAATAGACATAAATCGGAGTATGTTACTAGTGACTATATCGCCTAAAATATAGAGTAATAAATCTATATTTTTTTGCTAAATATTTTGTATGTTATTAACAATTTTATAAATCATTATATTTAAAGAATCGCATCTACGTGTAATTTATATACAAAAATAATAATAAATTTTAATTGTACTCAACAACAATTATAAAATCTATATTTTTTTAATATATTTATATATTGAAAATCTAATTTTGATAGATTAATATAAATGTGATAAGGCAAGTTGTAATATTCGTCGTATCATACATTAATATATTTGAAAGGAGACTTGGTTCAATGAAAAAAAGGGGTAGAAAATTAGATTTTATACCTAATAGATTTAATAAGTATTCAATTAGAAAATTCACTGTTGGGACTGCTTCAATTTTAGTTGGGGCAACCTTGATTTTTGGAATAGGAGAAGAAGCAAAGGCGGATGAACAACAAAATAGTTCTGTACAATCACAGTCAGCAGATGATAATGGTCAATCTGGCAAATCTTTAGAAGAAGCAAGCACAGAAGAAAAAGCACCAGAAGCTGAGACAACAGAAGAAGCAACTACAGAAGAAAAAGCACCAGAAGCTGAGACAACAGAAGAAGCAACTACAGAAGAAAAAGCACCAGAAACTGAGACAACAGAAGAAGCAACTACAGAAGAAAAAGCACCAGAAACTGAGACAACAGAAGAAGCAACTACAGAAGAAAAAGCACCAGAAACTAAGACAACAGAAGAAGCAACTACAGAAGAAAAAGCACCAGAAACTAAGACAACAGAAGAAGCAACTACAGAAGAAAAAGCACCAGAAACTGAGACAACAGAAGAAGCAACTACAGAAGAAAAAGTACCAGAAACTAAGACAACAGAAGAAGCAACTACAGAAGAAAAAGCACCAGAAGCTGAGACAACACCAAAAGCTGAAGCTACAAACAAAGTAGCATCAGAAGAGCCACAAACTAATTACAATAATAATGATTATTCAATTTCACAAGTTCGTGATGAAGAAACAGCTGTTATATATTATAAAAAAGCTGCCAACGTTTCAGATGAACAAGCTCGTGAAGTAATCAGTAATTTAAATTTAGATATAAAAAATTTAAGTGAACAAGAATTACAATATGAATTAATCAAGGCGTTAGCAAAAGAGCAGAACAATAATAAACCATTAGCAACTGCTTTAAGAGCGGTATCACCAAAAGATGAAGAATCTTTAAATATTGCTTCAAATGAATTAATCAATACATTAGCAGTAACAGATAAATCAAAAGTAATCGAAGCAGATGCGATTAAGAATGGATATATCAAATCTCAAACTGACGCAACTAACGCTAAAAATACTTTGTCAGGAAGAGCTTGGATTGTTGATAAAGGAACGCCTGCAACAATGTCTAATGGACTTACAGCAGTTCCTGAAGGTACGAAAGTATACTTACAATGGATCGATAAAGATGGAGCTGTATCACCAACATATATGGCTACAACATCTAACAAATTAAGATCTTCAGATGGTTCTCAAGTAGGTCCAGGTGCATATGCATTTGACTTAAGAGAGGCTTGGACTGACGCAAATGGAAAAGAGCATAAATATAACGCGACTAGTAAGCAACTATATCGCTTATGGATTGAAGATTTTGAAATTGATGATGGTATTACAGCGACAATGATACGTCAAGCTGGCGGATTTTATCCTGGAAGATATGTAGACTCTATTACTAATTCTAATTTAGGTCAATTTCCATTAATTGGTTCAAATATGCAACGTACGGGTATATTTATGGGAATTAAGTCAGGTAATGATTACATGACTAATGACAAATCTGAATGGATCCATGATGAACAAGGTCCATTGAGTAGTCCAGCAGTAGATTTAAAAGCAAAAAATTCAGTTTCAGGACAAGTTTGGTTTGAAACAGGTGCTGGAGACTATGCTAACTCAGCTACAGGACCAAATAATAATAGTAAAGATCCAGAA
>NZ_JAJNJA010000013.1:0-29552 GCF_022386995.1 Mammaliicoccus sp. N-M50 | reverse complement strand
ACAGTGATAACATCCTTGTTAAATTGTTTATATCTGAAATAGTTCATACAGAAGACTCCTTTTTGTTAAAATTATACTATAAATTCAACTTTGCAACAGAACCGTATTATGGAATAGAGATGTTGGTAACATTTATACAGGATCATTATACTTAAGTTTAATTTCGTTATTACAGAACCACACATTCCAACCAGAAGAGAAAGTATGTCTATTTAGTTATGGTTCAGGAGCAGTAGGAGAAATCTTTAGTGGTTCAATCGTTAAAGGATATGACAAAGCATTAGATAAAGAGAAACACTTAAATATGCTAGAATCTAGAGAGCAATTATCAGTCGAAGAATACGAAACATTCTTTAACAGATTTGATAATCAAGAATTTGATTTCGAACGTGAATTGACACAAGATCCATATTCAAAAGTATACTTATACAGTATAGAAGACCATATCAGAACATATAAGATAGAGAAATAAACTAGTGGCCGATTGTGCTTGATGAGCTTGGGACATAAATCCTAACTCGAAATAAATAAGCATATCACTAAACTGATTTTTTAAAGTTTACAGTGATATGCTTATTTTTTTATCTTACGATTTTGTACGTGCATGCTTGCCTAGGGGTATGGCTCGAGCCATTAGTCTCTCGCACATACTATTCCCTCAGGCGTCAGCACTTACAAAATCGGTTGTAATTTTCATTTTTATACGCATTCTTACTGAGATTATACTAATAAGAGGAATAGTAAAAGCAATTCTAAGTAAAATTGCAGATAAGAGGTTTGTTAAAAGCAGTTCTAAGTAAAATTGCAGATAAGAGGTTTGTTAAAAGCAGTTCTCAGTAAAATTACAGATAAGAGGTACGTTAAAAGCAGTTCTAAGTAAAATTGCAGATAAGAGGTTTGTTAAAAGCAGTTCTCAGTAAAATTGCAGATAAGAGGTACGTTAAAAGCAATTCCATGCAAAATTGCTGATAAGGGGTAAGTTAAAAGCAGTTCTCAGTAAAATTGCAGATAAGAGGTACGTTAAAAGCAGTTCTAGGCAAAATTGCAGATAAGAGGTGCGTTAAAAGCAGTTCTCAGTAAAATTGCTGATAAGGGGTAAGTTAAAAGCAATCCTAAGTAAAATTGCAGATAAGAGGTAAGTTAAAAGCAATCCTAAGTAAAATTGCAGATAAGGGGTACAGAAAAACTAGACTTGATTACAAAATGGAGCTTGGGACATAAATGATTTTTTAAAAATGAGATGAGACGTAGATTAACTCCATAATCAATACGAATCTATCGACTTCTTTATTTATGATATTCATCTCTTTTTAATGGAAATAAAAGTGCGATTAATGTGATAATACAGTTACGTTAATTAAAAAAATAAAAATGCAAGGAGAGGTAATATGCTAACTGTATATGGACATAGAGGATTACCTAGTAAAGCTCCGGAAAATACAATTGCATCATTTAAAGCTGCTTCAGAAGTAGAAGGTATAAACTGGTTGGAGTTAGATGTTGCAATTACAAAAGATGAACAACTGATTATCATTCATGATGATTATTTAGAACGGACTACAAATATGTCCGGGGAAATAACTGAATTGAATTATGATGAAATTAAAGATGCTTCTGCAGGATCTTGGTTTGGTGAAAAATTCAAAGATGAACATTTGCCAACTTTCGATGATGTAGTAAAAATAGCAAATGAATATAATATGAATTTAAATGTAGAATTAAAAGGTATTACTGGACCGAATGGACTAGCACTTTCTAAAAGTATGGTTAAGCAAGTGGAAGAACAATTAACAAACTTAAATCAGAATCAAGAAGTGCTCATTTCAAGCTTTAATGTTGTGCTTGTTAAACTTGCAGAAGAAATCATGCCACAATATAACAGAGCAGTTATATTCCATACAACTTCGTTTCGTGAAGACTGGAGAACACTTTTAGATTACTGTAATGCTAAAATAGTAAACACTGAAGATGCCAAACTTACTAAAGCAAAAGTAAAAATGGTAAAAGAAGCGGGTTATGAATTGAACGTATGGACTGTAAACAAACCAGCACGTGCAAACCAACTTGCTAATTGGGGAGTTGATGGTATCTTTACAGACAATGCAGATAAAATGGTGCATTTGTCTCAATAGAAAGTTAGAGGTGAGTCTTACGTTTCAGTGACGGTAGACTTACCTTTAACATGTTACATACTAAAAAATTAATTTGAATAAGAAAGAGAGACATATATGAAATACGATGATTTTATAGTAGGAGAAACATTCAAAACAAAAAGCCTTCATATTACAGAAGAAGAAATTATCCAATTTGCAACAACTTTTGATCCTCAATATATGCATATAGATAAAGAAAAAGCAGAACAAAGTAGATTTAAAGGTATCATTGCATCTGGCATGCATACACTTTCAATATCATTTAAATTATGGGTAGAAGAAGGTAAATACGGAGAAGAAGTTGTAGCAGGAACACAAATGAATAACGTTAAATTTATTAAACCTGTATACCCAGGTAATACATTGTACGTTATCGCTGAAATTACAAATAAGAAATCCATAAAAAAAGAAAATGGACTCGTTACAGTGTCACTTTCAACATACAATGAAAATGAAGAAATTGTATTTAAGGGAGAAGTAACAGCACTTATTAATAATTCATAATAAAACAGTGAAGCAACCATCGTTACGGATTGCTTCACTGTTTTGTTATTCATCTATATCGTATTTTTTATTACCGTTCTCATATAGCTCATCATACACTTTACCTGAGATTTTGGCATTGTAGCTAGCCATTCCTTTATCTTGTACATCTTTAACATTAATAGCCATCATCATGTTTGGATTATCTTTATCATATGATATAAACCACCCAATTTGTCTGCCTGTTTCTCCTTGTTTCATTTTGAGTTCTGCAGTACCGGATTTGCCAATTAAGTTTGCATAAGATCTATAAATATCTTCTTTATGTGTTTTATTTACGACTTGTTGCATACCATCAGTTAATAGATTGATATTTTCTTTGGAAATAATATTTTTCTTCCAAACTTTGTTTTTCGTGTCTTTTAATAAGTGAGGTGCGTTAATATTGCCATTATTTTCTAATGCGCTATAGATTGAAAGGATCTGTACTGGGTTAATCAGTATTTCACCTTGTCCGTAACCTGAATCAGCTAATAATATTTCATTATCTAAATTTTTGTTTGAAATTTGAGCATTATAAAATGGATAATCACTTGGTATATCTTCACCAACACCTAGTTTTTTCATGCCTTTTTCAAATTTCTTACTGCCTAATTCGAGTGCTACTCTAGCAAAGAAAATGTTATCTGATGATTCTATTGCTTGTTTTAAGTCGATATTACCATTTACCACTTCATATCTTGTAACGTTGTAACCACCCCAAGATTTATCTTTTTGCCAACCTTTACCATCGATTTTATAACTTGTTTTATCGTCTAATGTTTTGTTATTTAACCCAATCATTGCTGTTAATATTTTTTGAGTTGAACCTGGTGAAGTTGTAATCTGGAACTTGTTGAGCAGAGGTTCTTTTTTATCTTCGGTTAATTTATTATATTCTTCGTTACTCATGCCATACATAAATGGATAGACGTCATATGAAGGTGTGCTTACAAGTGCTAATAATTCACCTGTTTGAGGGTGGATAGCAGTACCTGAGCCATAATCATTTTTCATGTTGTTATAAATACTCTTTTGAACTTTAGCATCAATAGTTAGTTGAATATCTTTGCCATCTTTTTTCTTTTTCTCTATTAATGTATGTGCGATTGTATTGCTATTATCGTCAACGATTGTGACACGATAGCCATCTTCATGTTGGAGCTTTTTATCGTAAAGTTTTTCGAGTCCCTTTTTACCAATAACTGCATCATCTTTATAGCCTTTATATTCTTTTTGTTTTAATTCTTCAGAGTTAATGGGACCAACATAACCTAATAGATGTGAAGTCGCTTTTTCTAGAGGATAGTTACGACTTTCTGTTTCATTAGTTGTAAGATGAAATTTTTTTGCGAAATCACTTAAATATTCATCCATTTTTTTAACGGTTTTAAGTGGAACGAAGGTATCATCTTGTACCCAATTTTGATCCATTTGTTGTTTGATATAGTCTTCAGAAATACTTAGTTCTTTAGCGATTGCTTTATAATCTTTTTTAGATACATTCTTTGGAACGATGCCTATCTCATATGCTGTTCCTGTATTGGCCAATTCCACATTGTTTCGGTCTAAAATTTTACCACGTTCTGATTTTAAATTTTCAATATGTATGCTTTGGTCTTTCTGCATTCCTGGAATAATGACGCTATGATCCCAATCTAACTTCCACATACCATCTTCTTTAACAAAATTAAATTGAACGTTGCGATCAATGTTACCGTAGTTTGTTTTAATTTTATATTGAGCATCTACTCGTTTTTTATTTTTAGATACTTTTTTTATTTTACGATCCTGAATGTTTATATCTTTAACGCCTAAACTATTATATATTTTTATCGGACGTTCAGTCATTTCTACTTCACCATTATCGCTTTTAGAAATATAACTGCTATCTTTATAAACTTGTTTGAAATTTTTATCTTCAATTGCATCAATAGTATTATTAATTTCTTTATCTTTTGAAGCATAAAAATATATACCAAACCCGACAACTACAACTATTAAAATAAGTGGAACAATTTTTATCTTTTTCATCAATATCCTCCTTATATAAGACTACATTTGTAGTATATTACAAATGTAGTATTTATGTCAAAATAATGTTATAATTTTTGTGATATGGAGGTGTAGAAGGTGTTATCATCTTTTTTAATGTTAAGTATAATCAGTTCATTGCTCACGATATGTGTAATTTTTTTAGTGAGAATGCTCTATATAAAATATACTCAAAATATTATGTCACATAAGATTTGGTTATTAGTGCTCGTCTCCACGTTAATTCCATTAATACCATTTTACAAAATATCGAATTTTACATTTTCAAAAGATATGATGAATCGAAATGTATCTGACACGACTTCTTCGGTTAGTCATATGTTAGATGGTCAACAATCATCTGTTACGAAAGACTTAGCAATTAATGTTAATCAGTTTGAGACCTCAAATATAACGTATATGATTCTTTTGATATGGGTATTTGGTAGTTTGTTGTGCTTATTTTATATGATTAAGGCATTCCGACAAATTGATGTTATTAAAAGTTCGTCATTGGAATCGTCATATCTTAATGAACGACTTAAAGTATGTCAAAGTAAGATGCAGTTCTACAAAAAGCATATAACAATTAGTTATAGTTCAAACATTGATAATCCGATGGTATTTGGTTTAGTGAAATCCCAAATTGTACTACCAACTGTCGTAGTCGAAACCATGAATGACAAAGAAATTGAATATATTATTCTACATGAACTATCACATGTGAAAAGTCATGACTTAATATTCAACCAGCTTTATGTTGTTTTTAAAATGATATTCTGGTTTAATCCTGCACTATATATAAGTAAAACAATGATGGACAATGACTGTGAAAAAGTATGTGATAGAAACGTTTTAAAAATTTTGAATCGCCATGAACATATACGTTATGGTGAATCGATATTAAAATGCTCTATTTTAAAATCTCAGCACATAAATAATGTGGCAGCACAATATTTACTAGGTTTTAATTCAAATATTAAAGAACGTGTTAAGTATATTGCACTTTATGATTCAATGCCTAAACCTAATCGAAACAAGCGTATTGTTGCGTATATTGTATGTAGTATATCGCTTTTAATACAAGCACCGTTACTATCTGCACATGTTCAACAAGACAAATATGAAACAAATGTATCATATAAAAAATTAAATCAACTAGCTCCGTATTTCAAAGGATTTGATGGAAGTTTTGTGCTTTATAATGAACGGGAGCAAGCTTATTCTATTTATAATGAACCAGAAAGTAAACAACGATATTCACCTAATTCTACTTACAAAATTTATTTAGCGTTAATGGCATTCGACCAAAATTTACTCTCATTAAATCATACTGAACAACAATGGGATAAACATCAATATCCATTTAAAGAATGGAACCAAGATCAAAATTTAAATTCTTCAATGAAATATTCAGTAAATTGGTATTACGAAAATTTAAACAAACATTTAAGACAAGATGAGGTTAAATCTTATTTAGATCTAATTGAATATGGTAATGAAGAAATATCAGGGAATGAAAATTATTGGAATGAATCTTCATTAAAAATTTCTGCAATAGAACAGGTTAATTTGTTGAAAAATATGAAACAACATAACATGCATTTTGATAATAAGGCTATTGAAAAAGTTGAAAATAGTATGACTTTGAAACAAAAAGATACTTATAAATATGTAGGTAAAACTGGAACAGGAATCGTGAATCACAAAGAAGCAAATGGATGGTTCGTAGGTTATGTTGAAACGAAAGATAATACGTATTATTTTGCTACACATTTAAAAGGCGAAGACAATGCGAATGGCGAAAAAGCACAACAAATTTCTGAGCGTATTTTAAAAGAAATGGAGTTAATATAATGGATAATAAAACGTATGAAATATCATCTGCAGAATGGGAAGTTATGAATATCATTTGGATGAAAAAATATGCAAGTGCGAATAATATAATAGAAGAAATACAAATGCAAAAGGACTGGAGTCCAAAAACCATTCGTACACTTATAACGAGATTGTATAAAAAGGGATATATAGATCGTAAAAAAGACAATAAAATTTTTCAATATTACTCTCTTGTAGAAGAAAGTGATATAAAATATAAAACATCTAAAAACTTTATCAATAAAGTATACAAAGGCGGTTTCAATTCACTTGTCTTAAACTTTGTAGAAAAAGAAGATCTATCACAAGATGAAATAGAAGAATTGAGAAATATATTGAATAAAAAATAAAATTGTTGTGTTTACAACAATACATAGAAAACAGAGGAAACAATCAAGTCGTTGAATATTTCCTCTGTTTTTTAGTTGAAAAAATTAACCGAAAGCCTGAATGCAAGTCTTGATTAAATCAATAATGCTTGTAATAACACCAGTGAAATCCATATGCATACCCTCTTTCTATTTAAGATACATTAAGTATAATATCAAACAAATAAAAAATGTTAAAAATTCCCTAATTGGCTATTTAGATTGCATAAATGTCAAAAATTTGAAAAACATACAACGACTTTGCATAAAAAATCGTCATATTGGAAATACGTAATTTATTGAAATAATAAAAAAAATAAAAGAACGAAGATGATAACCTAAGTGAGGTTTTAAGTTGTTCTAAGGTTTAATTTAATTTATGTTAAAATAGTTGGTATAAAAATACATGATAAACTATAAACTAAATTCAAAATAACTTATGGGGTAGGCAATTATGGAAAATATTTTAAATATAAATGATAATGAAAAAAGAGTGCTAAGGGAAATTTATAACCATCATAATATTTCGCGTACTCAAATATCTAAAAATCTTGAGATTAATAAGGCAACGATTTCTAGTATTTTGAATAAGTTAAAGTATAAATCTCTTGTTAATGAGGTTGGTGAGGGTGATAGCACGAAGAGTGGTGGTAGAAAACCTATTCTTCTGAAGGTTAATCATCTTTATGGTTATTTTATTTCTTTGGATTTAACTTATAGTTCTGTTGAAGTGATGTACAATTATTTTGATGGTAATGTCATTAAGCATGAATCTTATGATTTACCTGATGAAAAGGTTAGTAGTATATTAAGCATAATAAAAAAACATATTGATATTCAGGAGAAACTTGATACTTATAACGGACTATTAGGTGTGTCTGTTTCTATACATGGAGTTGTGGATAATGAGCAGCATGTGACATATTTACCATTCCATGAAACTGAAGGAATTTCAATTGCTAAGAAAATAAAAGAAATTACTAATGTTCCAGTCGTAGTTGAAAATGAAGCGAATCTTTCAGCGTTATATGAACGTAATTTTAATCATAATTTATCCTACAATAATCTTATTGCTTTAAGTATACATAAAGGTATTGGTGCTGGGCTTATTATTAATAATCAATTGTATCGTGGTGCAAATGGGGAAGCGGGTGAAATTGGAAAAACACTTGTCTCAAAAGTTAGCGATAATGTGGAGATCTTTCATAAGATTGAAGATATTTTTTCACAAGAAGCTTTACTGCATAATTTAAGTAATCAACTAAATGAGAAGATGACGCTTAGCAAATTAATTCAATTTTATAATGAAAAAAATCCAGTCGTAGTTGAAGAAATGGAACAATTTATAAATAAAATTGCTGTTTTAATACATAATTTAAACACCCAGTTTAATCCGAATGCAATTTACATTAACTGTCCATTGTTCAATGAAATGCCTGAAATATTAGAAGCAATTAAGAACCAGTTCAAACAATATTCACGTAACGAAATTCAAATAAAGTTAACATCTAATGTCAAATTTGCAACTTTGCTAGGTGGTACATTAGCAATTATCCAAAAAGTACTACAGATTAATGATATTTACTTAGATATAAAAGCATAAAAAACTAATTCAAATGAATAATCAAAGTTCGTAATTGTCTTTATAAAAAAATCCCTCAATCCGAATTGAATTTTCGGATTGAGGGATTTTTATAGTTCTATTGCAGAAGAAAACTATTTTAAAAATGCTGGTAAATGTTGATAGCCACCTCTAACGTTAACAATATTCGTAAATCCTTTATATTCTAATATTCCTACCGCTATTGAACTTCTAACACCTGATTGACAATGTACATAAATTAGGTCATTTTTATCGAAAGGTATATCTTCATTTAAAAGTTTACCGTGAGGAATATGAATTGCTTGTTTTAAATGACCTTTACGCCATTCATCATCATTACGAACATCTAATACATTATGTTCTTCACCAGTCATTTCAGAACTATGAATAGATGATGTGACGATATTTGTTTGTGGCAAACGGTAACTTTTTACATTTTCAAAACCAATTAATTGTAAAGCATGAATAGCTTGTTGAACGGTAGATTTATCGCCAATTAATTCAATATCTTAGTCATAATCTAAATACCAACCAATTTGATTTATAAAAGTTTTATTAAAAGGAATATTGATAGTTCCATGCATATGACCACCATGGAATGCTTCTTTACTTCGAAGATCAAAAGCAGTTTGTGTATTGCTTGAACTAGGGTAAACATTATATGGTTGGTACATTTGCATACCAAATTGATTTATTTTTTTCATTTGTGAAAAATGGTGTGGTGGAGCTGGCTGATTGAGTGTTAAAGTTTCGATAAATGAAGTTTCATCTTTAACATTAAAAGCCCAGTTGTTTATTTTCTCATAACCCAAAGTAGTTGTAGGTAATGAACCTAGCGCTTTACCACAAGGACTCCCTGCACCATGACCTGGCCAAATTTGAATATAGTCTGGTAATGTTGCAGCAAATTGTATGGACTGATACATTTGTTTTGCTCCGATTTTTGTAGAACCTTCAACATTTACAGCTTTTTCTAATAGATCTGGTCTACCTACATCACCAACAAAGATGAAGTCACCGCTAAATAATCCCATTGGTATACTGGAACCCCCACCTTCGTCAGTAAGTAAAAAACTAATACTCTCAGGGGTATGGCCTGGAGTGTGTAAGACTTCTAATTTAATCTTTCCTAAATAGATAATATCTTGATGCTTAACGAAATGTGTTTGTTTAGGCATATTTTTATAATTAAATTCATCTTTACCTTCATCAGATACGTATATACTTGCATTCAATTTATTTGCCACATCTCTAATACCTGAAGCAAAATCAGCATGAATATGTGTTTCTGCAGCTTTAGTAATTGTGAATCCTTCTTTATCTGCAACTTTTAAATATTTTGTTAAATCTCGTATAGGGTCAATAATCATTGCTTCTCCTGTACGTTGACATCCAATTAAATAAGATGCTTGTGAAAAATTGTCTTCATAAAATTGTTTGAAAAACAAAAAAAAACTCCTTTTTAAAATAGATTTTATTGATTAGATAAATAAGTTATGATTTGCTTGCTCAGTATGTCCAATATAAGTACCTACGCCACCATAATCGACTTCATCTCTTAATTCTTCTTTTGAAATTCCCATAACATCCATACTCATGGTACAAGCAATTAACTTTATATCTTGATCGATTGCTTGATCGATAAGTGAGTATAAAGAATCAACATTTTTCTTGTTCATTACATAACGCATCATAATATTACCTAGTCCAAACATATTCATTTTTGATAATGGCATATGTATTGGATCCTTAGGTAACATAAGGTCAAACATTTTGGAAATACCTTTCTTTTTAACGCGAGTTGATTGCGCTTTTTTTAATGCGTTGAGGCCCCAAAAAGTAAAGAAAATAGTTACATCTTTACCTGCTGCTTTAGCGCCATTTGCGATGATCATTGCTGCTACTGCCTTATCTAACTCACCGCTAAATAAAACAATTGTTGTACCTGTAGCAGTGTCATTGATTTCAAATTCTTTTGGCTTTTCTTTTTGAATAATTGCATTAATTACATTTGCTTCTTCAGTAAGATTTACAAGGGTATTCCCTGTTTGTTTCGCCCAACTTTTAATATCACTATTGAAACCAGGATCTGTAACTGTTACCTCGATTTGCTCACCCGTTGAAATATTGTTAATTTCTTTACTGATATTAACAATAGGTCCAGGGCACTGAAGACCTCTAAAATCAAATTGTTTACGATTCTCTTTGATTTCAATATCTTTTTCTATTAAAGGAGCACTATTGAAGTTCTTTGCTTCATAATCTTTATATCCACCCTTTAAATTCACGACATCATAACCTTGTTTGGCTAAATAATCGCAAGCTTTAGTGCTTCGGTTACCGCTTTTACAATGTATATAATACGTTTTGTTGCTATTCTTATTGAATGATTTAATCTCTTCTACTGGGTGTAAAGTTGAACCGTTAATGTGTCCTAATTCATATTCTTCTTTTGTTCTAACATCAATCAATTGACCCATTTTTGCCAATTTTTCTAATTCTTCTTTGTTTAATGAATTAATGTGTACTTCTTTGTATTGTTCCATACTTACCTCCTATAAATACCTATGAGGGTATAATAAAACGGATAGAATCATTTGCCAAATACCTATAGGGGTATTTGACAATTTTGTTTTAATTTATTATTATTAACTTAATCAATTTATGTGGAGGAAATGAATATGACTTATGATAAAAAAATGATTAATCGTATAAATAGAATACAAGGTCAATTAAATGGTGTCGTAAAAATGATGGAAGAAGAAAAAGATTGCAAAGATATAATTACGCAACTTAGTGCATCTAAAGGTTCTATACAACGTTTAATGGGGATTATAATTAGTGAAAATTTAATAGAATGCGTTAAAACAGCAGAAGAAAATAATGAAAGTTCTCAAGAATTAATTAATGAAGCAGTTAATTTATTAGTTAAAAGTAAATAATGGATATAGCAAATATGACTATTATGTTGCTAATTGGCGTACTGGGTGGATTTATATCTGGATTAATAGGTATTGGGGGCGCAATTATTATTTACCCAGCTATTCTTATATTGCCACCATTAATAGGTATACCTGCGTATAGTGCATATATTGCTTCGGGACTTACCTCTAGTCAAGTATTTTTCAGTACACTTAGTGGATCATTAAATGCAAGAAAACAACCAGCTTTCTCTCCTAAACTTGTTATATATATGGGAGGGGGTATGTTGATTGGAAGCATGTTAGGGGCAATTTTAGCTAGTTTGTTTAATGCTACTTTTGTAAATACGGTATATGTAATAATCGCCATACTTGCTTTAATATTGATGTTTATTAAAGTTAAACCTACTACACAAGAGACGAAATCTAAACCTTTGCTATTTATTATAGTTGGATTTGGAATTGGTGTAATTTCGGGAATTGTGGGTGCAGGTGGAGCATTTATCATCATTCCTGTATTATTAGCATTATTTAAATTACCAATGAATACGGTAGTGAACAATAGCATAGCAATTGCTTTTATATCTTCAGTAGGGGCATTTTTTATAAAATTAATGCAAGGATATATACCAGTAGAAAGTGCAATTTTTTTGATAATTGAATGATGATCATTTTCTGAAAATATTATGTGGTCATATAATATAATGCCCATCATTTCACTAATCTCTTTTATTCTCTGAGTTATTTTGATATCTCCTGGAGAAGGTGTCGGATCTTATCAAGAGTAAATTATGAAAAAAATGGTTTAAATCAATGTTCTTACTTTAAGTACATGTGTTTAACGTAAATGATAATTAGTTAAATATAAAAAGGTTATCCCAATCAATAGGATAACCTCTTTATACTTTACTTTATGGTTTGGATTCGCCACTTCAAAGAAGAAATGAAATCAGAGCATTGAATGTTCCATTTTCAAACAATATATAAATACCTAGCCCAATGAATACAATTGGTACAATCCAACGTTCATATTTCTCAATTGTTTCCGATATAAAATCGAAGGAAGCTAGACGGTAACTGACATAGCACAAAACTCCAACCATAATTAGAAAGACAATAGTGACAATAAAGATTTCAGACATACTTAAGGTCGTGAAGTACGGTATATAAATGGAAAAGTCATCCGCACTGGAAGCCAATACGATGAAAATCATCGTCAAAAATAACTGATTAAATTTTCCAGAGGAGAATAAAGATAAAATGCTACTTTCATCTTCATCCTCTTCTCCTTTAATCCATATTTTCACGCCTAGGTAAAGTGGTAAAAGTCCAAGTAGTCCGATAACCCATTGCTGAGGAATTAAATTTACAACCCCCTGTGCAACTAAAAGACTTGCTCCTATCACAATTGCAGTCCCTATATATTGTCCTATCCAAATATGTTTTACCTGACCTTTTTTTACTTGCGAAAACAAAAGAATTAATATGACGAGATAATCAATTCCTGTTGCTACATATACCGCAGTAGCCGTCAGTATCGTCGCGATCATTTTATCATCTCCAAATATTTTAGGGATAGGACTTTTCTTCAAAATGAAAAGTCCTTCCGTAAATTGCACACATATAGTACCTATTTATCCTTCACTCTCATCAGTCGCAAACTATTTAATGCTACCAAAATAGTGGCTCCCATATCGGAAAGAATCGCAATCCAAAGGGTTAGCCAGCCTGGAATAACCAATAGTAAGGCAATTATCTTAATTCCGATGGCAAACGTGATGTTCGCTTTGATGATATTTAGCGTTTTCCTGCTAAGTCTTACTGCAAATGGAAGCTTACTTAAATCATCTCCCATTAATGCAATATCAGCTGTCTCGATGGCAGTATCTGTTCCAGCACCGCCCATTGCAATGCCAACAGTGGATGCAGCAAGTGCAGGAGCATCATTGACGCCATCGCCAATCATAGCTACATTACCATGCTCGGCTTTCATTTTTTTAATATAGTCCAACTTATCCTGTGGCAACAATTCGGACTGAATATCAGAAACGCCTACATGAGCACCGATTGCTTCTGCGGTACCTTGATTATCACCTGTCAGCATAATTGTTTGCTTGATTCCTAACTGATGAAGTTTTAGAATCACATTTTTACTTGTTTCGCGGACCTCATCTGCTACAGCAATCACGCCGAGGATTGTTTGGTCCGTTCCAATAATCATGGCCGTTTTCCCTTGGTTTTGTAAAACTTTCACTTTATTTTCAAACTCAAGGCTAAAATCGGAAACATTTAATTCTTTAAAAAGCCTTGGACTGCCAATGTAATAGGTTGTTCCATCTATATTCCCTTGAATGCCCCGACCTGTAATAGAAGTGAAGTCCTTCACTCTAACATCGGAATAAGTAATATTATCTTGCTCTGCTTTCTTCATTATTGCTGAAGCAAGTGGATGTTGTGATCGATATTCTAAAGCTGTAATAATGGAAAACAGCTCTTTTTCTTCCACTTGATCATTTAACACTTTAAAATCTGTTACCACTGGTACACCTTTTGTCAGTGTTCCTGTTTTATCAAATGCGATTGCCTTAATGGCTCCTAATTCCTCTAGATAGACACCGCCTTTAATCAACACACCTTTTTTAGCTGCATTTCCAATTGCCGAGACAATCGAGATTGGAGTAGTAATAACTAATGCACACGGACATCCAACTACAAGTACCGCTAATCCTTGATAAACCCAAGTATCCCAACTTCCACCAAAGAATAAAGGTGGAACGACTGCAACGAGCGCCGCAATAACCATAATGATCGGCGTATAATATTTCGCAAATTTATCTACGAATGCTTGCGCTGGAGCGCGCTCCCCTTGTGCTTCCTCAACCAGATGAATAATCTTGGAGATAGTTGTATCCTCTACGTATTTGGTGATTTTTACTTCAAGTAGTCCCTCTTCGTTAAGCGTGCCTGCAAATACTTCATCATCTACCGTTTTGGCAACAGGGACAGATTCTCCTGTTATAGCAGCCTGGTTGACAGCCGACACACCATTTATAATGATCCCATCCATGGCAATTTTCTCCCCTGGTTTGACGATCATAATATCACCCACGGCAATATCGTCCACATGGATCATTATTTCCTGACCATTCCGCCTAACAAGTGCTTCTTTTGGGGCAATATCCATCAATGAACGAATGGACTGTCTTGCTCTATCCATAGAAAAACGTTCAAGTGCTTCACTGATTGCAAAGAGAATGACAACAATGGATGCCTCTGCCCATTCACCAATGATGGCAGCTCCAATAACTGCAACGGTCATCAGGGTTTTCATGTCGAAATCAAAGCGTATCAAATTTTGAAAACCAACTTTAAATAGTGAATATCCGCCAATTACAATCGAACTTACAAATAACATGGACGTTACAAGGTTATCTTCTCCATTTACAAAGTGAGAAAGGTAACCAAAAGCAATCAGTAATGTGGCAAACAGCAATGTGCTGTGTTTTTTATAAAACGGTATTTTCTCTTCTTTAGGAGCCTTAGTGTCTTCTTTGACCGCTTGTATCGATGGATTCGCCAGTTTTTCAGGAATTACCTTAAGATTCTCGAAAGCACCTGCTTTTTCAAGCTCTTCAACCGATGCGTTTCCATATACATCAATTTTAGAAGCGCCAAAGTTCACTTTTGCATCCTGAACTCCAGCTAGTTGTTTTACATTTTTTTCAAACTTCCCAGCACAGTTTGCGCAAGAAAATCCCTCCACACGGTAAACATTTTTATCTTCTGTTACCACTGGTTCGACCCTTCTTCTAGCCTTCTCTGGTGCCACTTTAAGATTCTCGAAAGCACCAGCCTTTTCCAGATCTTCAACGGTTGCACTGCCAAAGACATCAATTTTGGAAGCTCCGAAATTGACTTTAGCATCATGCACCCCTGATAGTTCTTTTACATTTTTTTCAAACTTCCCAGCACAATTCGCACACGAGAAACCCTCCACACGGTAAACCTGTTTATCTTCTGTTAATGTTTTTGTTGAACTATCCAATACTAGCAACCTCCCTTTGATGCAAGAAAGCTTTTTCTACAAGCTGTTTAACATGCTCATCATCTAGTGAATAATAGACTAATTTTCCTTCTTTACGGTATTTTGCTATACCTAAATTTTTCAATAATCTTAAATGATGGGATGCCGTAGCCGTTGAAGATTCAATGATATTAGCTACATCACAAACACATAACTCTCCCTCTAAAGACAAAACATAAGCAATTTTAACTCTTGTATCATCTGATAGAGCCTTAAAAACTTTCGCTACATCCATAGGATTCTGTTTAGCAAGGTCTTTTTTAGCCCTGTTTACCTTATCTTCATGAATATAGGTAACTTCACACATATCTTTTGTCATAATTACCCTCCTTATTCAAATGACTGTTTGTTTGATGATTATAATATATCCCACTATAAACAAATAGTCAAATGATTGTTTGAATGATATATAATTAATATTAAAAAGGATTGGTTTCTAATGTTAGAAACCAATCCTTTCGGAGATTTTAACCAAATTTTAAAGTATCTTAAACATAACTGCCCCGTTAGTTTAAGTGCATCCTTTCACAATCTGTCTACAGATTAATAATAAAAACTACTCTTTATTATACAGATCTCCATATAATTTTTGAATTTGGTTCTGTAATTTTTTATTTTCTTTTTCTAATTCCATAACTCTTCTTTTTAAGGTTTTTATAAGGATTTCCTCCGAACGAGAACTTTTCTTGGGTTTTGAGACTACATTTGATGTTATTTGACGCTCACGAAGGGATTCGATTCTTTGCCTAATATCGTGTTCCTTATAAAGCCATGATTTAGAAACATTAGCTTCCTTTGCTATTGAATTAAAATTAATAGCTTTACCTTCAATCGAAAATTTAGAAATCGCTTTGTCTACTTTTTCTCTTGTCTTTTGTGATTTCTGCTTCGCCAAACGTACAATTTCTGTTGTATTTCTAACTTGTTTATTCATTGATAATTACCCCGTTAAACTTCCAATGATTTGTTCTAAACGCTCTTTAATACGGCTATTAGTCTCTATTTGTCTTTGCCATTGTTTATCCTTTGCTATGGTTAATAACTCTTCTGTACGCTCTAACTGTTCTTCGTGCTGTGGTAAGAATTGCTTACTGGTACAGAAGTGAGTGCAATCTAAGCATGCATTCGCATGTGGACAACCACCTGCTATTACTGGCAATCTACAATAACCATTTGGAAGCACTTGTGCATTTATATTTTTCTTGAACCATTGAAGCTCTACATCATCGACTTCACTATCATCATCTAGATTGAGCACATCTCCATTATTGGTAACCAGTTTTTCTTGAAATTTAGTAAATTCATTTTTTAGAGTTTCATCAAAGATATGAGCGTATCTGCTTGTCATTTCTGGGCTTTCATGTCCCAAAAATTTCTGCACAATATGCTGGGGCACCCCGTTGTTAATCATTCTTGTTCCTACTGAATGGCGAAAGGCATGGGCATGGAATCTATAAATCTCGCCTAATTTATCCACTATATTTTGCTCATAAGCTAATTTATTTAATTCGCCTCTAAATGTTTCTTGTTTTAATGGCGATCCATCTTTTCTTGGAAAGAGGTATTCACTATCTGGAAATTCCTCTGAAACTTTATCTTCCCGAACTTTAATAAGTAAAACTACCTCTTTAGATATTGGAACTATATGCTCCTTTTTCATTTTCCATTGATAATACTTTAAAAAGTAATCTCCATCTTTGTCCTCTAATAAACAGCCTTTTTTCAAGGTGCACAATTCACTTATCCTCATTCCACATTCTTGAACAATCATAGTCATCGTAGCTATATATTCGGGTAATTTATCAAGATGACTGTTCAATTGCTCTAGAACGAATTCGTCTATAAAGCGAGGTTTTGCTCTTGGTATTTTCGGATAGTCCTCGGGATAAATTAATAATTTGGAAGGAACATCATCCCATTCTAGCCTATGAAGGGTACTAAATAGTCCTTCCAATATAGAGATCCTCCCAGTTATTGTACTAGGTTTTATCCCCATCATGTTTAGTTCACTTAAATATGCTTCAATTTCCACTCTCGTTAATTGGTGTACTCTCTGAACGTGTTTAAACTTTATGTCCAGAAAATTAAAGAACTCTTTAAGTTTTTGGGCAATATCACTTACATAGGAAAAGCTATCCATGTTCAATCTTAACTTACAATATCTTTTTACAAGCTGTTTAAAATATGTATTCCGAAACCCTTTAAAGTTAATTGTATATTCATATTGTGTTGGGTTAACCTTATCATCTGGCAAAGGTAAGTTTCGTCTATCCCAAACGTCTTTATCCCACTCCTCTCCATCAAAATAAAAATCCTCATAAAACTCAATAAATTGTTTAAGATTAGTAACATAGTAAGAATTAGCTTTTACAGGTGTTTTTTCTTGATTAGCAGTAATCTTATAATTAGTGGTGGTAATTCTAACACCCTGTTTTGTCAAATATGTTCTATACTCCGTCATTGCTTTATCAATAGGAACTTCAGTAATTGAAGTAATGCTGGGATACTTTAAATCTAAAAAATCCAACATTTTATTAATTACTGTTCCTTTTCTAATCCAGACAGTTTTTGCATTCCATATTCCATTGTTTAAATGGTAAAAATAAAAATATTTCAATTCTGTTCTTAACCACAGATTTTTAACACGTTCAAAACGAACCCAACGATTTCTTAAAGCAGGATTCTTACTTAATTCTATGGCAGAAGGATGTGGACATTTTCTTATATCCCAACTATTATTAGCCCAAAACCCTTGCATTTCTTCATTCATTACAGCTATTTTTTTGCTGATCTCACTCTGACTGATAATTTTCCTTTTACTAGAAGCATTCATTTAGCTGGTATTCTTTATCTAGTAATAAATACAATGGATACGGCTTATTCTCCACTTCTATCCTTTGAACCCTCACACGCGCCCCCCTCTTTAAACACTTTAAGTACTACAAATTATAAACCTTGTTAATTTTTATTTAAAGTAAAATCTCCCTTTAACATCTCCTCCTGAACTACTTTAACTACTATTATTTATTATACTATGGTTAATATGTCTCCACTTGGGTGGTTATGGCCAATAATCATACCCGTTGCGTTACTTAATATGGCTGTTTTAAATATTTCTCGAGGATGTATAACCGCAAAATTAATGGTTCCTATAGAGACGGTTTCAATATGTGTAGGTTCATTTTTGCTATTCAAGCAAATTAAAATGAAGTGTTCTCGGTCAGCATTTCCTATGAAGTCACGCATAATATCAGCAGCGTCTTTTGGTTCTTCAATACGTCTTTTTAAATACCAAAGTGTATCTTCTTTAACCATTTGGACTTTGACAACATCTATTCTTTTTCTACTCATTATGGATAAGCTCTATACTTTCTATTAAGTCAGGGTGAACAATGGATGTGATAGAATCATCATTCATATAAATGGAATATAGCTCATCTAATTCTGAATTATTTTTTTTGTTTGATGAAAAGGCGATAATGCCTTTAATAACATCGATGTGTGGTTGATGCATTAAATATTGGTATACTTCTTTCCATGTTTGATTCATTCTATTTAGTCTCCTTTAATGGTTTAATTGTCCATGCCTTTCTAGCGTATGGATTTAATGGATGCATGATTTCATTTGTTTGAGGATTTGTTAATATACTGATTTTCTTACTGTGAGGTTTTAACATGTCTAATACTTCATTCACTCGATTTTCCACAAGAGGTTTTTTTCCGTAGGAACCCCAAGCCAATAAAACACTATCGGCTTCTTTGACAGCTTTCATAATGTGAATATCCGTGTGCTTGTCATGGCTGTTTTCGATATGTTTTAAATTAATGGGGGTATCAATATTTGAAAAAAGATTTATAAAATTAACGCCACCATATTCATCTTTTTCAGCTACTTTATTGACAATAAGTTGTGTTGTAAGGTCAACGTTGATAACACCATCATAATGAGGATACATCGTTATAATTGTAAGTACTTCTTTATCAATATCCCAAGTTTTCTTGAGAAGATAACGATGCATTTTATCCTGACTAAATATCGCTTCAGTTTCTAATACACTTTTGATTGATTTCATTTTATCTAACTCCTTTATTTAATATTCTTCAGGTAACAACATGACGTAATAAGAAAGGTCTACATCATCTTCTCGGATAATGTAGACCTTATTAATATTGATAGCTTTTGAATAATTTGCCTTATGAATTTTTACGTACTCTGGACGTTCTTGCTTATGTTTGATATATAATTGACTATTATGCATATTGAACTGGAATATATGAAAGTAATCAATCTCTTCTAGTTCCTTGAATTGTTCGTTTTCGCGTTGCGCTACAAGTTTCCATAACTGTTGCTGCAACATTGCTGGCAAGTAATTGGCAATACTACGTGTAATATAACGTTTCATGCTCATTTCTCCTTTTCTATATCTTTCATTATTGTAATAACTTCTGTAATGACTGTGACGCTTATCTGAGCTATGTGTATCCATTTATTCATTATTATAATTCTCCTTTTCAAGTAAGTGTCTTTGATCTAGTAGTGGCATAACTGTGTTATGAAGATATAAGAAGTCCATATCGTTTGTTTCATCAATATAACCAATCGCAATAAGTTGTTTTTGATAGTAGAGGATAAAGGGGTATATATGCCTTTCATGAAGTGTGTCAGAGTAGTAAGTATACGTATGAAGGATTTTGTTGGTAAGCGGACCAAGTCTGATATATTGATCAGGAAGGATATTATCTGCCACTTCCTCGATAGATTCACATTCCCATTTTTCGTCCTTTGGCAGATTGAATAAGTTAGTTATATACTCTTTGAGTTGTTTTTCTAGTGTCATGGTTATGACCTCCTATAATGTTTTTGATGTATACATGTAATACACCATATAGATAATATATGCTTCAAAAAAATTTTGTTTCGTTTGTGAATCCCATTGTTATTAAGAAAATATCCCAATAGAAAATTATCACAATTGTTGATATGACAAGGAAATCCCATTATCCCGCTCATTTCTCAGGAAATATAGCGATATATTTATATATCATTTGGATTTGGTGGTGTCAGTACGACTTACTTTTTCTTTTTATATTATTTATTTATAAATAATAATGGGATTTCGGGATTACGCTTGCGTAATCCTTATCCTACATGTATTTATCAAATCCCATTGCTATCCCGTTCATATTTTATTTTGGGATGTTCTTTCGTCATACAATATAAGCTTCACATTGAGTTGTGACTTGTTAGTATGTTGAAAAGATTCGTTAGATGGGTGTTATTGAATGACGAAAGGACAGTACATAGATATTAGATTTGAAGAAAGAGCGTTTGAGGCAAAAATAAAGACGAAGTGCTGAGGAGCACTTCGTCGAGAGGGGTATTATTGAAAAGTTGTTTAATAATTTCATTATTGAGTTTTAGTGTAACGTAGAACTGTTTTTTATGATTACCGTCTTTACGAATATCAATACGGTCAATGACTGTAAGATATAATGCTTTGAGTTGTGCTTTATCCATTGATTCTATATTTTGAAATATTCGTTGTAATAGGGCAGCGATTTGTTTCGTATCATAAGATAGTTTCTCTTGATTTTGTTGCTGTTTGAGTTGATTCATTTGATTTGTAATGTCATTGAGTTGTGTTTCATATTGATGAATAGTTGCTTTCAATGCAGATGTTAGGTCCGGATTATCTTCAATGGTTTTAACTAAATTATGGAGTTTCCCGCTGACTTCATCGTATTGTTGTTGTTTATAAGCGATATCGTGGTTCAATGCACCAATATCGACTTTATTTTCTTGATTGACACGTTCTAAGACTTGGTTAATGACTTTATCACTTTTGACAATTTCGAGTATTTGATCCATGACGTATTTCTCAATCACATCAGCTCTAACGCTATTCGCAGAACATACTTTTGAGCCTTTGTTTCGGAAGTTACTGCAAGAATAATAACGTATTCGCTTCTTGGTACCATCTTTCAATGTGTTCGTTGTGTTACTAGCTGCCATTGGTGCACCACATTGTGGACAATGAACGATACCTGTTAATAGATTAGTTCCTTTACCGTGGACTTGAGGTTTTTGACTGACTTGTTTTTTACGTAATTGGACTTTATCCCATAAGTCTTGAATAATAATAGGGGAATGCTTACCTTCAGCTATTATTGGTTTATCATTCAGCCCTTTACGACGCTTTTCATTCCAATCTTTGTACTTTGCGAATTGAATTTTACCAACATAGAATGGATTAGATAAGATATAGGTCACTGAACCAATACTGAAAGGCTTTCCTTTTTTAGTCACGTATCCTTTGTGATTGAGTGCATTCGCAATTTTACGATATCCGTGGCCTTTAGCATATGACTCAAATATATATTTGACAATATTCGCTTCATGTTGGTTTATCATGAGTTCATGCTTGCTATCCGGTATTTTGTCATAGCCCAGCGGCAAATTGCCTTGATAATAGCCTTCTTGAGCGCGTCGGGTTTGACCCATGAATACATTTTCGACAATATTATTTCTTTCAAATTCTGAAAAACTCGCTAGAATTTGTAGCATCAATTTACCACTGCTTGTATTGACTTCCATACGCTCAGATAAGCTGAAGAATTCGACATTTTGACGATGAAGGTCTTCAACAATTTTGAGTAAGTCAGAAGTGTTACGTGCTAGTCGGTTTGTTTTGTAGACCATAACAGAATCAATCTGACCTTCGTTCGCATCTTTTAACAAACGTTGTAGTTCTGGTCGGTTCATAGATTTTCCAGAGATACCTCTATCCGCGTATACATCTACAACAACAAAGTTATTGAAATCACAATATTCTCGAATTTGATTGATTTGTCCATCGATACTATAGCCTTCAGTACTTTGGATTTCCGTTGATACACGAACATAGATACCGACACGTTTTTGTTTGAGTTGTTGCATGATTTTTTCATCCTTTCTGATTAAGCAATCGATGATTGCGAGGTTTGGTTCACAATGTTCAATGGTTCATTTTTGAAATAGATCCCAACAAGGGCTTTATTTTTTGTAATGCGAATTTCATCAATATAGGGATGCAGCATGTTTAACGTGAAACTTTTCTGTATAACCTTTTGTAGTGATGTTTGCAACTGAGTATCACTTATTGAGGATATGTTTTTGCGCTTTTGAAGCACTGATTGAGACTGATTCCTGAATGTTTCAGCATCAATCATACCTTTGGCAAGTTTATCTATCAGTTGTTCTTGCGTGAGTGTATGTTTACCTTCTATGTCCCTTTGTTTTTTGAGTCGTTGTTGAATTGTATGGTTGATTTTTGAATAGAGCTGTTGGTTCTGAAAGAAGTCCTGACAAGTCGCTAAGACACTTGTTTCTAATACTTGCGCATTGATTCCTTTGAATGCACAGACAAAACGTGATGCATTCATATTTTGAGGACAAGCATAATAACGTAACATATGGTGCTTTTTTCTAATCGTCATATTAGTCAGTGTTGAATTACAATATGGACATTTGATTTTTTTCTGAAGTTGATTATCTGATGGTGTCCGGTTGATATGTTTTTGTGACCGTATCGCTTGAGCTTGTTCGTATATATTGGTCGAAACAATAGAAGGGAACATGTTGTCATATTGTCCATATTGATTGATAACGCGACCACAATAATTAGGATTCGTGATAATAGCGCGTACTTGGTAGGGTTTACGATTAATACATTTATCATCTGTTTCTAGGTATTGCGCAATTTTCTTATAACCATAGCCTTGAAGGTAATAATTGAATACAGCTTTGACGGTAGGTGATTCATCATTATTAATGATGAAAGTACCATTTTGATAGTGATAACCGAAAGGCGCATGGGTCGTTATGAGTTTACCTTGTTTTGCCTTTTCTTTAAGACCATTCTTGACTTGTTCACCAATATTATCGGACTCTAATTCTGCGAGACTTATGAATATATTAAGTTTTAGGCGATCAAACGCTTTATCCATATCAAAATAGCCATCATGAATACTTAGAATATGAACATGATGCTTTTGACACAGTTTCATAAGTTTTAATGCATTTTTCAAATTACGATGAAGTCGATTTAGACGATAGCAACATAATACGTCACATTGTCCCTGTTGAATCAGTTCAGTAATTTGTTGGTAACCATTCCGCTTATCAGTACGTCCTGATTGTTTATCGCTATAAAAAGTAATGTGTGGAATATTATGTTTTTCGGCTAATGCATTGATGGTTTGTTTTTGAGCTGCTAAGGATTGTTGCTTGGTTGTACTTTGGCGTAAATAACCAATAGCTTGTTTCATCGAGTTTCCTCCTTTCAAATTGATAATATATATTTATGAACGAATTTATAGATGAGCCCAACACCAGTCAGGTGTTGGGCGTTATAATTAGTCATCAGTGCGATTGATTTCTTCGATCACTAAATCAGCGAGTAATGTGATGAATTCGTCCATATGAATAAACCTCCAAATATTTAATTTATAATTCTAAATCATCATTAGTTTCTATTTCTCTGGCTTTTTTAGCAAATTCATTCAGCAAATCTGGATTTGTATTACCGTCAAATTTTGGTGGTGTGAAAGGTTCAACATGAGCGTTTAAGCCTAAAATAGGTGCAAGTTCTTTATCCAATTTAAGATGGTAGAATACAATCGTTTTGGACTTACCATTGGAATCTTTGATACTGCGTTTAGTTGTCTTTCTGTTAGGGTCAGATTGAATATGTCCTTTATCGCGTAGTGCATCTATAACGTTATTCACATCTTGATATTGGTTTTCTTCCAACATACGTTTAAAGACATCTTTAAGGATTTTGACTTGAATACAATTATCCTTTAATTCAATAAGTCCATAATTTTCTACCATGGTTGATAATCTATTATCATCAGAAAATTTCCCTCTATTCTGTGCGACAAATTGCGTAATCGTTTCGAGTGCTTTATCAGCAAGAGACCGCTCACTTACTGAATCTGAATGGTAAGTGAGTAAGTAATTTCTGACCGCATCCAAATCTATGGGCGTCGCAATAACACGTTCGAATATACGAGCAGATGTCGTAATCGCTGCATAGCGTTTGAACATACGAATACCTGTATGACTCGTTTCATTTTCAAGTTGTGTTTTAAACCATTGATGTTCAGTATGGAACGATTGTATGACTTCTTGTTCACGATTGAGTAGATATTGTGCGACTAATGGCATTACATGCCCATAATTGACGGATGTAGCCTTTTTAATCGCATCTGCATTGTCAGCACTCGTCGTAAATGCTTCTGATATTTCAATGGTACGAACATTTAATCCATCATTACGTGCACTATTATTTAAAACACTGTGTTCTGCCGTACTTATCACTGAGGTCCCCCAATTTTTGAGTGCTTTGACATTACCATCTATATTAGATCGTTGTCGGCCTTGTCCTTCTGCCAAACTGTACAACAACCCAGTAGTGTCTTTGAAGGTTGCAGCCGATAATTCGTCCAATACGATAGGCAAACCATAATTGTTACTTAAATATCCTTCAAGCGCGTTTCTCGTACCATTCCAAGACCTAAAAAGTGTATTACTACCTTTAGTAGGATTGCCGGCTATTGAAACAGCTAAAGCGGCTGCAGTCGATTTACCTGTGCTTGAATTTCCCATAAATGAGAAGATGGTTCCCGCAAACTCGACCTCATGTTTTGATTTTAGGAATGCAGTAACTAATGAAGAAGCAGCAAATACTACTGCAAGTTCTAGTAGTAAGTTCCCTTTAACTTGTTTTAAGTACATCTCCCACCAGCCTTTGAAAGTACCTTTTGGTTGTAAATCATAGTGTGTTTCACAAATGATTTCATTAGCTTGAGATTGCTCTATTTCTTTTGAAAAGTATGGTTTATCCAATGAAATGACCATACCTTCATCATCAGACTGTAATACACCTACGCCGGTATATAATTTAGATAATGGAAGTGACTGGCGCATCGATTGTAACGCATAGCTTAATGATTTAATGTACCGTTCATTGATGTTGAAGCCGTACTTAATCAATCCAGGTAGCTTGAAAGATGTTAAGATATCTGATGCTTCAATACGTTCAGTATTTTTTCCGTCTGTAATAACCAATTTCTCAACCCCTGTAGACGGGTCGAGAAATTTATTTTCAATAATGATGGGACTAGACAATTGAATAATTTTTTCTACATCATTGTTACTTTTAGGTGGAATCACTTCATAAAAGCCATTTGAATTTAAAAAATATGGATATTGCTTGAATATGTTGTTAGTCATTAGTTGTTACCACCTTTCCAGTTACTTTTGTGACGCATTGGATTAGGACCAGTTTTTTTATACAACAAACTACCATTCTTTTTACCTACAATCTTAAATGGAAGTCCTGGCGTATGCTTAATCCAGTAAGCAAAACGACGTCCAACTTCACGTTGGTCGTTAGTGCTACAGACCATAGCAGATTTCTCTCTTAGCTCACTATAAGTGAACGTACTTCCCACCGATTGCTTGAATGCCATAGCATACATACAATTATTAATTTTATTTTGTTGCTCAGTTTTCTTATTCATCTAAAACTACCTCCAATTTTTATTTGAAAATCAAAGGTGCGCACAATTAATTTTCTAAATATAGTATCGCATGAGTTATAATGATTAAGGATTAGAATAAAAAGGTGACTTTTTATTACTTTAAAGTGTTAGGGTGATTTTATGAAGGAATGGGTGGAGAATTTATTTAATGATTTAAAGGATGTCATTGAACTTGAAGTTGCATTACACCTAATGATTAGGAAGAGAGAAATTGATTCATTAGATATTTATCCAAGTATTACTGAATTTTTTGATTATTTAATATTTGATGCAGAAATAGCAATTCAAGATAAAGAAACGCTACATAGACATTACAAAACAGCGAATATCCATAATATATTACGTGTGAAATTGAAGCCTAAAGATAATTGGGAAGAAGAAAAAATACTAAATCCAAGTTCATTACAAACTATTTTTGCTATAAAATTAAAGGATAAAAACTTAACAAATGGATTTTTGATTGAAAAACTAGACATTGAAAAATTGAATACAACTTATAAAAGAATTAATGCCAAAAATGAACAATTAATTAAAAAAATAAATAAAAATTCCAAGAAAATGAAATTAGAGAATAAATTAATTCCTTACAATGATTTATTGGGTTTATATAAATATTTTATGGATGAAATAGATTACTATGATTCTGATTTTGATTGTTTACGTTCGTTACTTTATTTAGAACTTGATTTTTCATTTGTACTTTATAATGAATTATTGCGACTTACTCACGAATTGAAAAAATTGGTGGAAAATATTAATAATCAGAAGTTGGAAACATTATTAGGAGAAGTAGCTATGGAATTATCGAATGTTGAATTTCCATGGATTAGATTAAAAATATTGAGAGCAAGTATTGATAATATAGGTAAGTATAAAGACATTAAGTTATTTGTATTAGATGTTAATTATGTAATAAATGCGACTATGAATGAAATAGAAAAGTGGGTAAATGAAGCTATTTTAGAAGAAGAGATTTCTCAATGTGTATTAGAGGACGAAAATCGAATACCGTATTTAGACTCTATAAATGAAAATAGATATAGGAAAGACTCGCTTTTTTTATATTATAATTTATTAAGAAGTGAGCTAAGGTTAAGGTGGTTGAAAGGTCGCGACTTTAATGATCAAGATAGAAATAGGTTTAATAGAGCTATCAAATATAAGCCTTTAAATATTATAGGATATAATTAATTAGAGGTGATATAACTATGATAACTGAAGAGATGCTTAAAAAAATTGCAAATGTATTTAACGGGGACGATGAAAATAGCATTTATGAGTATAAAACAGGTTCAGATTTAGTGCGTTTTTTTAATCAGTACTTTAATAGAAAGGACACATACAAAAACCCTTTTCCATCAAGGTGGAGGTATGTTGTTGATATATTACAGCAGTTGTTACAGACAAAAAAATTAGATGAATTCTTTACTGTTATTTTAAGTATTCGTTATATCCAAACAGAATGGATCGGCTACACTTAACTAGACAACTTTTATAAGGAAGGTTAGTCTTAAATTAAGAAAGTAGGCGATTCTTTTTATGGAAAAAAAGAGAAGGACTTTCAGTCCTGAATTCAAACTTCAAATGGTTCAATTGTTCAAAAAGATCTTAATGAACAATAATAGTCAAATTTTGATGACAACTCATAGTCCAAGTATTGCAAGTATGATTAATTTAGAAGATATACGCTATATTTATAAAGATGATAGCAATGTACTTAAAATTGAAGAATCAAACTCTAATAATAATATTTTAAATGAAATAGCAAATAGTTTGGGAATTTTACCTAATATTGAAACAAATGAATTACATAAAGTTAAGTGTGTTGTATGCGTAGAAGGAAAAAATGATATTATCTTTTTAAAAGGAATTAATAAAGCTATTAAGCATTTTAATGAATTAATTGATTTGAATAGTGAGTCTATACTATTAATTCCAATGGGTGGAAGTAGTTTGCAATATTGGGTAAACGAAGATTATTTGGGGAAATTAAATTTACCACAATTTCATATTTATGATAGTGATATAGGGTCTAGTAAAGAGCACAAATATGAAAAGTGTATTAAAATATTGTCTGAAAAAGAAAATTGTATTGCGCTTGAAACAAAATTAAGAGAATTTGAAAATTATATCCCTATTAATCTTATAACAAAGAGATATGAAGGTATCGATATAAATGATAATGAAAACTGGAACACTTTAGATATTGCAGAATTAATAAGTAAACACGTCTATAATAATTCTGAAAATCGTAGCAGTGAGAATTGGGATATATTAAATGAAGATAAAAAGAAAAAGAAAATAAGTAAAATAAAGAACCAATTAAATCAGATGACTAATGAAATCAATGAAGCTGATCTAAGGGAACATAAAGTATATGATGAGATATTAAGCTGGCATAAAGCAATAAAGGGATTAGTAAAATAATTGCTAGTGTACAAAATATATTAGTTATTACATATTATATATATAATGTCCCCAGTAACTGGGAAATAAATATTACGTTTTTAGAACTTTAAATGAGGTTGCAAAAGTACTTAAGGAATATAATGAACGAATACTTTTAGTGAAGTTTTGTTTTATAACTCTAGCTATAGAAAAAGCAATTATAAAAAATTTGATATAGATTTTGATAAAGATATTGAAGTTTATAAAAGTTGTAATATGTGTTAAATATTGAAGTGGCTAGCTAGTTATCAACTATTAATAAATGTAAATATAATCATCATGAGACAGGTATGATTAATTCTAAAAATGAAGTATAAATAAATGGGGTAGCGAAGCAATTTACGAGGATAAATATGCTTCGCTATTTTTGTACTTTAATAGACAACCCAAAATATTTATTAAATGTAAGATTTTCTATTTTTGGATATTGATAAAAAAATCCCTCTTTCAAAGACCGCAGATGCCATGTCTGCATTGAAAGAGGGTGGAGTGAATATCTATTAGTAATTGAATCCATATGTGAAATACTAGATAATAGGAGTAATATTTTATATTGTTGTTTTAATAGAAAGTGAATAGGAGATTAAAAATGATTATTAACCTCGAAGAAATGAACATAAACTTTGATATAGAAAATGAAACACCTTTTTTTCAAGCATCTAATGAAAATAGAGTACGTTTTGATGTAGAACACGTAAACAAGAAGCAACTTTCCAATATTATTAATCAATTATTTACCAACCAAACTAAAACAAAGTGTTCGTTTTTATCAGAGTATAAATATCCTGTTAAATTTAGAGAAAAAACACGATTAGGTCGTTTCTTCAATATTACAAACTGGAAAGAAGAACTACACACTTCAAATGAAGAATATATAATAGTAACAACAGAGAACTTAAAGAATGATGAAATCATTAATTATTGTTTATACATCCAAAAAGGTATGATTGAACC
>NZ_JAJNJA010000012.1:0-36758 GCF_022386995.1 Mammaliicoccus sp. N-M50 | reverse complement strand
GGTAGTTGGGCTTACGTTCCGCGAGAGTAGGACGTTGCCGGGCAAATATTTATAAATGGATGCGATGAGCCGCACTCGAGACCTGTTAGGTCTCTTTTTTTTGTGATTTTTTAAGGTAGTCTATAGCCAGTTCCAATATTTCTAAAATGTAATTTCTCGTAAAAAGAATTGTTCTCTGATAATAATTCTATTCGAACAGATGGATATTGTGCTAATAAATAGTCAATTAGTGCTTTAGCATATCCTTTCTTTCTATGAGTCTTTGTAACGACGAGTTCTGTAATATATAATGTGACAGTTTCGTCTGTTAATAATCTAGTATAACCAACAACCTCATTATTTACTTCTATTACAATAATACGAGATGTAATAAGCAATTGTTGGATTTTTTCAATACTGAATGTTTTCCAACCTTCTTGTTGAGCAATTTCATTAATGGATTGTATATCTGTGTCAATTGCATTTCTAATAAACATTTTATTCACTCCTTTTTTTAAGTATATCTTATTTTAATTATTACAGGAATGACGTTGGACTTTATCATTGATATAATGATAAAGACTAAAAATTAAGAGGTAGCCTTATGAATATTAATGAAAAATTAAAATCTCTAAATAGTCTTGATGCCATTTCACTACATGTTCCAGGGCATCATAATCATACAATTGGTTATTTAGATGAAATAAATCTTGCTATGGATATGACTGAAATAACTGGGCTTGATGATTTGCATCAACCAGAATTTTGTATAAAGATGAGTATGTCTGAATTGAATAGGTATCCTGGTTATTATGGGCAGTATCTCGTTAATGGTACAACGGTTGGAATACTATCTGCAATTTATGCAGTGGCACATTTAGATGGGGAAGTATTAATTCCTAGAAATGCGCATAAATCAGTATTTAATGCTTTGAATTTAACGAAGCAAGATGCTAAGTTTATGCCTATGACAATATCAGATAAGACGAATAAATATAATGGTGTAGCTTCATTAAGGGATTTAGATTTGAATCATATTAAATTAGCTATTTTTACTTATCCTAATTACTATGGTGAAACATTTGATATTGAAGAAAGTATTAAAATCTTAAAAGAACATCAAATTCCTGTATTGGTAGATGAGGCACATGGTGCACATTTTGGTATTAGTTCATATTTCCCTAATTCATCTATGACTTATGGTGCTGATATAGTCGTGCAGTCTTACCACAAGACATTACCGGCCTTGACGATGGGTTCTGTTCTATATATGAGAGAGGATTTAGAAATAAAATCAAATATTCAACAGTATTTGAAGATGCTACAAACATCTAGTCCTTCATATCTCATTATGGCTAGTTTAGAAAGTGCAGAAAAATTTTATAAGCAGTTTGATGATCAAAGATTCAAATATAATAGACAAACATTCATTGAAACGATGGAGAATGTTGGATTTGAAGTGGGGAGTCTAGAGGACCCTCTTAAATTAATTGTTTCTTATAGAGGATTAAGCGGATTTGAAATTCAAAAACTATTTGAAGATGTGCATATCTATGTAGAGTTATGTGATTATAAATTTGTGTTATTAGTCTTACCATTATGGCATGAATCAGATAAGTTCCCATTTGAAGATATGATTGATCGCGTTAGAAATATTAAAGTGAATGTTGAGCATCAACTTAAAGAGGAAGTACAATTTAAATTACCATACGAAACAGATAGTACAATGTATAGATACAACAATATTGAAAAAACTAAAATGATGGACTTGAATACATCATATGGCTATATTGCTGCTGAAGATATTGTGCCTTATCCACCAGGTATACCAGTCATTTTAAAAGGAGAAAATATTCGTAAAGAAATAGTGGATTCTCTTTTACAATGGCTTGATAGAGGTGGTAGAGTGGAAGGTATATTAAACAAGCAAATCAAGGTAAAGGATGAACAATAAAATGGGACGATTTATTACGTTTGAGGGTCCAGAAGGCTCTGGCAAAACGACGGTTATACATAAAGTTTATGAAAAGTTAAATCAAGATTATGATATTTTACTGACTAGAGAGCCAGGTGGTATCAAAATAAGCGAAGCGATTAGAAACTTGTTGTTAGATAGTGATGACGACATGGATGAAAGAACAGAAGCACTGCTCTTTGCTGCTGCTAGAAGACAACATTTAGTGGAGAAAATATTACCTCAACTTGATAAAGGTGGAACGGTATTATGTGACCGATTTGTTGATAGTTCTTTAAGTTATCAAGGTTACGCACGTGAAATTGGGGTAGAAGAAGTTAAGGCAATTAATGAATTTGCGATTGATAACCTTTATCCTGATTTAACATTATATTTTGATGTACCTGCTGAAGTTGGGTTAAATCGAATTAAAGATAATCAACGTAATGCGAATCGTTTGGATAAAGAAAAAATAGAATTTCATCACAAAGTTACAGATGGTTATAAAAAATTAATTGCTGAGTATCCAGATAGAATTAAAGTAATTGATGCCACGCAACCATTAGAAAAGGTTGTAGATGATGCATATTCTACGATAGTAAAATATCTGAAACAAGATTAAAATATGATATAATAAATAAAGAGGTGTTTAGATATGAAAATGGTAATAGCGATTGTCCAAGATCAAGATAGTCAAAACTTGTCAGAAGCACTTATAGAAAAAAACTTTAGAGCCACTAAACTTGCAACAACTGGTGGATTTCTAAGAGCTGGAAATACAACATTCTTATGCGGTGTCAAAGATGAACGTGTAGATGAATTATTACGTGTTATCGATGGAACTTGTGGTAATCGTGAACAACTTGTTTCACCTATCACACCAATGGGCGGTAGTGCGGATTCTTATATTCCTTACCCTGTAGAAGTTGAAGTAGGTGGCGCAACTGTATTCGTTATGCCAATTGAACAATTCCATCAATTTTAAGAACTGATGAGCTGCCGTTTGAGCAGCTTTTTTATTGCAAGGAGCGTAAAATATGCAATTAACCAAAGAGATTGATCATTTATTAAGTGCACAACAATTATCTCATGCTTATTTATTTGAGGGAGATAATATGTTTGAAATGAAATCTACAGCTTTATATTTTGCTGAACAAATATTATGTGAATCAGAACAAAGTTGTGTGGTTAAAGTTCAAAATTTTAATCATCCTGATTTTGTATATATTCAATCAGATGAAACGACGATAAAGAAACAACAAATAGAAGAATTACTCAGAAAAATGAATCAAAAACCTATCGAAAGCCAATATAAAGTTTACATTATTGAAGCTTTTGATAAACTAACAGTACAGGGTGAAAATAGTATACTTAAATTTTTGGAAGAACCACCTCCAAATACAATTGCCCTGTTACTGACAACCAAGAAAGATCAAATATTGCCAACTATACATTCAAGATGCCAACTTGTTCATTTTAAACCTGCATCTAAAGAAAATTATATAGAAGAATTAAAACTGTCTGGTATTTCTTCTGCAATTGCGCATACATTGAGTTTTGTTACTTCTGATAAAGAAGAAGCACTTGCTCTGACAGAAGAACAATTGTTTGTACAGCTTAGAAAAACTGTAACGAAACTTGCTGAATTGATGGTCAAAGATACACAGATGGCAATGATTTATTTGATCGATTGCATAAAAATTGCTAATACACGCCCGTTACAGCAATTATTTTTAAATAGCTTGAATGCTTATTTTCAAGATTTATTACATGCCAAAATTCAAATAGATACGATAAAGGCATATCCAGATTTAGAAGTGGAAATTAGAGAGGTCAGTCAATATTTATCTTTAAATGACATTTCGAATTATATACAAGTTATAACGGAAGCAAACCGTAAATTAGCGCAAAACGTTAATGCAACGTTAGTATTAGAACAAATGGTTATAAATGGGAAGAGGTGATTAAATGTATGAAATAATTGGTGTTCAATTCCAAAAAGCTGGGAAGAAAGAATATTTCTCACCAAATGGGGAACGTTTCAAAGAAAATGACTTAGTTGTCGTTGAATCTAAACGTGGTATTGAACTTGGTAAAGTTAAATTAACAAATCGCCATGTAGGTAAAGATGATGTTGTCTTACCATTGAAAGAAGTTATCCGTCATGCAACAGAAACTGATATTCAAAAATATCAAGATAATTTAAAGGATGCAGACCATGCTTTAGCTTTATGTAAAGAGTTGGTAGCGACTCACGAGCTTGATATGCGACTTGTTAATTGTGAATATACATTAGATAAAAGTAAAGTCATCTTTAATTTTACAGCTGATGATAGAATAGATTTCAGAACTTTAGTAAAATCTTTAGCTTATGAATTAAAAACACGAATTGAGTTACGACAAATTGGTGTGAGAGACGAAGCGAAATTACTTGGCGGTATAGGTCCATGTGGTCGCTCGTTATGTTGTTCAACATTTTTAGGTGATTTTGAACCTGTTTCAATTAAAATGGCTAAAGATCAAAACTTATCATTAAATCCAACTAAAATATCAGGTGCTTGTGGTCGTTTAATGTGTTGTTTAAAATACGAAAATGACTATTATGAAGAAGTTAGAAATGAATTGCCTGATATTGGTACAACTGTTGTCACGCCAGAAGGTGACGGCAAAGTTGTCGGATTAAATATTTTAGATATAACAATGCAAGTTAAAGTGAAAGGTTTCGAACAACTCTTTGATTATAAACTTGATGAATTACTTGAAGTCCATTCATAAGGGAGGATTATATTGTGAATAGGGACGAGTTGTTTGAAACGATTATGACATTAGAGAATGAACTTAAGCAAATTAATGAACATATGGAAAAGTTGAAAAACCAGGCAGTTGAATTAGTCGAAGACAATGTTGCCCTTCAAATGGAGAATGAAAGTTTGAAGCGTGTAATGGAAACAAGTGAAGACAATCAACAGAAAAAGCCAAACAAGAAATTAAAGCCACTTCAAAGTAAAGATAACTTAGCAATGTTATATCATGAAGGTTTTCATATTTGTCGAGGAGAATTGTTTGGTAAACACAGACAAGGACAAGATTGTTTATTTTGTTTAGAAGTGTTGAATAGATAATAAGAAAATCAGGCATGCTATATGCCTGATTTTTTTAAGTGAGGTGTTTAAATGTTGAATTCGGGAGAAAGACTCGACCAATTATTAAGAGAAGAATTTGAAATTATTCAAAATGATGATGTGTTTTCATTTTCAACAGATGCATTGTTATTAGGAGATTTTACAAAGGTACGAAATAAAGATAAAGTAATGGATTTATGTTCTGGTAATGGCATTATTCCTTTGTTATTGGCACACAAATCTCAAGCTAGTATTGAAGCGGTAGAAATTCAAGAGGCTTTAGTGGATATGGCTAAACGAACGATAGCTCATAATCAATTAGAAGACCAAATATCTATCAATCAAATGGATTTAAAGAATGTATCAACCTCATATCATCCTTCAACATTTGATGTTGTAACCGTAAACCCACCTTACTTTAAAGAAAATCAACAAATGCAACATCAAAAGGAAGCACATAAAATTGCGAGACATGAAATATACTGCACATTAGATGATGTTTTAAAAGCAAGTAAGCATTTGTTAAAGCAAGGTGGTAAACTTGTAATGGTCCATAGAGCGGAAAGACTGATGGATGTCTTAAGCGCATTTCGACAATATAAAATCGAACCTAAAAGATTAAGAATGGTATATAGCACACCTAATAAGAAAGAAGCGGTTACGATTTTAGTTGAAGGTAGAAGTGGTGGTCAAGCAGGATTGAAAGTTGAACAACCATTTTATATTTATGAGGAGAATGGAGATTATTCAAAAGAAATGAAGGTTGTATATTATGGCTAACCATTATACATATATATTAGAGTGTAAGGATCAAACGTTATATACTGGTTATACGACAGATTTAGACAGAAGGTTAAAAGTCCATAATGAAGGTAAGGGTGCTAAATATACTAAAGTGAGACGCCCTGTTAAACTTGTATATCATGAGACATTCGATAATAAATCCGAAGCTTTAAAACGAGAATATGCTTTAAAACAGTTAAGTAGAAAACAAAAATTAGCGCTTATTAAGGAGGGGTAGTATGTCTATATTATATTTAGTAGGAACCCCAATCGGAAATTTAGAAGATATCACTTATCGTGCGGTTAGAATGTTAACAGAAGTCGATTATATCTTTTGTGAAGATACACGTGTTACAGGCAAGCTTTGTCAGCATTATGAAATACAAACGCCACTTAAGTCTTACCATGAACACAATAAAGATAAGTCATCTGAGCAAATATTGAGATTATTAGAAGATGGCAAAGATATTGCGCTCGTTTCTGATGCAGGCTGCCCTTGTATAAGTGATCCTGGTTATGAACTTGTGAATCAAGTTAGGGATAATGGTTATCGTGTTGAAACGATTCCTGGACCTAATGCGGCTATTACGGCATTAATGACAAGTGGATTACCATCATATAAATTTGTGTTTCTAGGATTTTTACCTAGACATGCGAAAGAAAAACATGATGTATTGGAAAAATGGATGACGAGAGAATCAACATCTATGATTTATGAGTCACCCTATAGAATTAAACAGACGGTACAAGCAATAGCTGAAATTGATCCTGAAAGAAAAGTAGCAATTGGAAGAGAACTTACAAAGAAATTTGAACAAGTGGAAACGAATCAAATAAAGGTTATTGAAGAAATGTTATCAGATGAGCGTATACCTCAAAAAGGAGAGTTCGTCATCTTGATTGAAGGTGCCGATGAATCGACACAAGTTGATAATTGGTGGGAAGACTTGGATCTCGTTCAACATGTCGAAATTTATATAAATGAACATCAAATGAGATCTAAAGATGCTATCAAACAAGTAGCGGTAGATAGAAAAATGAAAAAAAGAGATGTATACGAAGCGTATCATATTGACGAATAAACAAAAAAAGGAAATTTAAAGTACATCGTTTACTTTAAATTTCCTTTTTTTATATGCAGCTTTTATTATTTTGATTTTTTCTCAATCTCGTTAATTAGTTGCTGAGCGCCTTCTTTACTTAAGACAATTTTACCATCAGCTAAAACAAAATTGTCTTCAGAAACATCTCCAGTAACTTGACAAGTCATGTTAGGTGAGTATTTCTTTAAGATAATTTTATCGTCATCTGTATAAATTTCTAAAGCATCTTTCTCAGCAATGTCTAATATGCGTCGTAATTCGATAGGAATTACTACACGGCCTAGTTCATCTACTTTACGCACGATTCCAGTTGATTTCATCTTTTTACCTCCGTTTAATAAAACCATAATTATCTAATTCGACATTCATTCGACAATTATATAAATAGTATACTAATATGAATTGAAGAAAATGTCAATAAAACAATATATTGCATACGTTTAATTTTTGAAATATAAAACAATTGTTATCTCTATACCATAATCAGGTAATATTGAAAAAATGCTTAATTTTCGGTATATTATATAGATAAGATATTAGGAGGAAACGCTGATGACGAAAGAGACTTTTTACATTACGACACCGATTTATTATCCGAGCGGGAATTTACACATAGGTCATGCGTATACTACGGTTGCTGGTGATGTAATTGCTAGATATAAACGGTTACAAGGCTATGATGTTCATTATTTAACTGGTACAGATGAACATGGTCAAAAAATACAAGAAAAAGCTAAAGAAGCAGGCTTATCTGAAATAGAATATTTAGATGGCATTATTAAAAGTATCCAATCTTTATGGAAAAAATTAGACATCTCTAATGATGATTTTATTCGAACTACTGAAGAAAGACATAAACAAGTTGTCGAAAAAGTCTTCGAAAAGTTATTAGCACAAGGTGACATATACTTAGGTGAGTATGAAGGTTGGTACTCAATACCAGATGAAACATATTACACTGAAACACAACTTGTCGATCCAGTTTATGAAGATGGCAAAATCGTCGGTGGTAAGAGTCCAGATTCAGGTCATGAAGTAGAACTTGTGAAAGAAGAAAGTTATTTCTTTAAATTAGATAACTATGCTGATCGTTTGCTTAAATTCTTCGATGAAAATCCGGAATTCATTTTACCTATTTCTCGTAAGAATGAAATGATCAACAACTTTATTAAACCTGGTCTAGAAGATTTAGCGATTTCTAGAACGACTTTTGATTGGGGTATTAAAGTACCTTCTAATCCTAAACACGTTGTGTATGTATGGATTGACGCACTTGTGAACTATATTTCTGCGTTAGGTTATTTATCAGATGACGACACGCTATTTAAAAAATATTGGCCAGCAGATGTGCATTTAATGGCTAAAGAAATTGTTCGATTCCATTCAATTATTTGGCCAATCTTATTGATGGCTTTAGACTTACCTTTACCTAAACGTGAATTTGCTCACGGTTGGATCTTGATGAAAGACGGTAAAATGAGTAAATCTAAAGGTAATGTTGTAGATCCGAACGTCTTAATTGATAAATACGGCTTAGATGCAACAAGATACTATCTCATGAGAGAATTACCATTTGGCGCAGATGGTGTATTTACGCCTGAAGCATTCGTTGAAAGAACAAATTACGATTTAGCTAATGACTTAGGTAACTTAGTAAATCGTACAATAGCAATGGTTAATAAATACTTTAATGGCGTACTTCCTAAATATAAAGGCAAATTACACCCATTAGATGAAGAGATGGAACAAATGGCTTTAGATACTAAAGATAAATTCTATTCAGCAATGGAAAATATGCAATTCTCAGTTGCTTTAGCAGAAGTTTGGAAGTTGATTAGTCGTACAAACAAATATATTGATGAAACAACACCATGGGTATTAGCTAAAGATGAAAATGAACGTGAAATGCTAGAAAATGTCATGATACACTTAGTTGAAAACATTAGATTTGCAGCAGTATTATTACGTCCATTCTTAACACATGCACCATATGAGATTTTCCGTCAATTAAACTTAGAAAAAGGTAAACTTGATACATTTGAAAGTATCGAACAATATGGCGCTATTGATCAAGATATCAAAGTGATTGAAAAGCCTGAGCCTATTTTCCCTAGATTAGATGTAGAACAAGAAGTGGCGTTCATCAAAGATTCTATGCAAGGTGGAACGACTGCAGAATCATCTGAAGAAGAAGCTGAAACTGCTGAGGAAGAAGTAGTACCATCTAAACCAGAAATCACAATTGATCAATTTGATAAAGTAGAAATCAAAGCTGCTACTGTTACAGGTGCAGACTATGTGAAAAAATCAGATAAACTTTTAAAAATAAAAGTAGATTTAGGTAACGAAAAGAGACAAATTGTTTCAGGTATAGCTGAATTTTATAAACCTGAAGATATTGTTGGTAAAAAAGTAGCGGTCGTTACGAACTTAAAACCAGTCAAATTACGTGGTGAATTATCAGAGGGTATGATTTTATCAGCTGAGAAAGACGGCACACTTACTTTAGTAGGTTTACCAAATGCAATACAAAACGGATCTATCATTAAGTAAAGTACTGAAAGGAAGATTCGAATGTTAATAGATACACACGTCCATTTAAATGCGGATCAATACGATGAAGATTTACAAGAAGTAATCGATCGAGCTTTGGAAGAAGGTATCGATAGAATGTTCGTTGTTGGTTTCGACACGAACACAATTGAAAGAACGATGAAATTAATAGACCAGTATGATTTTATATATGGCATTATAGGTTGGCATCCTGTTGATGCAATTGATTGTACGGAAGAACGCCTACAATGGATTGAAGAATTGTCTAAACACCCAAAAATCATCGGTATAGGTGAGATGGGATTAGATTATCACTGGGACAAGTCACCTAAAGATATCCAAAAAGAAGTATTTAGAAAACAAATCGCATTAGCGAAACGTGTTCAACTACCGATTATTATTCATAATAGAGAAGCAACTCAAGATTGCGTTGATATCTTAAAAGAAGAAAATGCAAGTGAAGTTGGCGGAATTATGCATAGTTTCAGTGGCTCAAACGAAATAGCTGATGAAATACTTAAAATGAATTTCTATATTTCATTGGGTGGACCTGTCACGTTCAAAAATGCGAAACAACCAAAAGAAGTAGCTCAACATGTACCGTTAGATAGATTACTCGTTGAAACAGATGCACCATACTTATCACCTCACCCTTATAGAGGGAAAAGAAACGAACCTGCGCGTGTAAAACTTGTTGCAGAACAAATTGCTGAATTGCGTGGTATTTCTTACGAGGAAGTATGTAAAGCTACTACAGAAAATGCTGAAAGATTATTTAAATTATAAAATATGATGCCCCAAAACGGTTGTTTTGGGGCATCTTTAAAGAAGGAAATGAATATGAAGATAAATGAATTTGTTGTTGTTGAGGGACGCGATGATACAGTTAATGTTAAAAGAGCAGTAGATTGCGATACGATAGAAACAAATGGCTCAGCAATATCAAAAGAAACACTAGAAGTTATAAGACAAGCGCATGAAAAACGTGGTGTCATTGTATTAACTGACCCAGATTTCCCAGGTGATAAAATTAGAAATACAATCAAGCAGTATATCCCTAGTGTGAAACATGCATTTATACCAAGAGATAAAGCTAAAAATAAAAGAGGAAAAATAGGCGTTGAGCATGCTTCAATTGAAACAATTAAAGATGCACTTACAAATGTAAGTTCTCCATTAGAAGCGGACATTGAAACAATTGATAAAGCAGTCTTAATTGACCTTGGATTAATTATAGGACCAGACGCAAGAAGAAAACGCGAAATACTATGCAGTAAATTAAATATAGGCCATTCAAATGGCAAACAATTGCTAAACAAATTAAATGCCTTCGGTTATACTGAGAAAGATGTAAAAGAAGCACTGGGATATAAAGAGGAGTGACACGATGAACGATAAAGATATAGCAACACCTAAACGTACAAAAGCGTTATTAGATCAATATGGATTTAAATTCAAAAAGAGTTTAGGTCAGAACTTTTTAATCGATACAAATATTATTCAAAAAATTATTTCTGCTAGTGATATAGATGAGCATACAGGTGTTATTGAAGTTGGACCAGGAATGGGTTCACTTACTGAACAATTAGCGAGAGCTTCAAAGAAAGTGTTGGCTTTTGAAATTGATCAAAGATTAATACCTGTATTAGAAGATACGTTAAGTCCATATGACAATGTAACAGTTGTAAATGAAGATATATTGAAAGCCAACGTTAAACAAGAAATTGAAACACACTTAAAAGACTGCGATAAAATTATGTTGGTTGCTAATTTACCTTATTACATTACGACGCCTATATTGATGAATTTACTAGAAAATGATTTACCAATAGATGGCTATGTTGTCATGATGCAAAAAGAAGTAGGAGAACGCTTAAACGCTGAAGTAGGTAGTAAAAGTTATGGTTCATTATCAATAGCTTGTCAGTATTACACTGAAACTGAACGTGTGTTAGTCGTCCCGAAGACTGTCTTTATGCCACCACCGAATGTTGATTCAATCGTTATTAAATTAACGAAACGTATTGAACCGATCGTCGAAGTAGATGATGAGAAACTACTATTCAAGCTTTCAAAAGGTGCTTTCGGACAAAGACGAAAAACAATTTTAAACAATTATATTAATACAATTAAAGATGGCAAACTGCATAAAGATGAAATCGTCGAATGGCTAAATGCTTCAAACATAGACCCTAAGCGACGTGGTGAAACGCTAACAATACAAGAATATGCACATCTTTGTAACAATTTGAAAAAATACCCGAATTTATCTATGTAAATATATTGACATTGCTTTATCAACTTGATAAAATTTAAATTTTATTTGACAAAAATCCGCTTTCGTAGTATAATTTTATCTATAGCGAGGTGGGTCAATATGCCGAAGACTTTAGTAGACATCAAAAAAATATTGGAATGTCAATTAGGAAATCGTATTGTACTTAAAGCTAATGGAGGACGTAAGAAGTTAATTGAGCGAAGTGGCGTGCTTAAGGAAACGTATCCATCAGTTTTCGTGGTCGAATTAGATCAAGAGAAACATAATTTTGAGCGTGTATCTTATACATACACTGATGTATTAACTGAGAATGTCCAAGTAACTTTTATGAATGAACATAAAGAGGAATTCATCGTTCAATAATTAAAGGTATTTAATAAAAAACTCTACGCGATATGACTGTGATATGGCGTAGGGTTTTTTATTATGCCAAAAAATAGAATAAAGCTAATACTTTCTAACTTTTATTTATGGTAAAATCATAATAATAAGTTTTAGAGAGGGCAAGTATATGATTTATGAAACTGCACCAGCAAAAATTAATTTAACATTAGATACGTTATATAAACGTGAAGATGGGTATCATGAAGTGGAAATGATTATGACGACCATCGACTTAAATGACCGATTAACATTTGAGTGTAGAGACGATGGTGAAATTATTATTGATGTAGAACATAATTTTGTACCAAGTGATCATAGAAATTTAGCATATAAAGCAGCGAAGTTGATGCAAGATAGATACAATATTGAAAAAGGTGTGAAGATTTCATTAGAAAAAAGCATACCGATTTCAGCAGGTTTAGCTGGTGGGTCAAGTGATGCAGCCGCTACTTTTAGAGGTTTGAATGAATTATGGGGGATTAACGAATCTTTAGAAACATTAAGTGAGTTGGCTTCGGAAATTGGATCAGATATTTCGTTTTGTATTTATGGAAAAACTGCTTTATGCCAAGGTAGAGGTGAGAAAATTACGCACTTACCTAAACCACCTTCAGCATGGGTCGTTATCGCGAAACCAGATATAGGCGTTTCAACGCCTGAAATTTACGGCGCATTAGATTTAGAAAACAAGGATGAAGTACAAACACAAGCGTGTCTTAAAGCAATCGAAAATAACGATTATGCCACAATGTGTCAGTCGCTTGGCAATAGTCTTGAAAAAGTCACGATGCAGCTGTATCCAGAAGTTGAGAAATTGAAGAACACTATGAGTAATACTGGTGTAGATGCTGCTTTAATGAGTGGCAGTGGCCCGACTATATATGGCTTTGTTCAAAAAGAAAGACAAGCTAAGCAAGTATATAATGCTTTGATGGGGTGTTGTAACGATGTATACATCGCGAGACTGCTCGGATAGCTTTGAGGAATGCGAACGATTATAGTATAATTAGGCTTAAAATACGGAATAGAGATTGGAGTTTTATAAATGAGGTTTAAACGAAGTGAAAGAATCGTTTATATGACACAATATTTATTGAAACATCCGAACGAGTTAGTGCCGTTGACTTATTTTGTGAATCATTTTGGTCAGGCGAAGTCGTCTATTAGTGAAGACATACAAATTATTAAAGAAACGTTTACTGCTGAGAGACTTGGTATTATAGAAACGACTGCCGGTGCAAGTGGCGGCGTAACTTACCGACCTAAAATGTACGTCGAAGAAGCACGTGAATTGATTGAAAAATTGTGTGAATTACTAAAAGAAAAAGAAAGACTGTTGCCAGGTGGCTATTTATTTATGTCAGATTTAGTAGGGAATCCTAAACTATTAAATCAAGTAGGGGAATTAATCGCTACAATGTACATGGATGAAGAACTTGATGCGGTAGTTACAATAGCAACAAAGGGTATTTCTTTAGCAAATGCCGTGGCGAAAGTGCTTAATTTGCCAGTTGTGGTTATAAGAAAAGACAATAAAGTAACAGAAGGATCCACAGTATCGATTAACTATGTGTCTGGGTCTTCTAGAAAGATTGAGACAATGGTTTTATCAAAAAGAACATTGCCTGAATATTCGAATGTATTGATTGTTGATGACTTTATGAGAGCAGGCGGATCTATTAATGGTGTAATCAATTTGATGAATGAGTTTAAAGCTACAGTAAAAGGGGTATCAGTACTTGTAGAATCAAAAGAAGTTAAACATCGATTGATTGAAGATTATACATCTTTAGTTAGGTTATCTGACGTAGACGAGTACAATCAACAATTTTCAGTAGAGGAAGGCAACTGTTTAAAAAGATTTAATTAAAAGGAGAGTAATCAACATGAAAAGTATTAACGCAACAAACGCTCCAGAAGCTTTAGGACCATATTGCCATGCAGTAGTAGTAGATAATTTAGTATTTACTTCTGGTCAAATACCATTAAATCAACAAGGTGAAGTCGTTTCTGAAGATGTCAAAGAACAAACTAAGCAAGTACTAGAAAATTTAAAAGTCGTACTTCAAGAAAGTGGCGCATCTTTAGATAGTGTCGTTAAATCTTTAATTTTCATAAAAGATATGAACGATTTCCAAGACATCAATGCCGTATATGGAGAATATTTTAATGAACATTTGCCTGCTAGAAGTTGTGTGGAAGTTGCACGTTTACCGAAAGATGTAAAAGTTGAAATCGAAATGATTGCAAAAATAAATAACTAACTTCAATTAATATGATGCTGCTACTTTAAATAGACAAAACAGGGGGCACACAAATCATGAAGGTAACAGATGTGAGATTAAGAAAAATTCAAACGGATGGAAGAATGAAAGCATTAGTTTCTATAACATTAGATGACGCTTTTGTTATTCACGACTTAAGAGTAATCGAGGGAAATTCAGGACTGTTTGTGGCTATGCCTAGTAAGCGTACGCCAGATGGGGAATTTAGAGATATTGCGCATCCCATTAATTCTGAAATGAGACAGGAGATTCAAGAAGCGGTTATGAAAGTATATGATGAAACAGATGAAGTCATTATTCCAAAATCAGCTCAAGAAGCCTCAAATTCAGAGGATAGCGATGAAGCATCAGACAGTGAAGAAGAATAACGATATTTAAAGTACTCAGCTCACGTATATTGATAAACAGCAGTTAAAATCTTATGATTTTAACTGCTGTTTTTTTATGCATCATGATAATGGATGTATTGATAAGGAAACGTTTACTTGAACTCTTTCTTGATACTATGCGGTCAATTAAATTATAATAGACTAAAGTGTGTATAAATGGAGGTATTTGCAATGCAAAAATATGCAGTTGTATTAGCTGCTGGTAAAGGTACAAGAATGAAATCTAAACTTTACAAAGTACTACATACAGTAGCTGGAGAAGCAATGGTTCAACATGTTATAGATAGCGTGAAAAATGCAGGTGTTGATAAAGTCGTAACAGTTGTTGGGCATGGTGCTGAAAAAGTCAAAGAAACAATCGGTCATGCATCTCAGTTTGTACATCAAGAAGAACAATTAGGAACAGCACATGCAGTAAAGACTGCTAAAGATATATTAGGTACTGAAAAAGGCACAACAATTGTTGTATGTGGAGACACACCATTAATCAGTGATGAAACGATTAAAAACTTATTAGATTTTCATGAGTCTGAAAGTGCAGTAGCAACTGTCTTGTCTGCAAAAGTTGATAACCCGTTTGGTTACGGCAGAATCGTTCGCGATGAAAATGGTTTGGTTTCTGGAATTGTCGAACAAAAAGACGCTTCTTCTGCTGAAGCTGAAGTTAATGAAATCAGTTCTGGTATATTTGCTTTCGATAATGAAAAGTTATTTGAAACACTTGAAAAAGTAAACAATGATAATGCACAAGGTGAATATTATTTACCAGATGTGATTCGCATCCTAAAAGAAGAAAATGAAAAAGTTTCTGCTTTTATTACGAACGATGTTGACGGCATTATGGGTGTGAATGATAGAGTGCAACTTGCGAAAGCGGAACAGAAAATGAAAGAACGTATCAATCATCAACATATGCTAAATGGCGTAACAATTATTGATCCAGCTACAACTTATATCGGGAAACAAGTCGTAATTGGTGAAGATACAGTTGTAGAACCAGGTGTAAGACTTTCTGGCACAACAATTATAGGAAAAAATGTTACGATAGGAATGAATTCTGACATCAAAAATAGTACAATTAAAGATGATGCTACAATTAAACAATCTGTTATTACAGATTCAGTTGTAGGCGAAAACGCTACAGTAGGACCATTTGCACAATTAAGACCAGGTTCTGAACTAGGCAAAGATACGAAAATTGGTAACTTTGTTGAAACTAAAAAGGCTGTCTTAAAAGATGGCGCTAAAGTTTCACACTTAAGTTATATCGGAGATGCAGAAGTAGGTGCAAGAACAAATATTGGTTGTGGTTCTATCACTGTAAATTATGATGGCGTGAATAAATTCCGTACGGTTATAGGAGATGATGCATTTATTGGATGTAATTCAAATCTAGTTGCACCAGTAGAAATTGGAGATGGATCATTCATAGCAGCAGGGTCAACAATTACAGATGATGTACCAAATGAAAGCTTGGCGCTAGGTCGCGCTAGACAAACGACAAAAGAAGGATATTATAAAACGAAATAAAAGGAGCCGTCAAAACATGAGTCAAAATGATATCGGAGGAACAGAAATGTTGAACACTGAATATAAGAACTCTTCATTAAAAATATTTTCGCTTGAAGGTAACCAACCATTAGCGCAAGAAGTTGCCAATTTAGTAGGGATTCCATTAGGTAAATCTACAGTTAAGAGATTTGCTGATGGTGAAGTTCAAATTAATATTGAAGAAAGTATCCGTGGTTGTGATGTATTTATTATTCAACCAACATCAAACCCAGTGAATGAACACTTGATGGAATTATTAATTATGATTGATGCTTGTAAACGTGCATCAGCAGCAAATATTAATATTGTAATGCCTTATTACGGTTATGCAAGACAAGACCGTAAAGCTAGAAGCCGTGAACCAATCACTGCTAAACTTGTGGCAAATATTATTGAAAAAGCTGGCGCAAGCAGAATGATAGCACTTGATTTACATGCACCTCAAATTCAAGGGTTCTTTGACATACCGATTGATCATTTAATGGGCGTACCAATTTTATCAAATTACTTCTTAGAAAAAGGTTTAGATCCTGAAACAACAGTAGTTGTTTCGCCTGACCATGGTGGCGTAACAAGAGCACGTAAAATGGCTGACCGTCTAAAAACACCTATCGCTATTATTGATAAACGTCGTCCGAAACCAAACGTAGCAGAAGTTATGAATATTGTTGGAGATATTAATGGTAAGACTGCCATCATTATCGATGATATTATTGATACAGCTGGAACAATTACATTAGCAGCAGATGCACTTGTTAAAAAAGGTGCGAAAGAAGTTTATGCATGTTGTACACACCCTGTATTATCAGGACCAGCAAAAGAACGTATCGAAAATTCTCAAATTAAAGAATTAGTTGTTACAAACTCAATTCAATTACCAGAAGATAGAAAACCTGCAAACGTTAAAGAATTGTCTGTAGCAGAATTATTAGCACAAGCAATTGTTAGAGTATATGAACAAGAATCTGTTAGTGTGCTATTTGATTAATTTATAATATTCGTGTATAATAACAAACGGTTCATTTTTATGGACTAAATAACCACTTACAAGCAGCAATTGTTGTTGATGGGTAAGTGTAGGAGCGCATATCGCGCATAAATGAAAGGTGGAAAAGATAATGACTTCATTAAAGTCAGTTATCCGTCAAGGTAAACAAACTCGTTCTAGTTTACGTAAATTAAGAGCTTCAGGTGTTATTCCAGCAGTCGTATACGGTTACGGTGCTAAAAATACATCTGTTAAAGTTGATGAAGTTGAATTCATCAAAACAATTCGTGAAGTTGGACGTAACGGCGTTATCGAATTAGGTGTTGGTTCAAAAACAATCAAAGTTATGGTTTCAGATTATCAATATGATTCTCTTAAAAACCAAATCACTCACGTTGACTTCTTAGCTATCAACATGAAAGAAGAATTAACTGTAGACGTACCTGTAGTATTAGTAGGTGAATCAGTTGGTGCTTCTGAAGGTGGCGTAGTTCAACAACCATTATTCGACTTACAAGTTACAACTACTCCAGATGAAATTCCTGAAAATATCGAAGTTGATATTACAGAATTAGCTATTGGTGATAGCTACTTAGTAGGCGACTTAGATGCAACTGATAAATACACTATCGAAAACGATAAAGAAGAAGCAGTTGTAACAGTAGTTCCTCCAACAGAAGAACCTGCTGAAGACGCTGAAGAAACTGCAGCTGAAGAAGCTGATGCAGTAGCAGAAGAAGAAGCTGAAAAAGAAGAAGCAGAAGAAGAAGAAAAATAATATTTTTTAAATCTTCAACCCAACACATTTGTGTTGGGTTTTTTTATTTAAGTATAGATAGATGAAATAAATCACAAAAATGCTATAATATATACTTAGTATTAATATGGAGGTTACAACATGAAATGTATTGTTGGACTTGGAAATATCGGAAAGAAATATGACCTTACGCGTCATAATATTGGCTTTGAAGTAGTTGATAAATTGCTTGATCGTCACCAATTAGACTTAGATAAACAAAAATTTAAAGGTGCATATACAATAGGGCTTATAAATGGAGAGAAAGTAATGCTTATTGAGCCTATGACTTTCATGAATTTATCAGGTGAAGCTGTAAGACCACTAATGGATTATTATAATATAGATATAGAGGATCTAGTTGTACTCTATGATGACATGGACCAGTCTCAAGGTCATTTGAGACTACGTCAGAAAGGAAGTGCTGGTGGTCATAACGGTATGAAGTCTTTAATTCAACATTTAGGGACAGACCGTTTTAACCGTATTAGAATCGGAATTGATCGTCCTACAAATGGCATGAGTGTACCGAGTTATGTGCTTCAAAAGTTCTCTGATGATGAAATGATTACAATGGAAAAAGTAATCGATCGCGCAGCAGATGCTTGTGAAGCTATAATTAAAGGCGAAACTTTTCAGAATGTGATGAACCAGTATAATGGTGAAGTAATATGAAACACGTTATCCATGAAATCATACAAGCAGACGAACGATTTCAAGAATTAACGCAAATATTTGGAGAAAAGAACATACTCATAACAGGACTGAATCAGTCGAGTAAAGCACTACTCATATTAGAACAATATCTTAAAAATGATAAACAACTCGTTATCGTAACAAATAACTTGTATCAGGCGGATAAATTAGAAGCGGATATTCTTCAATTATTACCACCTGAAGAAGTATTTAAGTTTCCTGTACAAGATATTATGATTGAGGCGTTCTCTACGCAAAGTCCTGATTTAATGAGTGAACGTATCAGAACACTAACCCAACTTGCTCAAGGCAAGAAGGGCTTATTTATCGTGCCTATAAATGGCTTGAAAAAACAATTAACACCGAAACACATTTGGAATGAACATTATAAATCGATTCAAATAGGTGATGATATTGACTTAGATGTATGGGCTAATCAATTGATTGATATGGGTTATAAGAGGCAATCGTTAGTATCAGCAGTTGGTGAGTTCTCGATTCGTGGTGGGTTGATTGATATCTATCCAGTAACTGGAGATCCTGTTCGAATTGAATTGTTTGATACTGAAGTAGACGGTATGAGATTGTTCGACGTTGAAACGCAACGCTCTTTAGGTAATGTTGAACAAGTTGAAATTACAACGGCTAGTGATTATATTTTTACAAGTGAACAAATTAGCCAACTTCCAGAACGTATGGAAGAAGCATATGAAAAGACTAGACAACAATTAGCTACAGAAATGCGTCCCGACTTAAAAGATACGTATCAAACGATATTGATGCAAAGTGATGAATTGAAAGATCATCAAATTTTAAGACGTGTCATTTCGTTTATGTATGATGAAGTCACAACTTTAACAGATTATTTTGCGGATGATGCACTTGTTGTTGTAGACGAATATAATCGAATTAAAGAAACTGAACATTCATTAGACGTTGAAATCGAAGAATTTACGCAATCGCTAATAGAATCAGGACAAGGATTTATTGGGCAACGTTTTATTTCGGAACATGCTTTTACAGAACTCTTGCATCAACATAAAATCGCTTATTTCACTTTATTTACTGCAAGTATGCCAGTTGAAATTGAAGAGATGGTGAAATTCTCATGTAAACCTGTTCAAAGATTCTATGGACAATATGACATTATGCAATCAGAGTTTGATCGCTTTATGAAACAAGGATTTACAGTCGTATTATTAGCAGAATCTGAAACGAGAAAGTCTCGTATTCAAAGTATGTTAAACGACATGAAAATTCCAACTGTTATAGATAGGGTAGAACAAGTCGGTGACAGAGGACAAGCTGTCGTAACAGATGGCGCGCTGTCTGAAGGGTTCGAATTGCCTTATATGAAGCTTGTCGTCGTGACAGAAAAAGAACTTTTCAAAGCACGTGAAAGAAAACAATCTAAAAGAAGACAAAAGTTATCTAATGCTGAAAAAATAAAATCTTACCAAGAATTGAATGTAGGAGATTATGTTGTACACGTACATCATGGTGTTGGTAAATATTTAGGCGTTGAAACATTAGAAGTATCTGGCATTCATAAAGATTATATTAAAATTCAATACAAAGGTACCGATCAATTATTTGTACCTGTTGATCAAATGAATGATGTACAAAAGTTTGTTGGATCAGATGATAAAGAGCCAAAGGTGAATAAACTTGGCGGTACAGAATGGAAAAAGACAAAAGCTAAAGTTCAAAAAAATGTGGAAGACATTGCGGATGAACTGTTGAAACTTTATCAAGAGAGAGAACAAGTTGAGGGTTATCAATACGGTCCGGATACTGAAGAGCAAATGACATTTGAAATGGACTTTCCATATGAGCCTACGCCTGACCAAGTCACTTCTTTAGAAGAAATTAAAGCAGATATGGAAAAAAGAAGACCGATGGATAGACTGCTTTGTGGTGATGTTGGATATGGTAAGACTGAGGTAGCAATAAGAGCTGCATTTAAAGCGGTCTTGGAAGGTAAGCAAGTAGCCGTGCTCGTACCAACAACGATTCTTGCTCAGCAACATTTTGAAACATTCAGAGAACGTATGCAAGAATATCCAGTAGAAATTCAAATGATGAGTAGATTTAGAACACCTAAACAAGTTAAAGAAACGAAAGCAGGTATCAAATCTGGATTTGTAGACATTGTTGTAGGTACACATAAATTACTAAGTAAAGATGTTGAATATAAAGATTTAGGATTATTAATCGTCGATGAAGAACAAAGATTTGGTGTGAAACATAAAGAAAGAATTAAAGCATTAAAGACTAATGTAGACGTTCTTACTTTAACTGCGACACCAATTCCGAGAACACTTCATATGAGTTTATTAGGTGTTAGAGATTTATCTGTTATTGAAACACCACCTGAAAATAGATTCCCTGTTCAAACGTATGTATTAGAACAGAATATGAGTTTTGTTAAAGAAGCACTAGAACGTGAACTTTCACGTGGTGGACAAGCATTCTATTTATATAACCGCGTGCAGTCCATATATCAAAAGAGTGAACAGTTGTCTATGCTCATGCCTAATGCGAGAATAGGCGTTGCTCATGGACAAATGACAGAACGAGAATTAGAAGAAACGATGTTGAATTTTGTCGATGGAGAATACGATATTTTAGTTACAACAACGATTATTGAAACGGGTGTCGATGTTCCAAATGCTAATACATTGATTATTGAAGACGCTAATAGATTTGGATTGAGTCAATTGTATCAGTTACGTGGACGAGTGGGTCGTTCTAGTCGAATTGGTTATGCATATTTCTTACATGAACAAAATAAAGTACTGACTGAAGTTGCTGAGCAAAGACTGCAAGCTATTAAAGAATTTACTGAATTAGGTTCAGGATTTAAAATTGCCATGCGCGATTTGAATATTCGTGGCGCAGGAAATCTATTAGGTAGTCAGCAGCATGGGTTCATAGATTCTGTAGGTTATGACTTATATTCTCAAATGTTAGAAGAAGCGGTTAATGTGAAACGAGGCATTGAACCAGAATCAGAAGTACCACAACTTGAAGTAGATATTAAGATAGATGCCTATATACCTGCTGAATACATTAAGAATGAACAAGCCAAAATTGAAATGTACAAAAAATTGAGATCAATTACGACGCAATCTCAATTGGAAGATATTCAAGATGAATTAATCGATCGTTTTGGTGAATATCCTGTTGAAGTTCAACGTTTATTAGACGTTGTTGAAGTAAGATTGAATGGTATTCATTTCGGTATTACAGAAATTAAAGAAGTCGCTAAAGTGATACAACTGACAGCTTCAGAATATACAACAAATCATTTAAAAGGTGATGTGTTGTTTAAAGTTACAGAACCATTAGGTAGAAAATTAAAAATAGCTGTTTCAGACAATCAAATGGTGTTTAAATTACAAAAATCAAAACAATGGTTAGACGATCTGAAATTCTTAACTAATGTGATTAATGAAAGTTTGGTAGACGATGACACAATCTAAACCCATTTTTAATAGTGTATTGTTGTTAACAGGCACGATGGTCATTGTTAAAATTTTAAGCGCAATTTATAGAGTGCCTTACCAAAATGTTTTAGGTGATGAAGGATTATATGCATACCAACAAGTATATCCGCTTGTTGCGATTGTGAGTGTTGTAAGTTTAAACGCGCTTCCTAGTGTGATGAGTAGCTGGATGATTCAACGTAAACAATCAGAAATAATAGGTATGTTCTGGTTCTTACAAATGACTTGTTTATTGCTAAGTGTTGCTATATTTTTAAGTGCACAATTGATAAGCGGACTGATGGGTGATCCGAACTTAACACCTATGATTCGTATGGCGAGTTTAGCGCTAATACCACTTGTATTTATCTCAATGGTGCGAGGGTATTATCAAATGAAACATCAGATGAACTTTATTGCCGTTTCACAGGTTATTGATCAAGTTGTTAGAGTCGGTGTGATTTTAACTGCGATTTTGCTATTTGTTGGCTTGAATATTTCGATTTATCAAGCTGGCACAATCGCAATCAGTGGTTCTGTATTGGGATTAAGTTGTATTGCAATTTACTTCTGGTTTAAAAGAAAGCCTAGACTGAGATTTTCCTGGGAAATAAAGTTGAGTGACACTAAAAATATCGTGACGATGACAATCTTGTATGCCATTTCTTATTTGATATTGATTTTATGGCAAATTGTAGATTCATTTACACTTATACATTTGTTGCAAGAGAATGGATATAGCTTTCATGAGAGTATAAAAGTAAAAGGTGTGTTTGATAGAGGTGCTTCATTGATTCAGATGGGGCTTATCATCACAACGACATTTAGTTTTGTGCTTATTCCATTGTTAACAGAACAACTGCAAAAGAAAAATCATCAACTCGTGAATGAATATGCTAATACATCCTTAAAGATAACAGTGTTATTTAGTATGGCTGCCGCATTTGGCTTAATGAACTTACTACCATTATTAAATACTGTATTCTTTAAGACGAATGAATTAATCGGTACATTGAGCGTCTTTATGCTCGCAGTTGTATTTGTGACATTTATCATTATGTATACAGCGTTATTGCAAGTGAAATTAAACAGAAATATATTATTTATTGCGCTCATGATTGGTATGTTAACGAAACTAATCGGGAATTATTGGTTTGTACTGCAGTTTGGTATATTTGGTGCAAGTTTGTCGACTGTCTTGTCGCTTGCTATTTATACATTGATTTTGCATGTACGTGTGATGAAACTCTATCAATTTCAACGTATGGGTTTATTTATGATTAAAGTGATTACTTTACTTGCGATCATGTCTATATTTGTACAAGTTGTATTGCTCATTCCAACGCACACGAGAATGACCAGTCTATTAATTATGTTACTGGCAGGTATTGTTGGCGTAATGGTTGTCATAATAGGTATAATAAAAATGAAAATATTAATAAAAGATGAATGGAAACATTTACCTTTAATGGATAAAATAATAAAGGAGTAATTAACATATGGCACAACAAATATTAGTTGTTGGCTTAGGTAATTATAGTTTAGAAGAATTGCCAATGGGCGTTTACCGTAAACTTCAATCAGCTGATGTTATATATGCGCGTACGCTAGACCATCCGGTTGTTAAAGAATTAGAAGACTTAAATTGGCAAGGTTTTGATTATATTTATGAAAAGCACGATGATTTTCTTAATGTATATTCTGAAATTGTCGATACATTGATTGAAAAAGCTGAACATGAAAATATCATTTATGCGGTACCTGGTGATCCGATGGTAGCTGAAACAACGACGCAGCTTTTATTAGAGAAAGCACCGGATGTTCACGTGTTAGGTGGAAAAAGCTTTCTAGATGATATGTTCAGAGCTGTTAATATTGATCCGAATGACGGATTTACATTATTAGACGGAACGAGTTTGTCTGAGACTTCATTAAATATAAGAACGAATACGATTATTACACAAGTGTATGATCAATTAGTTGCATCAGATATTAAAGTTACATTGATGGAAAGATATCCAGATGATCATCCTGTGAAACTCGTTTCTAATGCAAGATTAGGTGAAGCTGATGTCATTTCTTGTCCATTGTATGAAATGGACCATCATGCTGAGCTATCAAATTTAACAAGTTTATTCATACCGAAAATAACTGAAGATGAACAACTATATGGTGATTTTCAATATTTAGAACAAACTATCGATACTTTAGTGTCCGAAGAAGGTTGTCCATGGGATAAAGTACAAACACATGAAACATTGAAGCGTTATGTGCTTGAAGAGGCATTTGAATTAATAGAAGCAATTGATGAAGATGATATTGAACATATGATAGAAGAACTTGGAGACATATTGTTACAAGTGATGCTACATGCTGCGATTGGAAAGAAAGAAGCGTACTTTGATGTAAGAGAAGTGATACAAACATTAACTTCTAAGATGATACGTAGACATCCACATGTGTTTGGTGACCAAGAAGCGAATGATATTAAAGACCTTAAGAAAATTTGGAATGATGAAAAACAAAAAGAAGGCAAAGTTAAACGTGAGAAACTAGAAAAAATATTTGCTGATTACTTTTTGAAGTTGTATGATAAAACCAAATTAGAGGGATACGGTGAACAATCATTAAAAGAATTTATAAATAAAGGAGATTTAACAATTTGAGATTAGATAAATATTTAAAAGTATCTAGACTGATTAAACGTCGTACACTTGCTAAAGAGGTGAGTGACCAAGGTAGAGTTAAAGTAAATGGTCAAGTTGCTAAAGCAGGAACGGCTGTAAGTGTTGAAGATGAATTAGAAATTAGATTAGGTAATAGAATAATTGTTGTCAAAGTGACAGGATTATCTGAACATGCTAATAAAGAAAATGCGAAGACAATGTTTGAAGTCATCAAAGAAGAAAAAATTCAAGATTCTATATAAATAAGGAGGTACACCAATGGCGCAAAAAATTAAAAATCTAGATAATGAATATACACAGTCCCAAAACAAACAAAAAAAGACTGTCAATAAAACGCGCCAAGTGATACGCAAGCGACTTACCTTATTTGGTGGAGTATTATTGTTAATAATCGTTATTATGATCATCATGCTATTTCTACAAAAAAATCGTAATGATGAATTAGTGCAAGAGCGTAAAGAAAAAGCTGTAACATATGAAAAGTTACAAGATAAAGAGATAGAACTTAAAGAACAAATTAAACGACTGAACGATAAAGAATATATAGAAAAACTCGCAAGAAGCGAATACTTTTTAAGCAATGATGGTGAAATTATTTTTAAATTACCAGAAGACAAAAAAGACGCGGAAAATGATAAATAATCTGTTTATGGCGTTGTATAATTTTGTATAGAAGCATATAATAAAGTTAAAGTGAATTTATATCAGGAGGATACAGTAATAATATGTCAATTGAAGTAGGCAATAAAGTCAAAGGGAAAGTTACAGGTATTAAGAATTTTGGTGCATTTGTTGAATTACCTGAAGGGAAAAGTGGCCTTGTGCATATCAGTGAAGTTGCTGATAACTACGTCGAGAACGTGAATGACCATTTAACTGTAGGCGATGAAGTAGAAGTTAAAGTATTAACAGTAGCTGATGATGGAAAGATTAGTTTATCTATTAAAAAAGCTAAAGAACGTCCAAAGCGCCAAGCGCCTAAGAAAGAAGCTAAGCCTGAAGACTTTGAGAAGAAATTATCAAACTTTTTAAAAGATAGTGAGGATAAGTTAACATCTATTAAGAGACAAACTGAATCACGTCGTGGCGGTAAAGGTGCAAGACGATAATGGATTATAATAAAAAGAGGCTAATTAGTTGAGCCTCTTTTTATTTTGACAAGATCAAATGACTTTTTGAAAATTGAGGTGTGTAATCATGCTGAAAGTAACTTGGCAACAAGAGGATGATTTAGCTTTAGCTGTTTCGACAGGGATAGATAGCATGTCACTTTTACACATGTTAAATACAACTTATAAAGACACATATCATAAGTTAATCTGTTTACATGTCAACCATGGTTTAAGAGAAGCCTCGCGAGAAGAAGCGGAATTTATCAAACGATTTTGCGAAAAACATCATATTGAAATATATATCAAGACATTGGATTTGAGCGAAACAGTTAGTCACAATAAGAGCATACAAGATATCTCTAGACAAATGAGATATGAATGGTTTGATGAAATGATGAAACAAACCGGTAGCGATGTATTGTTGACTGCACACCATATGGATGACCAAAAAGAAACCATTGCTTATCGACTATTTACTGGGAGAATTGGCCGTGCACCTTTAGGTATTCAACAAGTTCAAAAAAGAAATGATTATATGATTTGTAGACCATTGTTAAATGTATCCAAATCATTTATAAAACAATATCAACAAGAAAATGATTTTAAGTACTACGAAGATGATTCAAATAAAGATAGTAAATATACTCGCAACTATTTACGAAATCAATTGTTGCCTGTTATTGAAGAAAGATCAGAATTTTCAACAGATCATTTACTGGATTTAAATCAATGGATGAATGATGCAAGAAAATTAATTATAACTGCAGCAGATGATTTTATTGCTAATGAAATAAAACAGTCTGATCAAGTTGAAATTAATCGAGATGCATTTAATCAGCTGAACGATTTAGTTAAGGTTCAAGTATTAGATCAATTAATGGCTCAATATGTTAAACGAAGATATAGTGAGAAGTCATATAAAGAATGGATGCACGTATTTAATAATTTTTCAAAACAATCCGTCATTCCTATATCTGATGATTGGCAGTTTATAGTAGCATATGATAAATTATTACTATGTGAAGATATTGAGTTCAATGTAAATTCTAAATTTATAAATCGTAATGAACAATATGTATTTGGGAATTGGTTAATTGAAACGAAAGACATAGCATCGCCTTTATTTGTAAGAACGAGAATGTCTGGAGATCGTGTTCAGTATTATAACCGGGGAAATAAACATCACAAAAAAGTTAACAGAATCATGATTGACAACAAGATTGACATACATAAAAGAAACAATTGTCCAATTATTTTAAATGGTGATGACATAATTGCAATTGGTGATTTTTGGATAGATTCTAACTTTAAAAACGCACTAACTATTACTTATATTGGAGATGACTTTAATGAAAGACTCGATTAAGTCTGTTGTATTATCAGAAGAACAGATTCAAGAAAGATGCAAAACATTAGGAAAGCAAATCACAGAGGATTATAATGGGAAGACACCTATTTGTGTAGGTATTTTAAAAGGTTCAATCATGTTTATGGCTGATTTAATTAAATACATTGATACACATGTAGAATTAGACTTCATGGATGTTTCTAGTTATCACGGTGGTACAGAATCAACTGGAGAAGTTAAAATTTTAAAAGACTTAAGTACTTCTGTTGAAAATAGAGATGTCATTATCATTGAAGATATTTTAGAAACAGGTACAACTTTAAATTCTATCGTTGATTTATTGAAATACAGAAATGTTAATTCTATTGAAATCGTAACATTGTTAGACAAACCGATGAAACGTAAAGTAGATATCGAAGCTAAATATGTCGGAGAAAAAATTCCTGATGAATTTGTAGTAGGATATGGACTTGATTATGCTGAGAAATATCGTAATTTACCATACATTGGTACACTTAAACCAGAAATATATCAATGATGCGTATAAGCAAGTTTAATTACTAGCGTATGAAATTACAAATATGGTAAAATTTTTGTTAGTTTTATTAATTGAGTAGGAGGACAAATTGAATGCAAAAAGCTTTTCGTAATATATTAATGATCGCGCTTTTAGCTATCGTCCTATTTGGTGTATTCCAGTTCATTAATGGCAATGGACAATCACCAAAACAGCTTACATATAATGAGTTTATGACGAAGCTAGAAAAAGGCGATTTAAAAACGTTAACTATTCAACCAGAACAGAATGTTTATATGGTTAGCGGTGAATTAAAAAAAGGTAAAGATGAAACATATACATCTTCTATTTTATTTAATAATCAAGATGACTTGAAAAAAATAACAGCAACTGCTGAGAAACAAGATGATTTGAAATTTAATGTTAAAGAAGAAGAAAAACAAAGTGTGTTTGTTAGTGTATTAACAACGCTTATCCCAGTTTTAATTATTGCATTTTTATTCATCTTCTTCTTAAGCCAAATGCAAGGCGGCGGCGGTGGCGGCGGCCGAGTAATGAACTTTGGTAAGTCAAAAGCCAAGCTATATGATAATCAGAAGAAACGTGTGAGATTCTCTGATGTAGCAGGTGCCGATGAAGAGAAACAAGAGTTAGTGGAAATAGTTGATTTCCTTAAAGATAATCGTAAATTCAAGAAAATGGGTGCGCGTATTCCGAAAGGTGTCTTACTAGTTGGTCCTCCAGGTACAGGTAAAACATTACTTGCTAGAGCTGTAGCAGGTGAAGCGGGTACACCATTCTTCTCAATCAGTGGTTCAGACTTCGTTGAGATGTTCGTTGGTGTCGGTGCAAGTCGTGTGCGTGACTTATTCGAGAACGCTAAGAAAAATGCACCATGTATTATCTTTATAGATGAGATTGATGCTGTTGGTCGTCAACGTGGCGCTGGTGTTGGTGGCGGTCACGATGAACGTGAACAAACATTAAACCAATTATTAGTAGAAATGGATGGATTCGGTGAAAATGAAGGTATCATTATGATAGCTGCAACTAACCGTCCTGATATTTTAGACCCTGCATTATTACGTCCTGGACGTTTCGATAGACAAATCCAAGTTGGACGACCAGATGTAAAAGGACGTGAAGCAGTACTTAAAGTACATGCTCGTAATAAACCGTTAGACGAAACTGTTGACTTAAAAGCAATTTCTCAAAGAACGCCTGGTTTCTCTGGTGCAGACTTAGAGAACTTGTTAAATGAAGCATCATTAGTAGCAGCACGTTCTAACAAAACGAAAATTGATATGAGAGATATCGAAGAAGCGACGGATAGAGTTATTGCAGGTCCAGCTAAGAAAACAAGAATGATTTCTGAAAAAGAAAAAAATATTGTTGCTTATCACGAAGCGGGTCATACAATTATCGGTTGTGTATTAGATGAAGCAGAAATGGTTCATAAAGTTACAATCGTTCCACGTGGTCAAGCTGGTGGATATGCAATGATGCTTCCTAAAGAAGATCGTTACTTTATGACTGAACCAGAATTATTAGATAAGATAGTAGGTTTACTTGGTGGTCGTGTATCTGAAGAAATAAACTTTGGAGAAGCATCAACAGGTGCTCATAATGACTTCCAACGTGCAACAAACATTGCGCGTAAGATGGTTACTGAATATGGTATGAGTAAAAAATTAGGTCCATTACAATTCGGTAGTACGGATAGTGGACAAGTATTTTTAGGTAAAGATATGCAATCTGAGCCAAATTATTCAGACCAAATTGCTTATGAAATTGATTCAGAAGTACAACGTATCATTAAAGAACAATACGAACGTTGTAAACAAATTCTAACTGAACATAAATCACAATTAGAATTAATTGCTAAGACTCTTCTAGTAGAAGAAACATTAGTAGCTGAACAAATTCAATCATTATTCCATGAAGGTAAGTTACCAGAAGTTAAATATGATGATTCTCATCTTAACCAAAATGAAGACTCAGATGAAGATAAATATGAAGGTGACTTAACGCAACAAGAAGGTACATTAGATATTGACGATGATGAAGTTGGTAAATCATATGAAGAAGTAAAAGAAGAAGTGTCACATGAAAAACGTCGTGAAGACACAGATTCAGATAGTGATTCAGACGAACCAGCTCATGAACAAGAGTCAAATATCGATGACCTAGGTGACAATAAACCGACAGATCGTAAAGAATAATTTCACAAAAGTCCCTTTCAACAATTTGATTGAGAGGGGCTTTTTTTAAAGAAGGAGTATAAAACATGACAAAAGATTATTTAGTAAGAGGATTAGCTTTCAATGATGAAGTGAGAGCTTTTGCTGTTCAAACAACAAATACAATACAAGAAGCACAAACACGCCATTACACATGGCCAACTGCATCAGCAGCATTAGGTAGATCAATGACAGCTGGTGTGATGATGGGATCAATGCTAAAAAATGAAGAAAAATTAACGGTAACAATTGATGGCGGAGGACCAATTGGTAAAATTATGGTCGATGCTAATGCGAAAGGTAAAGTAAGAGGATACGTACAAAATCCTCAAACGCATTTCCCATTAAACGATCAAGGTAAATTAGATGTTAGACGTGCTGTTGGAACAGATGGTATGTTAAGTGTCGTTAAAGATATCGGATTGAAAGATTACTTCACAGGTTCTACACCGATTGTTTCAGGAGAACTTGGCGAAGATTTCACTTATTATTTTGTAACAAGTGAACAAGTACCTTCAGCTGTTGGTTTAGGTGTATTAGTAAATCCTGATAATACAATTAAAGCAGCAGGAGGTTTCATCATTCAACTTATGCCTGGTGCATCTGAAAAAACAATTTCAGCAATTGAAGAAAAAATTAATCAAATGGAACCTGTATCTAAATTGATCGATAGAGGATTATCACCAGAAGAAATAATTGAAACAGTATTAGGTAAAGAAAATACTAGAATTATTGACCATATGGATGTTGAGTTCAAATGTAATTGTTCTAGAGAAAAATTCCTGAATGCAATTAAAGGTCTTGGAGAAGCAGAAATTGATGCAATGATTAAAGAAGATCATGGTGCTGAAGCAGAATGTCATTTCTGTAGAACAAAGTATCAATATAGCGAAGAAGAATTAATCGAACTTAAGAATGCACTTTAATTTAGTAAATACTTTCACTTTATATGAAGTTTTGTTATAATCATTATATCCGATAAATAAACTAGGGTATAAAAACTGTTTAGGAGTGAAGCGTAAATGGCTAAGAGAGTAAATAATATTGTAGAATTAATTGGAGATACACCTGTAGTTAAATTAAACAAAGTAGTTGAAGAAGGTTCAGCAGACGTTTATGTAAAATTAGAATATCAAAACCCAGGTAGCTCAGTTAAAGATAGAATTGGTTTAGCGATGATTGAAGCTGCTGAAAAAGAAGGCAAAATCAAACCAGGCGACACAATTATTGAACCAACATCTGGTAACACAGGTATCGGTTTAGCAATGGTTGCAGCAGCTAAAGGTTATAAAGCTGTATTTGTAATGCCAGATACAATGAGTAGCGAACGTCGTGCTTTATTAAAAGCTTATGGCGCTGAATTAGTGTTAACACCTGGTGCAGAAGGCATGAAAGGTGCTATCAAAAAAGCTAAAGAATTAAAAGAAGAAAAAGGCTATTTTGAACCACAACAATTCGAAAACCCAGCGAACCCTAAAGTCCATGAATTAACAACTGGTCCTGAACTTGTTGAACAATTTGAGGGTGTTCAAATTGACGCTTTCTTAGCTGGTGTAGGTACTGGTGGTACTTTATCTGGAGCAGGTAAAGTTCTTAAAGAAAAATATCCTAATATTCAAATAGTTGCGATTGAACCAGAAGCTTCTCCTGTTTTAAGTGGTGGTTCACCAGGTCCTCATAAATTACAAGGTTTAGGTGCAGGTTTCGTACCAGATACTTTAAACACAGATGTTTATGACGATGTTATTAAAGTAGGTAATGAAGAAGCAATGGAAATGTCTAGAAAAGTTGCTAAAGAAGAAGGTATCCTTGGTGGTATTTCATCTGGTGCTGCAATTGTAGCTGCATTGAAAAAAGCTAAAGAACTAGGTGAAGGCAAAACTGTAGTAACAGTTCTTCCAAGTAATGGTGAACGTTACCTATCTACACCACTTTACGCTTTTGAAGACTAATTGATAAATAAATGATTATAAATTAAGTATCACGTCTATAATAAATAACTTTTGAAGTTATTTCATTTAGGCGTGATTTTTTAAATTTGTTATAATAAATTTATCTATGAAAAAGGAAGGAAGACTATCTTGGTGAATACGAAAATTATGGGGATATTAAATGTTACGCCAGATTCATTTTCTGACGGTGGTTCATATAATAGTGTAGATAAAGCAAGACAACACGCTGAGAAACTTATCTCAGAAGGTGCGGATATTATTGATATCGGTGGAGTATCTACTCGCCCAGGTTATACAGAAGTAAGTTTAGAAGAGGAATTGGATAGAGTTATTCCAGTTGTTGAAGCGCTCAGTGATTTAGATGTTCAACTTTCAGTAGATACATACAGAAGTAAAGTTGCTGAAGAATCTTTAAAAAGAGGCGTAACGATGATTAACGACCAGTGGGCTGGTTTGTATGATCCGAATATATTGAAAGTCGTGGCAGAATATAATGCAGAAATTGTGTTAATGCATAACGGCGATGGCAAGAGAGATGTTCCGGTAATGGAAGAATTATTGCTTACTTTATTAAAACAAGCAAACCAAGCAGAAATTTGCGGTATACCTGAAAAAAATATTTGGCTAGATCCTGGTATTGGCTTTGCGAAGTCTAGAGAAGAAGAACGTATTGTCATGTCACGATTAGATGAATTGGTCGCTACAGGATACAATGTGTTGCTTGCGACAAGTAGAAAGCGATTGATCAATGACTTATTAGGTGGCGAAACTAATGTTGATGAACGTGATGAAGGTACAGCAGCAACGACAGCTTACGGAATTGAAAAAGGTGTCCATGCTGTGAGAGTCCATAATGTACAAATGAACAAAAGAGTAGCTAAGACGATAGATGCTCTGAAGGAGATTCGATTAAATGGATAGAATAATATTAGAAGGCATGTCTTTTTACGGATACCATGGTGCAATTGAAGCAGAAAATGAACTAGGACAAATATTTGTAGTAGATTTAGAATTATATTTAGATCTTTCTGAAGCGGGCGAAACAGATGACTTAGAAAAGACTGTTCACTACGGTGAAGTATTTGAAGTGGTCAAAGAAATTATGGAAGGTAAACCGGTAAAATTAATCGAACATCTTGCAGAACGTATTGCAAAAGAGCTATTTTCGCACTATAATCGAGTATTGGAAACCAAAGTTAAGATTACTAAAAATAATCCACCGATACCTGGACATTATAAAGGTGTGGGTATTGAGATAGTGAGGAAGAGATAAATGCATACTGCATATTTAGGTTTAGGCAGTAATATGGGAGATAGGCAACATCAACTGCAAGAAGCTGTTAAATTGTTGAATGAAATTGACGGTATTCAAGTTATTCAAGAATCTCCAATATATGAAACGAAACCAGTAGGATACACAGACCAACCTGATTTTTTAAATATGTGTATTGAAATCTCAACTGAATTAGAATCATCTGAATTATTAAAAGTTTGTATGATGATAGAGCAACAACTTCATCGTGTTCGAGTTGAAAGATGGGGACCACGTACAATTGATATAGATATTTTATTATATGATCAATCCGTTATTCAATCACCAGAACTAGAAGTACCTCATCCTAGAATGACTGAAAGAGCATTTGTGATGATACCTTTGAATGATATTGCCTCAAATGTTGTGGAACCTATATCGAAGAAATATATTTGGGAGCTATTGCCAAACGATGAACATGTAGTAAAGTATAATGGTGAAAGTAAATAATCTACGTGTGGTTTAAATAAAATAACAAGTGTAATTTAAATAAGGAGTGGAAAATCATGTCAGAAGAAATGAATGACCAAATGTTGGTTCGTAGAGAAAAATTACAAGAATTAAGAGATTTAGGTATCGATCCTTTCGGTAAGAAATTTGTCCGCAGTGGAGACTCTAAATCATTACACCAAGAATGGGACGAATTCAGTAAAGAAGAATTACATGATAAAGAAGACGAATCAGCTGTTGCTATCGCAGGTCGTTTAATGACTAAAAGAGGTAAAGGTAAAGCTGGATTTGCACATGTTAAAGATATTACTGGTCAAATTCAAATCTATGTTCGTAAAGACCAAGTGGGTGACGAACAATTTGAAATATGGAAACATGCAGATTTAGGTGATATCGTAGGCGTAAAAGGTGTTATGTTTAAAACGAATACTGGAGAATTATCTGTTAAAGCGAAAGAATTTACTGTTTTAACGAAATCTTTACGTCCATTACCAGATAAGTATCATGGTTTACAAGATATTGAACAACGTTACCGTCAGCGTTACCTAGATTTAATTACAAGTGAAGAATCAACTAAAACATTCATTACAAGAAGCCAAATTATTCAAGAAATGAGAACTTACTTAAATAATAAAGGTTTCTTAGAAGTAGAAACACCAATGATGCACCAAATCGCTGGTGGTGCTTCAGCTCGTCCTTTCGTAACACATCACAATGCGTTAGATGCTACTCTATACATGAGAATTGCAATTGAATTACACTTGAAACGATTAATCGTAGGTGGATTAGAGAAAGTATATGAAATTGGAAGAGTATTCCGTAATGAAGGTGTATCTACAAGACATAACCCTGAATTTACAATGATTGAATTGTATGAAGCATATGCTGATTACAACGACATTATGGATTTAACTGAATCTATGGTAGCAGCAATCGCTGAAAAAGTATTAGGTTCTACAACTGTACAATATGGCGAAGAATCTATAGATTTAGCACCTAATTGGAGAAGATGGCATATGGTTGATGCCGTTAAAGAATATACTGGTGTAGATTTCTATGAAGTTAAAACTGATGAAGAAGCACATGCTTTAGCAAAAGAACATAATATAGAAGTAGAAGATCGTATGACATATGGTCATATTCTGAATGAATTCTTCGAACAAAGAGTAGAAGAGAAACTTATTCAACCTACATTTATTTATGGACACCCAATCGAAATATCACCATTAGCTAAGAAAAATCCTGAAGACCCAAGATTTACTGATAGATTCGAATTATTTATTGTTGGTAGAGAGCATGCAAATGCATTTACTGAATTAAATGATCCAATTGATCAACGTGAAAGATTTGAAGCACAAATGAAAGAAAAAGATCAAGGTAACGATGAAGCACATGAAATGGATGATGACTTTATTGAAGCACTTGAATATGGTATGCCTCCAACAGGTGGTTTAGGTATTGGTATTGATAGATTAGTTATGTTATTAACAAACTCTGCATCTATTAGAGATGTATTACTATTCCCGTATATGAGACAAAAATAAATGTAACTAAAAGCCGTGCACAATTCCATATTGTGTGCGGTTTTATACTTTTGAAAGGCTTTAAAACGCCAATATAGAAGTTTTTTAAAGAAATATAAACTTTTTTGTTGTAAAGTGTTGACGAGTGTTTCTAAATTGTGTATTATATAAAGGTCGCTGAAAACAAGCGCATATCAATTCGAGATGTTTGTAAAGAAAGTTAATAAGGTGTAAAATTTACTATTGAAAAGCCTTGATGAGTTCTTTATAATATATAAGGTAAGACAAAAACGAAACAACATTGTCTGGTGGCGATAGCAAAGAGGTCACACCTGTTCCCATGCCGAACACAGAAGTTAAGCTCTTTAGCGCCGATGGTAGTTGGGCTTACGTTCCGCGAGAGTAGGACGCTGCCGGGCGATATTGTTAATTGGAGAATTAGCTCAGCTGGGAGAGCATCTGCCTTACAAGCAGAGGGTCGGCGGTTCGAACCCGTCATTCTCCACCATTTTTGCCGGCCTAGCTCAACTGGTAGAGCAACTGACTTGTAATCAGTAGGTTGGGGGTTCAAGTCCTCTGGCCGGCACCATGTTTTAGAGCCATTAGCTCAGTTGGTAGAGCATCTGACTTTTAATCAGAGGGTCAGAGGTTCGAATCCTCTATGGCTCACCATTTTAAATATACTATATATAAAAATAATTATTTAGCGGAAGTAGTTCAGCGGTAGAATACAACCTTGCCAAGGTTGGGGTCGCGGGTTCGAATCCCGTCTTCCGCTCCATTTTTATTTTTTCTTGCCGGGGTGGCGGAACTGGCAGACGCACAGGACTTAAAATCCTGCGGTAAGTGATTACCGTACCGGTTCGATTCCGGTCCTCGGCACCATTTTTGTTTTTGCGCCCGTAGCTCAATTGGATAGAGCGTTTGACTACGGATCAAGAGGCTAGGGGTTCGACTCCTCTCGGGCGCGCCATTTTAAATAACGGGAAGTAGCTCAGCTTGGTAGAGCACTTGGTTTGGGACCAAGGGGTCGCAGGTTCGAATCCTGTCTTCCCGACTTCTATTAATACTTATGGGGGCTTAGCTCAGATGGGAGAGCGCCTGCTTTGCACGCAGGAGGTCAGCGGTTCGATCCCGCTAGTCTCCACCATTTTTAAAATAGATTATGAACATTGAAAACTGAATGACAATATGTCAACGTTAATTCCAATAATTGAGTACTGAAAGTACTTCAGAGTGATTGGCTTAACCAATCAAAAATGAGCTTA
>NZ_JAJNJA010000011.1:0-63731 GCF_022386995.1 Mammaliicoccus sp. N-M50 | reverse complement strand
AAATTAAAAAAAATAAAAAAAAAAATTAATTTTTTTCGCCCCCAAAAAAAAAAAACTTTTGGGCCCCAACTACATTTCCACATCTTTAAATTATTTTAATGATTCTGGGAAATCTTGATAGCCTTCTCTAATATTCACGACATTTTCATAGCCTTTGCTTTCTAATATACCCACTGCTATTGAACTTCTAACACCTGACTGACAATGTACATATATTTTATCTTCTTTATTAAATGGAATATTTTCATTTAATAATTTACCATGCGGAATATTGACTGCTTGATCTAAGTGCCCATTATTCCACTCTTCATCATTACGTACGTCAAGTATATATTCTTCTTTACCAGTCATATCAACGCTATGGATGGATTGGGTTAAAATTTCTGATTTTGGTAAACGATAACCTGCTACTTTATCAAAGCCAATTAATTGTAAAGTATGTGTTGCTTGCTCAACGGTAGATTTATCACCAATTAAATCTATACTTTTTTCATAGTCTAAATACCAACCGATTTGGTTAATGAAGTTTTTGTTGTATGGAATATTGATTGTTCCTACAGTATGACCGCCATGAAAGGCTTCTTTACTACGAAGATCAAAGGCTATTCTTACATTATCTAAACTAGGGTAAACGTTGTATGGTTGATACATGCTCATACCAAACTGATTAATTTTTTTCATCTGTGCAAAGTGATGGGGTGGCGCTGGTTGATTTGATGTTAATTGTTCAACAAATTTAGATTCATCTGTCACATTAAATGCCCAGTTATTTATTTTTTCGTAACCTAGCGTAGACATTGGTATGGCACCTAATGCTTTACCACATGGGCTTCCAGCACCGTGTCCAGGCCATATTTGAATATAATCTGGTAAATCTTTAATACCTTCTATAGATTGATACATCTGTTTTGCTCCAATCTCTGTAGTACCTTCCATTTGTACTGATTTTTCTAGTAAATCAGGTCTACCGATATCACCAACAAAAATAAAGTCACCACTAAATAAACCCATTGGAACACTTGAGCCGCCACCTTCATCCGTGAGTAAGAAACTAATACTCTCTGGGGTATGACCAGGTGTATGCAAGACTTCTAATTTAATATTACCTACTTGAATAATATCTTGATTTTTAACAAAATTTGTATGTTCCGGCATATTTTTATAACTTAATTGATCATCACCTTCGCCAGATACATATATATTGGCGTTTAAACGTGCTGCCACGTCTCGAATTCCAGAAGCAAAATCAGCGTGAATATGTGTTTCTGCAGCTTGTGTAATTTTAAAACCTTCGCTATCTGCAACTTCCATATATTTTGTTAAATCACGAACAGGATCAATTATTATTGCCTCTCCTGTACGTTGACAGCCAACTAAATAAGATGCTTGAGATAAATGATTATCGTAAAATTGTTTGAAAAACATGGTAAAACTCCTTTTTTAATAGATTTAATTAGATGAATAAATTATGATTCGCATTTTCCGTATCACCAATATAAGTACCTACGCCACCGTACTCAACTTCGTCTCTGAGCTCTTCCTTCTGAATTCCCATAACATCCATACTCATCGTGCAAGCGATTAATTTGATATCTTGTTCGATAGCTTGATTGATAAGCGATGGTAATGAATCAACATTTTTCTTCTTCATTACGTAGCGCATCATTATATTACCTAAACCAAACATATTCATTTTAGAAAGTGGCATGCGTACAGATGTTTTGGGCAACATCAAATCAAACATTTTTGCAATGCCTTTCTTTTTAACGTTAACTGTTTGCCCTTTTTTCAACGCGTTAAGTCCCCAAAAAGTAAAGAAGATAGTTACATCTCTTCCTGCAGCCTTAGCGCCATTCGCAATAATCATTGCTGCCACTGCTTTATCTAACTCTCCACTAAATAGTACAATTGTCGTACCTTTAGCAGTATGATTCACTTGTAAGTCTTTTGGTTTTTCTTTTTGAATGATAGCATTAATTCCATTATTACTTTCATCCAATTCAACTAACGTATGTCCTGTTTGTTTCACCCAGCTTTTAATGTCGCTAAGGAAACCAGGGTCAGTCACTGTAACTTCAATTTGCTCGCCTACTTCAATATTTTTCATTTCTTTACTGATATTTACAATTGGCCCTGGACATTGAAGACCACTATAGTTAAGTTGTTTACGCTCTGCTTTAATTTCTACATTTGTATTTTTTTCTAATGTATTATTATCTTCGTTTTTTTCTTCATATGCTTTATAGCCACCGTCTAAATTAACAATATCGTAGCCTTGTTCAGCTAAATACTCGCTCGCTTTAGTACTTCTGGTACCACTTTTACAGTGAATATAATAGGTTTTGTTTTTATCTTTATTGAACGATTCAATCTTATCTACAGGATGTAATGTCGCACCATTTATGTGTGCTAGTTCATATTCTTCTTCTGTTCTTACGTCAATCAGTTGACCTTGTGCACCTAATTTCTCTAATTCTTGTTTACTAAATTTGTTGATATGCTTTTCGTTATATTGTTTCATAATACCCTCCTTATAAATACCTATAGGGGTATATTAACTGATTGTTTATAGCATGTCAAATACCCAATGGGGTATTTGACATTTTTGGCTCTATCTATTATTATGACTTTATTCAATTAAAAGTGGAGGAAATAACTATGCATTATGATAAAAAAATGATTAATCGTATTAATAGAATACAAGGTCAACTCAATGGCGTTATTAAAATGATGGAAGAAGAAAAAGATTGTAAAGATGTCATTACTCAAATCAGTGCATCAAAAAGTTCAATCCAACGTTTGATGGGGATTATCATTAGTGAAAATTTAATAGAATGTGTAAAGACAGCAGAGGATAATGGTGAAAATTCTGAAGAATTGATTAATGAAGCCGTTAACTTATTGGTAAAAAGTAAATAATGGATATTTCAAATGTTATTATGATGTTACTTATTGGGGTATTCGGAGGCTTTATTTCGGGTCTAGTAGGTATCGGTGGTGCTATCATTATTTATCCAGCTATTTTATTATTACCGCCACTATTTGGTGTTCCTGCATACAGTGCATACATCGCTTCAGGACTTACTTCAAGTCAAGTCTTTTTCAGTACTTTAAGTGGGTCATTAAAAGCGCGAAAAAAAACCGAATTCTCCCCAACATTAGTTATTTATATGAGTGGAGGTATGATTACAGGGAGCTTGTTAGGCGCACTCCTAGCAAATTTATTTAATGCTGAATTTGTAAATGCAATATATATTATCATTGCTTTAATCGCATTAATTTTAATGTTTATTAACGTAAAACCGAATTTAAATCAGTCTTCCTTTAACAAACCATTATTAGTTATGGTTGGTCTTTTCGTTGGTATCATTTCAGGTATAGTTGGCGCAGGCGGCGCTTTTATTATTATTCCTATATTGCTAGTTTTATTCAAATTACCAATGAATACGGTAGTTGCTAATAGTATAGTAATTGCTTTTATATCTTCAATTGGCGCCTTTATCATTAAACTTATACAAGGTTACATTCCTTTAGAAGATGCGTTATTTTTAATAATAGGGAGTATTATTTTCGCTCCGTTAGGTTTAAAATTAGGTAAAAAGGTCCCTAGTTTTGTACAAAAGTGGATCATCAGTATTTTAATCATTGTTGCAATTATTCAACTTATCTTTTAATCAATGAAATTTGTCAGGCAACTCCTGATATTTATAATTATACACACTAAAAATTAGGTATTAGTATCACAAAATAGCATTCAATAACTATGGATATCGTAAAGGGGTTAGAAAAGAGAAACATAAAATCAATAATAAAGAATTCGATTATTCAAAAGACCTTTGTGACATTGTATCAAAAAAACAAAAAGCCTATCATTATCTATTTAAATCTTAGTGATAAAGTACAAGAATTAAATCGCTTTACAAGTGTCATGTTTATTATCTTTATATTATTTAACCTAAACTGAAAATCCACCCAATTAATCTTTAAATTGGGTGGATTTTCAGGATTATTTATTATATGGCTCTGCGTATCGGTTAATGATGCGGTTTTTAATTATATAATTTCAATTAATAAGGTAATGAACAGTTTTTTGATAAATGTTATTCTTCTAAAATTCTTTTTAATTTACACACTAAAAAATATCCTCCTTAACAATAATAAGTTATTTAAATTATTGATTAAGGAGGATATTTTTATATCTATTTATTTCTCAATTTAGAACTAGATTTTTATCGTGCTTTCAGCTCATTTCCTGTCATCCATTTATGATTTTTAATGATTTTACCATTATCTTTGGATTTGTAATCAACTACGTAAACAGTAGTCTTTTTCACGTTATCTATATTGGCTGTAGCACCTTTCATACCAGACATATGACTTGCTTCTAATTTAACAGTATCGCCCTTACTAAATCCATCTTTAGGTGCATCTTTAATCTCTTCGTTTACGACCCATTTATGATTGTTTACTTTTTCATTTCCATTTGTGGGTTTATAACTTACAACATAGGCATATGTTTTATACGCACCTTTTACAGTAGCTTCTGCACCTTTCATATCTGGCATATGCCCTGCTGTAATCGTTACTTTATCTCCCACTTTAAATTCACCCTCATTAGTCGATTTCATATCTTCTGGAACTTTACTTTCATCATTATGCTTCATATGGCTCTCACTTTTTTGGTCATTAGTGTCTTTATCTTTTTCATCATTATTGGAGCAAGCTGATAATATTAGTAATGATCCTAATATCATAAAAAATAATTTTTTAATCATAATAAAACTCCTATCTTTTATTTTAATTTTAATTTTAATGTAAAGGCATTAATTGCAACAATAACCGTACTTAGTGACATTAAAATAGCACCTATTGCAGGTGATAAAATCAAGCCGATAAATGCTAAAATACCAGCTGCTAAAGGTACAGCAACAATATTATAACCTGCACCCCACCATAAGTTTTGCACCATTTTTCTCATAGTATTATTTGAAAGGGTCAAGAAATGAATAATATCTGATGGATTACTTTTAACAAGTATGATATCACCTGAATCGACTGCAACATCGGTTCCTGCACCAATTGCAATACCAATATCGGCTCTTATAAGACTCGGCGCATCGTTGATACCGTCTCCGACCATCATGACTTTATTACCGTCACTTTGATAATCTTTTATAATGCTTTCCTTATCTTCTGGCATGAGTTGTGCGTGGACATCACTAATACCTAATTCTTTTGCGACAGCGTGTGCCACTTCATTAATGTCACCTGTAAGCATGACTGGTGTAATATTTCTTGATAGTAAATCAGCTACCATTTGTTTTGAGCTTTCTTTAATTTGATCTCCTTGAGCAATCATGCCAATGACTTGTTGATCCTCAATTAAATAGCTGATTGAATTACCTTGTTGAGCTAATTTAGTAAACAAGTCATCGTCATAATTAAGTTTATGTTTATCAAGATAAGAGACATTTGTTATTTTATATGTTTTATTATCAATTAGACCTTCTAATCCGACACCTGGAATATTATTAACGTCTTGTGGATTAGTAAATGAAACATTTTTACTTTTCGCAAAATCAACAATACTTATAGCTAATGGGTGATTAGATTGACTTTCTAATGAGGCGAAAAGGCTTAATATTGTATCATTACTCAAATCATTTTTAAAGCTCTCATAATGATTCACAGAAAAGTTACCCTCAGTTAAAGTACCAGTTTTATCCATCATTACATAATCGATATGTTGAGCTATTTCTACAGACTCTCTATTTTTAATAATTAAACCATTATGTGCACCAATTGAAGTAGAACGTGCAGTGACTAAAGGTATTGCCAAGCCTAAAGCATGTGGACAAGCAATGACTAACACAGTTACAAGACGTTCTAATGCAAAATCAACATCATTTTGAATGAGCATCCAGACAATAAAAGAAATCACGCCAACACTTACAGCAAAGTAGAATAAATAACCTGCTACTTTATCAGATAACAATTCAGCACTAGATTTATCACTTTGTGCTTGATTAACAAGTCCCATAACTTGAGAAAGATATCCATCTTCTCCCACAGCTGTAACCTTGAGTTGTATTGTTCCAGACCCATTAATAGAACCCCCGATGACGTTGTCATTTTGATTTTTTTGTACTTTTTTAGATTCTCCAGTGACTAGGGATTCATCTATAGATGTTTGTCCTTGAACGATAATACCATCTGTTGGAATGCTTTCTCCGGCTTTTACTTCGACGATATCATCAGTCATGATGTCTGATATTTTAACTTCTTCGCGTTGGCCATTATCCATAACTTTAATAGCACTATTAGGTAACAGTTCTGCCATTTTCTTTAAAGCATCTCCAGCATTTCCGACAGCATTCATTTCTATCCAATGTCCTAATAGCATAATTAAAATTAAGGTTGCTAATTCCCAAAAAAAGTCCATTGTATGACCAGTTGCACTACTAAAGTTATTCATATAAAAAGCATACAAGCTATAAATATAAGCTACTGAGATACCTAGGGTAACTAAGGTCATCATGCCTGGTTTTTTTGTAGCAATTTCATCTTTACCACCAGACAAGAACGGTTTACCACCATAAAAGAATAAAATTGTACTTAATATTAACACTACCCATTCAGAACCTGGAAATGTGAATTGAAAAGGTAAGTTAACACCCATCAGTGGCGATAAAAGAATGATAGGTATTGCAAAAATTAATGAAACAAAAAACTTAACTTTAAAATTTCCATGATGATGTGCATGGCCACTATGATGATGATGTGAGGCATGATTATCATGATGCATTTGATTGGAATGATTCATGTGATTTTGATGATTATGCTCTTCACCATTATTATTCAAATTAACCCCTCCTAATGAAAATGTTATAGTAAAGCTACTTATACTATAACATATACCCACCCAGGGTATAAATGTTTTCGATTTATCTAGTTTTATGGATTTATATAATTCCGAAACTTATGTCTACACGTCCTACATTAGACCTTGTCATCGATATTTAAAACAATGTTTTAATTAAAAGATCTAATCTTAACTATCGCATGACAATACACTCTGACCAAGGTTATCATTACCAAAACAAGTCATATATTAATATTCTTAAAGAAAATAATGCATTTCAGAGTATGTCTAGAAAAGCAAATTGTCTAGATAATTATTTAAAGAAGCCAGTAAATGAATTTATAATAAACTCATTTACTGGCCATTTTTCTAGTATTTATGCTCAGTCTCTTCAAACTATATTAATCCTTTTTTGATTCTCAAATTCTACGCCACAATAGCTGCATTTTATTAAAGATACTATATATTCAATCAATTTCAAAGCGAGTTACATACAACCTATTTTTTAGTTTTATTTGTGATATGTCTCCCCTTATCAGTGATTTTGCTAAAATTTTTATATCACTTAAAAAATAGGCAAGTTAGTATTTAAATAACTCGCCTATATGTTTGCAGAAATATCATTTAATTCAAAAATTATGTTATTTAAATTCTAAACTAATATTAAATGATAGATTTCTGTTTACAATAGATTTATCAGCACCTTGCTTGGTTCCTCTATTTTTATGGGATGCTTTATATTCCTGAGACTCTTGCCAATGTTTGTAAGCTGCTTCGTCTTGCCAAAACGTAATGATAACATGATGTTCATGTGTACTATGTGGCTTTAGAAATAATAGATTTTCAAACCCTTCAGTATTCTCTAGATGTTTATCTCTATTTAAGAACACACGCTCGAAGTCTGCCTCTAAACCAGGATTAGCATATAAATGGTTTAAAACTGCATAACCATATTGTGGCAAATCATTAATTTGTTCTAATATAGTATAGTGATATGTCACATTAAATCTATTAATAGTTACCTCATTATTATTTTTGTCTAAATAAATACGATGTATTTCATTTATCAACAAATGAATCACTCCTTTTTATTGGATGATATGTCAAAATTGCTTAAATTTATCCATAACATAATCTCTACTATTTTTATGATTCACGATAGTCTGTGGATAATCTTTTCCAATTTCAATATGATAAATTTCTTGTAACTTGTCTTTATATTTAGTTGGATCATGAATGTATTTACTGCTCACATCATTAAATATTTCTAGCTGTGTTTTAATAAAATACCCTTGCGCATCAAAACGCTCACTTTGACGTATAGGATTAAACATTCTGAAATAAGGCACTGCATCTGTTCCAGTTGATGCTGACCACTGCCATCCATGTACATTAGATGCATTATCATAATCTATCAAATACTGTCTAAAGTACTCCTCCCCCCAAGTCCAATCAATAAATAAATTTTTCGTTAAAAATTGTGATACGACCATTCGTAAGCGATTATGCATATATCCTGTACGATTCAGCTTCTTCATTGCAGCATCAACCATTGGGTATCCAGTTTGACCTTTTTTCCATACTTCAAAATGTGTTTTATTATACGACCATCGCATGTTTCGATATTTTTCAGAAAAAGATTTAGTTGCCGTTTCTGGATACTGTGTCATTAACACATAATAAAATTCACGGAATAGAACCTCTCTTATAAAAGCTTCATAATTTTTTTCATCGCTCTCATAATCTTCAAGTAAATCATTTATAATTTCACGAATATCGAGTAGTCCATATGCTAAATATTTACCTAATCCACTTACAAAATCCTGCGACACATCGTCAGTCAATTTATCATAATGAGCTATGTCACCATTAAAAAAATCATCCCAAGCTTTACGCGCTAACTTTTCTATATCTTTATTATTTTCAAATTTTAAGTCACTTTGATTTGAACCCTTTTCCGCAATTTGAGACAACTGCTTAAATTGATAACTTTTTTTAGGGGTGTGTACTAAGTCCTGACGATTTGCTTTATAAAAACTAGTAAATACTTTATAAGGCTGTTGCTGTTTATTAAAAGTCTTTGTTGGCTCAAAATAATGATTCACGCGCTGTCCAATTACTGTAACTTGGTGATTTTCAAAAGCCTTTTTTACATGAGGATAGTCATATATTTCTTTGTGATAACTCATAATATCTTTTGCTACTAATACGTGAGATAACGCCAATGTTTCTGCTAATTCACCTAGCTTTTCATATGTGACAATATAAGGTTGTATATCATGCTTATCTAAAGCATTTACAAATCCTTTTACAACTTTATGGTAATAGTCACGTTTTACTTCTGATGCGTCAGTTAAATCTTCTAAAGGTAAAATAAAATACAATTTATTTATCTCATTTTGATGCTTCACTATATATTGAAAAATTGGATTATCTTTCGTTCTAAAAACTCTGTTAAGTATGACTCCTAAATGCATTTTATTGCCTCCCAGCTTGTTTCATACAAATTCACTTTATAATTGTCCTTTAACTTAAGATTGTGTTTTCAATCATATACCCGTTTTAACTTTTGTATAATTCACTAAAAAATAAAATAAATTTTAATACCTTACATATTATAGGCAACTTCAGGGTATATTATTATCAGAGGTGATTAAATTATGAATAACGAACAATTACAAAATGAAATTGAAAATATATTAAATACATCAAAAATAGGTGTCCTATCTACTGCACATAACAATACACCTAATAGTAGATACATGGTATTTTATAATGATGGACACACACTTTATACTAAGACAAGCATTGAGTCTAAAAAAATTGCTGAATTTAAAGATAATCCCAAAGCTCATGTACTTATAGGTTACGATGAAACGAATAATCGTAGTTTTCTAGAAATTGATGCTAATGTTGAAATACTGAAAGATCAAGAGACTATTGATTGGATTTGGAACAAACAAGATAAGTCCTTTTTTGACTCTAAGGATGATCCAAACTTGTGTGTAATTAAAGTAATACCAAAATCCATAAAAATTATGAACGATAAAAAATTAGACACACCACAAACCATTACGTTCGATTAGTTAAAAAGGCGCTTAAAATCACTTTATCAAAAAGTGATTTTAAGCGTTTTTTATATACCATTATTAATATCTTCTAACATAGCATCAACTGTAATTTTAGCACTCGTCAGTACAATTGGCACTCCTGCCCCTGGATGAACACTAGCTCCAGCAAAATACAAATTTTTGTAATCTCTGCTCACATTAGGCGGTCTGTAATAGTTACTTTGCGCTAAAGTAGGCATTAAACCAAAGGCTGCTCCAAATTTAGCATTATAATCTCCTTCAAAATCCTTAGGCGTATAAATAATTTCTGTCACAACTTGCTTTTTCAAATCTTTTAACGCTTTAATCGTAGAAAGCTTATTGTAAATAATATCTTTCACCTTTGTGATGGTTGACTCATCAGACCAATCCGTATCACCTGTTTTCAATTCTGAAACGGGCATCAGTACATAAATACCTGTTTGACCTTCTGGCGCTAACGACTGATCTTCCACACTAGGAGCGTATAAATATATTGATGGATCTTGGGATATTTCCCCGGAAAATATTTCATTGATATTATTATCAAAATCCTTTGAAAATATAACATTATGTAACAAGATATCTTCAGATAAATCTTTATCAACCCCTATGTACATTAAAAAGGCTGAGCAAGAATAGTCCATATTATCAATTTTCTGTGTCGTATACTTCTTAGGATGATGTTCATTTTTAATTAAAGATGAAGTAGCATATGGAAAATCAGCAGTACAAATTATTTTGTCATACTTTTCTATACGTCCATTTACTTTTAGACCTTCCGCACGCTTATACCTGCTATCAATGATTATTTCTTCAACATTTGCGTTTGTATAAATTTGAGTACTCAATTCTTCATTTAGTGTTTGAAGTGCTTTAACAAAGCTATACATACCACCTTTTATAAAATGAACACCAAACATCAACTCTATCATAGGTATAATTGAATACAATGAGGGACTTCGTTTAGGATCGATACCTATATATAATGTTTGAAATGCTAAGATTTTTTGAATTTTTTCATTATCAACATATTTTTCAATTAAATTATCTGCTTTATCAAAAGTTTTAAGTTTTATACCTTGATATATTGTAAAAGGATTATAAAAGTCTGTAGGCTTCCTAAACGTACGTTCTAGAAAATATTTTCGTGCTATTTCGTACCTTTCGTATATATCTGTTAAAAAGGACATAAAACCATGTGTAGAGTTAGGTTCAATACTTTCGAGCATTTCTCTTAATTGAGCAAGATCTGTAGGAACGCGAATTTGATCTGTTTCACTAAAATAAACATCATATATATGTGCTAATTGTTTAATTTCTAAGTAATCATTCATATTTTTTTTTGCATAATTAAAAACATCTCGATAAATCTCAGGCATCATTACAATAGTTGGTCCCATATCAAATGTAAAACCATCTTGCTTAATTTGATTCATCCTGCCGCCTATCTGTTGGTTTTTTTCATATAAATCTACTTGGTGACCGTTTGCTGCTAATCTTGAAGCTGCAGCTAACCCTGAAACACCACCGCCTATAACCGCAATTTTCATAAAGGTTCACTCCTATTATATTTCTCACTGATTTCACGATAAATCTTCATTTTTTTCAATTTACTCACATATACTTTCTTATGCAAGCTATAGTTTGATTTTCTAACTTCCTCAAGTATTTCAAGATAGGCAGTCGCAGCTAGTTCGATAATGTAACGTACCTCTGTATCAAAATAATTGATACCATTTAATGCAATATCATATAAACTAACTGCCTTTAAAGCATAACTTTCCCATAGTTGAATATAATTTGACGTAATGCCTTCATGATATACAGATTGCAAATCAACTTGACATTCAACTAACTTTTCTGCACTAAGGTAAATTCTTCCATTTTGAAAATCTTCACCAACATCTCTTAAAATATTAGTTATTTGCAGTGCCTTACCTAAAGCAATCGCAGCTTCTTTAGCTTGCTCAAAACTATTTTTATTTGATGAAGCTAATATAGGAGTTAACAATTCACCGACAGTACCTGCAACACCATAGCAATAATCGTATAAATCTGAATCCGTTTGGATTACTTTTAAATCTAAATCTTCTTTCACATATTGAATAAGAGATTCAAAAGGCTTTTTAGGTATTGTATATGTATCCAAAGTGTTACTTAAAGCATTCATAATAGCTTTATCACTTTGATACGCTTGAATATAATCATAATCACTATAAATCATATCTAAATCTCTAGCTATGCTGTCTAGTTGCTCAAGGTCTTTGTATTTATCAATACTGTCATCAATAATTCTACAAACTGCATAAATTGCCCAAATTGCTTTTTTCCTTTTTATATCCAAAAAATCAAAGGCATATGAAAACGTTTTCGAATGTGTTTTCATTATATTATGACAGTGGTTATAATCTCTCTCTAGTTGATTCATTTATTGGCCTCCTCAATATGCCTAGAACTGCTGCTTGGGACTAATATAAAAAACTTAAGTTATAAATCTATTCTACGGCCTTTCCAATGTATACGTTTAAATACATTTATATCTAGCCATGATTTAAAAAATATTACGACAAAGCATGTAAAAAGCAGTGGATGACATAAACTCGCAACGAGATTAAAATTTCCTGTTCTTCGAATAAATATATGAAACTGTATAGCATAAATAAAATATAAAGTAATAGCTAATAATATATATAATAAACTTAAATTAATTGAAAAAAGCACTGCTAAAATTGATTCAAGTGAACCAAATAACCATAAAAATACAAACATAAGTGTAGATGTTTTAGTTATTTGAGAGCCAAGTGCAAAGTGTTTACTCCACCCTTCTAATAGAGCTTTATATCCTTGAGGATACATTCTAAAATTGACCACACCTTGACCTTCATGCAAATTCACTGGCAAATCATATTCATGATATGCCTTACTTATTGCAAAACCTTCAATGATATGGTTTTTAGCTTTCAAATGTCCTTGTGTCAATTTATAATCTTGCTTATTTGTCACAAGGACGGGTCCAAACGCGCCTTGCTCATTATTTGCTGATTTCGTGATTGAAAATTGATTCATACCTACGATTGTCATTAAATTAAAAATCGCCGATATATTTTCATATAGCTTTTTTATCTTGTGATAAGGTTGTATTGATAACAAACCTTTACCACCTTGTAAATCATATTGATTGGCTATATTTTGAATACTATCATCACAAGTAAACTGAACATCAGCATCAACAAACATCAATAAATCATGCGTTGCATATTTGCTACCTTGCCAACAAGCATGTGACTTACCTTGCCATGTAGTATCATTTTCAACAGTATATACGCTCGCACCATAATATCTAGCAACAACTTGTGTCTCATCAGTTGAACCATCATCCATAACAATTACTTCTATTTCTTGCTCTTTACTTATACTGTTAAGTAATTTAGGTAAGTTCTCCGCTTCATTTCTAGCAGGTACAATAACACTGACGGCTGTCTGACCTCTTTCTTTTCCGGAGTTATTTATAATCGCTCGACGCGCATACATACACATTCCACTTATTAGTGATAGTATCGTCAATACTACTGCTATTATATAAAGTATCATTCAGCCTCAACTACTTTCTCCATTAATAATAGCTTCTGCTACTTGCATACCACTCAAAGTGACCATAGGCATACCAGGGCCAGGATTTACAGAACCACCTACAAAGTACAAATTTTTGAAGTACTGACTTTTTTTAGGAAACTTGAAACCTTTATTTTTCTTCTTATTAGAAACTACGCCATATATAGCTCCTTTATTAGAATTGTATGTATTTTCAATGTCATGTGGCGTCCATATATCTTCATATACAATGTGCCTTCTCAAATCTTTTAAGCCCATAGACTCTAATTTATTCAATATACGTTCTCGGAATTGCAGATATTCTGCTTCACTAAATGACTTATTCTGAATGTATGGTATGTGTGGCAATATTTTTATATTCTCGTGTCCTTCTGGCGCCTGTGTCTTATCTGTTTTATTTGTATTCACTACATAAATAGTCGGATCTTCAGGCAAAACATACTGGTGAAAAACTTGATCATAATTAACTTTAGAATTACTTGAAAAGAAAAAGTTATGATGTTGAAGCTCTGGATAACTTTTGTCCACACCAAGATGCATGACATAACCTGAACTAGCTGGCTCAAATTTACGTTCCAATTTGTTTATTTGATTTGCATCAAAATTCAATAAATATTTATAAACAGGGATTACTTCCATATTAGATATAATGTAATCTGCATATATTTCCTCATTACTTTCTATTGTAATCCCTGTCACCTTATTTTGACTATTATAATTGATACGTTTTACAGGGGTGTTAAAATGTATGCCCACACCTAATTTTCTCGCTAATTGTTCCATCGCTTCCGCTAAATTATGAATGCCACCATCTACGTACCACAAACCTTCCTCATGTTGCATTTGAGGTAATAAACTCAATACAGCCGGAGCATCATAAGATGAAGAGCCTACATATTTTATGAAATAACCTAGCATTTCTCTTAAATATGGGTTATCCACCCTTTTATTAATGGCTTGTTGCATTGTATGAAAATAATCGAATTGCTTTAAAGCTGAAAACGTACCATGATAACGAATAATTGCAAACATCGTATCTAATCCCTTATCAAAGTAGCTTTTTTCAGCAACTTGATGTATCTTTTGTGCGTAACTAAAAAACGAAGAAAGTTGCTCTATATCTTTATTTGTTAACGATTCATTATTTGTTAACATATCTTCCATGGATTCATATAAATCTAAAATTTGGCCATCTGGATAAACGTTTCTAATCTGTAAACTTAACTTACGAATACTAACATAATCTTCTAGCCTTTCATCACATCGTTGAAATAAGCGTTGAAATACTTTAGGCATGGTTAAAATTGATGGACCGAGATCAAATCCATAGTCATCTATGTCCAACCTATTTACCTTTCCACCGATATGCTTATTTTGTTCATATAAATCCACTTGATAGCCTGCTTGAGCCATACAAATTGCGCTAGCAATCCCACCCAAGCCACCTCCTATGACAACCACTTTCTTATTTCCCATTTAATCACCTTTTCTTTTTTGTAATTTATTATAAATACGTATTAACTTAGGGCGATTATAGCGCTGAACAATCATACAAGGCACATTAGCTATAATGACATATACGAAATTAATAATTTTAACGCTTTTTGACGCTTTAAAAAACACAATAACAGGAAATATGGATAGCAAATGAACCATCTCTGCACGTCTAGTTTCTAATATAAAACGCTGTATATCATTCATATTTTTAGATATATCGAAAGTCGCTTTACTACTGATATTAGGGTTAAGATTTTGACCGTCTGGCAAATGATCTTTCCAATATTGCACTTTAACTAATTGTTGCCATAATTGACCCTCTTGTTCAAAATTCCAACTTCGAAAATACTTATTATCTTTTTCTAAGAACTTATAACTAATACGAATACCAAGTTGAGCTATAATCATTTGAACTATAAACCAATATAGCGCAATATATATAATCTTTTTCATCAATTTAATTCTCAGATTTCTCTGTATAGCTTGGGTTATCTTTATTTAAATACCAATTACCAGCTGTTAAATAAGTAGCAAAAGCGCTCCAAAGCATATATGGAACTAGTAAAATGCCAGCAACTTTTTTTACATTGAAAAATTTCACAATTGTTGTAACTACTGCGCCCAGTAATACAACACTCTCTATCAACGCACTAAAGCGTAATTTATATTTGAAGTATAATATCGACCATAGATAATTCAGGCTTAATTGCGTGTAATAAGCACCTTTCAAATCCTTACTAGTAGATTTATTAGTCACTAATGCATAAGCTACGCCCATCGTTGTATAAAGTATTGGCCACACAATTGGAAAGACATAGCCGGGTGGTGAAAAAGGTGGTCTAACATTATTTTTATAATCTTTTCTCGCGTTTTTTACTGCAAATTTACCCATAAATTTACCACCGATAATTGGTGTTATCACTTTTATGATGGTTTTTATTGTTTCAATTACATTCATAATTATTCTCCTTTTTTAACGTACTTTGCTTTTATCTCTAGAGGTTGCACTTCTCTATTAGTCATGTTATTTTTCAATCAAAAAAATTTTCAATATATAAGTTAAAGACTATTTACATTTAAATATTAATATAGGATTTTATATAAAAAATAGGCTGTTTTATTTAAATTTATCTTTTTTTGATATATAATAGACTAAAGTTGAATGTTTTATATCTGTTATCTATTCAACACATATTTAGAAATCCTTTTCACCTCACTGATTAGTGGGGTGTTATTTTATTGAAAACTTTTTTTAATTAAAACACTTTAAATAGTTTTTTTATATTAAAGTACGCTAAATAAGTAATTTTCATTTATTTAGTTTTATAAAAAGCGAGCAAGGAATTAATCCTTCAACTCGCTTTCACTTATTATGACAAGAGCTCTAGTCTCTTAATCCTATATTACCTTTTAATAACAACTTTAAACATAGTATTAGCTTAATTTTTTTTATATTTGATCAAAACGTAAGATACTATTCCGCATATAGTCCAATAAATTTTTAAAAATTGTTTTATAAAAAACCTTAAAATTTTTAAGAATGTAATATAGATTTTCATGTATATACCCCCTTGAATATTCACTATGATTCAAAGATATTAAATCTTATCTAAATTCAATTTATTAACTTTATATTCTATTGATTTTAGATGTATATTGTATAAAGTCATAACGTATAAGTGTATTCTTGCTTGCGTTAGTTTATAAATAATCCATGGAAGTGTAGGTTCATATTCATGAATAGCTACTATACATTCATTTTTATTTAGTACTCTACGAAACTCCATTCTCGCTCTACCTTTATTTTTATTTTTTGAAAATCCTCCCCCAGTTATATAGAGAAGTTGCCTATTTACATCTGAACGGGAGTCCGACTTTTCTAATATTAATATAGGGTTCTTTATAGGAAAAAGTGAAATCATGTATCTACCGTTAATGTATTTAGTAGAGATTATTTTATTATTAAGATTATTTAACCATTCCATATAATCATTTGCTATATCTTCTATAGTCATATGAGTAGGTATTCGAAACCTTTGAACAGATTTCACATTTTTTATCGTTTTACTTTTGTTTTTCTTTTTCTTACTCGATGATTCATTTTTTAATGCTAATTTAACACTTTCTTTAAATGTAGTTTTCCCATCGGATATTCCTTCTATATAATTTTTATTATCCATTCTCATATTATGAACTAAACTGTCCATAAGAGGATACACAATTTCTTTCTTTTCACCGCTAATAAGTCTTATCCAGTATTTAGAGAGAATCAAAGGTATAATCGGCAAATTAAACATTGGCATTTTTTTATTTAAAACACTAGCCGTTTGCTTAAATAAATCCTTATATGTCAACTCATCTGGACCACCAACATCAATTGATTCATTTAGTTTAGGCCTTCTTGATACGACTTTAGTAATTGAATTTATGACATCATCAATATAGATAGGATGTGTAATATTATTTGCCCATTTAGGTAACAACAATAATGGTAATCGTTGTGTCAATTTTTTTAAAATTGGATATGAAGAGCCGTTCGATCCAACTATTAAACCTGCTCTAAGTGTACTGACTGGCACTCCATATGAACCAAGTACTTTTTCACATTCTAATCGACTCTCTAAATGTCGAGAAAGATTATCCTCTTTTGGTATTAGACCACTTATATAAATAATGTGCTTAACACCTTCTTTTTTAGCAGCTCTTCCAAAATTATCAGCTAATAAAAAATCCATATCTTCAAATTTAGCTTGTGTAAGCTTAGAATTCGGCATCATTGAATGGACTAAGTAAATAGCAATATCAATATCTTTCATAACATTTTCAACATCAATTAATGAAAATATATCTGCTTTCTTCCAAGTTACATTTTTCTCATCTACTTTATTTTCTATATTTCTTGAAATAGCAATTATTTCATTTTCAACTTTTAATTTTTTCATCAAATTACTTCCAATGTATCCAGAAGCACCTGTTAATAATATACGCGCCATAACATTCATTCCTTTCAACTTTTAAATTATAGTTCTTACTTTAAATAGTTTGGGTTATTCTTATTAAATCATTGATTTTCTACATATTTATTTTTTTCTCTTTTTCATACTATAGAGTAAATACCCTTTTTAAATATTCGATAACAAATATTTAGGTAATAGCATTTAAGCTTATAAATTAATTAAAACGATTCCATTTTTTAACTTAATGTCAGTTTCAGCCTTACTCAAACAAATAAAATTTATAATGATTCGTTAGAGCTAAAAGATTTTCACTATTACTGCACATAGTGATTGGAATAGTATCTAATTTAATCATTATTTTTTAAATTAACTTTATAATACCTGAGAAATGTTATGCTTATCATTAACTAACTTTATGCGTTTATTCTAATTTTAAATAATCATATTATTTTATTTTTTATAATAAATTTATTGTGTATCTATTTGTGTTCAGCCATATCTTCGGATACAAGATTTTCTTGAATATATTATGGAACTCTTTTTATATTTCTTTAGTTATCTCATTTTTCTAATAGATATATACAATGGTTTTGTTAATCAAGTTGTGGTGCGGTTGAAGTTTGGAAACGTAACTTCACTCACGTTGAACAGCTGTTTGATTATGGTAGTAATATTCGTAAAATCATGTATACAACTAACGCGGTAGAAAGTATTCATTCTAGTTACCGAAAGGTTACAAAAAAAGGTGCATTCCCAAATGAGAATGCACTCTTAAAATTACTCTTTATTCGAACAAAAGAACTTCAAAAGAAATGGTCCACTGGTTACATTCCAAACTGGTCTATGGTTATGAACCAGCTTCTTTTACATGATCAAATTAAGGATAGAGTTATTAAGTATCCTTGAATAACTTACACACTTAATTTAACAAAGCCCCTTTTTTTAATGAGATAAACTATCTCCTCTAACAATATCCAATAATTTAATAGTCGAGAACAAAAGTTTTTATAGTCTATTCTGGTTTAAATACAACCTTGATGTTGTTATCCTTCTTCTGATCAAATACTTTGTAAGCTTCGTCTGCCTCTTCAAGTGGAAATGTATGAGTAATAATTTCTGTAGGATCAAATACTTCATCTTTAATCATCTCGTAAAGTTTAGGCATTAAATGAATAACAGGAGCCTGTCCACTTCTTACTGTAATATCACGGTTAAATATTAAATCTATAGGGAAATTATCAGCAGGTGATCCATATATACCGGTAAGCTGTATTGTCCCAAACTTTCTTACTGATTCAGTAGCAGTAAGTATAGGACTTATTGTTCCACGTTGTTGAGAATGCTCAGATAGCTCCTGTTCTGGACTCGATTGCTGTCCATCCATTCCTACACAATCAATAACAACATCTGCGCCACCTCGCGTTTTTTCTTTAAGAAGTTTACCTATTTCTTGTTCTTCATCAAAGTTATACACTTCAGCACCATTGTACTTTTTAGCGTGATTGAGACGATGCTGTACATTGTCAATCGCAATCACTCTCTCTGCACCTTTTAGTTTCGCAAACTTCTGTGCCATTAAACCTATAGGACCACAACCTAATACAATAACTGTATCTCCGGGTTTAACGCCTGAGTGTTCTACACTCCAGTAAGCAGTAGGTACAACGTCTGATAAGAATAAAACTTGCTCATCTTTTAGATTGTTATCAGGAACCTTAAATGAAGAAAAGTCAGCATGAGGTACTCTTAAGTATTCTGCCTGTCCGCCCCAGTGATTACCATGAAGATTACCAAAACCGAATAGTCCACCATTATCTAACTTCCAGTTCGCTGGTGTTTCATTAGAATTGTCACACTGAGATTCCATGTCGTTATTGCAGTAGAAACATTCCCCGCACCCAATATTAAAAGGTATTACCACACGATCTCCTTTCTTTAGTTTTTTTACATCTTTTCCTATCTCTTCAACAATACCCATTGGTTCATGTCCAATGACAAAACCAGGTTCCATGAATAAATCACCTTGATGATATAAATGTAAATCTGAACCACAAATCCCAGATGCTGTTATATTTATAATTGCATCAGTTGATTCAATAATCTTAGCATCTTCAACTTTTTCGATCTTCATCTTCTTATGTCCTTGATAAGTGACTGCTTTCATAAAATAACACTCCATTCTAAATATTATTTACAAGCATGCTAAAATATACCTCTTACCTTACCTTATAAACATAAACCTTTATAGAATCCATCATCTTACTAAGAATATCTTCATTTGTGTTAATGATGACTATTTATATAAAACTAAAGAGAAGACTGATAGTCTCCTCTTTAAAAAATAATTATTTTAATAAATTTACAGATTCACGGTTAAAGTCTTCTAAATCATCAGGTGTACGTGAAGTGACGATATTATCAGAAACTACAACTGATTCATCTACTACTGTTGCACCAGCGTTTTCTAAATCTTTACGAACTGATAAGAAACTTGTTAATTTTTTACCTTTTAATAAGTCTGTATCGATTAATAGCTGTGGTCCATGACAAATCGCAAATACAGGCTTTTCATTTTGAACGAAATGTTTTGTGAAGTCTCCAAAACGACCTTCTTCATCTCCACGTAACATATCTGGTGAGAATCCCCCTGGGATAAGTAATGCGTCAAAATCTTCAGGTTTTATATCGCTAATCGCTCTATCTACTGTTACTTCAGTATCTTCAGACTTACCTTTTACTGTACCTGTTTCTTTTCCTATTACAGTAATGTCATGTCCTTCGTTTTTTAAAGCCTCAACTGGACTTGTATATTCAACGTCTTCAAAATAATTATCTAGTACAACAGCAATTTTTTTGCCATAAATAAATTCCTCCTAAAGTTATCAATAGTAATATATACCCACTCCATAATCATTAAAACGTATAAAGCTCCTAACAGTCTTATTTCAGGATTGAGAGATTGCTAAACACGTAGTAGTCAGTTGATCTATTATATATATTGATAAAAGTAGGGTAGTAAACTCATTAGTTGTTATAACCTATATTATAATTTAACAAGAATTTTGGATTGTGATTTATCATTTACAAGTTGTTCAAACCCTGATTCTACAATATCATTTAACTCAATTTCATCAGTGATGACATCTTTTACTTTTAAATTACCTTCATTAATCAAATCTATCGTTTGTTGAAATGTAGTAGGTGTATAAGCAATTGTTGAAGTAAGTTTTACACCTGTATTCGTTAATTGCATTGGGTTCCATTCAATAGGATGGCCGAATATAGAAACTATAACAACAATACCTCTTGCTTTAGTAACATCTATTGCTGATTTAAGTGTTTGGGCCACACCAGCTATCTCAAATGTTACATCAACGCCGTCATCAGTGTATTTACTAATAATATCACTTGGATCTGATTCACCAGAATTTATAGTATGAGTGGCGCCTACTGCTTTAGCTTTATTAAGTCGTTCTTCTGATAAATCGAAAACAAATATTTTGCTAGCACCAGCTGCTTTGGCTGCTATTATTGTTAATAAACCAATTGGTCCTGCACCAAAAATAGCAACAGTATCTCCAAATAGAACGTCACCTTCTTTAATTGCTTGAACTGCAACTGCTGTTGGTTCTACGAGAGCACCTTCTTTATCTGAAACATTATCGGGTAATTTATAAACGTTCTCTTCTGGGACATTTGTGAATTCTGCAAACCCACCATCAGAACCTAAGCCTATAAATGAATAACCATCATAAAGATCAATATTTTCTTCTTTTTCACGATTTGAAACTGTAGGGTTAATGACAACACGATCGCCTTTATTAAATTTTGTAACTTTAGAACCAATATCATCTATTATGCCTGCAAATTCGTGTCCTAATGTAACAGGAGCTTTTTGACCAAGAAATGGATCTGGCTTATCTGTTGAAATAAATATAGGACCTTCTAAGTATTCATGTAAATCTGTACCACAAATTCCAGCCCAAGTCACTTTAACTTTTACTTCATTGTCTTGTAAATCTTTAGATTTTCGCTCTTCAACTCGTACATCTTTCTTACCATACCAAACTGCTGCTCTCATTAATAAAACCTCCTTAGTTAATCTAATTTAATAGTATGCTCTTTTAAAGTGGTTTTCAAATAAATACCTTTTAATACTGTACTTCTAAATTATTTTATTTAAATTAGACTAATAAAATAGAATACCTAAAATAATACCTATTAAAACAATAGACCAAGAAGGAAATTTAAAATACATTAATAATACGAACAATAGACTACCTAAAGCAAAATCTAATTCTGATTTAATCGTTGACGTCCAAATTGGATTATAAAAAGCAGCAATAAGAATGCCGACTACGCCCGAACTTATACCTTTTAAAAAGCCTTCAGCATATATATTAGACTTAATATTATCCCAGAATGGCAAAATTCCAAATAGCAAAAGAAACGCAGGTAGAAAAATAGCAATAGTAGCCAAAATTCCCCCTGAAATTCCTTCTATAGACATACCAATATAGGAAGCAAACGTAAATAATGGACCGGGCACAGCTTGAGCAGCAGCATAACCAGTTAGGAAGTTATCGGGTGATATTAAACCTGATGGTACAAACTCATTTTTCAATAAAGGTAAGACAACATGTCCTCCCCCAAAAACTAAAGAACCCGATCTATAAAAACTATCAAACATTTTTAACCATAGATTATTGGTTATTGAACTAGCTATAGGTAATATAGTTAAGAGTAAAAAGAATAATGATAAAGAAACTAAACCTAATTTTTTAGGTAAGTTAAATGTTTTGTTTTTTATTTTATTTCTAGATGTTGTATCTTTTCTTAGAAAGATAAGACCATATACACCAGTTATTAATAGTGCAATAACTTGTATATAAAGATTATTTATTACTAATGCTAATATAAGTACAAATAATGCCAACGTAATAGTGGTTTTAGTATTTGTTAATTTTTTCCCCATACCAATAATAGCTTGAGCTACAATAGCAACAGCTACTAGTTTTAAACCTTGTATCCAAGTGAAATTCGCATCACTATTTGTAAATAGCATTGAAAATATCATTAGCATAATTACAGAAGGAAGAGTAAATCCTATAAATGAGATAATACCTCCTATGATTCCTCCTCTCATAGTTCCAATACCAATGCCTACTTGGCTACTTGCAGGACCAGGTAAAAATTGGCATAGTGCTACTAAATCAGAGTACTCTTTTTCATCAAGCCACTTTCTTTTCTTCACATATTCATCATAAAAATAACCTAAATGAGCAGTAGGTCCACCGAATGATACTAAACCAAGTTTTAATGCTACCAAAAAAATGTTTATATATTTATTCATAAAGGGCTCCTTATATTTCGTTGGCTAACTCTTTTAATTTTTAACCATACAATTGTGTAAATTCTTTATATGTACTACAGAAAAACTAGTTAGATAATCTTCATCATAATAATTATTGATGATTTTCTGATTTATAACTTTATTTTTAAGCCTGAATTACTAAAATAACAACTCAATTATACATCATTTATTTTATATTATTAACTATAGCTTGTATTATATAGATAGAGTAGAACTAATTTATTATAAGGAGGAATTTAATGTTAAATATTTTACAAGCAATTGGTTCAATTGGAACATTTATTATGGCGATTTTATATTTCGTTTCAGTAATGATACAAATAAGACAAATCAAGATTTCTTTTATACCATTCTTGGCTTTCGATCAGATTATTATTGAACAAACTCAACGTTTGAAATTGAAGAATTTAACTGAATCTGATACTGACTATGTAAATACTGCTTTTAAACTACAAAATTTAGGTGGTGGGACTGCTAAAAATATTGATATAAAAGTTTATTTAGATGAAGATGAAAATGAAGTTTTACAAGAAAAACATATAAATATTTTGCCTAGTAATAAATTTTATTTAATGCCTATTAATAAAAAAGCCTTTGAAGAGTTTGAAGATACAATTAAGAATAATGGCTATACAACTAACATGTATATAAATATAAAATATTTTAGCCAAATCTCTAAAAGGCAAAATAGTATCACATATAGAGTAAATATTGAGGAGTTTGTTAATTTAGATGATAAAGATTTGTATGAAATGACATTTGAGACTTTTAATTCATAAACCATAGTGAATTTCAAACGATAAGTATTTAATATTTCGGCAAAAACGAGTGAAATATCATACTAAGGAGAACAAATCATGAAAATTAGTAAACCACTTAAAGAAACAGGTTGGACTGAAGATGAGATTCATAAAAGACTAGATTCTATTATTGAAGAAGATAATGTCGATATGACAGAGATTGAAGATATAGACGAAATAATAGAGGAATAAAAAAGCCCATTATGGGGCTTTTTTATTAAAACATAATTGAAAAAATGATAGTACATAATCTAACATCTAGTATTCATTTAAAAGTTTTTTTCATACAAAAACCACTCTAGTTATTAGGAAGAGATCTAGAGTGGTAAAGCGAAATAGATCATTTAACTACAAGGAAAGATAAATTGGATGTTAAGCCCTTCCTCGTATAACCAAACTACCAAACAATTCTAAATATAGCAATATAAAATTGAAAAACTTACCCTATCATTTTTAATGATAGGGTAAGTTAATGGATTATTGTATATGAAATTAAGTACATAAAATGTACTTATATATAGTAATACTACATCTTTATATATTAATCAATAAAAAAACCTCCACATCATGGCATTGTGTAGAGGTTAAGTGTTTTAGGGTAACACACTTTCATCTAATTACTATATCATATCTTTATCCTATAAACAATAACACCTCACTAATTAGTGAGGTGAAAAAGGTATTACCAAATATGAGTTTAAATCTAAAACGGAGATATAGGTTTAAACTATTTTAAGTATATCACTTTGGACACTCTAATCAAAATAAAAATCTACTCAAATAATCGAGTAGATTCGCCGCATAATTGTGTTTAATATGTCTACATACACATTAACACATAAATCCTTTTAAATATATACCCCGCTAGTAATAAACATGTTTCTATAATCATTGAACTTCGTCATTTGTTAAACAAACACACCCCACATTAGTGAGGTGTATGATAGAGACTTATTTATAATTTGATTAAATCAGGGGAAGTAACCAAATCTAATAAGATTATAGCATAATTTATAATGAAAAATAACTCTACCTAAATTACTTCTATATATTCTTCATTATGTTTGATTATCTAGATTTAATATATTTCATCATCAACGATAAACCTAGCGCATTTTTTCTCGCCTTACGCCATACACAAATTGGGCAAAATTGATTTTTACAGAAAAAAATCTTTAATTTCATCGTCTTTAATAAAATAATAAGCCATCTTTCCAAAAATCAAGAACATCATTTTTATACAAAAGTCTTAAATGATGTGATGTAGAAGTAACACTCATATTTAATATCAAAGAAATATCACAAACACACACAACTCATTTTCCTTAATCAAAGATAATATGATTTTTAATTTCTTTTCATCACATATTTTTTGAAAAATACCAAGTAATTTTTGTGATTTTATCATCTTCTAAAAAATTCAAAGCATTATTTACTTTATCCTCATGAACACAGATTACATCACAAATAGTTGCCTTTCCCATATAAACCACACCTTAATCTAAAATATAAAACCAATTATTGTTTGGATTGTATTGTTTTCAATAATAATAAATAACCCTAAACCAATGTAAATAACAGCCATTATCCAATGACTAAACTTCTCTACAATTTCGCCAACACCTGAAATATTAGCTAATTTTTGTGCTGTATATACCAAAACAAAAATCAATATTAAAAATACAAGAAGAGTAACCAATAACTCAACAATATCTAAAGTCACAAAGTAAGGAACAAAAAGCCCGATATTATCTGCACCACAACTAGCAATTGTAACCAAAACAACAATACCGACTAATTTTGATAACCCTTTTTCGTCTAATTCTTTTTTAGCTCTTTTCTCGCCTTCACAATCGTCATAAATAGCAACTTTAATACCTAAGTAAATCGGTATTAAACCTAATAAACCCAACACCCATTTTTCTGGAACATAATTCAAAACAAAAGCTAGAAATAAACTAACTAATATTAAAATTACAGAACCTAAGTATTGTCCAATATAAATATCTCGATATTCTTTTCTAGTATTTGCTCTAGCAAAAAATATTAATAAAATCACTAATAAATCTACCGCAGTTGCAATATAAAGTATTGCCGCAGTTATAATAGTCTGAACCATAGAGCACCTCATTCAAATATAAATTTGAATGAATTGTATCATATATTGCATACCTTATGAATAATAAATATTAGAACCGAAAAGTGACACTTTAACTGATAGTAAAGAGCTATGTACATACGAGTGATTTATAGATTCTTTGAGAATACGACTTAAAGCGATTTTAATTTGTCAGTTCATTGCATCTTGTTTTTTAACAATTTCACTAATAAGGAAAACCTTATAAAAACTAAAGCTTATTTTCTATGTATAGTAGAAAATAAGCTTTAAAATAATATATTAAATTAATATTCTGCTTCCTTTTTAATCTTATCAAAATAACTTTCGTTAAGATTATTAATTACTAAGTGTTCAATTTGAAGTGTAGTATGAGTCAACCCATATTTTTCTTTTAACAAGTCTTCAATTTCATTAATACTTTTATATGCATCTTTACTATACTCACTATTTAAAACCACATGGGCACTTAATGAATAATGATTCGTGGTAATCGCCCAAAGATGAAATTCATGAACATCCAATACATTAGGAACTGATTTCATAGTTTCAATGACTTTATCGGCCTCAAGTTCTTTAGGAACTGTTTCCATTAAAATCATCCATGCATTATACATGATTTTGTAACCACCACGGAATATCACTACTGATATTACCATACTCAATATTGGATCGATTAGTTGAATACCTGTGAAAAAAATTAATAGTACCGCAACAATAACTCCCACTGAATTAAGTAAATCACCTAAAAAATGCCATAATGCACTCTGAATATTAATATTATTTTCATTCTTTAATGATCTCATCAATATAATAGTAAGAATAATGTTAACAATCAAACCAATAGTTGCAATAATTAGCATTAAATTACTCTCAACTTGTCGAGGATACAAAATGCGCATAATTGCTTCATAAAAAATCCAGACAGAGATAACTGCTAATGCTAGACCATTAAGAAAAGCTGCTAATATTTCAAAGCGCAAATATCCATAAGTAAAACGAGAATTAGGTTTACGCTTAGCAAAATAAATAGCAAGCATAGACAACACGAGTGCAACAACATCACTTAGCATATGAAATGAATCAGATAACAATGCTAATGAATTTGTTAAGATCCCCCCTACAAATTCAACTATAGTAAAAAATGCAGTAATGATTAATGTAATCCATAATGTACGTTTCGAACTTTGTTGAACTTTACTATGCTCCACATGATGGAAATATGTTTGTTTCATTTTATCTACTCCTTACTTTCCATAGGGGATACTTACACCTAAATGTCCCGTAACAACTAATAAGATAAATCCAACAATTGTTAGGAACACTGTAATAAAATCACCTAGTATTTTATATTTTTCAAACCATATACCTACTAAATGAAACATTGTAGCCAGACCATAAGATATTAATGCAAGCATTGCATAGGTTTCATGTAGATGAACTAAGCTCATTACATGTTTTGCTCCGAAATGTCGTATAGCATATTGTGTTCCACTGTCTCCTAGTATATAACTGATCATTCCAAATACCATTCCTACAAGAAGTAAGACTGTTAGTGTAATAGAATAACGTGATTTCTTTGAAAATAAATTTATAAATGAAATAATTGTTGCTAACGATAACAGTGCAATTGGAAAATGTATGAATAATGGATGTAATGGCATTTTCTTCAGCTCCTTCAAAATATCTAAATCTTAATGATGTAAGTATAGAATATAAGACTGAAATGAAACTGAAATTTTAAAGTTTTATAATAAATTTCGTACCTTTTTCTAATTGAGATTGCACATCAATTGTTCCATTATATTGACTTACAATATTTTCCAAAAGTGAAAGTCCTATTCCAGACCCCTTATTGTTATTATCTACTTGGTAAAAACGCTGAAATATTTTATTCTGATCTGATTTACTAATCCCTTTACCGTTATCATAAACTTCTATTTGAATTCCATTTATCGTTTCAAACACACTTAAACTTACTTGAACTTCCTCCGAATTATGATGAAAAGCATTTTCTAGTAAAATATTAATCATTTGCTTTAAATGTCTAGGATGAATTGTGAAAAATAATGGTGATTTATATCTCTTTTTTATTGTAGAATGATAAACATTTTCTACAGTTATAATCGTTTCATCAAAAATTTTCGATATATCAATAGATTTAACTTTATCATTATCAATATTATCATTTAACATGGTTTCTACTAACTGCTTCATATATGTAATTTCTGTTCTCATTTGTGATAATGTATCATTTCCATCTTTTGACAAATGTTTTCCATCAACTAAGTCTAGGTATTGTATACCTAACAATACAGAGGCAACTGGTGTTTTCATTTCATGTGAAGCATTTTGCACAAACAACCGCTGTTCTTCCATAAGCTTTTGATATACTAAAATAGGTCTTTTAGCTAAGTAATAAGCCATAAAAATCATTAAGACGAAGGCAAATATAAATGCAATTGTTAATTCTCTAGTGAGAAAATATTTAGTTTCATAAAAATCACTAACATTTGTTAAACTATATAATGTTCTATTTTCAGAAATTTTTGATATTCTAACGTCAAATACACCCTTATGACTCTTACTCACTAAAGAAGTCTTAACTTTATCTACAAAATATTGTTCTAGTTCTTTTTGAGTAAATGGTGTGACATTTTCAGTTATAGTCTTACTATCTGTAATAAAAAAGTAATGTCCTGAATCCACTTTATTGTTGCTCTTTATTGCATTTTTAATACTTGTAGTTTGTTTTATTGAAGTTTCTTCAATTTCATGATTTACCTCTAAACTAAAAGCTATTATAATACCTAAAAACAGTATCATTAACAATAGAAATAGATATATTACGTAGCGTAGAAACACTTTCCAAAAATGGTATTCTTTCATTTTAGCACTTCCAATTTGTATCCTACATTTCGTATATTCTTAATACTAAATGTAATATCCATATTATTTAATTTTTTTCTTAGTAGCCTCATTAGCGCATCTACATTATTATTCGTAACAACATTATTAATACTCCATACTTTATCAATAATTAAATCTGTTGACACAATTTCATATAAAAAAAGAAGTTCTAATAATCGATGTTCCTTTTGTGAAAGTTCTAAAACTTCATTATCTTTTGTAAATAAACGTTGTTGATAGTGATATGTAACATTTCCTATTTTCTTTGTTTGAGACTTCAAAGGAATAGAACGTTTCAAAACTGTTAGTATTCGTGCTTCTAATTCTTCAAACTCAAAAGGCTTTGTAACATAATCATCAGCACCGAATGTTAAACCAGTTACTTTATCAGCAGTTTGCGATTTAGCAGTTAGCATAATAATTGGAATGTCTATATTTTTATTTCTTATTTTTTTGATTATTTCAATACCACTTATTCCTGGTAACATCCAATCTATCAATAAAAGATCATATTGATTCGTACTTAAATAATCTATGACTTCATTTCCATCTTTCAACCAATCAACATGATATTTTTTTATTTTTAACATCTTTTCAGTTAGTTTACCAATCATTTCATTATCTTCTATCAGTAGTATTTTCATCATATTTCGCCTCTAAATAATATTAGTTTTATTAAATATATCTTATAATATATTTTCATATTATTAACTAAATATCTATTATTCAAAAAATATCAATCTTTCCACTAGACGGTCTATTCTTACAAAACATACAATTTTGCTTCATATTATTATAATATAAACTCAAATTCATTTTCCATAGTATCTCTGCATCCAATGTACTTCCAGTAGAAATAATTGAGGTATTTTTATCTTCAACTCTCGTAATGCTACCTGCATTGACGGTTTTATTTTTTACTTTTTTTATCGGTTTCTGCTTTCTCCAGATAGTATGGTACATATCCTTTAGGATTTTTTATAATGACATCCATTTCATATTCAAATATCATTAATGAGACCTTGGGGTATCTACCTGCAGCAAACTTTTTTCCATTAACAAATGATATTAATTCCTCTTGGTTTTTTTCGATTTGAATCACCTGCAATTCCAAGAATATGACCATGATCTGCCACTCCCAAAATCAAATAAGCTTCCTGATTTGATAAGTTATTCGACAAACAAATTATATCTTGTAATAATTCAACTTTATCTTTATGATATTCTGCTTTAAAATCCCAGTAACACCCTTCTCTCTTTTCTTGTATTAAATTTATTATTTGATGCTTTAACATCACATTAGACTCCCCTTTTAATTAAGTATTCTCTTTCGAAACCAATTCTATAAGTCCGAATTTTAAAAAATAGTAAAACTATCACTCATTTTCCATTTGCTCTCTTATTTGCACACAAAACAAGAACAAACGTTCCCTTTATTACTATTAATTCTACTTTATAATATAAATAAAGTAAACATAACCAATAAAGCAAGTTTGAAAGGACAATCACCTTGAATTTTGAAAATTACAAATATTTTACTGGAAAAGATTTAATGAAGGAATGTAACTTGAGTGAAAAAATGTTTAAGAATAGTATGGATAAACTCGAACGAGTTTATAAGTTAGATATCACTAGATACAAATCCAATCCATCAGCAAGCAATAGCGGTTACAGCTTTAACTTATTTGAATTAGAGTTATTTAAAATTTTGCTAAATACTATTGAGGACTTTCCTGTTCCAACATCTGCTAAAAAATTTGATGACATAGATTTAAGAGAGGAGGCATTAAAGAAAAATAATAGTCAATTTATTAGCTATATTACTAATATCAGCGATTCAATTGATAATATTAAAAACGATGCATTAAAAGCGCAAATTTACGCATCTGAAAACTATTCTTTTACTTTAGAATGGCTTAGTACTCAGTCAAAATGTAATGATGCCTTGTCATCATTTTTTAATTATACAAATTCTCTAGATTTAGATAAGAGTTCAAAATTATATAGAAAATTAGCACATAGAATTGACGAGTTACTGTTTGAAACATTAATGGAAGATAATATGACATTTGATAATGACTTCAATTTCAAGCAATTATATAAAGTTCATCAATATAATAAAGAAAATAATCCCGAAAATTTTATTATATACAACCAAGTAGAACCTGATGATTCCAAGTATTCGAATGTAAATCATGAAGTAGCTAGATATATATCAAACGAACCAAGTATAGATGATTATAGTGAACGTACTGATAACAAATTATTAGATTTTTTCATTATTGATATATTAAACAAACTCTACCTTCCAAGTTTGAATAAAAGAATCAATCATAAAATTGTAACTTATGATATACAAAATGATGATGAAGCAAAAATCCGTGAAAAATTAAGAAAAAAAGAAATTGTAAAATATCCATTCAACGTTAATGGATACTTTCTCCGTATTGAAAACGACTTATTTTCTAACTATCAAAGAATTATTAATACTATAAATCAATATAAAAACAACACTTTTGATTTACAAAATTTTGAATCACGCATAGATAATATAATAAATAGCCCCGATCCATTAATATCAAACGATAAGTTTCTCTATATTTATAAAGACTTTTATTTATCATTGTCTAAATTTTCTAACCTATTTTATACTAATCGCCAATCCTATGTTGATGATGGCATAAGTCCAAATCAAGTAGAGAGCTTCTTAAATGACTTGTATCGAATTCATCTTTTATTAGATAAATATTCATTTAATAAAGATATTGAGCCACTTTCAAAAATAAACTTTACCGAATTAACGAACGCTTTCCAGTTATTTGAAGAAATAAAATCTACTCAAATTAAAGACGAAACCGTCAGTAAACAAGTCAATGATTTATCTAGTTGGTCTATCGCAAAAGCTCTAAGGGAAACCTTGGACAATTTAAAATTTGAATAGCACTACCAAAGGAGGTCGTCCATTTTTTTTGTTTATGGACGACCTCCTTTTTTGCGTTTAATTCTCCTTTAATATGTATTTAGCAACACAAATTTAATGCTTATATAGCAAAGGAGAGATTAATTATGAGTAACAACATATTCAAGCAATATCCATATTTTTTAAATTCAAATGGCTTTTATGAAGTGATTCCACCTAAAAGTAACAATGATGTAGAAAAAATCATTCAATTGTCTAGTCCCATCATTATTGAAAATAAATTTCTCGACCCATCTACAGGGGTTGAGAAGTTAATTATTACAGATGGAAAAAATATTGAACGTATTGAAGCATCAGATATCTTAACATCTTTCAAGCTACCTGGATTGATTAAGTACGGCTTCAATATCAATGAACGGTACATTAAATCATTAAGCTATGCGTTACAATCGATGCGCCAGTCACTTCCATTATCTAAATTATATACCGGCGTAGGTGTATTACAGTCAGATGATGAAGGTATGGTCATTTCATTGGATAAACCATACTTTTCAAAAGAAATAGAGCAATCTCAAGCTAATGAAATCATTTGTGAAACACACTATGATTTACAACCAAAAGGTACTTTCAAAGGCTGGTGGGAGATGTACTTAAAACAAGTTAAAGGGAACTTACTACTAGAACTTGCAGTAGTATTTGCTGCTTCTTCATTAGTTACTGCATTCCTAAAAACAAGACATGAGGTCGAGTTTGCGGGAACCATCTTCTCATTTATGGGAAATTCAAGCACAGGTAAATCGACTGCAGCCGCTTTAGCAGTTTCAATAGCCGGTAATCCTACTAAAGGTAGTAATACGCTTTTTAGGTCTTGGAATGGTACTAGAAACGCGCTTGAAGGATATTTAAGTAACAATTATGGTTTGCCTATCGTATTGGACGAATTATCGGCTGCAACCTTCAAAGACACTACTGGGTTGTTATACAGTCTGGCAGAAGGACAAGGCCGACAACGATCTAATATAGATGGTAATGTCAAAGCCCTCAAAAATTGGGGGACCTCAGTGATAAGTACGGCAGAACACAGTGTTTTAAATAATAGTGCGCGTAATGATGGATTAAATGTTCGTACCATTGAAATATCAGAAGCATTTACGACGAGTGCTGACAATGCAGATGCGATTAAAAAGGCTACATCCGTCAATTATGGGCATGTCATGCCATTAGTAGCAGAATATCTTTTAAATCGTGAAGGTGAAGTAATTAAATGGTTTCACGCGGAACATGATTGGTTCAAAAAACAATTAAAAAATGAAACGAGTCATACAGGTATTCGTATGTTCAAACGCTATGCAGCGATTACGACATCTGCTCGTATATTCGAACGTGTTATTGCGACGCCCATAGATTTGGATGCGATTAGAAATTACTTACTCAATTACCATTCAGATTCTGTAAGTGAGCGGTCTCTTGCTGATAAAGCGCTCGAAACGATTACGCAATTTGTCGCACAGAATAGAGGGAAATTTTCTGATGATAATAGATTATCAACCATGGTAGAAAATTATGGACTTATTGAATTAAAGGATAATTGTATTCAAGTCAAAATCCTTAAAGATGTCTTTAAACGTATGTTGGAAGAAAACCAATATCAAGATGTGAATAACGTTATCGATGCGCTGCGTGATAAAGGACATATTCAATCTGATCCTAACAGAAAGACAACCAAACGCAGTATCAAAGATTCCCATGGTAAGTCCAAAACGATTGTATTCTACCATCTTAAATTGGATAAAGAACTTGCACCTATTTTAGGCTTAAACGCTCATGTTGAACCTTTTACACCACCACAATTTGACGGTAATACAAATCCAGATTTGCTGAATGAATTTGTTAAAAAAGCCAGAGAAATAGAAGCTAATGATGATTTAGAATTATAAATTAAATATTTGGAGGTTTATTCATATGGACGAATTCATCACATTACTCGCTGATTTAGTGATTGAAGAAATCAATCGCACTGATGACTAATCATATCGCCCAACACCTGACTGGTGTTGGGCTCATCTATAAATTCGTTCATAAATATATATTATCATGATGAAAGGAGGAAACTCGATGAAACAAGCTATTGGTTATTTACGCCAAAGTACAACTAAGCAACAATCCCTAGGAGCACAGAAACAAACTATCCAAACACTCGCTAAAAAATACAATGTCCAACACATCACCTTTTATAGTGATAAGCAATCAGGCAGAACGGATAATCGAACAGGTTATCAACAAGTCATCGAACGCATTCAACAAAGACAATGTGACGTATTATGTTGTTATCGCTTGAATCGACTACATCGTAATTTGAAAAATGCATTAAAACTTATGAAACTCTGTCAAAAATATCATGTTCATATTCTAAGTGTTCATGATGGCTATTTTGATATGGATAAAGCATTTGATCGCCTAAAACTTAATATATTCATAAGTCTCGCAGAATTAGAGTCTGATAATATTGGTGAACAAGCCAAGAATGGCCTTAAAGAAAAAGCTAGACAAGGTAAACTCATCACGACACATGCACCATTTGGTTATACCTATCGCACTGGTACATTCACAATTAATCAAAATGAAGCACCAACAGTTAAGGCAATATTCCATTACTACCTACAAGGTTACGGTTATAAAAAAATTGCGCAATACCTAGAAGAAGATACTAAGCTAATCAACCGAAAACCCTATCAAGTACGTAACATTATTATGAACCCTAATTACTGTGGACGTGTGAATAACAAATACGGTACTTTTGATAATATGTTCCCATCTATTATCAGTAAATCAATGTATAAAAATGCTCAAGCAATACGGTCACAAAAACATACCAAGCGGACTCCATCATCTAATCAACTCAAACAAAAAATTAAATGTCCGTGTTGTGGTTCAACCCTTACCAATATAACCATTAGAAAAACCAATCATTCATTACGTTATTATGTCTGTCCTAAAAACATGAATGCATCACGTTTTGCATGTGACTTCAAAGGCATAAACGCTAAAAATCTGGAAAAACAGGTCTTAGAAACTTGCCAAAATTTCTTTCGAGACCAACAACTCTATTCGAAAATCAAGCATGCTATTGAGAAAAAGCTCAAAAAACAAAATATGCATAATACTAATAACACATTAACTCATGAAAAGCTCATTGAAAAATTAGCACAAGGAACAATTGATGTAGAAACATTCAGAGAACAATCTCAATCGATAAACCTGCAGCATAAACCTATACAACCAATAAGTGATATTCGGATAAAAGCATCACTACAAAAGGTTATACAGAAAAGTTTCACGTTAAACATGTTATATCCCTTTATTGATGTCATTCATATTACTAAAAATAAAGAACTAAGCGGCATCTATTTAAAAGATGAGCCACTAAACATTGTTAATCAAGCGGTACAATCATCGATTGCTTAATCAGAAAGGATGAAAAAATCATGCAACAACTCAAACAAAAACGTGTTGGTATTTATGTACGTGTATCAACAGAAATGCAAAGTGCAGAAGGTTATAGTATCGACGGACAAATCAATCAAATCAAAGAATATTGTAACTTTCATCATTTCGAGGTCAAAGATATATACGCCGATCGTGGTATATCAGGAAAATCTATGAACCGTCCTGAACTTCAACGTATGTTACATGATGCAAATGAAGGTCTCATCGATTGTGTCATGGTATATAAAACAAATCGACTCGCACGTAATACATCTGACTTACTCAAAATTGTTGAAGACCTTCATCGTCAAAATGTCGAATTCTTCAGCTTATCTGAACGTATGGAAGTTAATACAAGTAGTGGTAAACTGATGCTACAAATACTCGCAAGCTTCTCTGAATTTGAACGCAATAACATTGTCGAGAACGTATTCATGGGCCAAACTAGACGTGCACAAGAAGGCTACTATCAAGGGAATTTGCCTCTAGGATATGACAAAACACCTGATAATAAACACGAACTGATGATTAATCAACATGAAGCGAATATCGTGAAATATATATTCGAATCTTATGCCAAAGGACATGGTTATCGTAAAATTGCCAATGCCCTCAATCACAAAGGATATGTTACTAAAAAAGGTAATCCTTTTAGCATCAATTCAATAACCTATATCTTAGTCAATCCATTCTACATTGGTAAAATTCAATTTGCGAAGTACAAAGATTGGAATGAAAAGCGTCGTAAAGGACTGAATGATAAACCTATTATAGCTGATGGTAAACACCCTCCTATTATTAGTCAAGAATTATGGGATAAAGTCCAATCACGCAAAAAACAGGTCAGTCAAAAACCCCAAGTTCATGGAAAAGGAACCAACCTATTAACAGGTATTATTCACTGCCCACAATGTGGTGCACCAATGGCAGCTAGTAACACAACGAACACATTGAAAGATGGTACCAAGAAACGTATTCGCTATTATTCTTGTAGTAACTTTCGAAACAAAGGCTCAAAAGTATGTTCTGCGAATAGCGTTAGAGCTGATGTGATTGAAAAATACGTCATGGATCAAATACTCGAAATTGTCAAAAGTGATAAAGTCATTAACCAAGTCTTAGAACGTGTTAATCAGGAGAATAAAGTCGATATCGGTGCATTGAACCATGATATCGCTTATAAACAACAACAATACGATGAAATCCATGCGAAACTAGACAACTTGATTAAAACAATCGAAGATAATCCAGACTTAACAACAATACTCAAAGAAACAATCCATAAATATGAAACACAACTCAATGACATTACGAATCAAATTAATCAACTGAAGCAACAACAAAATCAAGAGAAAACATCATATAATACGAAACAACTATCCGCTGTTTTACGTCGCATATTTCAAAACGTAGAATCCATGGATAAATCACAACTCAAAGCGTTATATCTCACAGTCATTGACCGAATAGATATTCGTAAAGACGAACATCGTAAAAAGCAATTCTATGTCACATTAAAACTCAATCATGAAATCACTAAACAACTCTTCCATAATACCCCTATCGACGAAGTGCGCCTCAGCACTTCGTCTTTATTTTTATCTCAAACACTCTATATTCATATATAAGTATAAGTGACTTTTTTAGCTTCTTGATTGAGTTAGGTATACAATAAAATTATGAACAATATTAATTTAGAGGAAGGATGTTTTAAAATGGGAAAATTACAAGATAAAGTCGTCGTTATTACAGGTGGTGCACAAGGTATGGGAAAACTTCATGCCAAAAAAGCGATAGCTGAAGGCGCAAAAGTCGTGATAACTGATATTAATGATGAATTAGGTCAAAAAACAGCTAATTCTCTTGGAGACGATGTTTTATTTATCAAACATGATGTATCTAAAGAAACAGATTGGAATCATGTCATTCAAGAAGTTATGAACAAATGGAATCGAATTGATGTACTGGTTAATAATGCAGGAATCACATACAATAAAACAATTGACCAAATATCATTAGAAGATTATATGAAGATTGTAAATATTAATCAAGTATCTGTATTTTTAGGCATCAAAACTGTATCAAAAATTATGAAAAGTCAAAAACAAGGGTCAATCATCAATATTTCTTCAATGAATGGTCTTGTTGGTGGTGCAATTGGCTATACAGATACAAAATTTGCGGTCAGAGGTATGACAAAAGCTGCGGCTAGAGAATTGTCTCCATACAATATTCGAGTTAATTCAGTACACCCAGGTGTTATAAAAACACCAATGTTAGAACAAGACGATGTTAAAGAAGCCGTTAAAGAATTCGAAAAAACAATTCCAATGCGAAGAGTTGCGCAACCCGAAGAAGTATCTAAACTTGTATGTTTCTTAGGGTCTGACGATGCTTCTTATTCTACAGGATCAGAATTTGTTATAGATGGTGGTATTACTGCACTATAAATGATAAATCAATTAAAATATAAATAGTTCTCTTGAATAAATTTTAGGCGAAGTGCTGAGGAGCACTTCGCCTTTATTTTTTCCTTAAACAAGTTAAATTTATACTTATTGTCCTTTCGTCATCCAATAACACTCAACTAATAGAAAATTTCGATATATATATCATTGATGATTCAATTTATAGCTTATATTGAATGACGAAAGAACATCCCATCATGATAAACCAACGGGATAACAATGGGATTTGATAAATACATGTAGGATAAGGATTACGCAAGCGTAATCCCGAAATCCCATTATTATTTATAAATAGATAATATAAAAAGAAAAAGTAAGTCGTACTGACATCTACAAATTCAAATCATATATAAATATATAGCTATATTTCCCGAGAAATGAGCGGGATAATGGGATTTCCTTGTCATATCAACAATTGTGATGATTTTCTATTGGGATATTTTCTGTATTTCAGTGGGATTTCTAAGTGAAACAAACATTATTTCAAACTTATATTATCAAAATGATGTATCGCATGCATACATCTATCAAACACATTAGGAGGTCATAATGATGACACTAGAACAACAACTCAAGCACTATATAACCAACTTATTCAAACTGCCAAAAGATGAAAAGTGGGAATGTGAATCTATCGAGGAAATCGCTGATCATATCTTACCTGACCAATATGTAAGGCTTGGGCCACTCAGTAATAAAATACTTCAAACCTACACCTACTACTCTGATACACTTCACGAAAGTAATATCTACCCTTTCATTCTCTACTATCAAAAACAACTTATTGCGATTGGTTATATTGATGAAACAAACGATATGGACTTCTTATATCTTCATAACACAGTTATGCCACTACTAGATCAAAGACACTTACTTGAAAAGGAGAATCATAATAATGAATAAATGGATACACATAGCTCAGATAAGCGTCACAGTCATTACAGAAGTTATTACAATAATGAAAGATATAGAAAAGGAGAAATGAGCATGGAACGTTATATTACACGTGGTATTGCCAATTACTTGCCAGCAATGTTACAGCAACAATTATGGAAAATTGTCTCATATAGAGAACATGAACAATCTAAAGAGCAAGTCACAGATTATTTTCATATTTTCCAATTTAATATGTATAGTGACCAACTTTACATCAAACATAAACAAGAACGTCCAGAGTACGTAAAAATTCATAAGGCAAATTATTCAAAAGCTATCAATATTAATAAGGTCTACATTATCCGAGAAGATGATGTAGACCTTTCTTATTACGTCATGTTGCTACCAGAAGAATATTAATAGGAGGCATCAATCATGCAGAATATACAATGTACATTAGAAACTGAAGCAATATTTAGTGACGATAAGCAACATCGTTACTTACTCAAAAAAACATGGGACAATGGTAAAAAGATAATTTCAGTTATAACTTGTTATCCAAATTTCGAAGGAACCAAAAAATTAGATTTAACGACTCAACTAATTATGAACAAAGTTGTAGAAATGGATGAATTTGGTTCAATCCATTTTGTGAATTTATACTCCAATATTACGACACCAATAAATATAAAGCATTTAGAGAATAGCCATGACAAGCATACAGACATTCAAATTATGAAAGCGGTGAAAGAATCTGATGAAGTTATATTAGCTTGGGGTGCTTACGCTAAAAAAGCTTCTGTAGAGTCTAGAGTCAATGAAGTGTTGGAAATGTTGAAACCTCATAAAAAGAAAGTGAAGAGATTAATCAATCCGCAGACCAATGAAATTATTCATCCACTCAATCCAAAAGCAAGAAGCAAATGGATATTTAAATAAATCAAACTTTTTTAAAATAACAATAGAGAAGTATTGAGAAATTGATTAATATGATTATATAGAAGTGGGAAACTATTAATAAATTTGGCGAGTGCTAACTTATAACATGGAGAGGAATAAAATTCATGACAAAATTTAATGGAAATGTGTTTGTAGAATATCATAGCGATTTAAATAAAGTTATATTTAATGATTTTAAAGCAGTAGAACTTAATTTATTTTTTGCTATATGTAGCTTGTTAAAACATTGCGGATCCGAGCGTATGATATTAGAAATTAGTGAAATAAAGAAAATAGCTAATTATACAAGTCGTAGTAAAAAGCGTTTTGAACCGGACTTTACAAATACTATTAAAAAGGCAAAATCATTAAATTTCAGTGTTTATAGTGAATTTGAAAGTAAGCAATTAAGTATGTTTAATGATGATAAAACTATGATTGATTTTGAAGGTAAAAAGTTATCTATAGCCTTAAATCCAGATTTCGTATACCTTTTAAATAACTTTGATGAGAATAGTATTTGTTTTTCAATGTCTGATTTCACTAACTTAAAATCAATATATTCTAAACATTTATATCGCTTATTTACAGAATATCAAGATGAAGGTACTTATACATTTAGTATAGAAGCGTTTAGAGAATTTCTAGATATTAATTCAAAATATCCTCATATGAAGGATATAGACAGACGCATTCTCTGTATGATTAAAAATGAATTAAATCAATTTTATCAATACTTTCAGTATAAGAAAGTATTAGAAATGCCACAGCGAGTGATTGAAATTAAATTTAATTTTATAAAGTGAAAAATGAGCGCATCCAAACTTTGGATGCGCTCATTGAATTTATTTTTATTGCTGACCTGCCATTAATTTTGCTTGTTCAACAACTTGTTCCACAGCCATTTTTTGAATGTCCGATGGATAGCTATATTTTTCAGTAGAAACTGAAGCTATATTTAGTGATGATAAGCAACATCGGTATTTACTAAAGAAAACATGGGATGACAAGAAACAATCTATCGTCATCATTACCATGTATCCGAATATGACAGGCATGCTTCAAATAGATTTAACAACCCAATTAATTATGAACAAAATTTCAGAAATGGATGAATATGGTGCAATTTATTTTGTGAATTTATATTCTCATATTACGACACCTATTAATCTGAAACATATCGAAAACAGCCATGACAAGCATACAGATATTCACATTATGAAAGCTGTCAAAGAAGCCGATAGTGTTTTATTGGCTTGGGGTTCCTACGGTAAGAAACCCCTTGTGGAAAACCGAGTGAATGATGTATTAGACATGTTAAAACCTCACAAAAAGAAAATCAATATATTAACAAACCCTCAAACAAATGAAATCATGCATCCATTAAATCCATACGCTAGAAAGGCATGGACAATTAAACCTTTAAAGGAGACTAAATAGAATGAATCAGACATGGAAAGAAGTATACCAATATTTAATGCATCAACCACACATCGATGTTATTAAAGGCATTATCGCCTTTTCATCAAACATAAAAAATGATTCAGAATTAGATGAACTATATTCCATTTATATGAATGATGATTCTATCACATCCATCGTTCACCCTGACTTAATAGAAAGTATAGAGGTTATCCATAATGAGTAAAAAAAGAATAGATGTTGTCAAAGTCCAAATAGTCCGATAACCCATTGCTGAGGAATTAAATTTACAACCCCCTGTGCAACTAAAAGACTTGCTCCTATAACAATTGCAGTCCCTATATATTGTCCTATCCAAATATGTTTCACCTGACCTTTTTTTACTTGCGAAAACAAAAGAATTAATATAACGAGATAATCAATTCCTGTTGCTACATATACCGCAGCTGCTGTAAGTATCGTTGCGATCATTTTTCCATCTCCAATATTTTAGGGGTAGGACTTTTCTTCAAATTGAAAAGCCCCCCTTGAATTGCGCACAGCGTGACCTTACTATTCTGTTTTCTACCTATTTATCCTTCACTCTCATCAGTCGTAAACTATTTAATGCTACCAAAATAGTAGCTCCCATATCGGAAAGAATCGCTATCCAAAGGGTTAACCATCCCGGGATAACTAATAGTAAGGCAATTATTTTAATTCCGATAGCAAAAGTGATGTTAGCTTTAATGATATTTAAAGTTTTTCGACTGAGTCTTACTGCAAATGGAAGCTTACTTAAATCATCTCCCATTAATGCAATATCAGCTGTTTCAATTGCAGTATCCGTTCCAGCACCGCCCATTGCAATTCCAACAGTAGATGTAGCAAGTGCTGGAGCATCATTAACGCCATCGCCAATCATAGCTACATTATCATACTCCGATTGCATTTTTTTAATATAATCTAATTTATCCTGTGGCATCAATTCAGACTGAATATCAGAAACGCCTACATGTGTACCGATTGCATTTGCAGTACCTTGATTATCACCTGTCAGCATAATTGTTTGCTTGATACCTAACTGATGAAGTTTTTGAATCACATTTTTACTTGTTTCACGAACCTCATCTGCAACGGCAATTACGCCGAGAATTGTTTTTTCCGTTCCAATAATCATGGCTGTTTTTCCTTGGTTTTGTAGGATTTTCACATTGTTTTCAAACCCAAGGCTAAAATCGGAAACATTTAATTCCTTGAAAAGTTTTGGGCTTCCAATATAGTAAGTAGTTCCGTTTACAATCCCTTTTATACCTCGCCCAGTAATCGAAGTGAATTCTTCCACTTGTACATTAGAATAAGGGATATTATCTTGCTCTGCCTTTTTCATTATTGCTGAAGCAAGTGGATGTTGTGAACGATATTCTAAAGCTGTAATGGTAGAGAATAGCTCTTTTTCTTCCACTTGGTCATTTAATACTTCAAAATCTGTTACCACTGGTACACCTTTTGTCAGTGTTCCTGTTTTATCAAATGCGACTGCCTTAATGGCTCCTAATTTCTCGAGATAGACACCACCTTTAACCAACACACCTTTTTTCGCTGCATTTCCAATTGCCGAGACAATCGAGATTGGAGTAGAAATAACTAATGCACAAGGACATCCAACTACAAGAACTGCTAATCCTTGATAAACCCATGTATCCCAACTGCCACCAAAGAATAGGGGTGGAACGACTGCAACCAAGGCTGCAATAACCATAATGATCGGAGTGTAGTATTTCGCAAATTTATCAACGAATGCTTGGGCTGGAGCACGCTCCCCTTGTGCTTCTTCAACAAGATGAATAATCTTGGCAATGGTTGTATCTTCTACGTATTTGGTGATTTTTACTTCAATTAGTCCCTCTTCGTTAAGCGTACCTGCAAATACTTCGTCATCTACCGCTTTGGAGACGGGAACAGATTCTCCTGTTATAGCTGCCTGATTGACAGCCGACAAGCCATTCACAATGATTCCATCCATGGCAATTTTCTCCCCTGGTTTGACAATCATGATATCACCCACAGCGATATCGTCCACATGGATTATTATTTCCTGACCATTTCGTCTAACTAGTGCTTCTTTTGGGGCGATATCCATCAATGAACGTATGGATTGTCTTGCTCTGTCCATAGAGAAGCGTTCAAGTGCTTCACTGATTGCAAAAAGAATAACAACAATAGATGCCTCTGCCCATTCACCAATAATGGCAGCTCCAATAACGGCAACGGTCATCAGGGTTTTCATGTCGAAATCAAAGCGTATCAAATTTTGAAAACCGACTTTAAATAATGAATATCCTCCAATTACAATAGAACCTACAAATAACATGGAAGTTACGAGGTTATCTTCTCCATTTACAAAGTGAGAAAGGTAACCAAAAGCAATTAGTAGTGTGGCAAACAGCAATGTACTATGTTTTTTATAAAATGGTGTTTTCTCTTCTTTATGAGCCTTAGTGTCATCTTTAACCCTTTGTATCGTTTGATTCGCTAGTTTTTCAGGAGATACTTTTAGATTCTCAAAAGCACCTGCTTTTTCAAGTTCTTCAACCGATGCATTTCCATATACATCAATTTTAGAAGCGCCAAAGTTTACTTTTGCATCCTCAACTCCAGCTATTTGTTTTACATTTTTTTCAAACTTCCCCGCACAATTTGCGCAGGAAAATCCTTCCACACGGTAAACGTTTTTATCTTTAATTACCACAGGTTCTACCCGTCTTTTAGGTTTCTCTGGTGCCACTTTAAGATTTTCAAAAGCACCAGCCTTTTCTAGTTCTTCAACAGTTGCACTGCCGAAGACATCAATTTTTGAAGCTCCAAAATTTACTTTTGCGTCCTGAACGCCTGGAATCTTTTTAACATTTTTCTCAAACTTTCCTGCACAATTTGCACATGAAAATCCTTGGACCCGATAGACGTTCATTTCTTCTTCCATTAGTTTAACCTTTTGTTCAGACATTGACCTTCACTTCTTTCTTATGTGCTAGGGCGATCATTATTATCTGCCTGATATGTTCATCATCTAAAGAATAGAAAGCTAGTTTTCCTTCTTTTCTAAAGTTGACCACCCCTTGCTTATAAAGCGTACGTAAATGATGAGATGCATTTGCTATCGTAACACCTAAGATATTTGCTATATCACAAACACACAACTCTTCATCCTGACACAGAGCGTAAGTAATTTTTGCTCTATTTTCATCGGCAATAGCCTTTAACATTTGGCTAACACCAGAAATATCAACTGTTTGTAAATCCCCTTGTATTCGATTAACCTTTTCTTCGTCATAACAAAAAATTTCACAAGTATCTTTCTTTTTCATATTATCATCCCATCTTCATTCAAATATTTATTTGAATATATTATAACCATTTTCGACTCATCATGCAAGCAAATATTTGAATGAAAATAAAAGAAGTAAGTAGGGCATAAAATTCTAGTCTCAAAAACGAAGATTTACAAGAAAATAATTGGAATATTGTCCAAAGTAATGGTAATTCAGCTGAAGCAGATTTCGCTGATGACACCGTTATATTTTCTTCTTCTAATATTTTATCAATAACAACAGCTTATCAATATACATTAAATGAAGAAGAAACAGAAATAACATTTACACTTAATAAACCTAGTTATACTGGAAATAAATCAGAAGAAGTAGTTATGAAATATACTATTGAGAAAAAAGATAATGAATATTTACTTACTTTAATTAGTGATAGTTCAGAATGTTTTGAAAAGGGGTTTACAATTATATTAATCCCTCAAGAATTAGAAAGTACAAGTTAAAAACAATAATAAAAAGAAAACGGCTAGCATTGCGACTGCTAGCCGTTTAGAGAATAAGCTTAAGATGAATGAGCATTTGAGCTATAAAAAGGAATTAAATGCTAACAAAAATTATATGAAAGAGTAAATAGTCAATAATAAAAATAATTAGGTCATGAGTATATGTCCTAGTTATTTATATATATATCTATCTGTTTAAGCCTAAATATTATTCGCTATATTTATTAGATAAGATTGATATAGGTCAAGTTTATATTTCTTAAAAACGAATACACTATGGTTAAACTAAAGTGTAGGAGAGGTTTATATGCAACAGACTATTTTGAAACATAAAAATCATATTACTGTTATTAGTGGTTTACTTATTATTATAGGTTTTATTGCACATTTTATCTTTAGCAATATGGTTATCTTTAATAGCGCTTTTATAATTGCTTCTATATTGGGTGTTATACCAATCGCAATACAGGCTTATCAGGCTATGAAAGTAAAAGTAGTGAGTATTGATGTTTTAGTAACTATAGCGGTTATTGGTGCTTTCTTTATTCAAAATTACGAAGAGTCAGCTATTGTTACTTTCTTATTTTTATTTGGATCATATTTAGAACAGCGTACACTTAAGCAAACACGGTCTGCTATTAAAGAGTTGACGGAAATGGCTCCAGAGACTGCTTTTAAGCAATTGTACGACGGACAATTTGAAGAAGTAGATATTGATGAAGTAGAGGAAGGAGATATTCTCATAGTAAAAACTGGGGCTAAGATTCCAGTAGATGGTAGGGTAACTACTGGAAAAGGACATGTAAATGAGGCTAATATCACCGGTGAATCTTTACCTCTAAAGAAAGAGAAAGGTGATGAAGTATTTGCCGGTACCATTATGGATAATGGGACTATTCAAATAGTTGCTGATAGAATTGGGGAAGATTCTACATTTGGTCGAATTATTGAGTTAGTAGAAGAAGCACAAGATTCTAAATCGGAAGCTGAACGATTTATTGACCAGTTCTCTCGTTGGTATACACCTGTAGTACTTATCATTGGGCTATTAGTTTGGGTATTAACTAAAGATACAGCACTTGCAGTTACTGTATTAGTACTTGGTTGCCCAGGGGCCTTGGTCATTGGTGTACCTGTTTCAAATGTCGCGGGTATAGGAAATGGTGCAAAGAATGGTATTTTGTTTAAAGGTTCTGAAGTGATTAGTCATTTTGCGAATGTAGATACAGTCCTATTTGATAAAACAGGTACCTTAACTGAAGGAAAGCCTGAAGTTAGCGAATTCGTTTACTATGGAAATAATCAAGAGGAGGATTTATCTTTATTATACTCGATTGAAAGGGAATCTGACCATCCCTTAGCTGTCGCTATTACAAATAAATTAGCGCAATATAAACTAAGACCTGTAGAGAGTACACAGGTTATAAAAGGTGGGGGTATAATTGCTCACGTTGACGGACACATTGTTGCAGTAGGGAATAAAACCTTAATGGAACAAGAAAGTATTCCACTATCTAATGATGTTCTTAAAGAATTAGATAAATTAGAAAGAGCCGGTAGTTCAATTGTATTAACGGCAGTTGATCGTCAGTTAATCATTTTAATGGAAATCCGTGACCAAGTTCGACCAAGCGTTAAACAAGACCTACAAAAATTAAAATCACTTGGTGTTAAAAATCTCATTGTATTATCAGGGGATAATCAAGGTACAGTTAATTTAGTTAAAAAGGAGCTAGGATTAACCGAGGCCCATGGCGATATGCTACCAGAGGAGAAGCAAGCATTTTTAAAAGAAAGACAGTCTACTGGTGAAATTGTTGCTTTTATTGGTGATGGTGTGAATGATAGCCCTTCTCTAGCTATTGCAGAAGTAGGGATAGCTATGGGAAATGGGACAGATGTGGCTATTGAAAGTTCAGATATTGTTCTAATGAATTCCAATTTTAATCGTCTCCCCCATGCTTTAGGTTTAGCTAAAGGAACATACGCGAATATGCAACAAAATATTCTCATTGCTGTTGGTGTGGTGATAATACTATTGGGTAGTTTAATATTTAGTGAATGGATGTCTATGTCAATTGGTATGTTAGTTCATGAGGCAAGTATTTTGGTCGTTATTTTAAATGCAATGAGATTAAGAAGTTATCAATTAAGATAATTGATCCGTGTCAATTATTTTAAAAAAAATACCTTATATAATTTATTTAAAGGAGTGATAGATATGACTAAAGCAACATTAAAATTAGAAACATTAACTTGTCCATCATGTTTACAAAAAATTGAAAGTGGTTTAAAACAGACTGCTGGTGTAGAAAAAGATTCTGTAAAAGTGCTGTTCAATGCAAGTAAGGTAAAAGTGGATTTTGATGAAGAACAAGTCAATTTGAATACAATTGAAAAAGCTATTGAAAACTTAGGATATTCCGTTATTAGTTCAAAAGTAAAGGAAGGTGTATAAAATGACAACAGTAAATGAAAGACAAGAAAAATTAGCTGCTGAACAAGCCTATAAAGAACACATTCATCATACTAAGATTAATGCAGCAGCTGTTACAGATCATGTACTGGCTAATATTCATACCTTGCATGTAAAATTACACCAATATCATTGGTATGTAAAAGGCACAAATTTTTATTCGTTGCATGAGGTATTTGAAAAACTATATAATGAAAATGAAACATGGTTTGATAAAATTGCAGAACGTTTACTAGCTTCAGGATTTAAGCCAGCATCAACAACTACCGAATTCCAAAAATTTACAACGATTTCTGAAGATCTGTCTGAAAAATATTATTCTGCTGAAGAAATGGTCTTACAGTTAGCAGAGGATTTTAGATCTAACCGTGAATTTACCATTCGTGCAATGCGTTTAGCCCAAGAAGAAGCAGATGATGCGTTAGAGGATTTACTAATTAGTTATAAAGATTATTTAGATGTAAATATTTGGCAACTTCAAGCCTTTGTTAACAAGGATGCGCTAGAAGACGATGATTATATAGATAATGATTAATTAGGAGGAAAGTTGTATGGCACACCATCATCACCATAGTCATGTAGATTGTATACGTTTAGTTCCGATTTTTAACCACCTAAATGAAGAACAAATGAGTTTAATTGCACAATCAGCGCATGAAGTACATTATGAAAAGAATGCGTTGTTATTTGGAAGTGGTGATAAAGATGACACACTATATATCGTAAATAATGGGCGTGTACGTATTTATAACTTAAATGAATCCGGTCGTGAACAAACTGTACGCATACTAAATCCTGGTGATTTTATGGGAGAAGTGGCTATTTTTCAAACTGAAAGTTACCATTCTAATTATGCTGAAGCAATATCAGAAGTAAGTATATGTAGAATTCATAAAAAAGATATGAATGACTATTTAGATGCTTACCCAGAAATTATAAGAAGAATCCTATCAGACGTTACGAAACGTTTACAGGTATCAGAAAAGCAAACGATGCAGGTTGGTATGGAGCAAGTAGAGTCTCGTATTATTGATTTTCTATCAGAATACGTTGAGAATGAAGAAAATCATACTTATGTGACCTTACCAATGTCAAAGAAGGATCTAGCTTCTTATTTGGGTACAACTCCTGAAACAATAAGTCGAAAGTTTTCAGCATTGGAAGAAAAAGGTTTAATTAAACAACATACGCATAAATATATTGAGATATTTGATTTAGATGAATTATTATTTTCATCAAGTTAAAGTGCCGAAAAAACCGTAAGAGGATAATACTCTCACGGTTTTTTTGGGTATACAAAAAGGCCATGAAATCCTAAAATAAAGTAAATTACCACAATATACTTGAAAGCAGGAAACATTATAGAGGATCGAAAACAGCAGTCGTTAATTCGGTATTTCCATCGCTATTCTAAAGAAGCACGAGCTGCAGTAAAGACGATTTCAATGAACTTATATTCTCCATATATAAGTGTTGTTAAAGCTTTTTTCCCTAATGCAAAAATTGTTATTGATCGTTTAAAATCATTTCGTTAATCATATTATCTTTTTTCGTATAATTCTTTTTTATATAACTTATACATATCAGTGATATTTATCTTATTATCTATTTCTAATAATATTTTTTGGACATATTCTTTTGATAAATACGCCTTTTCTTTACAGTTTTTTTGCCACTCTAATCCAGGATCGATTTCATTTATATACCATTCCTCAACATTAGGTAATATAAAAGCAAAATACCCTGCTAATCCATGAATTCCATTAGATTCTTTCGCGATTAGAGTGTGTAATATCAAATGTTCAAATAAATCGCTGTAAACTAGATTTTCTTTCTTCTGGTAATCGAAAGGGTATTTATAATGACTAATAAAATTAGCATTTGAAAGATTATCGTATTTATTTTCAAATACATGATGGCAATATAGTCCTTCCTTTGTCTTTGAAAACTTACCTTTACTAATAGACTTTATTTCTCCATTTAAGAATTTATTATAAGATTTCTCTTTATAATAGTTATCTGTAACTTCTCCATACTGTTTATTAAGTAATATAATAACTTCATCATAAGACATATTAAGTAAGTTTATATAGTGTTGGTATTTATCTTCATAATTCATCATTTTACTCCTTATTTTTGTTAACTATTACGCGCAATTCCTCAATAGATAAGGGCTGTTTAGGATTTCTATGAATCATTTTATGACAGTTTGAGCAAAGTGGAATTAAATCAGATTCTGGGTTTTTACTAACTTCTTGTTTTATAGAAAACATAGGTTTTATATGATGTATTTCAATAAACCCTGAGCCTAATTCTCCATATTTAGATTTAAAATTGAAACCACAAACTTTACAACTAGTACCATGTATTTCTATGGCTTTTTTTCTTAGTGCTTGGTTTCTCTCATATTTCGTTCCGTATTGAATGTAAGGTTTTCCTTCAATATACTCAATATTTTCTAGTTCTGGATTTGATTTAGTTTTTTTATTTTTTGAAATATCTTGTACATATTTTTCTAAATTGTCTTTTAAAGAAAAGGGACCTTGTATATTCCCGTTTAATCCATTTTCTTGTAAAAAGTTAAAGTCCAGTTTTTCATCGTTAAGTTCATTTAATAATTCTAATTCCATATAATTCCCGTAATTTGTATAGTTTTCCCCTTTGATCACAAATTCACTGTCATCTATAGTTGCTTTCGGTTTATTCACTTCTTTTATTAAGCACTGGTATTTTATGCTTTTTACAGGTGCAGAAATGTAGATATATACAATATCCCCAGTTTTAGCTTTACTTAAATTTTTACTTTGTTTCCAATCTATAACGTTAAATTCATTAAAAGCACCTATAACATCATAGTATTGAACATTACAAGGTATAACCCATTGTGTATTTGTCATTTTTCATATTCCCTTCCCATTTAAGAAATAATGTTAATCAAATTAACTCCTTATATAGTTTACATAATAGGTCATTATCAGAACTACACAAACATCTTCTGTTGAAGGTTATAGTTTGATAGAAAGATTTTAAATAAACATTTAAATTCACAATTATCCCGTCCTTGTATACCTTAGTATCTATAAATTATTATATTAAAATACCAGCACAGAGTAAGAGGGAAAATCTAATCAAAATGTGCTGGTAAAAATTTTATTGTTACTTTATAAATAAAATATTTTTAATAAATATTTTTTAAGCTCGTTTCTTTCACAAAATCTATTCCTGTATCAATCGCATCAAAGTGTTTTTTACCACATTTTATTTTAGATAATTCAGTTGGTCTCAAATCTTCACTTGCTATACTTCCTTTAGTTTCTACAATAAAATATAGCTTTTCCTTACCGAATTTCTCTAAAAGTACAGCCCAGTCAGGATTGTATGGTCCTAGTGGCGTTTTCACTTTAAACCAAGACGGTAATTTTATATAGAACTTAACGTTCCCATCTTTCTCACATTCAATTGCAAACTCTTTTTCGACTGTGGAATCATAGATAATATGATCATATAGAGAACGATTGTCGTTTACTTTTAAAGCATTTGTTGTATAACTTGAAAGTTCATCAGTTAGAAATAGAGTTTGTTCATATTCTTCATTATTTCTCTCATATTTAACACCATCTACAATTGCATTCTTCTTTGCCGAATTAATAATTCTAGCGGTTTCCATCATGTACATTTGTGGATTACGTCTAAAATCTCTTAAAGTTTCACTATTAGATAATATTCTAATTAATGTTTTCCTAGTAAGTTTTGTCTCATTCTGTAAATAACTAATAATATCAGGAGCTTCTGTGTATTCTTCCTCAGATGCTTCAAATCCTGTAGATGTTTCATTAATTGTTCTTACACCTGATTGATCAGTTACAATATTTACTTTTTGATATTCTAATTTTGCAATTTTTACTGACAATTCTTCTCTTAATTTTGCTGAAGCGGTGTGAATAAATGCATCACTATCAAATGAAATAACATACTTAGTTTTGTATTTTATTTTATCCCAAATTTCTAAGAAAGGACCTGACAGTAATTCTTTACGTACTTTAATACTTACTCGTTCATCTTTATTTTTTATATCTACTTTATTAGTATCAAATATATTTTTCACAAAATCTGTGATTGAATCTTTCATTTTTTCATTGATATTTAAAATCTCTTCAGGTAATTCAAGTTCATCTTTCTCAATTGCTTCAGCTAATTTTAAACTTCCTTTTCCCTTACTATCAATATATTTATTTTCTTTCATGAATTTAATAAGAATCTTCGATTTAGCAGTTCCAAGCGGAATCTTTTCTCCTAAATCATTTGTTCCAATTACAATTGAACTAAAACTATTTTCTTCAAATATTCCAAATTTCATTCCTTCTTCTTCGTATTCTCTCTGCAAACCATTAGCAAAGTCTTCATAACTTTCATTAGCCATAACAGTTAATGTATTCGTTTCAAAACCAGGCACACGTTGCCCCTCTTGATTAACAGCAATACGTAAACCACGTCCAATTTTTTGACGTTTTGTAATGGTATCTTTTGTTTCTATTAAAGTACAAATTTGAAAGACGTTTGGATTGTCCCATCCTTCTTTTAGCGCAGAATGAGAGAAAATAAAGCGTAGTTTATTTGCCTTATCAGTTTTTCCCTTTTCTGCGTTATACATTGTTAAAAGTTGTTCTTTATCTTTCATGATGATTTTATATGTACTCTCATCTGCTGCAGTATCACCTTTTGTATTTTTAGGAATACCTTTGCCATCTACAGAAAAATATCCATCATGTACTTCTTCAGCCGGTATGTGTCTATCGATTAGTGATTTATACTTCTCTTTTTTGATTAACTTATTGTATTCAGCTTCAAATATTTGTGCATATTCTTCTTTGACCATGTTTTTATTCTCATCATATGATCGATACTTTTCAACCTTATCAATAAAGAATAAACTCAATACTTTGATACCTTGTGAATTTAATTTTAATTCTTTATCTAAATGCTCTTCTATCGTTTTACGAATTTGACCTCTTTTTATTTGTCTATCGTTTTCGTTTGATTGACTTAAACGTATGATTGACGGCTCTCCTGAAAATTCAATATACTCATTACCAGGCTCAGCAGAAATTTCTTGTACAAAACCTACTTTTTCATATGTAGAAATCCGCTTAGATTTAAGATATAAATCATCACCTTGCTTTAGTTTTATTTCTTTTTTGTCGATATTTCCTTTAGAACTAACATACATTTCAACAGATGCTGTTATAGTTGTTTTATTTGATTTAACATTTAATAATTTAATATATGCTTCATTACCATCTACATCATTTTTTATACCAGCAACTTCTATTTGTTTTACTAATTCGTGTTGGTATGCTTCTACAGGGCCCAATCGATATAGCAAAGGATATTCAGTATTTTTATGCGTTGCAGAATATCTAAATGAAACAGATGGATTTAATGCTTCAATAGCTTTCTTAGCATTTTCAGTGTTATCTACACTTTGAGGCTCATCAATGATAATAATAGGATTTGTTTCTGCAATTAGATCTATCGGTCTAATACCATTTAATTTATCCATATCATCACGATAAATGATATTCATATTATCGTTATTCTTCTTACCTTTAGAAAAAGCTTGAATATTAATAACCATAATCTCAATGTTATTGCTCTCAGCAAAGTTACGTACTTCATCAAGCTTTGAACTGTTATACATAAATGAGTTATAAATCACACTATTCATTTGTGTTTTAAAGTAATCTTTAGTCATTTCAATCGTTTTCATAACACCTTCTTTGATTGCAACTGAAGGTACTACAATCACAAACTTAGTAAATCCATATGATTTGTTTAACTCAAGAATCGATTTTAAATACACAAATGTTTTACCCGTACCAGTTTCCATTTCTATATTGAATTGAGGAAATGGAATAGGAATTGAATCCGAAATTGGAATACCATTATCTATTTGAATTTGATTGACGTTCTTTAGCATTTTTTCGTAGTTTTTAATTACTTTATTCCCTACACCATGCTCGCCAAAAAAACTACCTTGGGTTCTCTTATCGGAAATTGTGAATAAAGATTGATTGATTTCATGACCTTCAAAAACATGTAACACTGAATTAATTGCATCTTGCTGATAATTCAGTTCATCAAATTGAATCTTCATTTAAACACCTCTTATATCGTTAATATATTCTCTTCTGGATAACCACTATCCTTTAATAGTTCGATTACATTCAATTTATCTGCATCACTCTTAAACCCTGCATCTTTCAATACTACTGAGCTCGTATCAGTACCATATTCATTGCGTTTCTCAACAATTATTTGTGCCATCGAAACATCAATATTATCTGCTAAACAAACGAATAGATTTCCGTAAGCAATGTCATAGACATTTTTCCCCTCATGTTCGAACTGGTTTACATTATACGTTAACTCTAAACCATTCTTAAGCATAATTTCATATACAACATCTAGCTCACTTCTATCCTCAACAAATACATCTTCATAAGCAAATAAGTTATCCTCTAAATCTTCAAAATCTGAATTCCATTCACGAATATTTGATTTATCTAGCTTCAGTACCTTAAAACCAATATCTAATCGCTCAGGATCCACAATATCATCAGCCAGCATTCCAGCCTTGGTATTCTTCTCGATTAACTCCTGCTTAACTAACTCACCCGCACGACGAATTCTCTCTTCACCAATATCACAAATCGTTCTATAACCATCTTTATATGCTTCACTCTTCTCATCTGACTGTTCTGGAAGCTGAACCATAATAAACTTTCTATTGCCACCATCTTCTGCATTTAATTGCATTGTTGCGTGAGCTGTTGTGGCTGAACCTGAGAAGAAATCTAAAATTAAATCATCATTCTTTAGATTCGTAACGGATGACAGTAACTTTTTTAACAATATCACAGGTTTAGGGTATGAAAATTCTAATTGTTTTAATACTGCTTCAAAGTCTTTTCTGCCAATTGTTGTTCCTCCATACATAAGAATAGATTCTAAATATGTCTTTCTACGCTCATCAGTCGGAATTATTAAACGAGGTTGTTTATTACCATCTGATCCCCAATAAATTAAATCTTCTGCTAAGAGTTCATCAATCCTCTCTTTAGACCATTTCCATTGTCGAGTAAACGTTTTTCCTGAAGGGTTTTCTATAGAAAAATAATTTGGGTGTGTTTTTGATTCTTTGTCTGCATTCACTGCTAAATTTGCAGTCTCCAACTTATTTTCTTTACCAAAAAGTGGTTCGCTAATTTTTTTAAATTCGACTTTATCTTTATTTTTATAACAAACTATAATGTATTCATGAATTTTTCTAAATCGTTTTGTAACTTTTAACGTTCCTGAAGAACCTTCTGATTCTTTATTCCAAATCATAATTTCGACATTATTTTCACTAAATATTTCTTCGCATACTAATGTCAATCTATTTACTTCCTCATCATCAATACTTATAAATATTACACCTTCATCATTTAACAAATTCCTTGCTAATTTCAATCTAGAATACATCATATTCAACCATTCCGTATGAAATCTTCCATTACTTTCAGAATTAGTTGATATTCTATTTCCTTCACCATCTGTTTGTCCAGTTTGTTCTAAATAATTTTCTATACCATCTCTAAAATTATCTTTATATACAAAGTCTTTACCAGTATTATAAGGCGGATCAATATATATCATTTTAATTTTGTTGCTATACGACTTTTGTAGTAGTTTCAATACTTCTAAATTATCACCTTCAATATATAAGTTCTCTGTCGTATCAAAGTTTTTGCTTTTCTCTTTATCCGGTCTTAATGTTCCTTTAGATGGCTTTTGTGCTCCTAAAATCGCATCTTTCTTACCATGCCAATTGAATGAATATCGTTCCTTCTCTCCATTTACTTCTTGTCCTAATATTGTTTTTAACTTATCAAAGTCTATTTGCTCTCCATCTGTTAATATTTCAGGAAACAATTCTTTTAACTTCTTAATATTCTCATTCGTTAAATCTGGTGAACTACTTAGTATTTTATTCATTACTATTCCTCCTTAGTTAGGTACTTTGCTCTTTCTTCTTTAAGTTTATTAGCTTTAAGTTGATACTCAATTCTTCTATTCAATTGTGGTTCTTTCTTCGCCTTATTAACCAACTGCTGAATTTCTTTATCAAGCTTCATCACTAATTCTAACAATTCAACTTTGTTATCTTCAATTGAAGCATCATATTTCTCTTTTGATTCAGCTGCAACAAATTTAGCCATCATATCTACATAAAGTATCCTTAAGCTCGTTTTATCTAAAGCATCCAAGTTTGCTGAACTTAAGTATGTATTTAAGTTAATAGTTTCTGTTGTTTCAAGTATATTCGTAACTCTTAAATAACCATTGTCTGTTTTTTCATGTTCCGACATTATTATTTTATATCGATCTTCGCAGTTAAATATTATAATTAATGGATAAGGCATTACTGAAGCTAACGTTTTATAAATATCTTTAACTTTACTGAGCTGATTTACCTTTATTTGAAAGAGAATTATTTCTTCATACTTTTCTTTTTTGCTTTCATATTTAAGTATATTCGTATTACGTTCAGAAATTGTCGCTAGAATTCTTATACCTCTAGCCACTATCCTTTCCTGGAATAATTTGCGCTGAGGTAAGGTAAGCTGTTTCTCTAACTGATTGAAAGGAAAGGTTCTTAACGTCCATGCTTCTTTAGGTAAATTTAGGATAGTTAAAATTTCTTTTTCTTTCATAATTAATCTCCTTTAATAATTAAAAATGAAATTAATTCAATATCATTAAAATCTAAGTTTAAGGATTGTTGAATATCTGTTCCACCTGGTGTAAAGAAACTATCAAATACAGATTCTTCTTGTTTATTCCTTACAACATCAATTGATTTCTTTAGTAAGTCAGTATAGATTGTCATATCTTCACCGTTATCAGTCTCTTTGTTAAATTGATCTACCAGCTCAGCAAAAGGGTCATCTTGTCCTAAAGCTAATCTTCTATAGAAATCTAATATCGTCTTAGCGTTCGTATAGTGTAATAAAGAGTCTCCGTTATCTTTTAAGTAAAGTAGTATATATGGCTCAAGGCTATTGTTAGACATATCGATTGGTGCATTTTGTTTAAAACAGAAGATAACTCCTGGTTCTGCTTCTTTTAATACATTATTCGATACAATAGAATACATCCCTTTCGGCGCTTTCTCTAAATCTTTCTTGTGCGCTTTAATAGCATGGGATAAATCACTCTTAAAGTCTGTATACGTTAAATCTGTAATTGAAATTGCACCCGATACGTCTTCTAAGTTTATTCCTTCATCTTGCAATGCCTTCAACTGGTTACGACGATATTCAATATCATTCATTTCTTTCCCAGAAACGTCGAATACATCTTCTTCACCAGTAGCTGACGTATTAAGTAACTTCATACGCCCTTTAACTCTTTCTTCGAGGTTAATGTATTCATCTAGTTCCATATTTGGCCAGAAGTTTACTAGTTGAATATCCTTGTTTCTTGAACCAATCCTGTCAATACGACCAAATCTCTGAATAACTCTAACTGGGTTCCAGTGAATATCATAGTTGATTAAGTAATCGCAATCCTGTAAGTTTTGCCCTTCTGATATACAGTCTGTTGCAAATAAAATATCAATTTCTTCAGTAGCTTCGGGTTTGGTAAGCGCTCTGTCCTTTGATATTGGAGAGAAGTTTGTAAGTACATCAACTAAATCTTTAGCTTTTACACCCTTCAGAGTAGTTTTGTTATCTCCAGAACCCATCACCATTGCTGAATGTATATTGTTTTCTAATAAATTCTCATTTAGGTTGTTGTATAGATATTGAATCGTATCTGCAAATGCTGAGAAGATAATAATCTTCTTATTACCATCATTGATAGGATTTTCGATCTTCTTCTTAATATGCTCACTTAATACTTTTAACTTTTCATCTCTACTAACATCGATATTCTTTGTCTCATTATACAAATCCGTTAATAGCGTTAAATCTCGTTTTAGATCACATAACCACTTGATATGATCAATATCTTCGACTTTAATACGGACTTTATCGCTTCCTACTGTAATTGTCTCTAATTCATCATCTTCAATTTCCGATGTTTCACTATAATCATTACTAAAGTTCTTATTATGGGAATCTTCTAGAATATTAATTGTCTCATTCATCTTGTAAATGATGTTCTCAATCGTTTTATTAAATGAATATATCGAGCTCTCTAGCCTTTTAAATATATTCACTTTCATTAAACTAGCGACAGCAAATTCACGATCTGTTTGTTTAAATTTACCTGACCCATCTTTTACCGTTGTATCATATAAATCTTCATAATATTTTCTTTTATTTGGCAATACATACTTCATCGGTTGATAAATACTGAATTCCATACTGGACATAAGTTCATTAACTTTCGCCATACCTCTAAATTCATTATTGATATCCACATCAGTCTTTATAGATATTGGTTTTAATCTATTCGGGAAAGAACCAATATCATTTACATCATAATACTTTTCAATATGTTTTCTACTTCTTGCTATTGAAAGTGCATCTAAAATTTGAAAATATTCGGGATTCACCATATTTAAAAAGTTCGTTGTTGTTCTTTCTTCACTCGGTAGTTCCGACCATCTATTAAATGAAGTTTGTGCATTTTTAAGTGCTGTATTTATTGAATCAACACCTTCATTTAATAATGCTGTATCATCTTCTTCTGTAATAAATGCTATTTGATTTTTAATGTCATTCATTTTGTTATTCACAGGGGTAGCTGAAAGCAAAAGAACTTTTGTTTTAACACCCTTTTTAATTACTTCCTGCATCAATTTTTGATATCTAGTTAATTTATTTTTTACAGCATTATTATTTCTAAAGTTATGTGATTCATCAATGACGACCAAATCATAATTTGACCAATTAATAGATTCAAGATTAATATCACCAGTATCTCCTGAGTCTCGACTTAAATCAGTATGATTGAGGACATCATATCTAAATCTATCATCTACAAGAATATTCTTTTTATCGTTCTGTTTATATGTTAGCCAATTGTCTCTCAATTTTTTTGGTGCTAGTACGAGTACTCTATCATTACGTAATTCGTAATATTTGATTACCGCTAAAGCGGAGAATGTCTTTCCTAGTCCTACACTATCTGCTAATATACAACCGTTGAATTTTTCAATTTTATCGATAATACCAAGTACTCCATCTTTCTGGAACTCGAATAATTTATTCCAAACGACAGTTTCTTTAAAATTAGTACCTTCTTTTATTACGTTATCCTCGCTCAAATTATCTAACTCATCTGAGAAGATGTTATAGAGCGTCACAAAATATAACCACTCTGGAGAGTTTTCCTTATAGATTAGTTTAATTTGTTCTAGCACATTTTCTGTTACATCTTTGACCTTTGTCTCATCATTCCAAATAGCATCAAACTCAACTAAGCTATTCTCAACTAATTCATCTACACCTGCTAATACGAAATATGATCCGAGTCTATTTGAAGAAGTTAAACCTAACCCATCAGCTGTAAAATCGATATCTGATTGTGAAAATAAATTAACCTTATTATTATGGACTAATAATTGTTTACTTATTGAATAATCATCAACAAGTGTTTTAAAAGTAGCTTTTTCATTTATCCATTTTGTGACTTGATTCGCTGTTCGCGTAGAAATCATTTTGTTTCTTAACTGAATCTCAAAATTATTCCCATCGAACTTTGGATTATTCTCAATTTCTTGTAATTGCAGTTTGTATTGTCTCTTTACTTCTTGTCCTAATTTATAGAAAGCGGGTTTAGTAAATAAAAATTTAAACTCTGATAATTTATCTAATTCTTCTTTAATAGCATAGTATGCAAATAAACTAAATGTGGCTGATGCAACTGTCAACTTAGCATCTTTATAAACATTTTCTTTAAGTAAATTAACTAAAGTATTCTCTCCTTTATTATCAACTACGTATTGTTTCATTGCTGTTTTCACCCCGATTAATTTATTAATTCTATTATCTCATAAATAATTCGTTAAGACTTAGTTATTATAGATATATTTCACTTCTTAATATTTTAATATTTATCATATACTCATAATTCTACTCGTTATCCTTCAAATACCCATAAATCTCTTCTTCAACTTCCGCTCTTGTCTTCAAATCAAGCAGAGTAACTCCTCCAATTAGATTCAAATACTTATTCGCTTGAACAAAGTGATCTCGTTTTATATCAACTCCATCTTGTTTCAACCTGTAAATCGCCGAAAGAATCCCTAATCCCAGTTCTTTTTTTCGATGTAAAGTTACTTGAGAAGAATATTACTGCTCTAGCTGAGAAATCACTTTCGCAGAAAAACTTAATGTGTTCATATGGGTCTTCTCTCGTTGCATCATATGTAAGATTCCCCACCCACCATAATCTAGATAGTACATTGACAAACAATGCTCTTTTTAAACCATTTTTGTATGATGTTAATGCAGTTTTAATTCTTTCATCTTTATTCTTACTCAGTTCATCATTTAATCGATAATACAAATAATCTTTGTAATATGTCATTGTCATTCCTAACCAGAACTTTTCTTGACTTGCTTGTACTGGTGATAGCATATGCAATGAACGATGTAGTATTTCAACATTCTTTGGATCTGTATCTGAATAAATTCCTTCAGTAATTAGAGGTTCATAGTCAAACTCAATATTCCCATCAAGAATTGTCTCTTTATTAAAGATGGTTTCTAATCCCGCTTCATCATTCTCTTATATATACTTCACATATGTATCAAAATTCGCCAAGAACTCTTCTACTGTTTCACTAGTCGCGTATTTAATTATCTTTTTCATTATACGACCAATTTTTCGTCTAGATATAGTGAGGCTATGTTCATTAAATTATTCTTAATTTGTTTTGTACCGAAGTTTTTTTCTATTCGAATTAAACGTATCTATAATAATGAATCGCCTACACTTAATTCGACATTTTCTATGAGAATAATATAGAAAATAACCTCATCATTTGTGATAATTTTCACAAAAACATAACAGCAATTCTCATAAACCTCATACGTTCCGATACGTTCAAAATCCCTTTATGAAGCGGCTGAAAAAACCGCATCATTTATGATATGCTTCCCCTTATCAATAGTTCTGCTAAAATTATACACTATAATAATTATAAAACCACCGAAACAATTGTCCAAAATATAATTTATATAATGTTGTATAAAACAACAATATTTTTTTATAAATTTCTTATTTAACCTTTATTTAATTGTCATATTTTGGTAAAATTATTTTATAAAAGATACTTTACTTATATTAACAATAGAAAGAGGGATTGTTTTTATGGTTATTAAAGAAGAAACTCAATTTAAAATTGAATTTAGAAACACTATTCTCAATTTAAATGAAAATGTTGATTCACTAGTTAAAAAAACAACTAATAATTGTGGATATTCAGTTAAGGTATGTAAATTGATATATTTTATTAAATTTCATGATGGATTAAACTTAAATGAATTAAGCATAAAATTTAATGATGATAAAGGGAACTTAAGTAGATTAATTGATAAATTAATAAATTTAGGATTTCTAGAGAAAAAAAAGGAAATTGATGACAAAAGAAAAACGTATATATTTATAACTAAGAAAGGGGAGAATATGATTAATGATGTACAAGAAGAATGTTCAAAAATTATAGATGAACTTTTAATCATCTATAATGATAAAGAAAAAGCTAATTTTATACATTTGATGAAAAGGCTTGATGCTCATATTACTAATTTATTGAGGGATTAAGTGATTTCATTTAATTTAAAAGGAAAAAATATTTAAATTATATCAATAAACCTCCACAATGTTTTTTAACAATTATTTTTCAACAACTTAGATTCTAAATATTATATTATATTAATTTGATAGTATGAAATATATACCATAGTCTTCCTATAATTATTTAAATAAGAAGGTTTATACGCGTAATACTTATAATTTAAATATAAATATTAGTTTTTTTAGTGCTAAATACTTTTTGATATTGAACATACCCTGATAAATAGTGTTCAATATCATCAATCCTTACTCTATAACCATGATGTTTAATGAAGAATGAATTCACAATGCGTGCAGGATTTTTAAAATACATAGCAATTTCTGGATAAAAATAACCTGTTCTTTCATAATCTGCTCTTAAATGTATTGTATTTATGAATTTTTCTTCATCTAAATAAGTTTTAACAAGTTCATCATAGCCAGTCTTCTTAGCTTTTTCCACTAAGTGATAAGTCGCCATTAACATTTCTAAAAATGTTGGGAATGTCGTTTCCCTTTGTTGCATATAATCTAAATAACTCGATACGTTCTGAATGCCAAATTTGTAATATTTCTCTTGTGGATCAATTTGTACTAATTCATTTGTACAATATCCTAACCAGTGATCATGATACTTCCAATATTTTTTCTCAATAAACATTTCAAATAACATTTTGACAGTATTCAACCATTCTTCATTATAATCAATTTGATAAAGTCTTAATAATGCTAAAGCAGCTTCACCATCATAATATACAATTCTAAATTGTTCTTTAGTCGTTAAATCAGGATAATTTAATACGTGAATCGTTTGTTGTTGATCATCAATCATCGACAATATCCCTCTAGCAACTTTCTGTGCAGCTTCTAAATATCGAGCATTATCAGGTACATGCTTTAAATATTCACAAATCGCGAAGATAAATGCAGCATTTTGACCTAATTTTATTTCATTCACACCTTCAGTATCATCAAAAATATATCCCGCACCATCAACTTCAAATAAATAATGTTTGATTAAATAATCAATCGCCTTTTCTACAATCGTCACATCTTCATTTAAATAACTCAGACCTTCTATTAATGCATATGTTGATGATGAATGACGTAAATTATTATAAAATCCTATTTCTTTATCGAAATGTGGAAAATAACCATAAATATACTTTCCGTTATCTTGAATTTGATTTTTCAAAAAATGAGTACTTGTCTCAATTAATCGATCAATTTCTTCATTAATATTATCAATTTTTCTTAGACCTTTACGATATCCCTTTTCTTCTAATTCAATAAGTTGATCTTTTTCAATAAAATAGCTTTTCGTGTAGAACTTATAAACATCTTCATTTTCATAATTACGATGTGTGAAATATTTTCTTATTCTTTTATACTTTTTAATATAGTTGTTAATGTTCTTCTCAGACATGAAAAGCTCTTTACTATTAGGTTCTGGTCTTATAAATGCATTGGTATTAATTTCTTCAGGTAAGAATGCTAACTCCCAATTATTATCTAATGAAAAGCCATATTCTACATAATTTCTACGTGTATGAGTTAAATCATGCTTTAATTGTTCATATTTAATTTTTTCAATTGATGTAACGAAATCTATTTTGATCCATTCGGCTTTTTTACCAGTATTTTTTCGAAATGCTTCTATATATTTTTTAATATTTCGGTCATCATTATGTGATTTAAACATTTTTACTAAAGCCTTTTGGGAAGGATGACCAATACTAACAAAAATTTTTTCTGCATCTGAATGACTATTGAATAAATTCTTTAGTTGATTAGATATATCCATTCATTACATACCTTTCTGTATTAACTTTTATAAAAACTAGCCTAAATCTGTTTTATTAATGAAAATTATGACACTATCCTAAAAATCATAGAGGCTGGGACAAAAATTTGCCCCAGCCATAAAATTTCAATTATATAATTCTAGTTATTTTCTTTGTTGACTTTTTTACGACGACCAAGTAAGAATAATGATCCAATTCCAGCAAATAAACCGCCGAATAAAGCACCGTTATTTATTGGTTGTTCACCAGTGTCTGGTAATTTCTTATCATTATTTAATTTATCATGATCATCTGTAGTTGCAGCTTTTGCAATGCCGTTTCCATCATTGTTGTTTGAATCAGTTGAACCCATTCCCATATCTGAATCGCTGTCTGCTTCTTCACCGACTGTTACTGGTACTTTAATGTGATCTTCTGTACCATCTGGGTATTTCACTGTTACATCTACTTCTGTTGTACCTGGTGTTTTACC
>NZ_JAJNJA010000010.1:0-121016 GCF_022386995.1 Mammaliicoccus sp. N-M50 | reverse complement strand
GATTTTCGCCATGCCACGAAATTAGCATCATGCTAGCAAGTTAAGCGAACACTGACATGATAAATTAGTGGTTAGCTATATTTTTTTACTTTGCAACAGAACCGAAAATAATCTCTTCAATTTATTTTTATATGAATCCTGTGACTCAATGATTGTAATATCTAAAGATTTCAGTTCATCATAGACAATGTTCTTTTCAACATTTTTTATAGCAAATTGATTAAATAAATTCTCTAATTTCTCCCGTTTGATTTCACTACCATAGATTATATTATCATTGATATAGTCAATGAATAATGACAAATTATCACTCATAACAGTCCCAACCCCTTTATTTTGATAGACTAATTATCTTCATCATTGTAAAACAAATTACACCCTTTAAATTTAACTCAACTTAAATATCGACAAATTAAAAAACAATAAAATTACTTGAATATTATTCATAATATATTAACAACTTTATTATACTGCTCTTTATATATAAAATCATTAATAATTAAACAAGCCTTAAAATATTTAACTTTTTTGTGATTATTACACATTATCTTATCTGCTCTTTATCACCATAAAAATAGAAAAAACAAGATTCCTAAAGAATATAGGAATCTTGTTTCAGACTGTGGACAAACTGATTTTTTATCAGTTAGCTTATTTAGAAAGTTTTATTTAAATTACAGTTTCTATTTTTATTAGATCACAATTTTATTTTAGCTCTTGTTCAAGTAATCATTTTTCGCCAAAAACTTTATACTGAATAGCTTCTACATTAAATACTTTGTCAATGAGATCATCTACATCTTTAAATTCAGAATAATTTGCATATGGATCTATAAAATAAAATTGTGGTTCTTTACCAGAAACATTAAATATTCTTAATATTAAATATTTCTGCTTATATTCTTTCATAGCAAACATTTCATTTAGCGACATAAAAAATGGTTCCTCAATACTAGAAGATGTAGATGTTTTAATTTCAATAAATTTTTCTACAGCTTTATCTGTATTTGTTGGATCAAAAGCTACTAAATCATAGCCATGACCGTGTTGAGAGCCTGGATTATCATTTAAAATATTCCTAAACTGTTCTTTCTTATCTTCGTCTATTTTATTATCAATTAGCTCATTAAAGTAATTTAGCGCTAATTTTTCTCCAACTTTACCGGTTAATTTATTCTCTTTATTTGATTTTTCAATTTCTGAATCATTTTTAGTAGTCTTTGATACACCTTTTTTATATTTTGGAATTATTCCTTTAGGTGCTTCCACTTCCTTGAGTGTCTTATCTTTTTGTGCTGTTCTAATTTCTTCAATTTCGCTGTCTTCCTGTATTTCGTCTATGCTATTGACCAAGCTATCATAGGATGTTTTTGTAACTTTTGAAGCTAATTCATTAAATAGTTCTAAAAATTTCTTTAAATCCTCTAGCATATCTTCTTCTGTGAATCCTTCATTCAAATCATAATATTTGAATCTTATTGATCCATGAGAATATCCTGATGGATAATCATTTTTTAAATCATAAGATGAATCTTTATTTTCTGCGTAATAAAATCTTCCAGTATTAAATTCATTTGATGTAATATATTTATTGAGTTCGGAAGATAAAGTTAATGCTCTTTGTTTTGCAGCATTTTTATCCCGCGGAAACATATCACTTATCTTTGACCATCCTTGATTCAAAGATAAGTATATGCCTTCTCCTTCCGGATGAAAAAGATATACCAAATAATATCCATCCTTTGTTTCTTTTGTTATATTCTCATCATATATTGAAATCCAAGGAACTTTACTATAGTTCCCAGTAGCAACCTTCCCTACAACTGAATATTTATCTTCTTTTATATGCACTTTTAACTGCTTGGGTAACTTATCATGGACTAAAGTTTTATATAGATCACCTTTATCCCAATCAGATTTTTTAACTACATTATTGGTACGTTTCTCTTTAATTAATTTAAGGACCTGCATAAAGTTGTCTATCATTTGAAATTCCCTCCTATTATAAAATATATTATGTCTCATTTTCTTCAATATGTACTTATTTATATTTTACCGTAATTTACTATATTTAGTTGCAGAAAGAATTTTCTCAAAGCTAGAACTTTGCTTCACTATAAGTATTCAGTATAAAGAATATTTCGCTATTATTTACTTGAAATGAAAGACTGCGGAGGCTAACTATGTCAAAAATCATGAACCTCATTACTTATGATAAGCTTCTTAAAAACATAACAGCAATTCACATAAACCTCATATGTTCTGATACATTCAAAATCCCTTTATGAAGCGGCTGAAAAAACCGCATCATTTATGATATGCTTCCCCACGCATGATCTTAAATGCGCGATAAACTTGTTCCATCAGGATGACTTTCATCATTTGGTGTGGGAAGGTCATTTTGCTGAATGATAGGGCGTAGTTGCTGCGTTGTAATACTTTTTGATGCAGGCCGTTTGATCCGCCGATGATAAATGTGATGTGCGAATTGCCTCTTGTCATGAGGTTATCGATTTCTTTACTGAGTCCTTCGCTTGTTAACATCTTCCCTTGTATTTCCAGGGTAATGACGTAACTGTCTTGTTTGATTTTAGACATGATTCTGTCCGCTTCTTTTTCCTTCACAATCTCTATATCTTTATCACTCATATTATCAGGTGCTTTTTCGTCTGCTACTTCGATGAGTTCTGTCTTTGTATATGCACCTAAGCGTTTGTTATATTCATCTACGGCTTGTTTCCAGTATTTCTCTTTTAGTTTACCTACCGTTATGATTGTTATCTTCATTTTTATCCACCTTTATTCATCTTGTTAAAAGTTATCCACATGTTATTAACTTATGCACAGTTTTCTTTATTATTATATCAACAATTTTAATTTTTTGTACGTTTTCTAAATATTAAGTCGTTTATTTTTATACATTTTATTATGATTTATCCACGGATTTATATACATTGTGGATAATTCCGTGGATAACTACCTATATTATTCACAGTTTGTGGACATTTGTGTATAACTGTGGGTATATATGTGCACAAACTAAAAAGATATCCCCAACTCTATAATTGGGGATATCTTTTTTAAATGTAGTATATAGGTGTTGCTTTTTCTTTATCTGTATCACATAAAATGACTTCTTTATTTGTATCGATATCATGTTCGTTTAATACTTGTCCAACACTCATTCTTGCTAAATCTTTCATGTTGTTGTCTTGGCTTAAGTGTGACAGATAGATACGTTTCGTACTACCTGTTATTACATCACACATTGCATGTGCTGCATCTTCGTTAGATACGTGACCCATGTCGCTTAATATACGTTGTTTCGTCTTCCATGGATATTTACCCATTCTTAACATATCCACATCGTGATTACTTTCGAATACAAAGGCATCACTTCCGTGTATCATACCTTTCATGCGGTCTGATACGTAGCCTGTATCTGTAATCATCGTTAACTTTTTATAGTCGTTGTTAAAGATATAGAACTGTGGGTCTATTGCGTCATGTGATACGCTAAATGATTCGATATCCATACCTGCTAAAGTCTTTGTTTCATATGGTTCGAAATGGAACTTTTGATCTAGTGGTATGTTTTTATCTTTAGCTTCTATCATTTGCCATGTCTTCTTGTTCGCATAGATAGGTAGTTTATACTTTCTTGCGAGTACACCTAACCCTTTTATGTGATCGATATGTTCGTGGGTTACTAAGATACCTTCTAAGTCGCTGATGTTACGGTCAATTTGTTGAAAGAGACCTTCTATTTTCTTTCCTGTTAAGCCAGCATCGACAAGTAGGCTTCCTTTATCTGATTCTATATAAGTGGCATTTCCTGTACTGCCACTTGCGAGTACGCTCATTGCGATCACAAGTGTTCATCTCCTTTAATTACTGCTTCTCTTACGATTCTTCTAAGACGGTAGATTCTGGTTTAATAGCATCGATATACAATGTCTTCGTATCTGTTTTACCGTCTTTTTCGGATTTTATTTTAACTTCCCATGACGGTACAAGTACTTGTCCGCCTATTTCTTTAACGACACTGTAGTAGCCTAACCTTACAGACTCTACTTTATCACCTTTTTTAAGGTACGTGTTGTAATACAATGTCTCTAAAGCTGTCTTAGCATCTGCTATCGTACGTTTATTGTTGTTGTCGCCATTACCTGGTTTAAGTTTGTCTAAATACGTTTGTGTATATGACTTAGCTTTACCATTATCCATATCTATAACTATTTGTCCTTTGTTGTTGTTAAGTATTGGTAAACCTTCATAGTTTTGTTCATAGACGACTTTGTTTTTATCTGTGTTATTCTTTTTATATTCATAATCTTTACCTTTAAAAGCATCTTTGTTAATGAAGCTCTTAAATGATGACTGTTTACTATCTTTATCTAAATCTGCATCAATATCTTTATTGATTTTTGTGTCTTTTTCACTTAATGAATAAACACCTTCAAGCTCATCTGAATCGAACGATTTACTACTACCTGTAATGGCTTGCATCTTCTTATCTCGATATTCTGGTAACTGCGGGATGTCTATGCCTTCTTTAGCAAAATTAACATCTGATTGTGCGTTTGATTCTTGAACGATAGAATTATTTACTTTATTAAAGTAGACAACGACCAATCCTATATTGATGAGAATAAACACAATGATGAAGAGTGACTTAGCATGTTTCCAATCCATTAAGAAAGCCCTCCATTCTCGTACCGTTTCCATTCACCGTCATATTTCACATACCATTTCGGTGTAAATTCAATCGTGTCTTGTAAGTTATTAATTTCGTCTTTTGGTAATGATAAATCATAGCCAATTGCTATATTCGTAACTTTGTTAAAATCAATCGAGCCATTAGAAGCTAGACTAAATCTGACTTCTTCTGATGAAGGTAATTTATCCGCTTCTTTTTTAGACGGTACGGCAACTCCTGTTGTAATAAGACCGCGATTGTATTCATTAATCGTATCTCTACCCCACACCGCTTCTATTGAAGATAACTTATCATCATTAAACACTGGGTAATTATTTAAGAACATTTGATAGTCTATTTTACCAGATTTTTGATCTGTACTAAACAGACGGAATTCATCTGTATAACCTGCATGTTCATTAATAAATTTAAATGAATTTGTAATTGATTTTGCCATATCTTTTTGACGATTTTCATCTTCTGATAAATTCGTATAACGATATGTTTGTTTCGCTTCGTTCACGGTAGAAATCCCCGTATTGTTATTATACGTCGAAACGTTATGTTCATTACTACGCGCAATCACCGAATCACCGAGAATAACATCATTTAATTCAGATACGGATATTTTGTTAGAAACGTAACGGTAAATATTCATATTATCTGCATTCTCTGGTGCATAAATTTGGTAAATTTCATTCGTAGTCGTCTCATTTGTAATCATGCCTGTATAAGGTTTCAAATCTGGTGCTGCTTCTTTATTCACCTTATCAAATTGCGTGCTTTTAATATTTGTCTGTAGTTTAACAGCCTTTTGCTTATTCTCACTTAAAAGATACACAACAGCTTCTTTCGTTGATTTCGTATCTACAAGAATTCGATCAAAATTAATATTAGGATAATAGTTCATATTCATGCCTAATACTTGGTTTAAGTACATTTCACTCGGGATGCTATCAGGGAAGTCTAAAATCGTATATCGTTCAGATAAATCTTCAAGTTGAACGACTGACTCACTGCTTAGAATATCAACTTTCTTCACTTCTTTACTCAACAATTGGTCAGTAATCTTCTTGATGTCTTTCACGTTAGACGTCCCTTTCACGTCCGTGCCATTTCGATTAATCATTCTAAAAGGCATAATCACACTATCAATAGGCTTACTAATTTTAGGTCCAATAGAAGGTGTTTCTGTATTCACATCTGTTTCTAAATCTGTCAGTTCAGGTGTAAATGTCCATACGCGGTATGTCATAAACACACTGATAAGCACAAGGATTATGAGGATAGCAGATTTAATCAGTTCTCTATTACGCATCCCAATCACCAAACTCATCTTCCATGACTTCACATGGCAATGTTATATAGATGGATGTACCTTGACCTTCTTTACTGCTCGCCCATATTCTACCTTTATGTGCTTCTACGATTTCTTTAGTGATGGCTAAACCTAAACCTGTACCACCCATTTTACGTGCTCTCGCTTTATCTACTCTGTAGAAACGATCAAAGATTTTATCTACTTTATTCACTGGAATACCGATACCATTATCTTTAATTTGTATTGTCATTCGGTTATATAAAGTATTTTGTTTCACATGAAACTCTACACGTTTATGAGATTCTTGTGAGTATTTAATCGCATTTGTAATGACGTTATCAAACACTTGTGTCATCTTATCTGGATCAATTTCAACGAATAAACCTTTAACAGGTATATCTCTAATGAATGTCACGTTCTTACCTTGCGACATTTCGTGTCTGTTAATGATTTTGTTAATAAACATATTAAAATCAATCAATTCAGAGTTCATTTGATCGCTTGAACTATCCATTTTAGAAAGTTGTAATAAGTCATTCACAAGACGAATCATACGGTCTGTTTCTTCACGTGTAACATTTAAGAATGTCGGTGCAACTTCAGGATCACGCCAAGCACCTTCTTCTAATGCTTCTATATAACTTCTCATAGATGTTAATGGTGTACGCAATTCATGTGAAACATTCGCAACGAATTCGCGACGTTCATTTTCTAAAATGTGCTGCTCTGTAACGTCATGTAATACGGCAATATAGCCATTGATAAAGCCTGTATCTTGAATAATTGTACTGAAGTTAACACGCGCAATAATGCCTTCTTCACTATTAATATCAATAATGAAACTATCATTATTCTCTTGTAAGTCATCTAATGAATAATCATCATCAATATTTAGAATATCTAATATATGTTTCGCTTCTACATCGGCACGTTCTAGACCTAACATTTTAAGCGCCATTTCATTAATAATACGTACGCGACCACGTCTATCCGTGGCAAGGACACCATCGCTCATATGCGTGATAACCGAGTCTAGACGACGCTTTTCACTTTCCGTATTCGCTTGTGCTTCTTGTACACGTTTAGATAAGTTATTAAATGACAGCGCAAGTTCACCGATTTCGTCATTTCCGTATATCTTAACGCGCTGCGTATAGTTACCTTTAGACATCTCTAACGTTTGGTTACGCATGTCTGATATAGGTTTCGTAATTGTTCTCGCGATGAAGAAACCGAGCACGATTGTAATCAATAATGAGATTGCTGTACCGATGATGAAGATTTGGTTAATGTTGTTTAACTGCTCGTAAACAGAATCAATATCTGATTCAACATATATATCTCCGACAACTTCACCTTCGTATTCAACAGGTTTATTTTTGATCCATACTCTATTACTATCGGATGAATCATTTTTTAATACGATTTTATCATTAGCTTTTCCTAATGATAACGCCTTTTGTACAGAGCTATCGTTTACTTTTTGATTGACGGTATTTTGATTCGTAGCTTTAGATGTCGCCACAATAATTTGATCTTGATCAATAAACTTAATCTCATCAATTTCAGTTCTATTGGCATAATCATCTAATATATTTTGTATTTCTTTTTGGAAGTTCCGATTTGGATCTTCTGAGTTGTACGTTTTCTTTATGTTGTAATTAATCTGTTTCACGTGTTGTTCAATATTTGTCTTGAAGTTACGTGTCAGTTCTTTCTCAAGACTATTTGTAAAATATAATCCAATAATTTGCATACCAATAATGATTAATAAAACATAAATAACGACAAGTTTAATGTGTAAGGACTGAAACTTCTTTAGCCAATTCATAATATCAGCCTACTCTTGTGTTTGTAGGAAATAACCCACACCTCTACGCGTCACAATATATTCTGGATGTGATGCATCGTCTTCGATTTTCTCACGTAGACGACGTATCGTAACATCGACTGTACGTACATCTCCAAAATAATCATAACCCCATACAGTTTGGAGTAAGTGTTCACGCGTCATAACTTGTCCAATATGTTTTGCTAAATAATGAAACAATTCAAATTCACGGTGTGTCAATTCGATATCGACACCACGTTTTTTAATTGAATATGCATCAGGGTATACCGTAATATCTTTAATGACGATTTCATTTGTTTCTTCGTCTTCTGTTTGTGTTGGTTGAGAATAATGTCTACGTAAGTTTGCTTTTACACGCGCGATTAATTCACGTGTTGAAAAAGGCTTCGTCACATAATCATCTGCACCTAACTCTAACCCTAGAACTTTATCAATTTCTGAGTCTTTAGCTGTTAACATAATGATTGGCATTTCAAATTTCTTACGAACTTCTCTACATACTTCCATACCATCTCTACCAGGAAGCATAATATCTAATAATACGATGTCTGGTTCTTCTGCATATATCAAATCTACTGCGTCATTACCGTCATATGCGCAATAAACATCATAACCTTCTTTTTTTAAATTAAATTCAAGTATATCTGCAATTGGTTTTTCATCATCAACGACTACTATTTTTCTAGCCATACATTTACCTCATTTCTTTTTGAAAATAAGTATCTCTAAGCACACAATTGTGCATGATATCCTATACTATAATTTAACACTATTTGTCTATTAATTCTATTGTTTGACGTTAATCTATGATTGAACAACAAAAAAATGCTTATCGTTATTACGATAAGCATTAAAAGCGGTCCCGACGGGAATCGAACCCGCGATCTCCTGCGTGACAGGCAGGCATGTTAACCGCTACACCACGGGACCTTATGTATAAAATTGAGATGGTGACCCCTACGGGATTCGAACCCGTGTTACCGCCGTGAAAGGGCGGTGTCTTAACCGCTTGACCAAGGGGCCTCTGTTTAACACAAGATTGATTATAGCATGACTAATATACAGAAGACAAGATTTTATTTTAAATTTTTTATATAATAAATATAGAAGTACTAAAAAGGGATGATAATATGGAACAAGCACAAGTTATTAGAAAAGGACATCGTAAATTACGTAAAGGAGAAATCCTCAAACGATTCATATTTATCACCATCGGCAGTATATTAATGGGGGTAGGGTTAGAATTATTTTTAGTTCCTAACAATTTACTAGATGGTGGCATTGTCGGTATCGCAATTATTTTGAGTCATCTCACCAATTTAAAGCTTGGATTATTTATCTTTCTACTAAATATTCCGTTTTTCTTTTTAGGATACAAGCAGATTGGTAAGACATTCACGATTTCTACAATTTACGCAATTACAATATTATCTATTACAACAGCCTACTTACATCATTTTGATCCTTTTATTAAAGAAGCATTTTTAGTAACAATCTTTGGAGGCGCAATTATTGGTTTAGGCGTAGGTCTCGTAATACGATATGGCGGATCTTTAGACGGATCTGAAATCAGTGCTATCTTAATCAGCAGTAAAGCACCATTTTCAGTAGGCGAAATCGTCATGTTGATTAACTTCTTCATATTTACAGCTGCAGGATTTGTATTCAATTGGGAATCAGCGATGTTTTCCGTTATTGCTTATTTTATAGCTGCTAAAATGATTGACGTAACCGTTCAAGGATTTGATGAATCAAAAGCCGTATGGATCATTAGCGATACATATAGAGATATCGGAGAAGCCATCAATGACCGACTCGGTAGAGGTGTGACATATCTGAATGGAGAAGGCGCATATACAGGCGAAGATAAAAAAGTCGTATTCTGTGTCATCACACGATTAGAAGAATCCAAACTAAAAGATATCGTAACAGAAATAGATAACACCGCATTCCTATCAATCGGTGACGTGAGCGAAGTAAAAGGCGGACGATTTAAGAAAAGAGAAATACATTAATCAATCACAGTAACATGCATAAGAATTTATGATTTCAAAGTACAGATAGACGTCTATGATTGCGGACAGTCTTAATTAGGCAGACTGATTAAGTTAGTGTCTAGAGCGCAGTTGGTAGACAACCTTGAAATGATAAGTTTTTATGCTTTTTTTGTTGGGATGTGGTTGGGGATGGGTGAGGGAATGGATGTAGGTGGTTGAGGATGGTCGGCGATGTATGGGGGTGAGGATCGTTGAGGATGGTCGGCGATGTATGGGGGTGAGGATCGGGTTCAAGATGGGGTTGATAGGCGATCTCTTGGCTTTATTCAGGACTTAAGCCATGACTTAGGCGATCTCTTGGCTTTATTCAGGACTTAAGCCATGACTTGAGGCATCTCTTGGCTTTATTTAAAAGTTAAGCTATGACTTTGAACAGCACTCAAAAATATAAACCTTAATGAGTATATTATATGTTTCATGCAGTACATTAATGACCTTTATTTTTTCTGATTGTTGCTTCCATATATATCAGTCAAGGCCTGTAACTTTTTTTGATAGGCTATACCTTCTTTTAACGTCTCATTTTCTTTTCTAAGTCTTTCAAGTTCTTCGCGTTCATTTTCATTTAAAGGTAAATTTTTATTATTTGATTTAGTTCGTTTTTTAGCCATAGTTTAAGATCCTCCTTTTGTTTATGATCTTGTCTAAATTTTAAAACAGATACTTTAAATTCGCTAGTATAAACAGTATTTCTATTTTTTACTTCTAAAATTTTTACGATCTTGTGAGTTTATTACGCCTTTAACTCACTTCTTTTCTAATCTTGTGAGTTTACTACCTCTTTAACTCACATCTTCTCCAATCTCGTGAGTTTACTACCTCTTTAACTCACATCTTCTCCAATCTCGTGAGTTTATTCCACCTTTAACTCACATCTTTTTCAATCTTGTGAGTTTACCACCTCTTTAACTCACATTTTCACCAATCTCGTGTGTTTACCACCTCATTAACTCACATCTTCTCCGATCTGCCCCCAATCTGTTCCAGTTTCCCTAAACATCCCAACCCAACTCACCCCTCATCACCTTATATCAACGCTCAACACCCCCCAACCAACTCATCACCCCAACTCACCCCATCCCAAACCACACAAAACCTTCCCCTAACATGAAAAAACCAGCAGATACGCTACGTATCTGCTGGTTTCTCTTTATTTTATTAGTCCCATAAGTTTTCTAATAGGTTTGTTTGGTTTCTATCTGGTCCTACTGAGAAGATAGAAATTTTAACGTTACATAATTCAGAAATGCGTTCTAAATAACGGCGTGCGTTATCTGGTAATTCTTCTAGTGAACGGCATCCTGTGATGTCTTCTTCCCAACCTGGTAGTTCTTCAAAGATTGGTTTACAACGTTCTAATTCGTTTAAGTTTGCTGGGTATTCAGTGATTTCAACACCGTCAATTTCGTATGCTGTACAGATTTTAACTGTTTTTAATCCTGTTAATACGTCAATTGAGTTGATTGATAAATCTGTAATACCACTTACACGGCGTGAGTGACGTAGAACTACTGAGTCAAACCAACCTACACGACGTGGTCTTCCAGTTGTTGTACCGTATTCACGACCTACTTCACGGATATGGTGACCATCTTCATCAAATAATTCTGTTGGGAATGGACCGTCTCCTACACGAGATGTATAAGCTTTACATACACCAATTACTTTAGATACGTATGTTGGACCAACACCGCCACCTACTGTAACGTTACCTGCAATTGGATTACTTGAAGTAACGAATGGATATGTACCGTGGTCGATATCTAACATCACACCTTGAGCACCTTCGAATAATACTTTTTCATTGTTTACGAAAGCATCATCTAATAATTTAGCTGTGTCTGTTACATATTCTTTCAAACGTTGTCCTGCTGCATAGTAAGTTTCAAAAATTTCTTCAAAAGTGAAACCTTCTGCGTTGAACATTTTTTCGAATAATTCATTTTTATATTCAAGATTTTCTTTTAAGCGTTTTTCAAAAGTTTCTTTATCTAATAAATCAGCCATACGGATACCGATACGTTGTGCTTTATCTACATAAGCTGGACCGATACCTTTTTTAGTTGTACCAATTTTGTTGTCACCGCGTTTTTCTTCTTCTAATTCATCTTGTTTAAGATGATATGGTAAGATGACTTGCGCACGGTTTGAAATTCTTAAATTGTCTGTTGCAACTCCGCGTTCATTTAAAGCATCTAATTCTTTCAATAAAGCTACTGGATCAACAACTACACCGTTACCGATAACACTTGATTTCTCTTGATAAAAAATACCTGATGGTACTAAATGCAATTTGTAAGTTTCTCCATCAAATTTAATTGTGTGACCTGCATTGTTACCACCTGAAAAACGTGCAATAACGTTTGCATCCTCTGCTAAGAAATCTGTAATTTTACCTTTACCTTCGTCTCCCCATTGCGTCCCAACGACTACGATTGATGACATGTGAGCACCTCCGCTTTTTCTCATTAACCATTAAGTATTCTATCAGTACTATCCTTAAATTGCAAACTAAAAACGAACATTAATTACGAGTGTCAAATTACAATTCTTGTTCACGCAATAATTGCTAAAAAACACCTTAACCACAGTATTTAAAAGGATTACAACCATTTTATTCATTTTCAAAAACACAAACTTAAGCACATAAGTGTTACTTTACACAAAACAAAAGACGTACATTTTTGCATAATATACAATAAACGTACGTCTTTTAGCTTAAAAACTTTTTTATCCAAATTCCATTCCGGCATGTTGATAGTCAATATCGGTGAATTTGTTATATTGTTTCATGAAGTGTAGTTTAACGGTTCCTGTTGGGCCGTTACGTTGTTTAGCGATAATGATTTCAATTTCACCATTCTCGTCTTGTGCACCTGCATCGACCGCTTCTCCGTCTTCATCTTCGCCGCCTCTTGAGTAATAGTCATCTCTATATAAGAAGGCAACAATATCCGCATCTTGCTCAATCGAACCTGATTCACGAATATCACTCATCATTGGTCTCTTATCTTGTCGTTGTTCAACACCACGAGATAACTGACTTAACGCAATAACAGGACATTCTAATTCTCTTGCGATTGCTTTAAGCATACGAGAGATTTCTGATACTTCTTGTTGTCTATTATCTGAACTACGAGATCCACTACCTTGAATTAATTGTAAGTAGTCAATCATGATCATATCTAATCCATGTTCTTGTTTGAGCCTACGACATTTAGCACGAATATCCGTAATTCGGATACCTGGTGTATCATCGATAAATATTTTCGTTCTAGATAGTTTACCTACTGCAACTGTAAACCTGCTCCAGTCTTCTTCAGTCATTGAACCTGTACGCAATCTATTTGAATCGACATTTCCTGTACTACATATCATACGTGTAGCAAGTTGATCGGCACCCATCTCTAAAGAGAAAATACCGACTGAATATAAGTCTTGGTGCGTTGCAACTTGTTGTGCGATATTTAATGCGAAGGCAGTCTTACCAACTGATGGACGTGCCGCAATAATGATTAAATCATTTCGGTTAAATCCTGCTGTCATTTGGTCTAAATCTCGATAACCAGTTGGTATACCTGGTGTTTGTCCGTTATTTTGATCGAGCTGTTCAGCATTATCAAACACAATACTTAATACATCTTTAATATCTTTGAAGCCTTCCGTACCTCTTGAAGCAGAAATCTCTAAAATTCTCTTTTCTGCATCTCCTAACAATGATTCTAAATCAAGTTCAGGATTATACCCATCTTCAGCAATACTATCCGCCACACGAATGAGTTGGCGTTTCACTGCATGTTTAAACACAATATCTATGTAGAAATGTATGTTTCTTGTTGTTGGGACATTATTTGCTAATTCTGCTAAATAGGCTGGACCGCCTGCTTCTTCTAATAATGATTCTGCAGCCAACTGGTCCATCAATGTAACAGAGTCAATTTCTTTATTCTGTTCATTTAGCATTAACATCGCTCTAAATATGTGTTGATGATTTGCACGATAGAAAGCTTCAGGTATTAATGTTTCACCTGTTGAGTTAATCAGTTCAGGATCAATCAAGATTGCACCGATAACAGATTGTTCAGCCTCTATACTATGGGGCATTTGTTTTGGGTTCATCATATTATCCATACCATCCATACTGATTACTCCTTTCCATTTTTAATAATTTTTATTATAACGCATTAAAATAGGTCGGTAAATCAAATACCGACCATTTTATTGATGCCTTTATTCTTCAACAACATGTACTTTTAATGTACCAGAAACTTTGTTGTGTAGTTTTATTGGTACATTTGTATAACCTAAACTGTGAATACCATTTGGTAAGTCCATTTTACGTTTATCAACTTTGATTTTGTGTTGTTTATCTAATGCTTGCGTAATTTGTTTCGTACTTACTGATCCGAATAATTTACCGCCTTCACCTGTTTTAGCCGGAATTTTAACTTCTAATTCTTTAAGTTTTTCCGCAAGTGCTTTAGCATCTTCTATTTCTTGTTGTTTTAATTCTTCTTGACGTTTGTTTTGTTGTTCTAATTGTTTGAGGTTTCCAGGTGTTGCTTCTACAGCATAATTATTTTTGATTAAATAGTTTTGACCATATCCTACTGGTACGTCTTTCACTTCACCTTTTTTACCTTTACCTTTAACATCTTGTGTGAAAATAACTTTCATTATTCTTCCACTCCTTTATCATCTGATTCAACAACCTCAACTAATGCTTCGATTGCTTTTTCTACTGTTGTATTTTTAATTTGTGTTGCAGCATTGGATAAGTGGCCGCCTCCACCGAGTGCTTCCATCGTTAATTGTACGTTTACTTCTCCTAACGAACGGGCAGAAATACCAATTGTGTCTTCTGATCTTCGTGCTACTACATAAGATGCTTCTACACCTTCTAAGCCAAGCAATTCATCTGCTGCTTGAGCAACTGTAACAGGGTGATATGTTTCATGATCTTCACCATGCGCAATTGCGACACCACCGCGGAATAATTTAACTGTCTTAATTAAGTCTGAACGTTTAATATACGTATCAATATCGTCTTTTAAGAAGTGCTGACAAAGAATCGTATCTGCACCGTGACTTCTTAAAAAGCTCGCAGCATCAAATGTTCTTGATCCTGTTCTTAATGTAAAGTTACGTGTATCCACAATAATACCGGCTAACATAATCGTTGATTCGATTCTCGTTAAACGATGTTCTGTTGGTTGATATTCTAACAACTCTGTAACAAGCTCAGCTGTCGAACTTGCATAAGGTTCCATATAAACAAGTAATGGACTTGAGATAATACTTTCGCCTCGACGATGATGGTCAATAACGACTTTTCTGTTTGCTTTATTAAGCAAGTTCTCATCGATTACAAGTTCAGGTTTATGTGTATCCACGACAACGAGTGTTGTACGTGGTGTCATTTCATGCCAAGCTTCTTCTGATGTAATAAATCTTTCTTTCAAATCAGGCTTCTCGTCTATTTCAGCCATCACACGTTCTAATGTACTATCAATATCCGAATCGTTTAATACAATATATGATTCAAGATTATTCATCTTCGCAATACGTGATACACCGATTGCTGCACCGATTGCGTCCATATCTGGTGATTTATGACCCATAATGATCACTTTGTCACCTTCAATTAAGATATCTCGTAACGCATGAGATATCACACGCGCACGTACTCTTGTTCTTTTTTCCATCGGGTCAGTCTTACCGCCGTAGAATCTCACGTTACCATTACTATTTTTAATGGCTACTTGGTCGCCACCACGGCCGAGCGCTAAGTCTAAACTTGATTGTGATAGTTCACCTAGCTCAATTAAGTTCTCACTACCTTCACCAATACCGATACTCAATGTTAATTGGTGACCGATTTCTCTTGTCTTATCTCTTAAATCATCTAATAAGTTGAACTTCAACGTTTCGATATCTTCTAATATACTCTTGTTTAATAACGCGATAAATTGATCAGCACTATAACGTTTAATAAACAGTTGATAACGTGATGACCAGTCATCTATAACGCTTGTAATCAGACTATTGATTTCTGAACGTTGAGAGTCATTCATGTTCTGTGTAATTTCATCAAAGTTATCTAAGAAAATAGTTGCTATGATTGGTTTTTCATTTTCATATAATTCATATACACGGGAAGATTCAGTAATATCAAACAGATAAATAGACTGTTCATCTTCAGTATAAGTGACTTTATATTTGTATGATCCTTCTTCAATCTCTACTTCTGAAGTATTTTCTAATCTTTTTAAAATATTTGGAAATACTTCGTTAATTGGTTCGTCTAAAACGTCTCGTTCTAATCGTTTATTAGCAAAATTATTAATCCATTCGATATGATCATTTTTGTCTAATAATATGACGCCTATTGGTAAGTCACTGACTGCACTTGTTTTACTTTTCGTAATTCTACCGGCTAAACTCCCAATATATAAATCTAATTTCAAAAAGCTCTGTCTAACAAAAAATATGCTTACTGCAATTAGAATTATCGTAGCAACCGTCGAAATAATCGCCCAAAATATTGAATTAAAAAAACTGAATACGACTAGCACCAAAGCTAATATCATCATAATAATGTACGGAAATATTAGGGCTTTTTTAACAGATTGACGGTTCATAAACTCACCTCAATTTACTTTTTTATACGTTGTTTCAAGTTAAACCAAATGTCCATTAATCCGAATAAGTACGCAAACGGTTTAAATATAAATGCCATTACAAAGATGATGACACCTACTATAATTGGTAATTTTTTAACTTTTACAAATAAATGGAACAACGATAATGCTTGTATAAATATAACCCATTCTAACACAAATTGTAAGTTAGTGACTATGCCATACGCCACGACATTGTCTTGTGTAACAAACAAACTCACAAGCACTGTAATCACAAAAACAAATGCTACACTTCTATTGATTTGCCACATAAATAATGGTCTGAACACAGGTGTTGCGACTTTGAATTTTCTTAAAATCGGAAACGTCACAACTAAATTCACAAGCACTAATAAGAATACCCATAATACTATATACCCAGGAATGCTCGCTTGTAATATTTCTAATGAAACTTGTAATGATTCTTCGATTTCAGTTGTTATATTGCCACCCATTTGGAAATATGACAGTAATACATCATGGTACTGGCTAAAGAACTTGCTTGTTAAAGGTAAGTTTCCCGTAATTTGTAAAATTAACACACTACCTATCGTCAAAATACTCATAAATGTTGTCACTAAGTACAACATACGTTCTTTAGATGTACGCTCAATAAGTAACTGCCCAATAAATACACTCATAAAAATAACAAGTGTCATGGCAGTTAATAAGAATACATGATTAAATAAAACAGTTGCACATAACGTTATGACAACCGTCACAAAAAAGGACGGTTTAGAGCGATACCAAAGAATCGTTCCTGGTATCGTAATAAATGGTATGATCAATATTGCTAATAATGGTACAAAGTTTATAATAGCGGCACTTAGAACTAGTACAAGTGTTGCTATGATTGTCGCTTTTATATCGACTTTAAAAGACAAATTTTTCACTTCCCAATCTAAATTAAACATCTTTCTCTATTTTACAGATTTTTATCCTTTAAAACAATGTAGGTGACTTTTAAGTTGATATCAGCGTGCTTTAAATTTATATAATTTTAAGAAATGATAAACGTTCGGTGCCCAATCTCCAAAATTCAATAAAAAGCCATCATGGCCAACGTTGTCTTGTACATAGAAATGTCTATGATATTTAAAGAATCGACCTAAAGCTCTTACTTGGTCATCTGGATATAATAAATCATCCGCAAATCCTAACGTTAATACTTTCGTTTCTAATTGACGTAGACGCTCTTCAACATCATCTCGTCCTCTAAATATGTCATGACTGTCTAATACATCTAACAATGTTAAATAGCAGTCTTTATCGAATGCTTCTTTAAATTTATTGCCTTGATATTTTTGGTAGCTTACAACATCATCTGCAGAGAATCTTGATTCGTAATCTTTACTTGAACGATACGTTAAAAAGCCAAGTTGTCTTGCGATGCTTAAACCATCTTGTCCGTTCATATGAATAACTTGCCTAGCAATTTCATTAAATGCTCTACTATATGATGAAGTCTTCTCTGTCGCAGCTAATATGACTGCTTTTTTCACTTCAAACGAACCGTCATAAAGCATTTCTAACGTTTGCATTCCACCTAAAGAGCCGCCAATTAATACGTCTATTTTTTCGTAACCAAATTGTTTCAATCCTAATATATTTGCTCTCGCAACATCTCTCATCGTCAAATGTTCTGGAAAATTAGGTGTATTCAATCTTGAACTAGATCCATAAGGACTGCCAATTACATTAAATGTTATAAATTGATAATCATTAATTGAAAGGTAACCGCCATCTATAATTTCACGCCACCAACCTGCATGCTCATCATCACCATATGTTAAATGGTTGCCAGTTAACGCATGACAAACTACAACGAGTGGCTGGCCTTTATAACCCACATACTCATATTGAAGTTTCAAGTTATCAATCACTTCACCAGATTCTGTTTCAAAATGTCCAAGATCTACTATGCCTGTTTCTCGAGAAATAATCACATTAAAACCCCCTCTTATTTAAATTGAAAGACTTCTTACTCGTCAAAGAAGTAAGAAGTCCTCATCATCCTTATTATGCGAGTATACTCGTTGGTAGTAGCACCGTATCTGTTATGACCGGTTGCTGAAGTGTCGTCGGGCCAATTCCCTCAACTTCTCTGAATAAGCTTTGCTATGTAATTTATATTAAGAATACTAGAAATGAGCATTTCTTTCAATAAGTTAACGAATGAAATTAAAAGACTAATCTCACAATCGCCATAATAAACATACCGGCTATAACTGTAATCGTTAAACTTCTAAATATGAGCGCTATTAGAATCGTTGGTATCGCGACAATAATGCTCTCAAAATTAAGCGTAAATCCAGCATTGCCTTCTTGATTCAACATGCCTTCTAGTATTAATGCCGTAAAGAGACATACCGGCACATATTGTAACCACTTGATCACACTTTCAGGTAAATCCGCTTTTGATAACAATACAAATGGAGAAACACGGATAATCCAAGTTAAAACGAAACAACTTACCGTAATTAAAATTAAATACATCGATATACTCATTTATCAAACACCACCCCTACGACAGAAGCAATAATTGTCGACACAATAATAGATAAATAAGTTGGCATAAATAATGTCAGAATAAGCATGCATACAATCGTTAATAAAATTAAATAAAGATATACTAAGACTTTGCTTTTATGTATCGTTTCAAACTGAGCAATCAATAAAAAGATAAACATCGCTGTTAAAGCATAATCGAGGCCAAACATTTCAGGTTTAGGTATTAAGTTACCAACTAAACCACCAATTATAGATGTGACAATCCATAATAAATAAGCTGAAATATTTAAACCATGCATCCAAGTCGCATTGAGCGATTTCTCTTTCGCATATTTCGTAATCGCAACACCAAATGACTCATCCGTTACAAGCGTACCTATTCCTATATTCGACCAGAAACCATTACCTTTAAATGCTGGGACTAAAGCTAAACTTTGAAGAAACATTCTTGAGTTAACAAAAAATACCGTCAATAGAATTGCTGAAATAGGGGAGTGGATGGCGACCAACGCACATATAATAAATTGAGCAGCACCCGCATAGACAAAAATAGACAACAACGCAATTTCTAAAATAGATAAACCAGATGAAATACCGACAATACCAAACGCTAGCGCAACACTAAAGTACCCAAGCATAGTAGGTATACAGTCTTTCACACCTTGAAGAAACAAACCTTTATTCGTAATACTCGTACTTGTCACAACGATGCCTCCAATCTATAGTTATAGGTAAGTCTAACGTTTGTCTAACCTCAGTCTTACTTACCTCTAAAGAATTTTAATATGTATTAGTTTTATCATACCTATATTACTTTATCAATAACACTTGATTAAATATTCGGAAAATAATTAAATAATTTGATATTTGATTGATTATTTTGATTTAGGTGGTCAAGTCTTCGTGCGTTATGCCCTTATTTTGTACCCTAGCGCACGATATCTTGTAGTCTTCGTGCATTACACCCTTATTTCCACCTTAGCGCACGATATCTCTCTGTCTTCGTGCGTTACACCCTTATTTTCCACCCTAGCGCACGATATCTCTCAGTCTTCGTGCACTTATATTCATATCTCAAACCATATAAAAAAACAGCAGAAATTCAATTGAATGAATTTCTACTGTTTGATTATCTATATGAATTATTCACTTAAACCGAATTCAGCACTTGCTTCGAATTTAACATCTCTACCGATCATTACGCCACCAGTTTCTAATGCTTGGTTAAATGATACGCCGTATTTTTCACGGTCGATTTTACCAGTTACTGCAAAACCTGTTACTGTTTCACCGTTTAATGGGTTTTTACTTACGCCGTTGAAATCAACGTCGAATGTTTCTTCGTGTGTTACACCAGCGATTGTTAAATCACCTGTAATTGAATCTTCACTGATTGATTTTGTTTCAAATGTAATATTTGGGTTTTCATCTGCACTAAAGAAGTCAGCAGATTTTAAGTGAGCGTCACGGTCAGCGTTTTTAGTGTTAATTGAATCTGCTTTTATTGTAACTGTTGCTTTTAATGTAGAAAGGTCATTGATATCTCCTGATACTTCTACGTTATAATCTTCAAAAGTACCTTTAACGCGAGATACCATTAAATGTTTTACTGTAAATTCTAAACTACTGTGTGCTTTGTCAAAATTGAAATTTGTCATGTGTCAAAACTCCCTTTATTTATTTTGTATACTTAGTATATCAAATATAAAAAGTATATTCAAGCATTAAATCAAAAAAAAGAGTAACCAATATATGATTACCCTTTTTGAGAGATTTAACTCATTTATAATTTAATTGTTTTTAAGCCACCCATAAATGGTACTAATACTTCAGGTACAGTGATTGTACCGTCTTCGTTTTGGTAGTTTTCAACGATTGCAGCAAATGTACGACCTACTGCTAAACCACTTCCGTTTAGTGTGTGTACGTATTCTGGTTTCGCATCTTTGTTTCGTTTAAATCTAATATTTGCTCTTCGTGCTTGGAAATCTGTCATATTTGAACATGAGCTGATTTCTTTATAATCATTGTAACTTGGTAGCCATACTTCTATATCATATGTTTTAGAGCTTCCAAATCCAATATCTCCTGTACATAAATTCACAGTTCTGTATGGTAATTCTAAAGCTTGTAAAATATTTTCAGCGTGTTGAGTTAACTCTTCTAGCGCTTTAAATGAATCTTCAGGTCTTTCATATCTCACCATTTCAACTTTGTTAAATTGGTGTAATCTAATTAAACCTCTTGTATCTCTACCTGCTGATCCTGCTTCACTTCTGAAACATGCAGATTGTCCTGTAAATTTAATTGGGAATTGTTCATCTTGTAACACTTCATCACGATAGAAGTTTGTTAAAGGTACTTCAGCTGTTGGAATTGTATATAAGCCTTCTTTTTCTACTTTGAATAAATCTTCTTCAAATTTAGGTAATTGGCTTGTACCAAACATAGAATCTGCGTTTACAAGTTGAGGTACCATCATTTCAGTATAACCATGTTGCGTTGTATGCATCGTTACCATGAAGTTCATAAGTGCTCTTTCAAGTTGTGCACCTTGTCCTGTTAAGAATACGAAGCGTGCACCTGATACTTTAGCAGCTCTTTCAAAGTCTGCCATTTTAAGACTTTCAACTAAGTCCCAGTGCGCTTTAGATTCAAAATCAAATTGACGTGGTGTACCCCATTTACGTACTTCTACATTATCATCTTCATCTTTACCAACTGGTGTTTCATCACTAATTAAATTAGGAATTCTTACTAATCTGTACTTAACATCTTCATTTAATTGATTTAAATTTTGGTCGATTTCTTTAATTTGATCGCCAACTTGACGCATTTCTAAAATAACATCGTCTGCATTTTCTTTATTGCGTTTCTTCTGTGCAATTTCCCCGCTTACTTTATTACGACGTGATTTAAGTTCTTCTGTTTGAGCGATGAGTTCACGGCGCTTTTTGTCTAATTCTAAAATTTCATCGATGACCTTTGGATCGTCACCTCTTTTAGCTACTTTATCTTTAACAAATTCCGGTTCAGACCTAATTAATCTAATGTCTAACATAATATTTCCTCCCTCTTATACTATAATTGTTTAAGAAAAAAGCACCACGTTCCTCGTTGATACACAAGGGACGTGGTGCTTACGCGTTGCCACCCTATTTAACAGTTATTAAAAACTGCACTCTAAGTCATATAACGGTTTCTACCGATTGTTCTTCTTAAAAGGATAGATTCGTTTAAGTTTCATGACTTGTTTACACCAACCACAAGCTCTCTATACATGTACGCTTAAATTACTTATTCCTAAACAATATAGTTATTAAATTAACATAAATATATCAAATTGATATCATATTTTCAAGCTATACTTAAGATTCAGTCAAGAGACCTGTATTTTCATAAACTTTTTTACCGTTAATGATGACTGTTTCGGCATGGTTTACACCGTAATGATATGGTAAATATTCATGGTTCGGAATATCCCATACAACTACATCAGCTTGATCGCCAACTTCAAGTGTACCTGCTTCTGCATCAATTGCTTTAGCTGCATTAACTGTAACAGCATTCCAAATTTCATTAGGCGTCAGTTTAAGCTTTAATGCCGCAATGCTCATTACAAGTTGAAGGTTGTCTGTCACACAGCTACCTGGATTGAAGTCAGTCGCAATTGCTACTGCACCGTTATGATCAATCATACCTCTAGCATCTGCATATTGATCTTTACCTAAATAGAACGTTGTGCCTGGCAATAATACAGCTACAGTGTCGCTGTCTTTTAACGCTTTCTTATCTTCCTCACTAGAAGCTACGAGATGGTCTGCAGATATTGCACCTTCATCTATCGCTAACCCTAGTCCACCAAGTGGATCGATTTCATCAGCATGAATTTTAACTTTTAAACCTTTATCTTTTGCTGCTTGCATATAACGTCTTGATTCTTCAATTGTGAATACACCTGTTTCACAGAAGATATCCGCGAAGTCAGCTTTATCTTTCACATCATCTAATAAATCAATCATTTCTTGTAAGAATGTTGCATTGTCTTTCGCATCTTTAGGCACTGCGTGTGGTCCTAAAAATGTATGTTTCATTCGAATCGGTAAGTCTTGCGCTAATTGATGTGCCACATTTAATTGTTTTAATTCAGTTGCTTTATCTAACCCATAACCACTTTTAGCTTCTACAGTTGTTGTACCGAATTGAATCATTCTAATAATTTCTTTTTTAGATTTTTCGTATAGTGTTTCTTCACTTGATTCACGAGTCGCTTCAACCGTACTTAAAATACCGCCACCTTGTTTCAAGATATCAAGATAACTTACCCCTTGTTGTTTAAGTGCCATTTCATGTTCTCTAGACCCGCCAAACACTAAGTGTGTATGTGCGTCTACTAAACCTGGTGATACGACTTTATGAGTGGCATCTATCACTTCTTTAGCTTCAAATTCTTCAGTATGTTCACCTGCATAAACGACTTTACCTTCATTTATAACAACTGTGCCATTTTTGATAATATTTAATTCATTTAAAGCTTTCCCTTTAAGAGGTCCGTCAGTCTTCTTCGGCAAAATTAATTCGCCTATATGTTGGATGATGATATCATTCATGGTTATCTTTCTCCTTTAACATTGGAATATCTACGTTTCTTTCTTTTGCAGTATCAATTGCAATGTCATACCCTGCATCAGCATGTCTTGCTACACCCATACCTGGGTCAGTTGTTAATACTCTGCCTAGTCTTCTATCAGCACGTTCACTACCGTCTGCTACTACGACCATACCAGCGTGTAATGAGTAACCCATACCTACACCGCCACCATGGTGAACTGAAATCCAAGAACCACCTGCAGCTGTATTTACAAGTGCATTTAAGATTGCCCAGTCACCTACAGCATCTGATCCGTCTTTCATAGATTCTGTTTCTCTGTTTGGTGATGCTACTGAACCTGAATCTAAGTGGTCACGTCCAATAACGATTGGTGCTGATATTTCACCTTTTCTAACAAGTTCATTTAATGCTAATCCCATTTTTGCACGTTCGCCATATCCAAGCCATGCAATTCTTGAAGGTAATCCTTGGAAAGCAATTTTTTCACTTGCCATATCTAACCAACGCATTAATTTTTCATCTTCAGGGAAGAGTTCACGCATTAATTCGTCTGCTCTTTCAATATCTTTAGGGTCACCACTTAAAGCAGCAAATCTAAATGGTCCTTTACCTTCACAGAATAATGGACGGATATATGCAGGTACGAATCCTGGGAAATCAAATGCATTTTCTAAACCTTCATCGAATGCTACTTGTCTAATATTATTACCATAGTCAAATGCAACAGCACCATTTTTTTGGAATAATAACATTGCTTCTACATGTTTTTTCATAGATGCTGAAGATAATTCTACATATTTTTTAGGGTCACTTTCACGAAGTTTATCTGCTTCTTCAAGTGAATAGCCTTCAGGAACATAACCGTTCAATGGATCATGTGCAGAAGTTTGGTCTGTTACGATATCAATTTTAAATCCTCTATTTAAGATTTCATGATGAATTTCAGCAGCATTACCTACTAAACCTATTGATAAAGGTTTACCCGCTTTTTTAGCTTCTTCTGCTTTTTCTAAAGCTTCATCTAATGAATCTGTCATAACATCACAATATCTTGTTTCGATACGTTTTTCAATTCTAGACGGATCGACGTCTACACAGATAGCGACCCCACCATTCATCGTTACAGCTAATGGTTGAGCACCACCCATACCGCCTAATCCAGCTGTTAATGTAATCGTACCTTCTAATGATCCTCCAAAATGCTGGTTCGCACATTCAGCAAATGTTTCGTAAGTACCTTGAACAATACCTTGAGAACCAATATAGATCCAGCTACCAGCAGTCATTTGACCGTACATCATAAGCCCTTTTTTATCTAATTCATGGAAATGTTCCCAGTTAGCCCATTTAGGTACTAATACAGAGTTTGATAATAATACACGCGGTGCTTCTTCATGCGTTTTGAAAACAGCAACAGGCTTACCAGATTGAACAAGCATCGTTTCATCATTTTCTAATCTTCTTAACGTATCAACAATCGCGTCGAAACTTTCCCAGTTACGCGCAGCTTTACCAATACCACCATATACAACTAACTTCTCAGGATGTTCCGCAACCTCAGGATCAAGGTTGTTGTATAACATTCTTAGAACCGCTTCTTGCTCCCAACCTTTACACTCAATTTCCAAACCTTTTTTCGCTTTAATCGCTCTAGACATATCTCATTTCCCCTTTTCTAAAATATTAAATGCTTAAAATAGAATTGAACTTTATACGTATTTAGTTAACTATCTCAAATATTCACAAACTTTCTCTATATCATGATGGAATACTCTATCTTGTGTGATTGAAGGTACGATTGATCTTAGTTCTTCGTATTTTGCTTTTGTCTTCGGTGATAGTTTGTCTACACCTTTTATTTCTACTGCTTGCAGCGCGATAATACATTCTATAGAAATGACTCTTCGTACGTTCTGTATGATTTGATATGCGTGTCTTGCGCCAATTGTTCCCATTGATACATGGTCTTCTTGGTTTGCAGAAGATGGTATTGAATCCACACTTGCTGGATGTGCTAATGTCTTATTCTCTGATACGAGTGATGCTGCTGCGTATTGCATGATCATTGCACCGCTTTGTAAGCCTGGTTCTGGACTTAAGAATGCTGGTAATCCGCCATTGAGTTGTGGATTAACTAATCTTTCAAGTCTTCTTTCTGATACATTCGCTAACTCAGCGACACCAATTTTCAAGAAATCTACGGCAAATGCTATTGGTTGTCCGTGGAAGTTACCACCTGAGATTACGAGTGTTTCGTCATCGTTATCAAATATTAATGGATTATCATTTGCTGCGTTCATTTCTAATTCTAATTTTTCTTTTACATAATTTAATACTTGGAAGCTTGCGCCGTGTATTTGCGGTATACATCTCAATGTATATGCATCTTGTACACGGACTTCACCTTGTCTAGTTGTTAATTTAGAACCTTCTAACCAATTTCTCATACGCTCTGCAACTTCAACTTGCTCATTAAAGTTTCTTACGATATGCACGTGCTCATCATATGCGTCTACGATACCGTTTAATGCTTGATGTGTTAATGCAGCAATCCATTCTGCATGATATGCAATATTTTCAGCTTCAATATATGCAATTACACCTTGAGATGTCATCGCTTGTGTACCGTTTATAAGGGCTAATCCTTCTTTCGCTTGTAACGAATGTGGTTCCAATCCTACTTCGTGTAAGACTTCTTTCGCATTTCTTGTTTCGCCTTTATAATGGACATCTCCTTCACCAATTAACGCTAAAGCTAAGTGAGATAATGGTGCTAAATCTCCTGAAGCACCTAACGATCCTTGCTCAGGTATGACAGGAATGATTCTTCTATTAATAAATTCTACTAATAACGAAACAAGTTTTTCTGTTACACCTGAATGGCCTTTTAACATCGTATTTAACCTTAAGACCATCATGATTAATGACACATTATCTGGAAAAGGTTTACCCGTACCACATGAATGAGAACGGATTAAATTGACTTGTAAATCGTTATATTTTTCTTTTTCTATTAATACATCACTAAATAATCCGAAACCTGTCGTAATACCATAAATCGTTTCTTTATTTTTAATGATTTTTTCTACTGTTTCTCGACTTTTTCTGACATTAACTAACGCTTCTTCCGAAATAGATATTTGACCATCTTCTTTCAAGAATTGTTTAATGTCTTGAATTGTTAAATCTTTACCATTCAATACTAAGTTCACTGAAAACACTCCTTTTTAGGACACAAAAAAATACAACAAATCAAAATTTGTTGCACCTTTCTTATATCTAATATCTAGTAGGTGTTTCTATGTCTTATATATGATTGATACCTAACCCAATTGTTTCATGTTCTTTACCTTTTATAGGCGCTCCGATTGTACCGTACAAACTCACAGCTATCCATTCACCTTCTGCTTTATCTTGATAAGGATAACCTCTAACTATTGAAAACTTTAAGCCAACCGTTCGCATAATTTCACCAATAGATAATTCACCTCTTGTAATACCATTCACCGCTTCTAAAATCGCATGGTATAACGCGTGTGTTTCTCTATACTGACTTTCCGAAATAATCCCTTGTCTTCTAGCCGCTGTTTCAACAGATGCGATGATTTTATTTAATGACATTGTGCCAATTTTGCCTACAATAAATTGCATATCATGACATTGAGGCATTAATTGCTTTGCCGTTTGCTCATCTGTGATCGTTAATAACGTAGCGTACTTCCCAATTGATATTTGTTCAGTCATGTGAAAGCTCCTATCTCATCTAATAACTAATGTCTATATTTATATTAAGTATACGCTTTCAGAAATTTTCTGACAATACTTTTTAGCACATCCATAGCTCAGTGATTGATTAATATATTAGCCTGTTAAAGTAATTTGTTTGTTACGTTTTGGAAAATTCTCTGTTCAATTTCAACTTTAAGTGGCATAATAAATCGTACAATTATTTGAAGGTGGGTTAATATGAAGACTATTTCATCTGTCACAATTCCAAAAAGAGAACAAGAATCTCATAAAGGGGATTATGGTAGGATATTATTAATCGGAGGTAACGCTAATTTAGGTGGCGCAATTATTTTAGCAGCAAGGGCATGTGTATTTAGTGGTAGTGGACTTATAACTGTTTCTACACATTCATCCAATTTTGCTGCATTACATTCAAGATGTCCTGAAGCAATGGTTTCAGATATCACGGATTTAAAAAAGCTTTCTAAATTAATTGAGCAATCGGATTGTATTTTAATAGGTCCAGGTCTCGGTTTAGATTTTAAAGGGAATAACACATTAACATTTCTATTCCAAAATATTCAGCCACACCAAACATTAATTATTGATGGAGATGCTATTACGATTTTAAGTAAGTTAAAGCATACTTTACCTGAATGTGAGATTATCTTTACACCTCACCAAAAAGAATGGGAAAGACTGAGTAATATCCCGATTGAAGAACAAACTTATGAAAACAATAAAGAAGCGGTTGATGCGTTAAATGCAACTGTCGTATTGAAAAAACATGGTACTGAATTATTCTTTAAAGATCATGAATATAAATTATCTATCGGTACACCCGCAATGGCAACAGGTGGAATGGGAGATACGTTAGCAGGCATGATCACAAGTTTCGTTGGACAATTTGATTTAGAAGAAGCGGTTATTAACGCAACGTATATTCACAGTTATATTGGTGAAAAGCTTTCTAAAGATATGTATATCGTACCACCATCCAAACTTATAGATGAAATTCCATATGCTATGAAATCATTCGAAGCTTAAATATTCAAAATAAAAAAGCATATCACGCTACTGATGTTGATCAGTAAGTTCGTGATATGCTTCTTTTTATATATTATTCTTCGTCATTATCTTGTTCTTCGATGTCTTCATTTACACGTTCCATGAAGTCTTCTCTTAAATCTTCTTTACCTTCTTGAGCGTCAGTTTCAACAGCTTCAGTTTCTGTTGTTTCTTCTAACACTCCTTCAACAGGTGATTCTGCAATTTCATCTTCGTCTGGTTCAACTTTAGCTACTGTTGCAACATGTTGATTTTCACCTAAACGGATTAATCTTACACCTTGAGCACTTCTACCATTTTGAGAGATATCTGCTACGTGTAATCTAATGATGACACCTGAATTTGTAACAATCATCAAGTCTTCGTCACCGTTGACCGTTGTGATACAAACAAGGTTACCATTCTTCTCAGTTAGAGTGGCAGTCTTAATACCTTTACCACCTCTATTAGAGATACGATATTGATCAGCTGACGTACGTTTACCATAACCTTTTTCAGTTACGATAAGTATTTCATCTTGTTGATCTTCATCTGTAACATCTAATCCGATAACTTCATCATCTTCTCTTAATGTAATACCTTTCACACCCGCTGCTGTTCTTCCTAATGGGCGTAATTTAGATTCATCAAAGCGTATTAATGATGCATGTTTCGTACCAATAATGATTTCTTTCGTACCATCCGTCAGTCTAACCGCAATAAGCTCGTCGCCTTCTTTAAAGTTGATTGCGATTTTACCATTTTTGTTAATACGTGAGAAATTAGATAATTTAGAACGTTTAACTGTACCATGTTTAGTAGCAAAGACTAAGTAATCTTCTTCGCTTGATAAGTCTTTAACAGCTATCATCGTACTAATCATTTCATCTTTTTCGATTTCTAAAGCATTAACGATTGGTAAGCCTTTAGATTGTCTAGACATTTCAGGAATTTCGTAACCTTTAAGTTTGTAGACACGACCTTTATTCGTAAAGAATAAGACGTTATCATGTGTACTTAATGTTACGAGTTGGCTAACAAAGTCATCTTCTATCGTATTCATACCTTGTACACCACGTCCACCTCTATTTTGTGAACGATATGTAGATACTGGTAATCGTTTAATATAGTTGTTATGACTTAATGAAATAACGATTTGTTCTTCTGGGATTAAGTCTTCATCTTCAATTTGATCAAGACCTGCTGCCGTAATTTCTGTACGACGCTCATCACCATATTTATCTCTTATTTCAGTAATTTCTTCTCGAATGATTTCTAGTAATTTTTCTTCATCACGTAAAATCTCTTTTAATTCTTCAATAAGTTTAAGTAAATCTTGATATTCTTTTTCAATTTTGTCGCGTTCTAAACCAGTTAAACGACGTAAACGCATATCTAAAATCGCTTGCGCTTGTCTTTCAGATAAGTTGAAACGATTTTGTAAACCTTCCATCGCTTCTGAGTCACTTTGTGATTCACGAATTAATGTAATGATTTCATCGATATGATCTAACGCGATTCTTAAACCTTCTAGAATATGCGCTCTATCTTGAGCTTTTTTCAAGTTATATTTCGTACGTCTCGTTACGACATCTTTTTGGTGTTCTAAATAATGATATAGAACTGCACGTAAGCCTAATAATTTAGGTTTACCATCAACTAATGCAATCATATTCACACCAAATGATGTTTGTAATGGTGTTTGTTTGTATAGGTTGTTAAGAATAACATTAGCATTTGCATCTTTTCTAACTTCTATAACAATACGTACACCGACTTTTAAGCTTGTTTCATCTCTTAAGTCTGTAATACCTTCAATTTTCTTATCACGTGCTAATTCAGCAATTTTCTCGATTAATCTTGCTTTATTAACTTGGTAAGGTATTTCAGAAATGACGATACGTTCTTTACCATTTTTCATAACTTCGATTTCAGAACGTGCTCTCATTAAGATTGATCCACGACCAGTTTCGTATGCACGTCTAATGCCACTTCTACCCATAATTAAACCAGCTGTTGGGAAGTCAGGACCATGAACGATATCCATTAACTCATTTGTCGTAATTTCTGGGTTATGACTAAGCGCTAATACGCCGTCTATAACTTCATTTAAGTTATGAGGTGGAATATTTGTTGCCATACCAACTGCGATACCTGATGTACCATTCACTAATAAATTAGGGAATCTTGCAGGTAAGACTACCGGCTCTCTTTCATTACCATCGTAGTTGTCTTGGAAATCAATCGTATCTTTATTGATATCTCTTAATAATTCACTTGTAATTTTAGCCATACGTGCTTCTGTATAACGCATTGCAGCAGCACCATCACCATCCATAGAACCAAAGTTCCCTTGGCCATCTACTAATGGATATCTATAACTAAAGTCTTGTGCCATACGTACCATTGCTTCATAAATAGATGAGTCACCGTGTGGGTGATATTTACCCATTACGTCACCAACAATACGTGCAGACTTCTTGTAAGGTTTGTCTGAAGTCATACCTTGATCATTCATACCATATAAAATACGTCTATGAACTGGTTTTAAACCGTCTCTAACATCGGGTAATGCACGAGATACAATTACACTCATTGCATAGTCTAAGAATGATTCTTTCATTTCTTTACTGATGTTACGTTCACTAACTCTTGATTGTGGTATTTCAGCCATTAATCATATCCTCCTTAAATCGTAAATGATGCTTTATATATCTAACGTTGCGTATTCGGCATTTTCTTCAATAAATTGACGACGAAACTCAACAACATCTCCCATAAGCATTTCAAAAGTTTCGTCAGCTTCTATCGCATCTGTTAGTGTTACTTGAAGCATTGAACGATGTTCAGGATTCATTGTTGTTTCCCACAATTGATCAGCATTCATCTCTCCAAGACCTTTATAACGTGCTATAGACAATTTCGGTGTTGAGCTAAGTTCCTCTTTTAATTTATCTAATTCTCTATCGTTAAATACATAATATTTTTTCTTACCTTGTTCTACTTTGTATAAAGGTGGTTGTGCAATGTATACATAACCCGCTTCAATAAGTGGTCTCATAAATCTATAGAAGAATGTTAATAATAACGTTCTAATATGTGCACCATCGACATCGGCATCTGTCATGATAACTAATTTATGATATCTCGCTTTACTAATATCAAACTCTCCACCAATACCTGTTCCTAGACCTGTAATCATGGCACGAATTTCGTTATTACCTAAAATTCTATCTAAACGTGCTTTTTCAACGTTTAAAATCTTACCACGTAACGGTAGAATCGCTTGTGTCTTAGAGTCACGACCTAATTTAGCAGACCCCCCGGCAGAGTCACCCTCAACGATGTATAATTCACATTCTTCAGGTTTCTTACTTGAACAGTCTGCAAGTTTACCAGGTAAGCTTGATACTTCTAATGCTGATTTACGTCTTGTAACTTCTCTCGCTTTTTTAGCGGCAAGACGTGCTCTAGAAGCCATCACACCTTTATCTACAATGATTCTTGCCACGTTTGGATTCTCTAATAAGAAACGTTCAAAGAGTTCAGAGAATAATTTATCAACGATTTGACGCACTTCTGAGTTACCTAATTTAGTCTTTGTTTGACCCTCGAATTGAGGATCACCGTGTTTAACAGATACAACAGCTGTCATACCTTCACGTACGTCTTCACCAGAAAGCTTTTCTTCGCCTTCTTTAAGAAGCTTGTTCTTAATACCATAGCTGTTAATAACACGCGTTAATGCACGTTTAAATCCATCCTCATGCGTACCACCTTCATAAGTATGAATGTTGTTCGCATAAGTTAATAAATTCGTCGCAAAACCATTGTTATATTGAATGGCAATCTCAACTTCTACGTCATCTTTAGTATCGTGAATATAAATTGGCTCATCATATAGTACTTCTTTAGATTTATTTAACATTTCAACATAAGATTTAATACCGCCTTCATAGTGGTATGAATCTTCTTGAATGTTTTCGTCATCTCTTTCATCTCTCAATGAAATTTGGATACCTTTATTTAAGAATGCTAATTCACGAATACGTTTTTGTAATGTTTCATAGTCATATTCAGTTGTTTCAGTAAAGATTTCACCGTCAGCTTTAAAGCGTATTGTTGTACCTGTATGATCTGTGTCACCAATGACTTTCAAATCAAATGCTGGTACACCTCTTTCATACGCTTGGTGATAAATTTTATTGTTAAGGTGAACGTAAACTTCTAAATTAGAAGATAACGCATTTACGACAGATGAACCTACACCATGTAAACCACCAGATACTTTGTATCCGCCACCGCCAAATTTACCACCGGCATGAAGTACTGTTAAGATAACTTCTACAGCAGGACGTCCCATTTTCTCTTGAATATCAACAGGTATACCTCTACCGTTATCTGTTACTTTAATCCAATTGTCCTTTTCTATTACAAGTTCAACATGATCTGCATATCCAGCTAATGCTTCATCGATACTGTTATCTACAATTTCCCAAACGAGATGATGTAATCCTCTTACAGATGTAGAACCTATATACATACCAGGGCGTTTACGGACTGCCTCTAAACCTTCTAATACTTGTATCTGATCTGCACCATAACTTGAAGCGTTATTTTGTTCTGACACGTATTTCCACCTTCACTTTCATCTACTCAATAATATTGCCTTTAGATACGTTAAATACCTTGGCATCTTTCATAATCTCATGCTCTATTCCATCAACAGATGTTGTTGTTACAAACGTTTGTACCTTCTCTTGAATTGTACTTAATAAATGGGTTTGTCGATTATCATCAAGTTCACTTAGCACATCGTCTAACAGTAGAATTGGATATTCACCTACAACTTGATTAATCAACTCAATCTCAGCAAGCTTTATGGATAATGCTGTCGTACGTTGCTGTCCTTGAGAACCATAAGTTTGTACATTCATATCATTAACATGAAAACTAATGTCGTCTCTATGCGGTCCAAAGCGTGCACTTCCACGTTCAATCTCTTTATCCATTGAATCATTAAGCAACGAACAAAAAGCCTCTTTCAATTCAGTTACATCTTGATATGTTTCTGACAGTTTAATATTCGGCTCATATTGAACCTTTAAACTTTCTTTTTCGCTCGTAATGCCTTGATGAATCACTTCGGCAATCTTTTCTAATTCACGAATAAAGTGCGCACGTTTCAAAGTCACATTGGCTGCCGCTTCTGAAAATTGCTCATTGAATACTTCTAACATCGTTCGATCTTTCATTTTCCCAATTTGTAATTGTTTGAGGTAATGATTTTTTTGTTTAAGTAATCTTTGATAATTAGATAAATGATTTAAATAGACCGCAGACATCTGACCGAGTTCCATATCAATAAAACGTCGTCTGATTTGCGGGCTACCTTTTACAATATTTAAATCTTCTGGTGCGAACAACACCACATTTAAGTGACCAATATACTGCGTTAATCGACTCTGTTCTAGATGATTAACTCTCGCCTTTTTGCCTTTTTTCGTAATGATTAAAGAAATAGGCATTGAGCCATGGCGATAACTTAGTTCACCTTCTATTTTACCATACTCTTCACCAAACTGTATGAGTTCTTTATCATTCGAAGTCCTATGACTTTTAGCCAGTGCTAAAGTATAGATAGATTCTAATAAATTCGTCTTACCTTGCGCGTTCTCACCAATTAAAATATTAACATTGGAATTAAAATCAAGTGTACATTTATCATAATTTCTATAATGAGTTAAAGTAAGTTTCTGTAATATCATAATCTATTCACTGAGATGGTTAATACGAAATTGACCTTCAGAAGGAATTTCGACTAAATCACCATCATGTAATTTTTTGCCACGACGAGTTTCACGTTCACCATTTATTAATACTTCTTCATCTTGGAGGAACCATTTAGCCTGACCACCCGTTCCAATGACGCCTTCATTTTTTAGGAATTGACCTAAAGTAATATCGTCTTTTACTGAGATATCTTGTACCACTATCTTCACTCCAATCTTAATTAGTCATCTCTATATTATACCTTTTTTTCACCAAAAAATCATGCTTTTACGCACAATTCATTTTAAGATAAATTAATCTTCAAAATATTTATATTCTAAGTGAAAAATTAAGTCCGGAACTTAAACATTATTTTCATAATAAAATCAAAAAAGTATAGCTAACGAACATAGTGAGATACTATGACGCCCTATCCTTACACTTTCACACAAAAAAGCTGAGACAATGATTTTTGTCTCAGCTTTTCGAATATTATATTGCTTTATCTTTCTTTGTAAAAATTAAAATCAAACTGATTAACAGGAATGCTGTTCCTGCTAAAAATGGAATTGTGATGAATCCAAATACATTGATATATTCTGATGAACATGGAACACCTTGTGTACATGGTTTGATTTCAGCAAATCCTGGTACTTTTTGCTCTAAGTAATGCCATGTGGATATCAATAGTCCAATGATTGATAACGGTAGTGCTATTTTTTTAACATTAAAATCATTTTGGAATGAGCCTATTCCGAGTATTAACACGAGTGGATACATACAGATTCTTTGATACCAGCACATTGTACATGGGACAAATTGTCGTATCTCACTAAAGTATAAACTACCTAACATAGCTACTAAAGCTATTACCCAGGAAATAAATAGTGCATATTGTTGCTTCAAATATATCACCTATTTTTATTTATTTTTCTTTTCTATCGCTTGATCGATTGCTTTAGAAACTTTGTCGTAATCCATTGGATCTGATAGTACTTTACCGTCTACCACAATTGTAGGTGTAACATCTACATCGTATTTATTTGTTAAATCTGAATCATTTTTCATTTGTTTATAAGACTCTGAATTTCTATCTTTCACTAATTTCATGATTTGATCTTTTTTAGATTTATCAATATCTAATCCGTCTACTGCTTTTTGGACTACTTTAAGATCTAACCATTCATCGTCTGTTTCTGCATTATGGTCATCTGGTTGAGCTTCAAATAATGCTCTGTGGAAATCCCAATATGCATCAGGTGCGATTTTATAAACAGCATGTGCTGATGCACCACCAATTTCAGATCCTTCACCGTGGAATGGTGCGTTCACAAATCTATATTCCACTTTGTCTTTATCGATATAATCTTTTTCTATTTGATCCATGTAATTCGTTTCAAATGCTTTACATGCTGGACATTTAAAATCTCCAAATTCAACTATTTGAACTTTAGCTTTGTCTTTTTTATGTGTTGGATTATCTTTTGTATCTTTTGATAAGTCTGTGGCTTTAACAGTTCTATCAAATAGACTATCTTCTTTGTTGTCACTTCCGCTTCCACCAAACACAACAAGCAATACGATACCTACGACAACAACAAGTATTGCTATCATTAAAAACATAATATTACTGTTACTATTTTTATTCGCCATATTAATCCCTCAATCTCTTTTGTTGATAATATAAATTTTATACTATCACTTAAAGAAATTCTATATCATTCACTAAAAATTCATTAAGGTTTTGTGACAAAATGGTGATTAATATTTTCGTAAAAATTATTTAGTAATATTTAATGCATTTTTTAAATTTTTGATAACGCCTTTTTCATAAGTGAGCACGCTACCACGATACGTTTTCGCTGCAAACACCAGTAGAATGATACATGTAACAATTGAAATGACAATTCCTAAAAGTAAATGCCATTCAGGTGTTGATTCTGATGTAGTTCTTAATAACATGACCATTGGCGATAACATCGGAATGAAGCTTGTCACTTTTACAAGCATCGTATCTGGGTTTGAAATACTAAATATCGCAATATAGAATGCCGCTAATGAAATAAATGTAACTGGCATCATAGATTGAGCAAGATCTTCTATACGGCTCGTTAATGCCCCTAGAATAGCCGCTAATGAAATATAGGATACAACACCCAAAATTAAGTAAACTGCGCCATAAATAATGATTCTCGTCGTCTCAGGGCCATATTCTACTCCAGCTGACTCAAATAATCCTTTCAAATCAAATGCGAATATACTAATTACAATTGCCAGTATGATAAAGAATATTTGTGTAAATGCAACTGCGATGATTGCGAGAATTTTCGCTGACACATGAATCGACGGTTTAACACTTGTAACAATCATTTCAATCACACGTGTTGTTTTTTCAGTCGCAATTTCTGAACCAATCTGGTTAGCGTAATTGATTGTGATAAAGAACGATAAGAAAATGATGATGTAAACAACTGCTGAGTTTAATGCTTGAACTTTCGGATTAACATCACTAGATTGTTTTTCATCATTCGATTTAATTTCTTCTGTCTTCACATCACTTGGTGTATTTAATGTTTTTAAATCTTTTTCTGATAGATTTAATTTTTGAGCTGTTAATGATGATTGCATTTGGCTAAGCGTTGATTGTAAGGTCATTTTCTCACTTTCACTGACATTGCCTTTTTCATAAATTGTGCCATTTACTTTTTCACCGTTCACGTTTACTTGAATTAAACGTTTATACTTTTCGTCTTTAACACCTTTTTTACCTTTTTCGAGTGAAACTTTTTCTACTTTTTCAATATCGTCGTTTTGTTTATATTGCTTTTCTAATACTTTATAAATCATGTCGTTATCTGTTTGTATCGCGACAACTTTACTATCGTTATCAAAGAAATCAATAATTTTGTCGATGTTACTTAATGCAAAGATTAAAATCATAAAAATTGCAGTCATGATGATAAATGATTTACTTTTCACTTTTTGCATATACGTTAAATTAAATGTCGGCCAGAATTTATTCATGCTTATCACCTACCTTAGCTATAAAGATATCGTTTAGAGATGGTTCAGCAACTTGGAATCGTTTGAGGTAACCTAACTTCGTCACATTTTGATAAATATTTTCTGCATATTTTTCATCAGAAATTGTGATTTTAACGCCTTTTTTAGTCGTTTTAAATGCTTCTACACCTTCAAAGTCTTTTAAGAATCCTAAATCGTAGTCGCCTTCGATAAATACATCTTTCTTACCAAAGTCGTCTTTAACTTGATCAAGAGAACCAGCAACGACTGCTTTACCTTTATTCATAATGCAAATATAGTCACAAAGTTCTTCTACGTGTTCCATTCTATGCGAGCTGAATATAATCGTTGTGCCTTGTTCTTTTAAATCTTTAACAGCAGCTTTAAGCAATTCAACATTGACTGGATCAAGTCCACTGAATGGTTCATCAAGAATTAATAATTCAGGTTTATGAATGATTGCTGCAATCAGTTGAACTTTTTGTTGATTACCTTTCGATAATGCTTCGATCTTTTTTTCTTTATTTTCGAATGCATCAAATCGTTTTAACCAATAATCTAATGCTTCTGAAATATCTTTTCTTTTCATGCCTTTTAGCTCAGCTAAATATTGCACTTGCTCCCAAACTTTTAATTTTGGATGTAAGCCTCTTTCTTCAGGTAAATAACCAATCGTATTCGTCATATTATAGTCAATTGGCTTATCGTTAAACGTCACAACACCTGTTGTCTTTGGTAATAAACCTAAAATCATACGAAATGTTGTTGTTTTACCTGCACCATTTCCACCTAAAAATCCATACATCGTACCTTTAGGAACTTCCAAATTAACATCATGTACTGCCGTAAAGTCATTGAATTTCTTGGAAACATCTTTAATTAGTAATGTCATAATGTTTACTCCTTTTCTTTGGATTCTAATTCTGAAATATCTATATTCTCGTCTTCTTCAAAAATAAATAATTCATCAATAGATACTTCGAACACTTGAGAAAGCTTATGTGCTAATACTAACGTGGGATTGAATTTGTAACGCTCAATAGAATTGATAGTTTGTCTAGACACTTTAACCAATCGAGAGAGTTCACTTTGCGTCATGTTTTTCTGTGTACGATATTCATAAACTTTGTTTTTCAATTCATCACTTCCTGTCAAGTTAACTTTACATTATATGAATTTTTACACTATGTCAAGTAAACTTGACACAAAAAAAGCTGAGACCCAAATCGGGTCCCAGCCATTACATGCTGATTAATATGTTCTGATCGGTAAGATAAGTTGTACGACTGTTTCGTCGTCTTTAGGTTTAAGAATAAATGGTCTCATTGTACCAAAGAATTCTACTTGTACTTCATCGTTGTCGATAGCTTTTAATGCATCCATCATGTATTTAGAGTTGAATGAGATTTTTAATGACTCGCCTTCAACATTGTCTGTAGATACATCTTCTTTAACTGTACCGATTTCTGGTGAAGTAGATGATAATTCAACTTTATCAACATCCGTAGATAATTTAATGACGTTGTTACCACCTTCACGCGCTAATAATGATGCACGATCTATTGCGTGGTAGAACTCACTGTTATCTAAGATGATTTTAGTTTCATAGTTCTCTGGGAATAATCTTGTTGTATCTGGATAGTTCCCTTCAAGTAATCTTGAAATAAAGTTAATGTGACCAACTTTAAATAATACTTGGTTACTTGCAAAGAAGATATTGATGTCTTCTTCAGAATCAGAAACGATTTTGTTTAATTCAGATAAAGCTTTACCTGGGATAATCACATTTTTATCATCGATTTCTTCGTCTTCTAATTTTAATTTTCTTAATGCAAGTCTGTGTGAATCTGTTGCAGTACAGATGAGTTCATTGTTTTGAATAAGCCAGTTAACACCTGTTAATACAGGACGTGTTTCTGACGTGGACACTGCAAAGTTCGTTTGTGCGATAATGTTCTTTAATACTTTGATTGGTAATTTAATGGCATCGTCTTCAGATACTTGTGGTAATAATGGATATTGATCTGGATCTAAACCACTTACGTTAAATTCAGAATGTCCTGATGTGATAAGTGTTTTAAATTGATCATTCGTTGATAAATTAACAGTTTTACCTGGTAATTTTTTAACGATATCTACAAAGAAACGTCCTGGAAGTACTACAGAACCTTTTTCTTCAATATCTACAATTTTTTCACCATCAATATTTTGATTTATTGTTATTTCTATCGATATTTCAGAGTCTGATCCTGTTAAGATGATGCCTTTATCTGTCGCATCTATCTTGATTCCTGTAAGTATCGGTAATGTAGTTCTTGGTGAAATAGCTTTTAATGTATCATTCAATTGATTAAGAAAGTAATCTCGTTGAATTGTAAATTTCATAACTTATAAAACTCCTTCCAGTCGTTATATATTTAATTATATATCTTTTAAAATCATAGTAATAGTCATAGGGGCTGTGGATTGGTGGATAACCCGCTTTAAATAGCGATATAAAAGTTATTCACATGTTGATAAACTGTGTATGACTGTGCACAACTTATCCACATTATCCACGGATTTGTTTTTCTAGTTGTTCTAAATCATTTTTGAGTTCTGGATTATTTTCTAAATCTTTTTTAATTTTATCATGTGCATGGATGACAGTAGTATGATCTCGTCCACCAAATTCTTCACCAATTTTAGGTAATGAAAAATCAGTAAGTTCTCTTGATAGATACATAGCGATTTGTCTCGGATATGCAATTGATTTTGTACGTTTCTTAGCAGCAAAGTCTTCGATTCTAACGTTATACATTTTACTAACCGCTTGTTGAATGTCTTGAATCGTGATTTTAGTTGATCTTGGTGATGAAATAATATCTTTAAGCGCTTCAGCTACTAAATCTGTGTTGATCGGTTTATTTCTAAGTTTGGAGTATGCTAATACTCTCGTTAAAGCACCTTCTAATTCACGTATATTGGATTGAATAGAATTAGCGATATAAGTTAAAGCTTCAACAGGTATATCTAAATTTTCTTCTTCGATTTTCTTTTGTAAAATAGCCATTCTCGTCTCAAAGTCAGGAGGCGTAATATCTACTATTAATCCCCATTCGAAACGTGTTCTTAAACGATCTTCTAAAGTTGGAATTTCTTTAGGCGGACGGTCACTTGAGATGACAATTTGCTTTTTATTTTGATGTAAATCATTAAAAGTATGGAAGAATTCTTCTTGCGTTTGTTCTTTCTTTTGAATGAATTGAATGTCATCTATTAAGAGCACATCGATGTTTCGATACTTGTCTCTAAAGCTTTCCGTATCGTTCATACGTATAGACTTAATAAATTCATTTGTGAATTTTTCGCTAGATGTATATAGAACGTTCGCATTTGGATTTTGTTCAAGTACATAATGACCAATTGCATGCATTAAATGTGTCTTTCCTAAACCGACGCCTCCATATATGAAAAGCGGATTATAAGCATTGGCTGGTTCTTCGGCTACTGCTAGTGAAGCAGCGTGCGGGAACTGGTTACCAGGCCCAATAACGAATGTATCAAAAGTGTTATTACTGTTCAGCTGACTATTTGTAACTTCTTCATATGCTTCAGTTTCTTTAGGTTTTTCTGGCTGTTCAGTGAAATCTTCACTTTGTAAATCTTCTTCTGATATAAATTTAACTTGAACTTTGTCTCCAATCACTTCATAGATAAAGTTTGTGACGTGTTCATGATATTTATTGGTTAACCACTCAGCAACAAAAGGACTTTGTGCAACAACTATTGCGTGCTTACTATCAATTTGATGTAAGTAAGTCCCTTTGAACCATGTATTATAACCAGCAGAAGCGATTTGATCTTCAGCAATAGATAACACTTGCTCCCAAATTTCTTCTTTTGAATTCATAAAAGTCCTCTTTCTCATTTAAATTTATTGAGTTATACACATAAAATAAGATTGTTGATAAAGAAAATCACAGGCTGTGAATTATTATCCACAACTTACACACAAACGGTGGATAACTACACTTTATAATTCTCTTGTCCACAATCTTTACACGTAAATATTTATGAAATAATCACAGTAATATCAATGCTTTGTATAACTTATCCACACAATTATACTTTTAAACAAATCGAGTTGTCAAATACCTGTGAATATGTGCAGTTTGGTGAGATTATTTTGTGAATAAGAATAAATCTTAATCAATTTATCCACAAAAAGTTGGTTATGCATTGTGAATAAGTGGATAACTTAATAAATAGAAGTTGTAAATTTCTTCTTGATTTTTAAAATCTGATTTGTTATAGTTTAGTAGTTATTGAAATTGTGACAAATCACACGTATGGTATAAATAATTTTGAAACTAATCTTCTGATATATATAAATGAATATCATACAAATGATAATCTAATGTAGAATTAGATGTTAAGAATAATTAATGGAGGTGTTCTTAAATGGTAAAACGTACGTATCAACCAAATAAACGTAAACATAGTAAAGTACACGGTTTCCGTGCACGTATGAGTTCTAAAAACGGCCGTAAAGTATTAGCTCGCCGTCGTCGTAAAGGTAGAAAAGTATTATCAGCTTAAGATCACTGAAGAGCAGTGGTCTTTTTTTTGTTTTAATTGAAGGAATTGTTTTGTATAATAAACAATAATTAAGTGATGTATTGTGGAGTGGATGTTTGTGGAAAAGGCTTATCGAATAAAGAAAAATAATGATTTTCAAAGAATTTATAAAAAAGGTAAGTCAGTCGCTAATAGACAATTTGTTATTTACACAGCTGAAAATGATCTTGATCACTTTAGATTAGGTATAAGTGTTTCAAAGAAAATGGGTAATGCTGTTACAAGAAATAGAATTAAAAGGTCCATTAGAGAATGTTTTAAGAATCATAAAGAAAATATTATTCCTAAAGACATCATTGTTATCGCTCGAAACCAAGCTGTTGATTTAAAAGTCATTGAAACACAGAAGAGTCTAGAGCATGTATTGAAGATTGCTAAAGTTTTTAATAAACGTATTCCCTAAGTATTGATATATTACTAGGAGGTTGCAGCATGCTTAAATCGCGCTATGAAGGACAATCAGTAGAACAAGCACTACAACAAGGTTTAGAAGATTTAAATGTTCAAGAACAACAAGTAAGAATTGATGTTATTAATGAAGGTAAAAAAGGTATTTTTGGATTTATGAAACAAGATGCACAAATTGAACTAACTGTAATCGATCCAGAACTTAAACAGTTTGAATCAATTGAAGCATTAAAAAATCGTCACGCGTCGGTCGAAGAGGATAATAGCCCAATAACAGATGAAGTGACACATCAAGAAGACACAATAATAGAAGAAAAAGATATTCAGTCAGAAACAGGTATACGTGAAGATCGCAATCAGAAAAAAGATTCATTAAATGAAGTGGCACAAAACACTTTAGATTATGTACTTAATATCATAAGAGAAATGAATATTGATGTAGATGGTTCATATGAGATTAAGTCTAATACAATTTATATTAATATGACTTCCAACAATGCTGCTTATATAATAGGTAAGCGTGGTCAAATTTTGAACGCCTTACAAATAGTAGGTCAAAATTATATGCATCAATTTGTTAAAGGTTATTATACGCTTATATTAGATATCGAATCGTATCGAGAAAAGCGTAAAGAAACGTTAGAGAAGTTGGCACTTAATATGGCTAAGAAAGCAACTCAAACAAAGAGACCAGTTAAATTGGAACCTATGCCAAACTTTGAACGTAAAATTATGCATCAAGCAGTCAGTAAAATTGAAAATATCGAAACATACTCTGAAGGAAGAGAACCACATCGATATTTAGTCATTAAGAATAAATAAAAATAGTCGGAGTGAGTCATCTCGCTCCGCATTTTTTCGAACAATATATTCGAAAAATATTACAAAACCATTTACAATCAATAGAATAGTTATTAATGGTGGAGGAGAATATCATGGATTTAGATACAATTACAAGTATCTCAACGCCTATGGGTGAAGGTGCAATAGCAATCGTACGATTAAGTGGTCCGGATGCCTTAAATATTGCTAATCGTATATATAAAGGTAAGAAAAAAATTACTGAAGTAGCATCACATACAATTAATTATGGTCATATTATTGATCCTGAGACTGATGAAGTCGTAGAAGAAGTTATGGTAGCTGTCATGAAAGCGCCTAAGACTTTTACGAGAGAAGACATCGTTGAAATAAATTGTCATGGTGGTTTAGTAACGGTTAATCGCGTACTTGAGTTAACGTTATCTAACGGTGCTAGAATGGCAGAACCAGGTGAGTTTACGAAACGAGCATTCTTACACGGACGTATTGACTTGTCTCAAGCAGAAGCGGTTATGGATTTCATCCGTTCTAAGACGGAACGCGCATCGAAGGTAGCCTTAGGTCAGATGGAAGGACGTCTAAGCAGCCTTATTAAAGGCTTAAGACAGTCCATATTAGAAATACTCGCTCAAGTAGAAGTGAATATTGATTATCCTGAATACGATGATGTAGAAGAAGCGACGACTAAATTCTTATTAAAAGAATCAAGGCATATTGAAAATGAAATCGATCAATTATTAAGAACTGGCCAGCAAGGTAAAATTATGCGAGAAGGTCTATCAACAGTCATTGTTGGGAAACCGAACGTAGGTAAGAGTTCTATGCTTAACAACTTGATTCAAGATAATAAAGCGATTGTTACTGAAGTAGCCGGTACAACAAGAGATGTATTAGAAGAATACGTCAATGTTCGTGGTGTACCATTAAGGTTAGTGGATACTGCAGGTATTCGTGAAACAGAAGACATCGTAGAAAAAATAGGTGTAGAAAGATCGAGAAAAGCTTTATCAGAAGCAGATTTAATTTTATTTGTCCTTAATTATAATGAAGCATTAACGGAAAATGACTATCAGCTATTTGATGTCATTAAAGATGAAGATGTGATTGTGATTATAAACAAAATGGACTTAGAACAGAAGTTAGATATTGATGAATTAAAAGCAATGATAGGTGACCATCCTTTAGTTCAAACTTCTATGGTTGAACAACAAGGTATCGAAGAACTTGAACAGAAGATTTCAGAGTTATTCTTTGGTGGACAAGTACAAGCACAAGATATGACATATGTCTCAAATTCAAGACATATTGCATTATTAAAAGACGCTAAGACATCTATAAATGATGCAATACAATCTGCTGAAGACGGTGTGCCTATAGATATCGTACAAATAGATTTAATCAAAACTTGGGAATTGCTCGGTGAAGTAATTGGTGAAGAAGCAAGTGATTCACTAATTGACCAACTGTTTAGTCAATTCTGTCTCGGAAAATAAAAAGGAGGAAAAATTTTGACACAAAAATATGACGTTATTGTTGTCGGCGCTGGACATGCAGGTGTAGAAGCTGGTTTAGCTTCTGCAAGACGTGGTGCAAAAACATTAATGCTTACAATTAACCTTGATAGTGTAGCATTTATGCCATGTAATCCATCAGTTGGTGGTCCAGCTAAAGGAATTGTTGTAAGAGAAATCGATGCACTTGGTGGTCAAATGGCTAAGACAATCGATAAGACACACATTCAAATGCGTATGTTAAACACTGGTAAAGGTCCAGCTGTAAGAGCGTTACGTGCACAAGCAGATAAAGTATTGTATCAAGAAGAAATGAAACGTGTGATTGAAGACGAACCAAATCTTGATATTATGCAAGGTATGGTTGAACGTTTAATTATAGAAGATAATAAAGTTAAAGGTGTAGAAATGGTAATCGGCTCAACTTATGAAGCAGATGCTGTTGTATTAACGACAGGTACATTTTTACGTGGTGAAATTATTTTAGGTAACTTGAAATATTCAAGTGGTCCAAACCACCAAATGCCATCGATTAAATTAGCTGAACACTTGAAAGAATTAGGCTTTGATATCGTGAGATTCAAGACTGGTACACCTCCACGTGTTAATGGTAATACAATAGATTACAGCAAAACAGAAATTCAACCAGGTGATGAAGTAGGGCGTGCGTTCAGTTATGAAACGACAGAATACATTTTAGATCAATTACCTTGTTGGTTAACATATACAAATGAACAAACGCATAAAGTAATCGATGACAACTTACATTTATCTGCTATGTACTCAGGTATGATTAAAGGTACAGGTCCAAGATATTGTCCTTCAATTGAAGATAAGTTTGTAAGATTCAATGATAAACCAAGACACCAATTGTTCTTAGAGCCAGAAGGACGTAAGACACAAGAAGTATACGTACAAGGTTTATCAACAAGTTTACCTGAACATGTTCAACGTAAAATGTTAGAAACAATTCCAGGTCTTGAAAAAGCAGACATGATGCGTGCAGGTTACGCAATTGAATATGATGCAATTGTACCAACACAATTATGGCCAACACTTGAAACGAAAGTCGTTACAAACTTATTTACTGCTGGTCAAATCAATGGTACTTCAGGATATGAAGAAGCGGCTGGACAAGGTTTAATGGCAGGTATCAACGCTGCTGGTAAAGTATTAGGTAAAGAAGACGTTATATTACGTCGTTCAGATGCTTATATTGGTGTGTTAATTGATGATTTAGTTACAAAAGGTACAAACGAACCATACCGTTTATTAACTTCTAGAGCGGAACATCGTCTATTATTAAGACATGATAATGCAGACTTAAGACTGACAGATATCGGTTATGAAATTGGTATGATTTCTGAAGAACGTTACGCTAAATTTAATCAAAAACGTGAAGCAATTTCAGCTGAACAAGAAAGATTAAGAGGTATTCGTATTAAACCGAATGCACATACACAAAGTGTTATCGAAAGTCGCGGTGGAACAGCGCTTAAAGATGGCATATTAGCTTTAGATTTATTACGTAGACCAGAAATGGATTACGCAGCTATTATGGAAATCTTACAAGAAACTTCACCAGTAGATGAAGACGTACAAGAACAAGTAGAAATTCAAACGAAATACGAAGGTTATATCCAAAAATCATTAGCACAAGTTGAAAAAATGAAACGTATGGAAGATAAAAAAATTCCTGAAAATATCGATTATGATGCAATCAATAGTTTAGCGACTGAAGCACGTCAAAAACTTAAAGAAGTTAAACCACTTGATATTGCACAAGCTTCTCGTATTTCAGGTGTAAACCCTGCAGATATTTCAATTTTACTTGTGTACATTGAACAAGGTAAAATTCAGAAGGTGAACTAACATGAATGAACAAACTTTTATTGATACGTTAAAAGATTCAGGTATAACATTAACAGATAAACAAATTAAGCAATTCGAAACATACTTTGAGATGTTAGTAGAGTGGAACGAAAAAATTAACTTAACAGCAGTTACTGAAAAAGAAGAAGTGTACTTGAAACACTTCTTTGATTCAGTGACACCAAGCTTTTATATAGATTTTAATGAAATTGAAACGATCTGTGATGTAGGGGCAGGCGCTGGATTTCCGAGCATCCCTTTAAAAATCGTATATCCACACTTGCAAATTACAATAGTGGATTCATTAAATAAAAGAATTAAATTTTTAAATGAATTAGCTGCATCATTAGACTTAGATCAAGTAAACTTTGTACATGATAGAGCAGAAACATTCGGTAAATCACAACAGTATCGTGAAAGCTTTGATCTTGTAACTGCAAGAGCAGTAGCACGATTATCTGTATTAAGTGAATTATGTCTACCTTTAGTGAAAAAGGGCGGTCAATTTGTCGCATTAAAAGGCTCACAAGGTAATGAAGAGTTAGAAGATGCACAATTTGCAATTTCTGTATTAGGTGGAGAAGTAAAAACAGTACATGAATTTACGCTACCTCTTGAAGAAAGTATGAGACAGATCATTACGATAGATAAATTAAGACAAACACCTAAGAAGTATCCAAGAAAGCCAGGAACACCAAACAAAGAACCTTTAACAAAATAATTCCTGGGAAATATGTATGAACGAAAGTAGGTATATTGAGATGAAAAAGCCTTTTTCTAAATTATTTGGACTTAAAGACAAAGAATTAGAACACATAGAAGAAGCACGAGCTGAAGGTAATGTGGCAGTCGTATCAACAGAAAGAATAGTGCCAAACCGTTATCAACCGAGAAAAGTATTCGATGAATCTAAAATTAAAGAACTCGCACAATCTATAAAAGAACATGGATTATTACAACCTATTGTTGTTCGTCCAATTGAAGAAGGTATGTATGAAATCATAGCAGGTGAGCGAAGATTTCGTGCAATGAAATATAACGATTTACCAGAAACTGAAGTTATTATTAAACCATTAAATGACAAAGAAACAGCAGCCGTTGCACTGATTGAAAATATACAAAGAGAAAATTTATCAGCTATAGAAGAAGCGGAAGCCTATAAGAAATTGTTGGATTTAGAAGACATTACACAACATGACTTAGCAGTTAGTATGGGTAAGAGCCAATCATTTATAGCCAATAAATTAAGACTGCTCAAATTATCAGAGCCTATTATTATTTCATTACAAAAAGGTGAAATAACAGAAAGACATGCAAGAGCATTGTTAGGTTTAGATGATGAAGGGCAGCAAGAAGTCTTAACATCCATACAATCTCAGAACTTAAACGTTAAACAAACAGAAGATCGCGTTAAGAAAATACGCGGCTCTGAAAAAGTAAAAGCAAAACAATTTCAATTCGAACAAGACATCACAGAAGCACTTGATACACTCGGACAAAGCATTAAAAATGTTGAAAAAGAGGGCATTAAAATCAAGCGAATTGATGAAGAACATAAAGACTTCTATGAAATTACGATTAAAGTTTATAAGAAGAAATAAAATATAGAGTTTGGGATATTAAACAATATCCTGAACTCTTTTTTATGTTTCTATATAGAATTTCTGTAAATTTCCGAGATATTATTGTTATTTGTAAAAAAGTCATTTATACTTTTCTGTAAACGTTTTCATTTAAAAAGGGGGATTTTAATGATTACATTTTTAGTTTCTATCGTTTTATTAGTTATAGGTTATTTTACATATGGCAAATATATTGAAAAAATGTTTGGTGTTAAGGATGAACGTCCGACGCCTGCTCATGATCAAAGGGATAATATTGATTTTGTTCCGATGTCGACAAATAAGAACTCATTGATTCAATTGTTAAATATTGCAGGGGTTGGGCCGATATTTGGACCGATTATGGGTGCTTTATATGGACCAGTTGCTTTTATTTGGATTGTATTAGGGTCTATATTTGCTGGTGCTGTTCATGATTATTTAACAGGTATGATTTCTATACGTAATAAGGGGGCTCATTTACCTGAATTAGCTGGTAAGTTCTTAGGTAATGTGATGAGACACCTTGTGAACGTATTTACACTATTACTATTGTTATTGACAGGTACTGTATTTGTTACGAGTCCGGCATTATTATTACATTCTTTAATGGATGGTAGAGTAGCTTTAGGTATTATTATTTTTGTTATTTTCTTATATTATTTCTTATCTACAGTGTTACCTATCGACAAAATTATTGGTAAAGTTTATCCGGTATTTGGATTTATCTTGATGATTTCTGCAATAGGAATCTTTGTACGATTAATTATGACTGGTGCGGAAATACCAGAATTAACATTGAAAAATATGCATCCTGATTCGGCGCCAATTTTTCCTTTATTATTCTTTACGATTACTTGTGGTGCTTTATCTGGTTTCCATGCGACACAATCGCCGATTATTTCTAGAACGACGAATAATGAGAAAAATGGTCGTAAAATATTCTACGGTATGATGATTGCTGAAGGTATTATTGCGATGATTTGGGCTGCGGCTGCTATGAGTTTATTCGGTGGCTATGGTGGTCTACAAGAAGTGTTAGCGAAAGGTGAAGCGGCGCTTGTAGTGAGTGAGGCTTCTACAATGTTATTAGGTTCTGTATTTGGAACATTAGCGATTCTAGGTGTTATTGTATTACCTATAACAAGTGGTGATACTTCATTTAGAAGTGCGAGAATGATTTTAGCTGATTATTTTAATTTCGGTCAGAAGAAAGTAATGAATCGCTTCGCAATTGCGATACCGATGTTTGTTATTAGTTTTATTTTAACGAGAGTAGACTTCACAATACTTTGGAGATACTTCTCTTGGGCAAACCAAACAACAGCTGTTATTGCACTATGGATAGGCGCTATGTATTTATTACTATCTAAAAAGAATTTCTATGTCGCTTTAATACCTGCTTTATTTATGACATGGAATATATTCACATATATATTAAGCCAACCAATAGGATTTGGGATGGATTTATCACTTAGTTATTGGTTATCAGCTGGTTTGACGATTTTATGGTCTATGTATTTCTATTATTTATATCGTAAAAATAGTGAAAATGCGATAGAAATAGATTATCAAATCGGAGGATCACCCGTATCTAAATATTAAACAGTAAAGCACCTTTCGATGGAGATCGAAAGGTGCTTTTTATATATTTAATATAGGGAAGGTAGTCTGCCATACGATACTCGCTCAAAAATATCATATGGCAGTGCTATTATTTAGGGGTAATAGCAAATGCTCGGACAGGGAATCCGGGTGCATTTTTAGGTTTAGGGCTAATGGCTAATATAACTGAACCACGTGTTGGTAGTTCATCTAATCCGGTTAACAGTTCTATTTGAAAAGTATCTAAACCAAGTACGTATCGTTCACCGACAATGTCATTGTTTTTACGGATGTCTACTGAAGCATCAGTATCAAATGTTTCATGTCCGATTGACTTGATCTTTCTCTCTTCAAACAAGTATTTAAGTGCGTCTAATGACCATCCTGGGAGATGTTCATGACCATCTTTGTCTTTATTCTCAAATTGCTCTTTATCTGGCCATTTCTTTGACCAGTCACTTCTAAATGCGACAAACGTTCCACTTTCAATTGGTCCATTTTCAGATTCCCATTGAAGGATGTGTTCTTTAGTTAGTCTGAAATCTGAATCTTGGGCTACTTCTTTTGAAAAATCTAACACGATTAAAGGTAAGACTGTTTCTTGTAAACCGAGTTCATGTAAATATCGCTTATGCTCTACAAAATGTATAGGTGCATCTATATGCGTTCCATATTGTGTAGGAAATTGCCATGATTGGGCAAAGAAACCGTCGTCTTTAACTTTATACAATGTTTTTGTTTCTGCATTTTCAAAAGCTGAAAAGTGTGGAGATTCTGAATCAAATGTATGCGTTAAATCTACCCATTTATATTCTTTCAGTTGATTTAGCGTGTTCCATAATGGATATGACATAACATCACCTCATTTATTAGTTAGGTTGTTTAACTGTATTGTCTTGACGTAATTTTTCTACTGAATTGACTAATACTGTTAAAGCTTGTTTTACTTCTTCTTCTTGTCTTGTCTTCAATCCGCAGTCAGGGTTTACCCAGAATAGAGAACGGTCAATTTCTTGAAGTGCTCTATTGATTGCAACTGTAATCTCTTCTTCTGTAGGTATACGAGGGCTATGAATATCATATACACCTAAACCGATACCTAAGTCATATGTGATATCTTCGAAGTCTTTGATTAAGTCACCATGACTTCTTGAAGTTTCGATTGAGATAACATCAGCATCTAATGATTTGATCGCATGGATGATTTGACCAAATTGTGAGTAGCACATATGTGTATGAATTTGTGTTGAATCTTGTACTGAAGAAGTTGATAATCTGAATGAATGTACAGCTTTATTTAAATAATCTTCATGGTATTCAGAACGTAAAGGTAAGCCTTCGCGCAATGCAGGTTCGTCTACTTGGATGACTTTAATACCCGCTTCTTCAAGTGCTAGAACTTCTTCATTAATCGCTAATGCGATTTGATCTTGAACTTCGCTACGTGGGATATCCACACGTTCGAATGACCAGTTTAAGATTGTAACTGGACCTGTAAGCATACCTTTAACAGGTTTGTCAGTTAAACTTTGCGCATATAATGTCTCTTTAACTGTTAATGGTGCTGTCCATTTAACATCTCCGTAAATGATTGGTGGCTTAACGGCACGAGAACCATATGATTGAACCCAACCAAACTTAGTTACTAAGAATCCGTTTAGCTTTTCACCGAAGAATTCAACCATGTCATTACGTTCGAATTCACCGTGTACTAATACGTCTAATCCAATTTCTTCTTGAATTTCAATCCAACGTTTAATTTCATTTTGTACGAATTCTTCGTATTTTTCATCTGAAATACGATTGTTTTTCCAAGCAGCACGGTATTTACGTACTTCTCTTGATTGAGGGAATGAACCAATCGTTGTTGTTGGTAAGTCTGGTAAATTTAATACTTGATCTTGTAAGACTTTTCTTTCTTTAAATGGTGTAGTACGTTCTGATTTAACTGAATCATAGTCATATTCTAATTGTTTGAATGATTGACTTTCAAAGCGTTCATATTGTGCTTTTAATTCGTTATATAAAGTGTCATCATTTTCGTTAAATAATTGTTTTAAAGCATATAGTTCGTCTAATTTTTCAGTCGCAAAGCTTAAGCCTTCACGAACTGAGTCGTCTAATGTTTCTTCTTCTAAAGTAACTGGTACATGTAATAATGAAGAAGATGGTTGAATCACTAATTCATCTGTATAAGATTGTAATGTTTCGATTAAAGCTTTCTTCTCTTCAATATTAGTTGACCAAACATTTCTACCATCAACGATACCAGCGAATAAAGCTTTTTCTTTAGGGAATAAGCCATCTTTGATTTGTTGTAAGTTAAAGCCATTGTCATGTACAAAGTCTAAACCGAATCCATAGACTGGTAATTGACCAACAAAGTTTAAATCAACGCGTTCGAAATATGTTTGTAAGACAAGTTTCGCAGCTGGTGCCGCTTCGTTAAAGAATTCATATGCTTCTTTCGTAATATCTTGAAGATCAGCTGCACCGTCTGTTACGAGAATTGGCTCATCTACTTGGATGTATTCAGCGCCTGCTTCAGTTAATTGCTCGAATACTTCTTTATATAATGGTAAAAGTGTTCTTACTTTTTCGTCGAAACTTTGGTCGCCACCTTTAGATAATGCTACGTATGTAACAGGACCAAGAATAACTGGATGAGATGTTACACCAACTTCTTTAGAGAAATTGAATTTCTCAAGTAACACATTGTTATTTAATTGAGGTGACACGTTGTCCCATTCAGGTACGATGTAGTGGTAGTTTGTGTTGAACCATTTGATTAACGCACTTGCAACATGATCTTTGTTACCACGTGCAATATCGAATAATAAATCATCATCTACAGGACGTCCTTGGAAACGTTCTGGAATGATGTTGAATAGTAATGATGTATCTAACACGTGGTCATATAGTGAGAAGTCACCAGTAGGGATATGATCAACATGATGGTCTTTCTGAATTGTTAAAATTTCTTTGTGTAAATCCTGCAACGTTTGATCTAATTCGGCTTTATCTATTTTTTTAGCCCAGTAACTTTCGATGGCTTTTTTCCATTCTCTTTTCTTACCTAGTCTTGGGAATCCTAAATTTGATGTTTTAATTGTCATAATATTGCCTCCTTGGTTTGTGTTCCAGTTTTTAGTTGTGAATAATTTGCTAATTCAACTGTTAAATCATATTTTAAAAATGGTGTAACTAAGTACAAGCCATTAAAATATTGGTGTACTGCATCAATCAATTGTTTACTCAAATTAATACTGAGTTCTCTTGTAGCATCTCTGTCGTCTTTGACTTTTTCAAAGGCGTTAAGCACCGTATCTGATAGTTTAATACCAGGTACTTCGTTGTGTAAGAAGAGTGCGTTATTGTAATTCGTAATTGGCATAATACCAATGAAAATCGGGGCGTCTATATGTTTAGTTGCTTCATATATTTCTTTAACTCTTTCAGGTTCATAAATCGGTTGTGTAATAAAGTATTCCATGCCAGATTCAATCTTTTTTTCTAATCTTTTGACTGCTGGTTCTAGTCGTCTTACATTTGGATTGAATGCACCTGCAACTGAGAAGTTGGTATTGCTTCTCAATGTATCTCCATCGGCGTTTATACCTTGATTGAACTGTGTAATGATTTCAGCTAATCCACTAGAGTTAACATCGAATACACTTGTTGCGCCTGGGAAATTACCCACTTTAGAAGGGTCCCCCGTAATCGTTAATATGTCATTAATGCCAAGTAACGAAAGTCCCATTAGGTGAGATTGCAAGCCGATTAAGTTTCTATCACGGCAAGCTAAGTGTACGAGTGGTCTAATTTTATACTTTTGTTTAATGATACTAGCTGCGGCAATGTTAGAAATCCTCACGCTTGCTAGGGAATTGTCAGCAAGTGTGACTGCATCTACACCTGCATCTTCTAGGGCTTGTATGCCATCGAAAAATTTATTCGTATCTAAATGTTTAGGTGTATCTAATTCAACAATAACGGTTGGTCTTTGTTGAACGAGCTCTTTAATACTAGGTTCTTCTTTATTTTGCTTTTTGTACTGTTTTGTTTCGATTGGTATAACATTTTTGTGTTTGATAGGCTTTAAATCTTTGACGACATTCTTTATTTTTTTAATATGTTCTGGTGTTGTACCACAACATCCACCTATTAATCTCACGCCTTGATTAACGAGCTCTTTCGCTGCATCTGAAAAGTAATCTGAGTTGTTATTGTATTTCAAGTCGTTGTCTTCTAAATCCAGCAAACTTGCATTTGGATAACATGAAAGGTAAGCATGATCAGGTAAGTCAATATGTTTAAATGTCTTAATCATATGGTATGGACCGTGATGACAATTTAAACCAACGACATCTGCACCGGCTTTCACTAATGTTTCTAATGCATCTGGTATAGGTGTACCATTTCTCAAATAATTTGTATTACTAGCTGTTAGTTGAGCAATAATCGGAATGTCGTATCTTGCTTTTGTATCTTTTAAGACAGCAAGTAATTCTTCTAAATCGTAGTATGTTTCAAATAAAATACCATCTACACCTTCATTAACAAGTGTTTCAATTTGAATCTCTGTATGATATTGAATGGCTTCAATTGATAAGTTACTCTTTTTGATATTACGAAAACCGCCTACCGTACCTAGAATAAACGTATGATCGTTGCTCGCTCTTTTAGCGATTTGTACAGCTTCACGATGAATTTCTTTTACGCGATGTTCTAAATTAAAATCTTGAAGCTTCTCAAAATTTGCACCGTACGTGTTTGTTTGAATAATATCTGCACCAGCTTCAATATAAGAACGGTGAATTTGTTCTATCTTGTTAGGGTGTGTCAAATTATAACTTTCTGGACAAGTATCCAATCCTTCAGAGTAGAGGATGGTTCCAATTGCTCCGTCAGCTACTAAAATTTGGTTCTTTAACGCTTCTTTTAGACTCATATGTAGCCTCCTTTAATGCCCAATCGATATCTGTGATCAATTCTTTGACATCTTCTAAGCCGACTGACAATCTAAATAATCCGTTAGTGATACCACGTTCAGCTCTCACTTCTTCAGGAATAGCTGCGTGACTCATTGTAGCTGGGTGAGAAAGAATCGTTTCTACACCACCTAAGCTTACAGATACAAGAGGGATATTAAGATGGTCAACAAATGCTTGTGCTTTTGATTCATCTTTAAGTCTGAATCCGAGCACGGCACCGCCATTTTTAGCTTGTCTTAAATGTGTGTCATTTGTGATTGGATAATAGACTGTTTCAATTGCTTCATTATCGATTAAATATCTATAAATTTGTTCTGTGTTATAAACAGATTGTTTAAATCTAATTGGTAATGTCTTTAAATGTTTAGCAAGTGTCCAAGAATCATAAACGCTTAATCCTGAACCTGTACCATTTTGAATAAGGTAAATTTCATTTTTAAGTTCTGGGTCATTCACGACTACTGCGCCAGCTATGAGGTCACTGTGACCGCCTAAGAATTTTGTAGCTGAATGAACTACGATGTCAGCACCTAGTTTCAATGGTGATTGTCCTAACGGTGTCATAAATGTATTATCGACAGCTAATAGTGCGTCGTGTTTACGTGCAATTTGGCTAACACCATCAATATCTGTCACTTTAAAGAGTGGGTTAGAAGGTGTTTCAACATAGATTAGTTTCGTATTTTCTTGAACAGCTTCTTTGATATTTTGTAAGTCTGTTTGATCGACAGTTGTAAATTCTATTTCGAATTTCTTAAGAATTTGCTCTGTTAGTCTGAACGTTCCGCCGTAAACATCATCTGGAAGAATCACGTGGTCTCCTGGTTTCAATGTTAAGAAGACAGCTGTTATTGCAGCAATTCCTGAACTAAATGCAAATCCGTAATTACCGCCCTCTAAATCTGCTAACTTTTCTTCAAGTAACTTTCTATTAGGGTTACCACTACGTGCATAGTCAAATTCTTGATTGCCACCTAAAGTTTCTTGATGATAAGTGGATGAATAATATAATGGTTGATTGCTTGATAAGTGCTCGTTACCTCTAGTGGAATCCAATATTAAAGACGTTTCTTTTGAATAGCTCATATTGACACTCCTTCTTTTCTTGAATTTTTTAAGGCTTGTAGTATGTCTTCGTAAATATCTTCATAATCTTCTATTCCAATAGATAAACGGAGTAAATATTCATCTATACCGCGTTTATCTTTTTCTTCATCTGCCATATCTACATGTGTTTGTGTATAAGGGAATGTGATAAATGTTTCAGTACCGCCAAGACTTTCTGCAAATATACATAATTTAATATTTTGTAAGAAGCTATCAACGCTATATGCATTGTTTAAACGAATACTTAACATTCCGGTTTGACCTGAGTAAAGAACTTCATCAATGCTTTCAACAGATTGTAGTGATTGTGCTAACTTTTGAGCATTTTCAGTAGAACGGTCAAGTCGTAAATGTAATGTCTTTAAGCCTCTCAGTAATAAATAACTATCGAATGGTGAGAGTGTTGCACCGATCATATTATGAAACTGGCCAAGCACTTCACCTAAGTAATCATCTGATACAGTGACAATGCCAGCTAACACATCATTATGACCACTTATGTACTTTGTAGCAGAATGTAAGACGATGTCAGCACCGTCTTTTAATGGTGTTGATAAGTATGGTGTTAAGAACGTGTTATCTATAATCGTTAATATATTTCTTGCTTGTGCAATTTCATATAAAGGATTTAAGTCCACTGAGAACATTAACGGATTTGAAATAGGTTCAATAAAGAATGCACGTGTATGTTCATTAATCGATGCGTTTACTTCATCAATATTTGAAAAATCAATGTACTTAAATTTGATGTTGTATTGCTTTTCGTAAAATTCAAATAGTCTAAATGTGCCGCCATATAAGTCGAATGACACTAAGATTTCATCATTTGGTTTAAATAAGTTACAAACTAATTGGATGCTAGCCATACCGCTTGAAGTTGCAAATGAGTATTTACCACCTTCAAGTTTGGCAAATGCCTCTTCAAAGTTTGAGCGAGTTGGATTTTTCGTTCTTGTATAATCAAAGCCAGTTGAACAACCTAATTTTTCATGTTGATAGGCTGTTGAAAGATAAATTGGGTTTGTCGTTGCCCCGGTATGGTCTTTAGTTAATGAAATTTGAGCGAGTTGAGTAGATTTCATAATAGCCTTCCTCCCTAATGAATTTAAAAATAAAAAAAGCTTCCGTCCTTTAAACCCGAAATAAATCGGATGTAAAGGACGAAAGCTTAGCTCGCGGTACCACCTTTGTTCGCAATGACATTACTGACATTACCTCTATAAGTACGAGTCTCCTACAAGAAGATATAATGGCAGTAAAATTGGTGAACAAATTCCAGTACGCCATCATCACTAAAGAGACTTTAATACTGTATCGCTATAACGGGCGATCCCGTTGACACCTCAATATCGATGCCACCACTCCAAGGCCATTTTCAATCTTTCTTTCAATGTTCCCTTTCAGCAAATGGGAACTCTCTGATGATTGCAGTGTAAGATTTACTTTCCTTTTTATCGTGATTTTATTTGTTTTCGTTGTTGATATATTACACAATACTATGCGTATATTTTTTTGTCAACAACTTTTCTGAATATTTTAATTTATCGCTCAACTTTTCTTTTGTGCATATCCCTTTCAAAATTGTTATAATCTAATTTGGATGTTTTACGTGAAACATACGAGAATAAATAACGTGGTGATGAAATGAAAGAAAGAAATCAAGCATTAACAGATAAGATTTCTTATAACCATAGTCATGATAAAATTGTTGAACTTCCTTTAGAAAAATTAAGAAGGAATCCATATCAACCGAGAGATTATTTTGATGAAGAAGCTTTGAGAGATTTAACGCAGTCGATTTCACAACATGGTGTGTTGCAACCTATCGTCGTAAGAGAAACGATAAAAGGTTACGACATCGTTGTAGGTGAAAGAAGATTTAGAGCGAGTCAATTAGCTAACAAAGATTCAGTACCGGCAATCATTAAAAATTTAACCGATGAAGAAATGTTAGAACTTGCTATTATAGAGAATCTTCAACGTGAAAATTTAAAACCTCTAGAAGAAGCAAAGAGTTATGCAACGATGATGGAAGAACTGAACTTAAAACAACAAGACGTTGCAGATAGATTAGGGAAATCAAGATCATACATTGCAAATGTCTTAAGGTTGCTGAAGTTGCCACCAAGTGTAAAAAAACTAATCAACGAAGAAAAAATATCAAGTGCACACGGTAGAACATTACTTGGTTTAGATAAGAAACATCAATTAGATCAAGTGGCTAAAAAAGTTGTAAAAGAACATATGAGTGTTAGAGCATTAGAAGAATATATTAAACAGTTAAATACTCAAGGCCAAGAAAAGAAAAAGAAAACGAAACAACCGAAACCTAATTTCTTAGTCAAACATGAATATCAATTAAAAGAAAAGTTTGGAACGAATATTGATATTTCTAAGACTAAAAAAGCAGGCAAAATTTCTCTTGAATTTAATTCTGAAGATGAATATAAGAGAATATTAGAATTATTGTTAGAAAAATAAGAGGTGTAAAAAGTGAATAAGATTATGAACATCATTCATAAATTGATTGACCCATTTATGGATCCAGAAAATTGGCAAAAGTGGATAGAACAAATATTAATCGGCATATTCTACATTGTATTAGCTTACGTCATTATTAAAGTACTTCATAAAGTGGTAGAGAAATTCTTTACTACGAAATACGGAACTAAGAGGGTAGGGAAGTCTAACAAGCGCGCTAAAACAATGGTTAACTTACTACAAAATGTTATTTCCTATGTCGTATGGTTTATAGTTGCGACAACCATTTTAAGCAATTTAGGCATAAGAGTTGAAAGTATTATTGCTGGTGCCGGTGTTGTAGGGTTAGCAATTGGTTTCGGCGCACAAACCTTAGTAAAAGATGTCATCACAGGCTTCTTTATCATTTTCGAAAATCAATTTGATGTTGGCGATTATGTGAAAATTAATACAACAGGTACCACTGTTGCGGAAGGTACTGTACAATCAATAGGAATGAGATCTACAAGAATATTATCGTTTGCTGGTGATTTAACGATACTTCCTAATGGTACAATGAATGAGATTGTAAACTTCTCAATTCATAACGGTATGGCTATCGTAGAAATTCCTGTATCTATTAAAGAAGATTTAGATGAAGTTGAAAGTAAGTTAAATGAATTTTTACCGACAGTTAAAGAAAGATATGAAATATTCATTAAAGATCCTGAAATTTTAGGTGTAGAAACTGTGACAGCAGGGGAAGCAACAATTAAAATAGCAGGTGAAACAGAACCAAATGAACATGCATCAGGTGCTAGAATCTTGAGAAGAGAAGTGAAATCTTTCTTCGATAAAGAAGGTATTCAAGCGCCAATTCCAACAATGGTTTCTTATAATCCAAATAACATTCAATAATCATCTAATCGGGAGGCAAAAATATGATCAAATCATATGAGTTAAATGATATCGTTGAAATGAAAAAACAACACGCATGTGGGTATAATAGATTTAAAATTATAAGACTCGGTGCAGATGTTAGAATAAAGTGTGAAGAATGTTCTCGTAGTATCATGCTACCAAGACAAGAGTTTAATAAAAAAATTAAAAAAATATTAGTAAAAGGACAAGGTGAATAAAATATGGCATTAACAGCTGGCATAGTAGGATTACCAAACGTAGGTAAATCAACATTATTTAACGCAATTACGAAAGCAGGAGCACTTGCAGCGAACTATCCTTTCGCAACAATCGATCCTAACGTAGGGATTGTAGAAGTACCAGACCATCGTTTACAAGAATTAACGAAATTAGTAAAACCTAAGAAAACTGTACCAACAGCATTCGAATTTACAGATATTGCAGGTATCGTTAAAGGTGCATCTAAAGGTGAAGGATTAGGAAATAAATTCTTATCACATATCCGTGAAGTAGATGCGATTTGCCAAGTCGTACGTGCATTTGTTGATGAAAATGTTACACACGTATCAGGAAAAGTAGATCCAATCGATGATATTGAAGTTATTAATATGGAATTAGTATTAGCTGACTTAGAATCAATAGAAAAACGCTATGAAAGAGTAGCAAAAATGGCAAAACAAAAAGATAAAGATGCCGTAGCTGAAGAAAAAGTATTAGCAAAAATTAAAGAAACTTTAGAAAACAATAACCCAGTAAGAAGTTTAGAATTTACACCAGAAGAAAAAGCAATCGTGAAACATTTAAGCTTACTTACTTCTAAACCAATGTTATATGTAGCAAACGTAGCAGAAGATGAAGTAGCAAGCCCAGAAAATAACGAATTCGTACAAAAAATTGAAGAATACGCAAGTAACGAAGGTTCACAAGTTATCGTGATTTCAGCAAAAATCGAAGAAGAATTAGCAACATTAGATGACGAAGACCGCGAAATGTTCTTAGAAGATTTAGGCGTAGAAGAAGCAGGATTAGACAAATTAATCCGCGCATCATATAACTTATTAGGATTAGCAACATACTTTACAGCAGGTGAACAAGAAGTAAGAGCATGGACATTTAAAGAAGGCATGACAGCACCACAATGTGCCGGAATTATCCATACAGACTTCGAAAGAGGCTTTATAAGAGCAGAAACCGTTAGTTATGACGATTTATTAGCAAATAACGGCATGAACGGTGCTAAAGAAGCGGGTAAAGTAAGATTAGAAGGTAAAGAATACCTAATGAAAGACGGAGACGTTGTACACTTTAGATTTAATGTGTAAGATAAAGGCCAGTAGTGTTTATGCACTATTGGCTTTTTCTTTGATATCAATGAGAAAAAGATTGTAAAAAGTAATACTCTATGCTATAATTCTTGATTGTGAGTAATGAAAATTATTCCTTGCTTAATACTGAGTTATTAGGCCGCATAGACCACAAGGAGGTGTAAATTGATGAGAACATATGAAGTAATGTACGTAGTACGTCCAAATATCGAAGACGAAGCTAGAAAAGCTGTCGTTGAGCGTTTTAAAGGAATCTTATCTTCAAACGGTTCAGAAATCATCGAAGAAAAGGATTGGGGTAAACGTCGTTTAGCTTATGAAATCCAAGACTTCACAGAAGGTTTCTACAACATCGTTAGAGTTAAGTCTGAAAATGACGAAGCTATCAGTGAATTTGATCGTTTAGCAAAAATCTCTGATGATATCATTCGTCACATCGTAGTACGCGAAGAAGAAAAATAATTTAACTTATAAAATGGGGGAGATTAAATGATTAATCGTGTTGTATTAGTCGGTCGATTAACTAAAGATCCGGAATACAGAGTAACACCCTCAGGCGTTCAAGTTGCTACTTTTACTTTAGCTATTAATCGTACTTATACGAACCAGCAAGGTGAAAGAGAAGCTGACTTTATCAACTGTGTTGTATTTAGACGTCCCGCAGAGAATGTAAACAATTACTTATCTAAAGGTAGTCTGGCAGGAGTTGAAGGTCGTCTACAATCTCGTAGCTACGAGAACCAAGAAGGTCGTCGTGTTTATGTAACTGAAGTTGTTTGTGACAGTGTTCAATTCCTTGAACCAAAAGGCGCAAATCAACGTCAATCTGGTAATGATAATCAATCATATAACCAAAATAATAACGAATTCCAAAATTATGGACAAGACTTTGGTGGTAACCAACAACAAGGACAAAAAGCACCTTCAAATCAACAGTCAAATAATCAACAATCAAGTAATCCATTTGCAAACGCTAATGGCCCAATTGATATCAGTGATGATGATTTGCCGTTCTAATAGTTGATTGAAACGAATATAAATTGATAAAGATTTAACGAGAAGGGAGGAACACAATCATGGCAGGTGGACCAAGAAGAGGTGGTCGTCGTCGTAAAAAAGTTTGTTACTTCACAGCAAACGGTATTACACATATCGACTACAAAGATACAGATTTACTTAAAAAGTTTATCTCAGAAAGAGGTAAAATCTTACCACGTCGTGTAACAGGTACTTCAGCAAAATACCAACGTATGCTTACTGTAGCTATCAAACGTGCACGTCACATGGCTTTATTACCATACGTTAAAGAGGAACAATAAGAGTTAGCGTATAACATAACCCTCTAGCAATCAGGCTAGAGGGTTATTTTTGTGTTTGGAATTATAGAAAAGATGTTATTTATGATGGCAACGATATTATTGTAAATAATTTGGAATTATTAAAAGCATAAATAGTATAAACATTGCTAGTGCGCTGAAGTAAATAGACGTCTTATTTCTTATATATACTTTAGATATTGTTTCACAAATTAATAATTGAGTTAAAAAGCTAAATACAAACAAGAATAATAAACTAAAGATTAGATTTAATAAATTAATATTTGTTAAATCAATAGACATAATCATAAACATAGATAGAAATAAAATTATTGTATAAATAAAGTATTGGAAAAGAATGTTTATTTTATCTAATAATCTTCTAATAAATTCAAAGTCAAAGATGTATTTTAGTAAAAATATGTTTACTGAAATAGAGAAAATAAATTGTAAAAATAGCAAAGACGTTAAATTATTAAAAAAAGATGCCTTTTGATCCAAGAACGTCATTATTATAGATAATAATAAAATGAGAAATACGATGAATAAATTTGTTTTTCTATACATAAAAAAAGCTCCAATAAATTAATTGATTTTTACTGCATTTTGAAAGCTATCAGGTGCATCTTTCTTATTGTTTATAATATCAATATAATCAAGTATAACATCTTCGCCAATACCTGTAGTGTATACTAAGTATGATTCATTGCAAGATAAAAAAAGAGGCGACCGTCGCAACAGTCAACCTCAAGTACACTCCGCAGATATGTACCACTATTTGATAATTATTATATTATGCAGTTTTAAAATTATCAATACCTTTATATGCCCACGCATTTCATTCATTGTAAAAATACAATATAATAATGAGTAATAGAATTTATGGGATGTGTGTTTATGAAGGCTATTTATGACCTTATTAAAAGTGATGCGGATATGATTTATATTTTAGAAGTTGTAGAAAGCATGAATTTAAATGATTCTTGGGTTAGCGCGGGTTTTATAAGAAATAAAATTTGGGATACGATTCATGGTTATACAGATAAGACACCATATAATGATGTTGATGTTATATTTTATAATGCTGACTGTCTAGATGAATCTATTGAGAAGCGATATGAAGAGCAATTAAGAGATATTGATTCTAGCATACCTTGGTCAGTAAAAAACCAAGCTAGAATGCATTTGAAAAATGATTTTAATCAATATATTGATTCGAAGGATGCTGTAGATCATTATCCAGAAGCGCCAACCGCTATTTGTGCTAGGATAAAAAATGGTGAGTTAGAAGTACATTATAACTACAGTGTTCTAGATTTGTTTAATGGTATTGTTTCACCAACTCAATATTTTAATCATGACTCTGGTAGATATGACGTTTATTTGGATAGAATTAATCAAAAACAATGGCATAAGCAATGGCCAAATTTAACATTTGATAATTAGAATTGAAATAAAGATTTAATTCTTAAAGGATGTGTTCTTAATGACTATCGAAGGATTAATTGAAAGATATAAAAATGAATTGCCTAACAAACAAGTACCAGAAGAAGAATTTAAATTAATGATATCCAATATTGGAAATCCTAATGCCAATATTCGTGAAGATAATTTTGATTTAATTGCGCGTTTAATTATAAGCGGTAAACTGGATAACCATCAAATGTTACAGTTACTTGAGCATTGTGAATTTGTTTTAAGAAGTGTTAACCAAAGTGATTCTGAACATCTTGTGCTCGATAGAAGTTTCAGTGCACTTATTATTGGAATCATTGTTGAATATTTAGAAGAACATGATCAGTTATCTAAGGATGTTTACGCAAAGATTATAAACTTAGCGATTGATTATATGGATAAGGAAACTGATGTCAGAGGATATGTACATGGGACAGGATGGATGCATAGTGTTGCGCATGGATCAGATTTACTTGCAACTTGTGTTAGATCTAAATATTATTCAGGTGACTGTAATAAAGTGATCTTAAAGGTCATCGCTAAAAAACTTTATCAGTTAAATACTGATTTATCTTGCTATATAGATGATGAAGATGAGCGACAAGCATTTATCATTGAAGCATTACTTGAAAAAGGACTTACAGATCAAGAATTGAGTAATTGGGTAAGCGAGCTATTCGTGACAGTTAATCAAACAGATTTAAATCAATCTGAAGAAGCATATTTAAGTTATTTTAGAATAAGGAAAAATATAAAAGATTTCTTGAAGACATTGTATTTTAGACTAAAATTTAATCAAAAATGTCAGGTAACTCAAGATGAAATAGAAGAAATCCTTAAAAAGTTATACTTAGAATTAACACAACAAGGAGAATAAAAATGGGAATAAAATTTTATGTAGCAGGTAGTTTTGGGAAATAATATATTTGTTATTATTTAGACTGCCGGAACACTAAAACCCTCTCTAGACAAGGACTAGAGAGGGTTTAATGTATAACTTAAAATTTATTAAATTTCAGTTTTTCTATAACATGGTCGTGATTTTTATATAGTACGAGATCTGCTCTGTTTTTAGTTGGCAAGATGTTTTTGATTAAATTGACTTCGTTGATATTGTCCCATAGATCTGTTGCTATTTTTAAGGCTTCGTCTTTTGGGATGTCTCGATATTTATAGAAATGTGAGTCTGGCTTCTGGAAGGCTTCTTCTTGAAGTAGTAAGAAGCGGTTAAGATACCATTTCTTCATATTTTCTATTGTTGTGTGTAAATATATTTTGTAATCAATATAATCACTAACGAGTTCTTCTTCATGTGGACTTACTTGGAAGATGTTCACACCTTCTATAATAAGTATGTCCGGACAGTTTATGTTGTGATACTGGTCTTTAAGACGGTCGTATGTGATATGTGAATACGTATATGTTGGTATGTTAGGCTCGTTGTTCTTAATTTGTTTTAAGTGACTGATTAATGTTTTTGTATCATAACTTTCAGGAAATCCTTTTTTAGAAAGTAAGTCTTTATCGATGAGTTCTTGTTTAGGCATGATATAACCATCAGTCGTAATCAGATCAACTTTCCAGTCCGCGTTATATTCTTGCAGTAAGTTTAAAAGCAGTCTTGAGACAGTGCTTTTCCCTACAGAAACCCCTCCTGATATTCCAATAATAAAAGGTGGTGTATTATTTTTGTTATGTAATTTGTTGTTAATGTTAGATGAATAATCTTTATGGAACTTAACTTTGTTTGTCAAAAAATTAATGAGTGGCAAATAGAGTTCATTAATTTCTGAATTTGTTAAGTTATCATTTAAACTGATAATTTCTTCTAAGTTTAAATGACTTGTATCCATATCTAATTTAAAATTTGTGTTTTGCCATTCTTCTTTTGTGAATTTCATAATGAGTTCCTTTACTTAAGAATTTTTCACTTTTTACAGTACTCGTATAGGGTAACATAAATAGTCATGAAAGTGCTTTATTAATTTAGAAAAATTCTTATATAAGGTAAGACATTTAAAATTCTGCTATGACAAGTTTGCCTTCAAGGACTTGGTTTACAAAGTTTACGGTTGCTTCTCTTGATATAGGGTTATGTCCTAGCTTTTTATTGTTGTATAATATGAACTTTATGTTTGAACTGTTTATTTCGTATTTATCTAAGAAACTACAAAATGGATCGAAGTGTCTAGTCATATCAGTCTCACATAATCTGTTTTGGATGTAGTAAATTTTAGGCACATATTTTTGTTTGCGGAATAAGCTTGTGATCGACAGTCTAAGTGCGTATTGTTTTTTGATATAATCGCGTGAACGGTTGGGAAATATTTTAGTGTATAATTTTTCGACGTTCACTTTATCGTAACGATCTACGTAACATTGTGGATTGTTCACTACAGCAGTCGAGCCTTTATGCAATGTTGCTAAATACATAGACATAAAGCCACCTGCTGATGAGCCACAATAGACGACATTTTGAGATTCTATTTGGAGTGCTTGTGTGACTTGTTGCGCAATCTCAGAATAGTCTTTTAAGAAATGACGTTCTTCTCTTCCTACACCCCAACCTATACGTAATTGTTTATAATGGACAGTTCTGTCATCTATATAAAGACAATTTGCATTGAAATCTTCATGCCATTTACTTCTCATAAAGACAGGCGGTTTACTTTTAGACGGATCAATCGCGCCATTCGAAAATACAACTAATTTATGATTATCTTCTTTAAGATTTAATTTGATATAGATGTCTAAATCATCTTTCATGATTTTCACAACTTGATGATTATGCGCCCATAAAAGGTCATTGTTCAAATCTTCGTAATTTAATGTTTCCATGATGTGAAACACTCCTAATGGTTAATATTCATTACAAATACTTAATATAAAATTCAATATAACAAAGTACTCTAGCAATTAACAATTATATAGTGGAAATTTACAAAAACTTAACAAAAAAGAGGCTAGGCCTCATGCCCAACCTCTTCTTAAAGGGATTAAATATTGAATAATCTTTGGAAGAATCCTTTTTTCTTAGGTTCTTCTTCAGTTTCTGATTTGATTTCTTCTTTTACTTCTTCTTCTTTGTTTTCTGAAGGCGTTGAAGTTTGTTCTAATGTCGTTTCAGGTGCTTTTTCTTCAGTAGATGCTGCTTTGTCAGTCGTTTCTTCTTTAGATGTAGTTGCATCTGCTTCTTTCGTTTCTGCTGCTTTATCAGTAGTCGTTTCTGGTTTAACAGCAGTTTCTTTATCTTCTGATTTCACATCAGCTTGAGTTTCTGATTTAGCTGGCTCTTCAGCTACAGCAACTTTTGTTTCTTCTTTTTCTTCTTGTTTGTTCGTTTCAACTGATTCACTAGAAGTCTTATCTTCTGAAACTGCTTTAGAACTTTGTGATTGTTCAGCTTGTTTCGTTTCAACTTTAGTATCATTCTCTTGAGCAGTAGCCTCTGATTGTTGAGGTGCTTGTAATGCTAAAGTTTGTTCTAGTTTCTGTTGTTGAATATGTACTTGTTGCAACATTTCACCAAGCATTTGTCTTTCTCTACGCATATGTTGAACTTCTAATCTTAATTCTTCAATTAAATGTTGTAGTTCAGGTGTTTGATTAGCAGGTTCGTCTTTAACAAGAACTTGTAAAAAGTCTTTCTCTTGTTCTAGTGTTTCGAATGCTTGGTCATAACTATTTGTTTCTTTAACCTTTTCCGCTATTTCTTGGAAAAGTTCAATATCTTCTTCTTGGAAGTCTGTCGCTTCTCTTCCACGATATTCTGTCTTAGAAAGTTGATATCCTCTGTCTTCTAAGTGCTGTACAATTTTTCTAACTTGCTTTTCACTAAGACCTACTTTAGTTGCGAATTCTTTAGTTAACATATTATAAATCATCCTTTATTTGACAGTAATTTAATAGGTAGGGTTGTCTGTCGGCAGACAACCGTCACACTTCCCTTTATACATTACATGTTAATAACAGAAAGTTCAAGTATTTATTGTATTAATTGTGAAAAGTATTATATGCAAAAAAGAAATATGTTATTATTTAGGAGATTAGAACAATAAAAATTAATATTGGAGCTGTTAGATATGTCTAATAATACTGAGAAAAAAGCTTTTAAACCAATTTGGATTATTGTTAGTTTTGTTGTATTAATTGGAATATTGTTATTACCGACTTCAAACGATTTACCTGTTATGGCAAAATGTGCGCTAGCGATTTTAGCTTTTGCAGTTATTATGTGGGTAACAGAAGCCGTAACTTATCCTGTATCAGCGGTCATGATTGTTGGCTTGATCGTTGTACTCATTGGATTTAGTCCAGTTCAAAATTTAGGAGATGCTTTAGGTAATCCGTCAGCAAATGGAAAAGCTTTAGAAGGGGATGCATTACTAGGTACAGGCAATGCATTAAAAATGGCTTTAAGTGGATTTTCAGGATCGGCAGTGGCACTCGTTGCAGCAGCATTATTCTTAGCTACAGCGATGCAAGTGACTAATTTACATAAACGTCTAGCATTACAAGTACTTTCTATTGTAGGAAACAAAACAAATAGAATTGTTATCGGTGCAATTGTAGTTTCTATTATTTTAGCATTCTTTGTGCCTTCAGCTACAGCAAGAGCAGGTGCTGTTGTACCCATATTATTAGGTATGATTGCTGCATTTAACACATCTAAGAACAGTAAATTAGCAGCATTATTGATTATTACAGCCGTGCATGCCGTCTCAATATGGAATATAGGTATTAAGACTGCCGCCGCTCAAAATATCGTTGCGATAGGATTTATTAATAAATCAATGGGACAAGATGTCTCTTGGGGTGAATGGTTCTTATATGCAGCACCATGGGCGATTATCATGTCAGTCGTCTTATACTTTGTGATGATTACTGTCATTAAACCTGAGGAGAAAGAAATAGAAGGTGGAAATGAATTAGTTAAAGCACAATTAAAAGAATTAGGACCAGTTTCAGCAAGAGAGTGGAGACTCATTACGATTTCTGTCTTATTATTATTTTTCTGGTCTACTGAAAAAGTGCTCCATCCGATTGATTCATCGTCTATAACAATCATCGCGTTAGCAATTATGTTAACTCCTAAAATCGGTGTCTTTACTTGGGAAGATGTTGAAAAGAAAATTCCTTGGGGTACAGTTATCGTATTTGGAATTGGTATCTCACTAGGAACAGTATTGTTGGAAACAACAGCGGCACAATGGTTAAGTGATAAAACATTTGGATTGATGGGACTTAATCACATGCCACTAATCGCAACCATTGCACTCATTTCAATATTTAATATTTTAATACATTTAGGATTTGCGAGTGCAACGAGTTTATCTTCAGCATTAATCCCTGTGTTTATAGCTTTAACACAAACATTAAATTTAGGAGATCAATCTATCGGCTTTGTACTTATACAACAATTCGTGATTAGCTTCGGTTTCTTATTGCCAGTTAGTTCACCACAAAATATGCTGGCTTACGGTACAGAAACATTTACCGTTAAAGACTTTATTAAAACAGGCGTACCACTCACAGTTATAGGATACTTATTAATTATCTTGTTCAGCATGACATATTGGAAGTGGATAGGATTGATATAGAGGAGAAGATGTGAGTTAACGGCCAAGTAAACTCACAAGATCGTAAAACATGTGAGTTAAAGGTGAAGTAAGCTCACGAGATTGTAAAAGATGTGAGTTAAAGAAGTAATAAACTCACGAGATTGTAAAAGATGTGAGTTAAAGAGGAAGTAAACTCACAAGATCGTAAAACATGTGAGTTAAAGAGGAAGTAAACTCACGAGATTGTAAAAGATGTGAGTTAAAGAGGAAGTAAACCCACGAGATCGTAAAACATGTGAGTTAAAGAGGAAGTAAACCCACGAGATCGTAAAACATGTGAGTTAAAGAGGAAGTAAACCCACGAGATCGTAAAACATGTGAGTTAAAGGCGAAGTAAACTCACGAGATAGCAAAAGATGTGAGTTAAAGGTGAAGTAAACCCACGAGATAGCCAAAGACGTGAGTTAAAGGCCAAGTTAACCCACAAGATTATAAAAAAGCCGTTCAATTCCCAAAAAATTGAACGGCTTCTTCTTTTCTCTATTTAAATTAATTGTCCGATAAATACGGCGATGATGATAATTGGAAGTACAAATTTAACTAAGAAATACCATGTATTTACAAAGAGTCTTCCTTTTTTAGTATCGCTCATATTTAATTCTTTCATAATGATTTCTTTATTGAATATATGACCAACGAAGAGGGTTACACCTAATGCACCTATTGGCATTAAGATGTTCGCGACTAAGTAATCCATATTATCAAAGAATGTACCGACACCAAATGTAAAGTCTTGGAGTAACCCGTTTGAAAGTGCTGATGGTATCCCGAATATAAAGACTAATATACCAATGATATATGACCATTTCTTTCTATTATCATTATTATTTTTAGTAATGTTTGAGATGTTCAATTCTAATAACGAAATTGAAGATGTAATGGCTGCGAATAAAAATAATATTAAAAATAGTAAATAGAACAATTGCCCGACAAACATTTGATCAAATACTTGTGGAAGGACGATAAATAATAATCCTGGCCCTTGGTTAGGTTCTAATCCAAATGCGAAAATAGCTGGGAAGATGGCTAACCCGGCTGCTATTGATACAGCTATGTTCATCCATACTATGGCATTCGCACTTTTGACGATGTTTGTTTTACGATCTAAATATGAAGCGTATGTCATCATACCACATGTACCCAGTGATAATGCGAAGAACGATTGTCCTAAGGCATATAGTATACCTTCAGCACTTAAATCTGATACTTTTGGTTGTAAGAAATATTGAATTCCGTCTAAAGCACCGTCTAAAGTGATCGATCTAATAATGACAATTACGAACGATATAAATAACAGTGGCATCATGACTTTTGAAGCTTTCTCGATACCTTTTTCTACACCTTTACTGACAATAACTACAGTGAAAAGTATAAAAGCGAATTGACTCGCTAATGAATAAAATGGGTTAGATATATAATCATTAAAGATGTTCCCGTAATTATGTGATTGCGTTAATCCAAGGCTGTCTAAAAGTGTACGTATAATATATAGAATGATCCAACCACCGATAACACTATAGAATGAAAATAGTACAAAGACTGTTAGATTTCCAAGCCAGCCTACTAAATTCCAAGATGATTTACCAGATACTTTTTTGAAGATGTTAGTAGAATACGTTCTACCGTAGCGTCCCAATACAAAATCACTTAAAAGTAGTGGTAAGCCGACAAGCAATGTGAAAATAATAAATATTAATAAAAATGCGCCACCACCGTATGTTCCAGCCATGTATGGAAATTTCCATACAGCACCAATTCCTATAGCTGACCCGGCACTTGCTAGAACGAAGCCGATACTGGACGACCATTGAGATAAATTTTTCATATATATTCCTTCTTTTAATTTGATATTCACTTTAAAGCGGTAAAGCTTTTAAGTAAAAAAATAAAACTCACAGCAATGAATTTTACACTATATTTTTGGATAATGCAATATTAAAAAATATCGGCAACATAAGTTAGTTGCCGATAGGGTATTATAATTATTAGAACGAATAAATTACTTATTCGCCGATTGAACCGTTACTTTCATCATTCCAAGCGATGATTCTATCTACTGGTAATCTACTTGAATCATGTGGTGGTTTAACACCTTTACCAATAGCAATTAAATGAGCTGGTACATATCTAGAAGTATCAATGTTTAATGTTTCTAATACAGCTGTTTTATCAAATCCGCCAATAGGGTTAGTATCATAACCGTGATCAGTCGCAATAAGCATTAATTGCATAGAAGCTAAGTTTGCATCCATTAAACCTTGTGCATTAAAGTAACTTTCGTCAGCACTGCTAATTAAATTTGAAATTGTTTCAATAAAGTAATCTTTTGAATTTTCATCCATATAACCAAGTTCAACATTCTTCTCATAAATATCGCTCACGTATTCAGCGTGTTTTAAATCTGCAAGTACAAGAATAATTGCACTTGATGAATGTAATTGTCTTTGGTTGAACTGTACAAGATGGTCTAATTTTTGTTTTGTTTCTTCAGAATCGATGATAACAAAGCGCCATGGTTGTAAGTTGATTGATGAAGGTGCTTTAGTAGCAAGTGCTATCATTTCTTTTATTTCTTCTCTTGGAATTTTGAAGTTTGGATCGAACTCTTTAACTGATTTTCTTTTATTAATAATTTCAGTTAATGAAAGCTTTGAGTGTGTCATTTTATTTCTCCTTTTAGTATGATGTCATTATAATGCACCAATTAACTAAAAAAATAAAATGATTAGCTTACGAATTAAATTTTTTTAGGAGGGATTGTCATTGGAATCGAAAAAATTAATCTCAGAACTGGATAAACCGATTTTTCTAGCGGGTATGGCTGGAGGTATTACAACTCCTGACTTAGTGGCTTCAGTTTGTAATGAAGGCGGCTTTGGACAAATCGGTGCTGGATATATGACGCCTGATACTTTAGCTAAAGATATAGACCAAATTAGACAAATGACGTCTGAACCGTTTGGCGTCAATCTATTTGTGCCAGAGTATCCGGCTATTGATCAAGAAAAAGTTGATTTTATGAATAAAATATTACATCCCATAACTGAAAAATTAAACAGCAAACAAATACAAGATGTTTCAATAGATGTGAATTTTGAGGACATGTTAAACGTGATTATAGATAAACATGTTGAATATGTAAGCTTTACATTTGGTAAGCCTTCAGAAAGTCTCGTTCGCACATTACATGGCCATCATATTAACGTAATAGGGACTGCAACAGATTTAAATGAAGCTCAAGCTTTGGAATCCATAGGTATAGATGCGATAGTGATTCAAGGTAGTGAAGCGGGTGGTCATAGAGGTTCATTTGAACAATCATTGCCAGAAAATAGTCTTTCAACTGAGCAATTGTTTAATCAAACTTATCCTTTAATTAACGTGCCATTAATAGTAGCGGGCGGTATCACGACACCAGAATTAGCGAAACGTTATATTCAAAAAGGTGCTCATGCAGTTCAACTTGGGACAGCATTCTTAACGACACATGAAAGTGGTGCACCAGATGTGCATAAAGCGCATATATTAAAAGCACACCCAGATGATATTATATTAACGAATACGTTTAGTGGGCGTTATGCAAATGGTATTATAAATCCATTTATACAGTATATGGAACAATTTAAAGATGATATTTGTCCGTATCCGATTCAAAATATATTAACACAACCTTTAAGAGGGCAGTCTAAAAAGTTAAATAATCCAGATTATATGAATTTATGGTGTGGTACAAATCCAGAAGGTGCTAAAGATGAAAGTGTCCAGGAATTAATGGAAAGATATCATAAAGCAATAAAAAGCTGACATCACAATCGATGTCAGCTTTTCTAATTTATAAATCCATAGATTCTAATAATTCATATACAAATTCACGATCGTTTTCATTTCCGTGTATGTACTTGTTGATGTAACAAGAACGAATACTCGGTGAGATAACGTCTTTTTGAAGCGGCAAGTATTGCTTAATATATAAATCTATTGGCGTAGGTGCTAATGATTTTTGTGGATTCGGTTGTATATAAGGGATGTCTTGTTGAACTTCATAACCATGTCTATTAAAGAAGTTCTTACGCAGAATCGCTTCTTCTTTACCACTGTTGTTCTCGTATGATTCTTCTCCAAACGATTCCAACATAATCATGTTAGCATCTCTTCCATGAACATCTTGAGCATGTTTATGCAGTTCTGCTTCAATTCTTTCCAACGTTTGTCCGCCAACACGCTGATTGCGGTATTCAGGATGTGTCATTAAATAAATAATAAAAGCTGAATTTGTTGTAGGTTCATAATGACCTGTAGACAAACTTACGACTGTGTCATCAATTAAACCAACTAAAAATATATAATGTTTCTTTATGTACTCAGATGTAAGCGAATGGATGAAGACGTGGCGGTCTTCTCGCACCTCTGCCTTGAAAATATCTTCATACATTTCTAATGCTTTTTTGAATAATGGATCATCGATAGATGTGACAACTTCAAAATTCATAGTTATGAACCCCTCATAATCAATATTTTATAATATTATAACATAAGATTTTAATGGTAGTACTATCGTATTGAGTAAATAAAAAGAGAGACCAGGACATTACATTATGTCCTAGCCTCTTAAGTTATTATATTGTCTTATTTAGGGTTATCATCTGTAGGGTTATTGATATCTGCTTCTTCATGTCTGACTTTTTCAGAGACATGTTCAGTATCTTGAACTTTATTTTTCTTAATGACGATTTCTTCAGATACGACATTTTCTTTTTCTACTTTTACACGTTCTTCGTGTAATGGAATGTGTACAGAATCATCATCATTAGCGTTAAAGTCTTCGTCTACTTTCTCATTAACAGGTCTACGTTCGATTGTTACTTCTTCACGTTCAACCGGTACATCAAATTCTTGTTCTTCTTCAACAACATGTTTATCTACAGATGCTTCACCTGTTTCAACATTCTCTTTGTCTACATTTAGACGTTCTTCATGAAGTTGAACAGATTCTTCATCTACATTGTTATCTTGCGTTTCATTATTGTAAGATGTTTCACCTACATTATTATCTTGTGTGACGTTGTTGTATGAATGCCCAGAAGTGTGAACATTTGTATCTTGCTCATCTTGGCTAGTAGAGAAGTTAGATTCACGTGTTGTTGTTTCATCTGATGTTGGTGGTTCAACACTTTCATTTGGTTTATCGTAGTTTAAGCTAGAACGTTCTCTTTCTACGTCGTCATCATGCACTCTTGAGAATGATGATTCATCTTCTCTTGTTAGATCTTGTTGATCTTTAACATTATCTGTTTCACCATATTGAGCAGTCGTATTTGTAGTTTCACGATTATTTAAGTCTTCTAAGTCTCTTTCATTATCGCTAGAGTAGACTCTTCTATCGTCTTGTACGTCATCTTCTGTTTCTTGTTGTTCTCTATGTTCATTCGCATATCCAGCAGCGCCAAGACCAGAAGCACCTGCTAAATTAGCTGAAGTTGATGTTTCTTGATGGTCGATGTTTGAATCATCCACATCATCGTGCGCTACATCTTCTTCATTAATATTATTGCCATATCGATTTGTATTAACATCTCGATCTGTTTCAGCTTCGTTATCGAATGATGGTGCATCTGTTTTTTCTGTATCTGCATTATCCACATCTTGAGTTAAATCATTTTCAGATACTTCATCTTGCTGATTAAATTCATCTTCTCTTTCAGCTTTATCAAAATCAGAAGTTTCGTTCACATCTTCCTCTTGATCTGAAGATGAATGCGCAGCAGCGGCACCAGCGCCCGCAGCACCTGCACCTAATCCAGCACCAGCAGCTGTACCTTTAGATACGCCACTTTCTTCGCTCTCATCACTAGAAAATGGTTTTGTATTATCGTAATGCTCATTTCCTGTTTGAGAGTCCTTAGGGTGATTTGAATCATAGTTTTCAGTATCACTTATATTGTCGTTATCAACATATAATAGTATTTTTCCGTTATTAAGTTCTTGTTTATAGCCATCTAATTCTTCTTCTGGAACATTTAAACTAGATAATACACGTTCTTCAGCACTTTCACCTGAGAATAGTGCAGTAATCTTGTCGCTAAATGAACCTCTAGAGTTCTTCACTTTAACATCCGTGTAGTCTAAAGAGTTATCATCTAACTTGTCTTCGGAAATAACTTGTAAGTCACTTTCTCCGACACCTTCTTCTTTCAATTGATCAATACGTTGCAGTAAATCACTTTCGTTACTAAACTTTTCTATTTTACCCATACTAAAACCTCCATAAATTTGTAATGTGTAAAAATCTTATCAACAGTGATTATGCTCTAGGTGTTTACATACTTAATAAATATTGTCTACGTTAATACAATATAATTCTCAAATACCCTTGTGGAGGAGAATCAAACAAAATTCAATCAACTTTCTAATTATTTAGATTTTTCAGTTTATTTAAAACCTCTTAAAATAGCGCTAACATAAGGTTTTGCCTATTGTAAAAGTACTGATATTTTGTTATTATCAATGAATAATTTATTACTAAAAACTCATATAATCTGAAGAATATGGCTTTGGAAGTTTCTACCGTGTTGCCTTAAACGACACGACTATGAGTAAATGAATAACACTGGAATCAGACTATCCAAAATGGTGTGGTTTTATATTATTTTTTACTCATCTTACCTATTTTTTAGGATTAAGGTGTGTTTTTTTTAATCTAAATGAGGAGGCGAGTAGTGTGAGGACACTACAAGATAGGGTTAAAGAAGATGGTGTAGTCATCGATGAAAAGATTCTTAAGGTTGATTCATTTTTAAATCACCAAATTGATGCAAAGTTAATGTATGAAGTTGGTCAAGTTATTACGGAACATTTTAAAGACAAGAAAATCACGAAAGTACTTACGATTGAAGCGTCAGGTATCGCACCTGCAATAATGGCATCTTTACATTTAGACGTGCCATGTTTATTTGCGAAAAAAGCAAAACCATCTACAATGACATCTGAATTTTATCAAACAGATATTCACTCATTTACGAAAAATACAACGAGTACAGTGGTTATTGCGAAACAATTTTTAAATGAAGACGACCATGTATTAATTATTGATGACTTTTTAGCGAATGGCGAAGCATCATTAGGATTACATCGTTTAGTTCAAGCAGCAAACGCAACAACATCTGGAATTGGAATTGTTATAGAAAAAAGTTTCCAACCGGGCAGAGAGAAGTTGGAATCTGAAGGACTAGAAGTCTTATCTCTATGCCAAGTTGCTTCATTATTAGGAAATACAGTCAAACTGGTAGGAGAATAACATGAAAAATTTCATCTTAAGTGTTCAACATTTACTTGCTATGTATGCGGGTGCCATAATGGTACCTATTATCGTCGGATCTGCTTTAAAATTCACACCTGAAGAAGTGGCTTACTTAGTCGCAATTGATATCTTTATGTGTGGTGTAGCAACATTTTTACAAGTATATAAAGGAATAGGAATTGGACTGCCGGTAGTCTTGGGATGTACATTTACAGCTGTAGCACCAATGATTCTAGTTGGTAATACACATGGTATCGGTGTGCTATACGGTTCTATATTTCTTTCAGGGATTATTGTAGTCTTAATTTCTCCATTTTTCTCGTATTTAGTAAAATTATTTCCACCTGTTGTTACAGGAAGTGTTGTTACAATAATCGGTATTACGTTAATGCCAGTTGCCATGAATTATTTAGCAGGTGGTCAGGGTGAAAAGAATTACGGAGACAGTAAAAATATATTCTTAGGTTTATTTACATTAGTGATCATCTTATTAATACAAAGATTATCTAAAGGGTTCATTAAATCTATAGCGATATTACTCGGTTTATTAATAGGTACAACAGTCGCTTCCTTCTATGGATTAGTGGATACATCGAATTTAAGAACATCGAATTGGTTGGAACTACCTAGACCATTCAGATTTAGCGGGTTTGAATTTGAATTTGGTACAACGATTGTCTTTGTCATTATTGCAATCGTTAGTTTGATTGAATCAACAGGCGTGTACCATGCTTTAAGTGAAATTACGAAACAACCTATATCAAGAAAAGACTTATCAAAAGGCTATAGAGCTGAAGGGATTGCGATTATAATTGGTTCAATCTTTAATGCATTTCCTTACACAGCTTATTCTCAAAACGTTGGACTTGTGTCATTGTCTGGCGCTAAAAAGAATCAAATTATGTATATGATGGTTGCATTATTAATCGTTTGTGGTTCAATACCTAAACTCGGTGCTTTAGCAAGCATGATTCCATTTCCAGTATTAGGTGGTGCGATGATTGCGATGTTTGGAATGGTTATGGCATACGGTGTGAAAATGCTTGGTGGCATAGACTTTAACAAACAGAACAATTTACTCGTGATTGCCGTATCGGTCGGGATTGGTGCAGGTATTACAGCAGTACCTCAAGCGCTTGAAACTTTTGGAGAAGAATATGCTTGGTTAACACAAAATGGTATCGTATTAGGTACTTTCTCAGCTATTATATTAAATTTATGTTTTAATGGATTAAACAATCAACAAAACAGTGAAAATGTGAAATAATAAATATGAAAATAAATTAGTGGAGGTTATATTCATGTGGGAAAACAAATTTCAAAAAGAAGGCTTAACGTTCGATGATGTATTATTAGTACCAGCAAAATCAGAGGTATTACCAAGTGATGTAGACTTAAGCGTATCTCTTTCAAAAAATATTAAGTTAAATATTCCAATCATTTCAGCTGGTATGGATACAGTTACTGAAGCTAAAATGGCGATTGCTATGGCAAGACAAGGTGGCTTAGGCGTTATTCATAAGAACATGTCTATAGAACATCAAGCAGATGAAGTACAAAAAGTTAAACGTTCAGAAAATGGCGTTATTACAAACCCATTCTTCTTAACACCTGATGAGCAAGTGTACGCAGCAGAAGCATTGATGAGTAAATACCGTATTTCTGGTGTTCCAATCGTTAATAACGAAGAAGATATGGAACTTGTCGGTATTATTACAAACCGTGACTTAAGATTTATCGAAAACTTCTCAATTAAAATTTCTGATGTTATGACTAAAGAAGATTTAGTAACAGCACCAGTCGGCACAACGTTAGAACAAGCAGAAGAAATTTTACAAAAATATAAAATCGAAAAACTTCCATTAATTTCTGAAGAGGGTAAACTTAAAGGGTTAATTACAATTAAAGATATTGAAAAAGTAATCGAATTCCCATATGCAGCTAAAGACAGTGAAGGACGTTTACTTGTTGCAGCGGCATTAGGTATTGCTAAAGATACACCAATTCGTGCTCAAAAATTAGTAGAAGCTGGCGCAGATGCACTTGTTATTGATACTGCACATGGTCACTCTAAAGGTGTCTTAGATGTCGTTAAACATATTAGTGAATCATACCCAGAAGTTACAATTATCGCAGGTAACGTTGCTACAGGTGAAGGTACTAAAGCATTATTTGAAGCGGGAGCAGACGTCGTTAAAGTTGGTATTGGACCAGGTTCAATCTGTACAACACGTGTCGTTGCAGGTGTAGGTGTACCTCAAATTACAGCTATTTATGATTGTGCAACAGAAGCACGTAACTATGGTAAAGCAATTATTGCTGACGGTGGTATTAAATTCTCTGGTGATATCGCGAAAGCTTTAGCAGCAGGTGGAAATGCAGTTATGTTAGGTAGCTTACTTGCTGGTACAGAAGAAAGCCCTGGACAAACAGAAATCTTCCAAGGTCGTCAATATAAAGTTTATCGTGGTATGGGATCACTTGGTGCGATGGAACAAGGTTCTAAAGACCGTTACTTCCAAGAAGATACTGCAGCTAAGAAATTTGTACCAGAAGGCATTGAAGGTAGAATTGACTTTAAAGGCCCATTACAAGATACAATTTATCAATTAATTGGCGGTATTAAGAGCGGTATGGGTTATACAGGATCAGCTAACCTAGAACAATTAAGAGAAGAAGCTCAGTTTATTAGAATGACTGGCGCAGGCCTTAAAGAATCACATCCACATGATGTTCAAATTACTAAAGAAGCACCAAACTACTCATTTTAATTAAAGGAGAACGACAATTATGGAAATGGCTTTTGAACAAGAGTTAATTCTTGTATTGGATTTTGGTAGTCAATATAATCAATTGATTACACGTCGTATAAGAGAAATGGGCGTATATAGTGAGTTACACGACCATGAAATCTCAATCGAAGAAATTAAAAAAATGAATCCTAAAGGTATTATACTTTCAGGTGGACCAAATTCAGTATACGAAGAAGGATCATTCACAGTTGATCCTGAAATCTTTGAATTAGGTATTCCTGTTTTAGGTATTTGTTACGGTATGCAATTAATGACTAAATTATTAGGTGGTTCTGTAGAAAGAGCTAACGAACGTGAATACGGTAAAGCAACATTAAACGTTAAATCAGATGACGAGTTATTCTTCAGCTTACCTAATAGTCAAACAGTTTGGATGAGTCACAGTGACAAAGTAATCGATATTCCTGAGAACTTTGAAATCATTGCAGACAGCCCAAGTTGTCAAAATGCAGCAATTGAAGATAAATCAAGAAAATTATACGGTGTACAATTCCATCCAGAAGTAAGACATACTGAATACGGAAATGACTTATTAAGAAACTTCATTCGTCGTGTTTGTGAATGTACTGGAAACTGGACAATGGAAAACTTTGTTGAAATCGAAGTAGAAAAAATTAGAGAACAAGTTGGCGATCGTAAAGTATTATGTGCGATGAGTGGTGGCGTTGATTCATCAGTTGTAGCAGTATTACTTCATAAAGCTATTGGTGATCAATTAACTTGTATTTTCGTAGACCATGGATTGCTTAGAAAAGGTGAAGGCGACATGGTAATGGAGAACTTTGGTGAAGGCTTCAATATGAACATCATTAGAGTAGATGCCAAAGACCGTTTCATGAGTAAATTAGCTGGCGTTTCAGATCCTGAGAAAAAACGTAAAATTATCGGTAATGAATTTGTATATGTATTTGATGACGAAGCATCAAAATTAGAAGGCGTAGATTTCCTTGCACAAGGTACGCTTTATACAGATATCATTGAATCAGGTACAAAGACTGCACAAACAATTAAATCACACCATAACGTAGGTGGATTACCAGAAGACATGCAGTTCCAATTAATTGAACCAATTAATACACTATTTAAAGACGAAGTACGAGCATTAGGAATCGAATTAGGCATACCAGAACATTTAGTATGGCGCCAACCATTCCCAGGCCCAGGTTTAGGAATTCGTGTATTAGGTGAAATTACTGAAGAAAAATTAGAAATCGTAAGAGAATCAGACGCAATTCTAAGAGAAGTCGTGCGTGAAGAAGGTCTAGAAAGAGATATTTGGCAATACTTCACAGTATTACCAGATATCCGTTCAGTAGGTGTTATGGGAGACTACCGTACATATGACTACACAGTCGGCGTACGCGCAGTAACATCAATAGACGGCATGACAAGTGACTTCGCAAGAATTGACTGGGAAGTCTTACAAAAAGTATCAAGCCGTATCGTAAACGAAGTAGACCACGTAAACAGAGTTGTCTATGACATTACATCTAAGCCCCCAAGCACAATCGAGTGGGAGTAAGATAATAGTAAATATTAAGGCTAGAAACACCGTAAATTTGGTGTTTCTAGCCTTTTTTGATTAATATATTATAGAGTCGTTTAGAATGTAAGTGATAATGAAGACACAATATACTATAGGTGGTTGTAATTTGAGGGGTGTATAAGTAGTGTTTTTACTAACTTAGTGATCCTCATAAAAAGGGGTTAAATAAAAAAGATAAAGTTGTAATTCGAATTTTCTTATAGGGTAATTATCTAGGAACACCTAGGATATCCAAATAAAATGTTAAAAAATTGAAGTTAAAACTTATTATATAAGGAGTTAAAAGTATGGGGAAAACTAGAGGATTAAAGAGGAAATTTAATGAAGCTTTTAGCGATTATAAAACGCGATTAACACATTATGATGGCTATGCAGCGTTATATGTTCCGCAGATAACCTATAAAGAAAATAGAATAAACGGTTACAAAGTATCAAAATTTCTTGTAGAAAATACAATAGAAAACATGCCGAATGAAGCCTATTATCTTTATGTATTTGATGAAAATAATGCTTTAAATAATCATGTAATAATAGCTGATGAAAAAGAAACATTAGATTTAGGATTATTTAAAGATAGTAATGGTAAAAAGCCAGAGTATATTAAAAATTTAGAGGAAAATTACAAACTTAAGTTTGAGAGACATTTAGCAACTTGGGAAATGGATAAAATAGAATATTTTAATTTAGATAGTGAAGATAAAGAAGGTATACTATACACTGAAAAAAAAGATCAGAAAGTAATAGCAGTCACAAATATTTTATGGATAAGTGATGCTATTGTAAATAAGTATATTTTATCTAGTAAATAGCAATAACTAGAATGATAAACGAATATCATATTTGAAGTTATTCATTCATTAATTCATTTAAGCGTTTCATATGTTTGTAATTTTTATTTTTGATATATTGGAATATATAGACAAGGAGGCGTTATGAATGTTTGTTGCACAAGCAATTTTTTCTACTAAAGATGAGGCATCTAAGGCTATATTAGATAATAAAGCTAGTCATGCTAAACAAGATTTTGAAGGCTTTGAGGGCTTTATTGATGCACAAGTTTGGAAGTCTGAAACGGGAAGCAAGTTAGAATACGCGATTGTTTCTAAATGGAATGATAAGAAAGATTTTCAAGCTTGGATTTCTAGACCTTCTCATGTTGAAGAACATAAAAACATGAGTAAAGAAAAGAAAGAAAACGAAGAAGCGAAAGTTTCAAAAATCGAAAAGCAAATTAAAAAATACGAACTTGTAGATTAATAAGTAAGTTATTTTAATGAGCTTTATAAAATAAAAATCACGAGTGATTTTAGGTGGATGTACCTTTAGTCACTCGTGATTTTTTTGTAGAAGTCATCCTTTTTACTGGGAATTTTTGTATAATAAAAGAGAACTTAAGTATATACAAATACATTCCTAAGTTATAATTTGAAACGTTTATTAGGAGGGAGTGGCGATTAAAAAGTTACTAGTATTATTATGTATATTTATCGTAGTTGTGGTCTGTGTGATGTTGTTTATATCAAATAGAACTGATAGTGATCATGATATTCGGAATTTCACTTCAAAAAATGGAACAGAAGGTGAATATTTAATTTATCCTGTTAAGAACGCTAAGGGAATATTAGTGTGGTTACATGGTGATGGTGCTTATGAGTTTCATCATCCTGATTCAGAAGTCTATTTAGCTGGGAAAGATGGCATCCGTCAAGTTGCTAAAGAAAAAGAGTTAACTTTAGTTGTGCCGAAGTCTGTTAACGATGAAGAGCAGTGGTGGAAGAATGGAGAAGCCAATGTGGAATATTGAGTTGAATTGATTGCTTCTTTACCAAATCATGAAAAATTATGGATAGGTAGCTTTTCAGGTGGTGCAGAAACAACAGCATATTGGGTGCTGGATAAATTACCAGAACTAAATGTTCAATCTGGTGGTGCAATAATGTTTGGAGGAGGAGGTTCTCCAAAGAAAGAAGGGATTGCCACTCATATTGAAAAGTCACAACATGTAAAAGGATCATTCCCGTTAACATGGATTGTTGGAGAAAATGATCACGTAGGTGGAAAGACTGAAGATGACCCATTTGATGCTTTCTTTACAAGTAAAGAAGGGGAAGCATTTTACGCTCAAGAAGGCTGGGAAACGAAGAGGGTTGTCTTAAAACATTACAGTCACGTATTGGCGAATGGAGAAGTCGGACTGTATGGGAAATATTTAAGAGAATATATTCAGTGAAATTTGTTGAATTATATATAAAGAATAGACAATCCTCTAAACTTTTGGTTTAGAGGATTGTTTTAATATGTTCAATTTCTGGTTCTTCTAGTTCGTGGGCGCCGTCGAGTAGTTCGAATTGAACGTTTTTAAATAATGGTTTGAGTTGTTCTGATAGTGCTTTTACTTTACCGGGTATTGTTAAATAATCATTTGAACCTGTCGTGATAATGACGGATGTTTCTTTATAAGTTTCCGTAATATGATAGTCGAGGTCTGATGGGTGCAGCAATAAGATTTGGTCAACTTTAATAAGGTGTTGTTCCAGTAATCCTAATATGAAATTCGCACCGTTTGAATAACCTAAAAATATGACTTTTTCATAATCGTGTTCTTTGATAAATGTATTCCAAAAATCTATAAAAGATTTGGTTTGTTGCTCGAAGTCATGTCGGTCTAATGTGTTGTTCTGAAGCGCTGCAAAGAAACGTCTTTCTTGTCCTTGGCCAACACTACCTTGTAAGCCTAAAATGTTAGCTTCAGGGTTTAATATACTTGAAAAAGGAAGAAGTTGGTATTGATTGCCACCTGTTCCATGAAAAAGTACAATTAAAGTATTGTTATTGGGATTTTCTTGTAAGAAATATTCCATTTTATCTCCTCCATAAATGTGAAAGGGCTGTTGTTTATGAATCACAATTCGATTATACATCATGTATCTATTATAAATCATGATGCAGAAGAATCATTCAATTTTTATCGTAATATATTAGGTCTTAATTTACTAATGAAGACTGTTAATCAAGAGAACTATGAAATGTATCATGTTTTCTTTGCGGATAAATATGGGCGACCAGGTACAGAAGTGACACTTTTTGAAATGAAAGAAGGTAAAGATAATCAGTTTGGTGCTAATGCATTTGATCGATTACTTTTTAAAGTGCCTTCTGTAGAATCGTTGAAATATTGGGAAGCACGGTTTGATGAATATGAAGTATGCCATTACGGCATTGAAGTTTACACTGACCGCAGTCTAATTCGCTTTGAAGGACCGGATAATACGCCACTCGGTTTAATCGTTATTTCTGATCAAGAAGATGTCCATCAATTTAATACAGATGAACAAAGTACCGTGCCAGTAGAGTATCAAATACTTGGTCTAGATTCTATACATGCACGTGTCAGATATCCTAAAGCAAGTATAGAACATTTCCAATCATTATATAATTGGACATCAGCAGGTCAGCAGACATTCTTTGATACAGATTTAAATGTAGAGATTTTGCATAATCGTAATCAAGATATGTATCATGAAATACATTTTATTTATGACACATTTAATCCACTTGAAGATCAAGGATTTGGTGGAATACATCACGTTGCTATTTCAGCTGAAGACGAAAGTGAATTGCAAGAAATTGAAACAGCTTTAGATAAATTAAATATGGTCCATTCACCAATTAAAAATCGAGGATTCTTTAAATCCATTTACTATAGAGATCCGAATCAACTGCTATTTGAAGTTGCGACTTTAAAGCTTAATATGAAAGAAATTACCTTTGAAGACAAAGCATTTCAAGACATCCCGTTATACTTACCAGAACATTTAGAAGAGAAGCGCGGATATATAGAAAAGCAATTACAAAAATAGAATTGAGCAAAATAAGGAATCATTAATATTAGAAGTGTTTGAAATATGATATGTATAACCATATAATATAATTAACATTGAAAATTATATTTGAGGGTTGATATTTATGGACATATTCACTAAAATTTTTGTAGAAAAACCATTTCAAGTTTTCCTTTGCATTCTTATTCCATGGTTATTGCTAGTGATCATACTGTGGGATGAGCCAAACACAAAATCAACAGTATTAAAATTTAGTATAGTAGTGATACCACAATGGGTATTTATCTTTAATACTATGTCAAAAAACTTAGATAAAGAACTTAATGAAATAATTAAGAAGCATAATATTTCGAAAGAGAAATTGTTTCAAATAACAAGATTAACAAACTATGAATTAACAGAAAACGAAGGTCAATTTAAGTTTCATGTTTCACCAAGAAGAAAGAAAAAGTATTTAAATATGTTGAAAGAATATTATGAGTGAATAATAAAACCAGCAAAAATCACAAGCGATTTGTGAATCTTTGCTGGTTCTTTTTGTGGAATAAATCAAGTGTAGGCGCACGAAGACTGAGAGATATCGTGCGCTAAGGCATAAAATCAGGGTATATCGCACGAAGACTTTGAGATATCGTGCGCAAGGGTACAAAATCAAGGTGAAACGCACGAAGACTGAGAGATATCGTGCGCTAAGGCATAAAATCAGGGTATATCGCACGAAGACTTCGAGATATCGTGCGCGAGGGTACAAAATCAGGGTGAAACGCACGAAGACTTCGAGATATCGTGCGCTAAGGCATAAAATCAGGGCATATCGCACGAAGACTTTGAGATATCGTGCGCAAGGGCATAAAATCAGGGTATATCGCACGAAGACTGAGAAATATTTATTTATTCTCTATACAATATGACTGTATTTTTATAATTTTATCTTCTCTAAATGTGTATATGTCACATGCATCTATCTTGTTTATTTGAATACCTTCTTTATAAAAATAACCAGTACCTATAACGACAATTTGGTGGTCACTTTTAATCGTATCGTGAATTTCAAATTGCGTTGTTACGGTTTCAAAATAATGTGCGACTTGGGTGCAATAATTTGCAACTTCTTCATAACCTTTCAATACTGTATCGCCAACAATATGCCATTCAATATCTTGATCTAAATAAGCATTACATTTATCAAAATGTCCTTTAGAAAAACTTTCTGCAACTGACGAATTAGACAATGAAGTTCACCTCATTTTAGATAAATTATAACAACGCGCGTGTAAAATAACAATTTGGAGGCGAAATATTGTCAAAATTGTTACAATATTTTATAATAATTACAAATATTAACATTATCGTTATGTGAAAGGGGCAATCAACATGCAATTTATCATCACATTAATCGCTGCATTAATAGTTGGTCTGTATATGTATAAGAAGAAAGTTCCTGTTAATGCTAAGAGCTTATTTTTTATGGTTGTATTTGGAATATTTATGCATGCATTATCAGATTTTATTGCTGGATTTATAGAAGGTATTCAAAGCTCCATGAATAGTAGATAACACATGATGTTAAAGAAGCTTACACAGTTTTTCAAAGTGTAAGCTTCTTTTTATAAATCCCTTCATATCAACGATGCAAAATATCTTTGGCAAAGTTTTTTCTGGATTTTTAATGCAATGACAACGATGTTTGATACACTGTTTTTGAATCTTTTATTAAGGTGATGACAAGGAGGACATCGATATGAATTTAAGTAAGCAAATTATTCATTTAAGAAAAGAATATAACTTATCTCAAGAAGATCTAGCTGAAAAAGTCTTTGTGAGTAGGCAGTCTATTTCTAATTGGGAAAGGGGTAAGAGTTACCCCGATATTGAATCTTTATTGCTACTAAGTAATATATTTGATGTCTCCTTAGATCATTTAGTAAAAGGAGATGTAAACATGATGAAAAGAGAAATGGATAGAAAAGTATTTGATAAGTGGACTTGGTTAATGATGATCTTTATGGGACTTGCTGCTATTCTACTTATACCGAGTATGATGTTAATGGGCATGTATGGATTATTTGTACCTTTTGTTCTTTGGTTAATCGGTATGTACTTTGCTTATAAAGTAGATAAATTTAAAGAAGTCCATAATATTAAAGCATATAGTCAAATTATGGATTATATGAATGGTAAAGATGTAAAAACAATTCGTGAAAGAACAAGGAAAGATAAATTTAAAGATAGAGTCGTTGCCATTGTAACGCCAATTATATTTGCACTTATCGCATTTATAGTTGCTTATTATGGAATGAAATTAATAGATTGATCAATAAAAAAGCCAAATCACATGTTACTCATGTGGTTTGGCTTTTTTACTAATTTAAGTTTAAAGTTTGTTCTATTTCGTCGGTCTTTGATTTAAAATCAAATGCTTCTTTCGATAATGGTTGTCCTGATTCGGCTAATTTTTTTACACTTTGTATTTGAAAATACCAACCTGTAAAATCATTCGCAATGGTTTCAAAAGTGAATGGTAATGATTCTTTAAATGTTAACGTCACAGTGTCCCCATTTTCTTCTAATGAAAAATCTACATGACCTTGGTCCCAGTCATATCCAATATGATCGTTTGGATGATAGTCTGTAATCTTCGCATATTCATATTCACTATTACCGAGGTCGAAGATTAATTGACTACCTGCTCGTTCTTCTTCAAAAGATAATTCAGGAAACCACTGTTTAATGCCTTCAGTCGTTCCTAAAAGTTTGAATACATGTGACTTATGAGAATGTATGGATACATCAATCGTTTGATGAGCGTGCGTTTCGTCAGTTCTGTAATTTACGTTCATTCTAATCCCCCTTATTGTTAGTTGTACTTAATATACCAATAAGTTAGCTAAATATAAAAAATTTATAGCATAGTATAATTTAGTACCTTGCAATGTATAATAGTGTGTGTTATATTTTCATCAAGAGCTATTATACATTGTATAGTACTGGGTTAAGTGGAGGAAAAAATATGAACATACAATTTAAAAAAGGCGCACTCGAATTTATTGTATTGCTTATTATTAAAGGCGAAGATCAATACGGTTATTCATTAATTCAAAAAATCACACCTAGAATCACGATTTCTGAAGGAACGGTTTATCCTTTGTTAAGACGTCTCGTAAAAGAAGCATATTTAACAACATATTATGAGCCATCTACTGAAGGACCAGCTAGAAAGTATTATAAGATCACAGATTCAGGTAATGAGCGATTAGAGCAGTTGTTAAAAGAATGGCAAAGTTTCACAGATGCGGTGAATTTGTTTTTAGAGGAGAGTGAAAGTAATGAGTAAGAAAGAATACTTAAATTTGTTAAATAAGTATTTAAAGAATATATCTGAGGAAGATAAACAAGATATTCTAGCTGAATATGAAACGCACTTTATAAGTGGTGTTGAAGATGGACAAACAGAAGAGAATATTGCTAAAGAACTCGGACATCCGAGAGATATTGCCAAGGAAATAAATGCAACTTTAGCGATAGATAGAGCAGAATCTCATCATAAAGTAGGTAACGTGTGGCAAGCGATTATATCTGTAATGGGACTAGGTTTATTGAATTTCTTTGTTATTTTGATTCCTTTTGTCATTATGATTTCGGTGCTATTTGGTTTTATGGCGACAACACTATCTTTACTCGTTACGCCAGCGATGTTGATTGTAAAGGGTGTTTATAATGGCTTTGATGCAGTGCATCAATTAGATGTATATATTGTGTTAGCCAGCTTTGGTTTAGGACTCGTGCTGTTTGTGGTCACTTATTTATTAACAAAATGGTCATATCAATTAACGGTTAAATATTTACGTTGGAATATTTCTATCGTGAAAGGGAGTGCTAAATCATGAAGAAATTATTATGGATATTGTTTAGTGTAGGACTTATTCTATTTATCGTATTTGGTACATTGACATTTGCTGTCGGGAAAAAAGAAGCAGATAATACGAAACAAGAAACGATCTTAAATAAGACTTATCAAGAAGACATTAAACATATAAATGTTAATGCAAGTGATGCTGCTGTAACAATCAAAAAAGGCGATCAATTTAAAGTGACATCTGTAGGGAATAAAGATGAATTTGATATAACTTCTAAAGTAAAAGACGAAACATTAAACGTCAATTTAAAAGAACAAAATTTGATGATTAATTTTAATTTCTTTAAGAATGCATATAATGAAATTGAAATTACAGTACCTAAAAATCTTGAGCAACTAGATGTAACGACTGACACAGGTAAACTGAATATACGTGATATTAAAGCGGATAACACTTCATTAGTTGTAGATACGGGCATGATAAACATTGATGATTCGGATTTAGGGAATTTTGAAGCATATTCAGATACAGGAAAAATTTTAACTAATAAGACAAACTTTAAGAATGGTAAAATTCAAAGTGATACAGGTACCGTTAGATTAAATGATGCACCAGCTGATACACCATTAGACATTGAAACGGATACAGGGTCTGTGACATTGGTTTATAATAAAACGTTAAAAAATACGTTACTAGATATCGAACAAGATGTAGGAAATACACAAATTAACCGCACTGAATTAAAGAATAAAAAAGTAGGTTCAGGAGATAACTTAGTCAAAATTAGAAGTGATGTTGGCTCTGTTCAAATAGATTAATAATAAAACGCTAACGAGTCGACTCGTTAGCGTTTTATTTAATTTAAACTTTATGATTTTTGAGATATTTCTTGTATATATGCTAGTGCTTGTCTTTTTTTCTCTTTGTTTAAACCACGTAATAATTGAATGGCATCATTAATAATTTGTGAATCTTCTTCATCTTCGTATGCTTCTGGTACGTTTACCCAGCCCATAATATAAGCGGGTGTTGTAGACAGTGCGATTGATAATTTTTCAACTACTGATGGTGTTAATTTAGATGTTTGACCTGTTTCATATCTGGAAATGGTCGACTGATTGACGTTAATCAGTTTAGCTAATTTATACGTGCTAAATCCGAGTTCTTCTCTTCTTTGTTTAATTCGATATCCTGTTTGATTCAATGCTTTCACCTCAATCACTTCAAATGATGATCTATTAATTCTATTATATCTGATTTAAGTTGTGATTTGTAATTTTCAGATACGAATGATACTTTATTGACCAACAAAAATTCATTTGCTATAATTCGAACTAATCGAATAAAAGCTTTCTAGGGTTCCGTAACTGAGTGGTTAGTCTGGACCGAGAGAAAGCCGCAAGTTGATACTTGTGACACGGAGGGATAAAAGCCTGGGAGACTTATTAAATAAGTTTCCCGGGCTTTTTAATTTAAGGAGGAAAATATAAATGAACTGGATAAAAATTATCATTGGCGCAATATTTGAAGTTGGTTGGGTAGTCGGCTTAACACATGCAAATAATACATTTGAATGGATTCTGACAGTTATCGCGATTGTCGTAAGTTTCTATTTATTAATTAATGCATCTAAATATTTACCAGTAGGCACTTCGTATGCTGTATATGTTGGATTAGGTGCAACCGGCGTAACCATTGTAGATTTCGCATTATTTGGTGAACCTGTTGTTATCGGAAAAGTTATTTTAATCGTGACGTTAATTATAGGTGTCATTGGATTGAAACTTGTAACACGTGAAGAGGAGGGTGCATAACATGGCATGGATTGTATTGATTTTGGCAGGTTTATTTGAAATGTTAGGTGTATTATTTATGAACATTTATGCAAAACGTAATAATATCCCATCGTTATTAGGACTAGGGTTATTCTTTGTATTAAGCTTTATTTGTTTATCCATCGCAATGAATACAATACCTATGAGCACGAGCTATGCAATATGGACTGGTATCGGTGCTGTCGGCGGTGCGTTATTAGGTATTATATTCTACGGGGAGTCTAAAGAATTTAAACGTATATTATTTATCGGCATTATTCTAGCAAGCACGATAGGTTTGAAGTTAATCAGTTAACTATTTAATAGCTTATAAATCATAGTTGATTTCCATCCATTCATTGACTTCTTTGAAACCAAGCTTTTTGTAAACTGGTTTACCTAAAGTAGAAGCGGCGAGGAAGATTTTTTTGATATTTCTTGATTCAACATCTTGAATGAGTTCAGTAATGATTTTTTGGGCGATGCCTCGGCCTCTAAAATCTGGGTGTGTATAAATATTAGTGACGTATGCTCTTTCACCTGAAGGGTTTGTGAATGATGGTGGAAATGGGTAATAGATAATCGCACCACTTGCGATAATTTTATCATCAACAATGGCTAATAATTGATAAAGCGATTTGTTCGTTAACATGTCCGTGAAAAATTGTTCTAGTTCAACATCTATATTGGGTGTTGGGTTAGAACCTTCATCAATTAATTGCGCTTTGCGTAATTCGACTAATTCACTTAAATCTGAAATGGTTGCTTGTCTAATAAACATATTTAACCTCCTTAATATCTATATAAATGGGTATATATTATTATAGATGATTTTTTACAACAACTTAAATTAAAGTGGGGATAAAATGAAAAAAATATTAATGACAGGTGGAACGGGTTTAGTTGGATCAGCTTTAGTTGCACATTACTTAAATACAGATAGTGAAATTTATATATTAACAAGAAGTGATAGAACGTCAGATGAACCATTTGTGCATTATATTAATTGGTCTGAGGATGGTTGGGAAGAGTATTTACCTCAAATTGATATCGTGATAAACCTGGCTGGTGCTAGTCTCAACAACCGTTGGACACCAGAGCATAAAGAAGCCATTATGAAGAGTCGTATTGAATCGACTAAGCGACTATACGATTATTTTGAAAAGCAAAATTATGCACCAAAAGTATTATTTAATGCAAGTGCAGTTGGATACTACCCGCCGTCTAAAGTGGTATCTTACGATGAGTATGATCAGTTTCTGTCACATGACTTTCTATCGACTGTCGTAGAAAGATGGGAACAAACAGCATGGCTATTTGATAAATTAGGAACGAGAGTCGTTATAGGTCGATTTGGTGTTATATTATCCAGTGAGGGTGGTGCGCTACCTACAATGGTTAAACCGTATCAATTCTTTGTTGGCGGTCCACTTGGTTCAGGTAAGCAATGGATGAGTTGGATTCATATTGATGATTTAGTAAAAGGTATCACTACGCTCATTCAAAATGAACAATTTAAAGGTGTTTATAACTTATGTAGTCCTCATCCAGTCCAACAAGATGAATTGGGCAAATCTATTGGGAAAGCGATTCATAGACCACACCTATTGCCAGTACCTAAATTTGCATTGCGCTTGTTATTGGGAGAGCAGTCTACCGTTATTCTAGATGTACAAAAAGTATTCCCTAAAAAGTTGCAAGAACAGAACTTTGAATTTGAGTATCCATATATAGATGATGCCATTAGTCATTTATTAAAATAAATACTAATTAAAGAAGTGGCTGGGACATAATGTAGTGTCTCGGTCGCTTTTTTCTTTTGACTTATATACAAAACAAATGTATGATTATGAATATTAATCCGAATTATAGTATATTTATTATAAAGGTGGGTACTCAATGAATCAGTTTATCGCATTAACAGAAAAGTATAGCCCGAATAATTATAGTCCATTAGATATTGTTTTGACTGAAGGTAAAGGTGCACATGTTAAAGATTCAGATGGTAATACATATATTGATTGTGTTTCTGGATTTTCGGTTCTAAACCAAGGGCATGGTCATCCTAAAATTATTCAAGCATTTTTAGATCAAAGTAAAAAGATTACAATGACTTCTAGAGCTTTGTATAGTGATAATTTAGGCATTTGGGAAGAGAAGATTTGTAAGTTAGCCAATAAAAATAAAGTATTACCTATGAATACTGGAACTGAAGCGGTAGAGACTGCCATCAAAGTAGCAACGAAATGGGGTCAAGATATCAAAGGTATTAATGCGCTTGATGCTGAAATTATTGCGATGGAAGGTAATTTTCATGGCCGAACAATTGGTTCGCTATCCTTATCATCAAACGATAGTTATAAAGAAGGCTTTGGTGTACTAGCAGGCAATATTAAATACAGTGAATTTGGCAATGCTGAAGAAATTGCTTCTCTTATCACACCCAATACAACAGCGATCATCTTAGAACCTATACAAGGAGAAGGTGGCGTTCATATCCCTCCTGAAAATTTCATTAAAGATGTTAAAGCTTTGTGTGAGCAACATCAGATTCTGTTGATTGCAGACGAAATTCAAGTAGGATTAGGTCGAACAGGTAAGATGTTTGCGATGGAATGGGAAGGCGTTGAACCTGATATTTATTTATTAGGGAAAGCTTTAGGCGGCGGTCTCTATCCTATTTCTGCAGTCGTAGCGAATGATGATGTCATGCAAGTATTGACGCCAGGTACACATGGTTCAACATTTGGCGGAAATCCATTAGCATGTGCTGTTTCAATTGCAGCTTTGGATGTACTTATAGATGAGTCGCTTCCTGAACGTTCGCAACAACTTGGTGAAAAATTATTAAATGGTTTGAAAAAAATAGATAGTCCAATTATAAAAGAAGTGAGAGGACGTGGGTTGTTTATCGGTATTGAACTTAATGAGCAAGCACAATCAATCGTATCAAGTATTAATGAACAAGGTGTCTTATGTAAAGAAACAAAAGGCAATATTATACGTTTAGCACCACCACTCGTTATTGAAGAACAAGACATTGATACTATTGTTAATGTCATTACACAAACAATAGAAGAAAAATCAAAACAATATCAATCATAGAATTTTTATAAATAGTGAGTAAGGCATAAATCGATGTCTTACTCACTTTTCTTTTATGTTAAAATTTCCTGGGTATATATTTATATATACTAATTTTTCAATGAAGGGAAGGATAATATGAAAATAGCAATAGTAGGTTCAGGTAATGGTGCCGTAACCGCTGCTCTAGACATGATATCTAAAGGGCATGAAGTAAAATTATATTGTCGTAATCAATCTATTCATAAATTTGATAAAGCTTTTGAACGAGGTGGCTTTGATTTTATAAATGAAGGTGACAAGACGTTTGTTAAGTTTACTGACATAAGTGATGACATGTCGTATGTATTAAAAGATGCAGAAGTGATACAAATGATTATCCCTTCATCATTCATCGAACATTATGCGAAAACGATGGCGCCTCTTATTAATAATGATCAATTGATCTTATTCAATATCGCAGCAGCTATGGGATCTATTAGGTTTATCAATGTGTTAGAGAAACAACATATTGAAACAATGCCGAAGTTTGCTGAATTGAATACATTAACGTACGGGACACGTGTAGATTATGATAAAGCAGAAGTGAATTTATCTCTTAACGTTCAGAAAGTACACTTCTCAACATATGATAAAAGCTATTTAACAGAAAGCTTTAAAACGATTAAAGAACTATATCCGTATATCGTTAAAGAAGAAAGTCTTTGGAAGACAAACTTAGAAAACGGGAATCCAGAAGTACATCCGGGTCCAACATTATTAAACGTAGGTAGAATAGACTATGCAGATGAATTTGCCTTATATAAAGAAGGCATTACAACTCATACTGTAAAGTTATTGCATGCAGTCGAATTGGAAAGATTGTCACTAGGTAGAAAATTAGGTTTCGAACTTAATACAGCAAAAGGTGCACGAATAGAACGCGGTTACCTATCAAATGATGATGAAGACGAACCACTTAATAAATTATTCAATACAAGTCCAGTATTTTCACAAATCAACGGACCAAACGAAGTAGAAAATAGATACTTAACAGAAGATATCGCATATGGTTTAGTACTCTGGTCAAGCTTAGGAAAAGTAATCGGTGTACCAACACCAAACATAGATGCCATAATCGTAATCGCATCAACAATATTAGAGCGAGATTTCTATACAGAAGGTTTAACAGTAGAATCATTAGGATTAGAGAAATTAGGATTGGAATAAAAAAACGCTTAGCTCATTCGCGAGCTAAGCGTTTTTCGATATATTAAGCGACATTTTTAAATAATGATCTACTAATTATTGCTGCTATTACTGTTAATAAGAGTGTTAAGATACCGATACCTATCCATGCGTATTGTACGAATACGTATCCGCCTAATATGGTTAATAAACTTGATCCTACATAATAACCTAATAAATATAAAGTTGAGGCGTGTGATTTGCTTGATTCGGTTAATGTGGCGATATAACTGCTTTGAATGGAATGTGCGCCAAAGAATCCGAATGTCATTGCGGCGATTCCTAATATATCAAGTGGTAAGTATGTTATGAATGTAAGAATAATACCTACAATCATGATTGTTATGGCGATTGCATATGCTTTTTTTATACCAAGTTTATAACTGAGTTTTCCAAAGTTAATGGAGCTATACGTACCTATTAAATATAAAATAAATATAAAGGCAATCGTAGACTCACTAAGTGAAAATGGTGGATGTTCGAAACGTACCGTTATATAACTGTATATTGTGACAAAGGTACCCATTAATAAGAATGCTAGTGACATCGTTTTTAAAACGGCTGAGTTCTTTAATAGTTTTCCATATTTAATGAAATGTTGTTTCGGTGATACCCATTGTGGTGTTTGAACTGTTGAAGTTGGTAATAAAATAACCATTAATATTGCGAGTATTAAATTAAGGATGCTGAGCGATGCGATCGCAACTTGCCAATTTGCGATGTCTGTTAGAATACCAACAACTACACGACCAGACATACCCCCAAATGTCGTTCCTGCTACATATAAACCCATTACTTTACTGACTCTATCTTTATGTACTTCATCAGCTATATATGCCATTGCGATAGAAGGCACACCACTTAAAGCTAATCCCATCAGACCACGAATGATGAGAAATATATGGAAGTTCGTGACGAAAACACTGATGATAGATAATACACTTACAAGTAATACAGAAATAGACATCATACGTTTCTTCTCAATATTGTTGAGCATAGGCACTAAAATTAAACCAATACCAAGCATAAAAGTAGAAACGGATAAAGTTAAACTGATATCAGATAGCGACACGTTAAAATATTGACTTAGCCCATTAAATATTGGTTGCGTAACATAAAGGCTAGAAAAAATGATGAATCCTGCTAATAATAATGAAATAGATCTCTTTTTCTGTTCACTTGTCATATTGTATCTCTCCCTACAACAATAATCATAACGCTAAAAAAATCATTTTTCGAAAAATATGCATATATTATTCAATTGTAATTGTGATATATTATAATAATCTGAATTTTTAAGTAAGGGGTGGGAATATGAGATACGAAATAGCTTTAAAGAAAATTGTACCGGCTTTGAAAAAGGTAAATGGAGTTTTATCAATATTTTTAAAGGGGTCTATTGCTAGAGGGGAAAATGATGCCTATTCTGATTTAGATATTTATGTCATGTTAGAACGCGAGGTACAAGTTGAAGAAGTATATGACAGTATTGTAGATGCACTAGAGCAATATCAACCGCTGTTATATAAAGAATTAGTGGAAATTATATGCCCTCAAATCGTTGGTGTATTTGAAGATATGTTACATATAGATTGTTATATTGTTCATGAACATGATTATCCTCAAACAGATGATATAAAAGTGATATATGACCCTAACGGTAGATTGAAGGAATATGATAAAAAAGATTTAAGTATAACTGAAGAGGTATTCATAGATTCAGCATTAGATAGTTGTTGGTTTATCTTTCAATATGATCATATAGTTGGAAGAGGGCAATATTTATGGACGACTCAAATGATTGATAATGCACTTAATCATGCAATTAAAGTATTGTTATATAAATATTATCCTGAGAAAGCAGTACTAGGTAAAAAAGCTGCACATCATCTGCCTGCTGATATTTATTCAAAGTTAAATCATATAAATGATTGTAATAATTCTATAAAGCATAGAGAAGCGGTTACTCAATATATGAATCTATACCAAGACTATATTAAAGACATGGTTGAGGAATATTGGGTTGAAGGATTCGAAAAAATATACGACTATTTATATAAAAAATATGCATAACTAGACACCAGTCATAGTGACGTCACTATGACTGGTGTCTTTATATTTACATGTGAGTATAATTTTTGTAATGATGAATCTGATGCGCGTATAATGTAGTTAAATTAATGGGAGGTACGATTATGATAGAAATTTTAGGGCACCACCATATTTCGATGCTTACGAAAGATGCTAAGTTAAATAAAGAATTTTATGTAGAAAAATTAGGGCTACGTTTATATTTAAAAACAGTGAATCAAGATGACCCTTCTATGTATCATTTGTTCTATGGTGATGAGGTTGGTTCGCCTGGTACTTCTTTAACATTTTTCGAACTTAAACCGATGGGACAAACTTATAAAGGTACGAACTCGATTTCAAGAATTGGATTGTTAGTACCAAGTGAAGAAAGCTTAAATTATTGGAAAGATCGTTTTGAAAAGCTTGATGTTGATCATGACGCTATTGGTATTTATAACGGTATGACAGCTTTACATTTTAGAGATCACGAAGGATTGGAAATGGTATTATTACCTAATGGTGAACGTAAGGTGCCGCAAAGTTGGCGTCATAATAGATACACAGATGTACCAGAAGAACATCAAATTATGGGTATGGGTCCTGTAGAATTTAAAATTGATGATGTTTCAGAAATGAAAAATTTCCTGGAAAATGATTTGCATTTTGAGTTAGTAGATTCTGAAAGTGAATTATTATATACGATTGATTTTGAAGGATTGTATAGCGATATTATATTGAAAGAAGTAGAAGGTGAAAGAGAAAGACCTGGTAAAGGAAGTATTCACCATCTTGCATTATCCGTAGCAGACGAAGAAGAATTAAATAAAGTGAAAGAATTATTAGATGAAAAAGGCGTTGTACATTCTGGAATAGTGGATAGAGATTTCTTTAAAAGCTTATATTATAGACATTCACATATATTGATTGAATTTGCGACAGAAGGACCAGGTATGCCATATGATGATGTGTCGGAACTTGGACAACAGCTAGACTTACCAGGATTTTTAGAATCAAGAAGAGCAGAAATTGAAAGTAATTTAGAACCTATTTAATAGTAGAATATAGGGTTTCTAACGCTCAAGAAACACAGACAAGATCGTTAGAAATTCTAACGCTCAAGAAACACAGACAAGATCGTTAGCGGACAAAAAAATTAAAAAAATGAGAGAAAACCTGGCGCTAACGTTCAAGAGTGAAAAACAAGATCGTTAGAAATTCTAACGCTCAAGAAACACAAACAAGATCGTTAGCGGACAAAAAAATTAAAAAAATGAGAGAAAACTAGGCTCTAACGCTCAAGAATGAAAAACAAGATCGTTAGAAATTCTAACGCTCAAAAAACACAAACAAGATCGTTAGCGGACAAAAAAATTAAAAAAATGAGAGAAAACTAGGCGCTAACGCTCAAGAATGAAAAACAAGATCGTTAGAAATTCTAACGTTCAAGAAACACAAACAAGATCGTTAGCCCTTCATATATACAAACAAAAGCACCTTTTGACCGAGTCAAAAGGTGCTTTCTTCTATATTTTATGTTGCTGTTTTTTTATTAATCTCACTGTGATAAATGAGGTGATTGGGATGGCGATACTTACAGCGATACCGCCTAATAAAATGGTTATGATTTCAGCTGCAAATATTTTAGCATTGATTATTTCGCCAAAGGTGTAATTTAATTTACCAAACCAGAAAAATAACGTGATTTGTCCGCCTATATAGGCGAAGTAAATTGTATTAGTTGTTGTTGATAGGATGTCTCTTCCTATTGTTAAGCCAGACTTGAATAGTTGTTGCAATGATATTTTTGGATGTGCTTCATATAGTTCGTACATTGGAGAACTAATGGATATTGTTAAATCAATCACAGCTGCGATTACGGCTAATACAACTGTAAATACCATGAGTTCGGCATAATTTATACCTACATTCATTGAAAATATATACGTTTCATCTTGTTCTTCTTCAGTGAACCCTTGCAACATTGAAATATCTACAATGAAATAGATTAATCCTATTAAGATAAGCGTAGATATAATGGTCGCGAAAAAGGCAGCAACTGTCTTAGTATTATAAGCATTAATATAGAACAAGTTAATACACGTAATAATTAAACAGAAGATGATTAATACGATGAATATAGGCGCTTTATAAATGATGAGTAATAACGCAATAAACAACGTCAGCAAGTTTAAAAATAACGTTACAAACGATCTAAATCCTTTCTTACCACCAACGATGATCATAAGAATGAGTAATATACTGGCTAAAATAAATGTCGTCATTATTTAGCCTCCTCTCTTTGCATGAACATCATTGCAACAAATATTGTGATAGGTATCGTAATCACAATACCAATGCCGCCCATTAGTGCTCTTGTAATTTCTAATGACCAATTCATGGATAAGGTATACGTGATTGTATTGCTATTTTTAAAGTAAAGAATAATCATCGGAATGCTACCAGATAAATAAGCGAAGAATAAGATATTCGTCATTGTACCCATAATATCTTTACCAATGTTTGTGCCAGATTGACGCAATTGTTTCAATGAAATTTCGGGATGTTGTGCTTTAATCTCATATAAGGAACTTGTTAACGTAATAGCAACATCCATAACCGCACCAAGTGAACCTATGAGCACAGACGCTAGGAATATTTGTGTCGGTTGAATCGTTAAGAAACTCATCGTTTCATATTTAACACCGTCACCATTCGTAAACAACATGACAAGTTGAGCGATACCAATACTTAAAAATGTACCTAATAAAGTTGAAATTATCGCAACAAAAGTTCTCCGCTTAAAGCCACTAACGAGCAATAAGGATACGATCGTTGAGAATATAACTGTTGCCGTCATTAATATAAAGAAGTGATGATTATTATGTTTCATGAAATAATCAATCATCAATAGTAGAACTGTGACATTAATAATAAGTGAAATAATGGAATATAGTCCTGATTTTCTACCGACGATAAGTAAAGTTAATAAGAATAAACCAGTCATTAATGTGACAGCGCCATCTCGTTTTAAGCCTTTTATAATAGTGGTGTCTTCTTTACCTTTATAGGATAAGAGGACTTGGTCGTTTACATGGTATTTCTCAGAATCCGTTAAAGAATCCGTGTATTTATGAGGGATCGTAATTCGGTCTCCTTTATGCTGACCGTTCTGAATCTCTAAATGGATTTGTTCTTTATGTAACGTATCTTTATTTTTATTTTGGTCAATCGTTGTTTGTGAAGATTGATGTGTAATATCCGTAATCTGACCAATTGGTGTTTTGTAATATTGCGCATTATGTTGGGTGAAAATATAGGCTATTATAACGCATGCAATAAATATGAGTATCGCAACATTAAATGGTTTCGTTAATTGTTGTTTGATTTTGTCATTCATGTTTTGCCACCATCATTTTTCTTTGATTTGAACATACTATAGTATACGTACATAAGAGGTGTACTTCAATTATTTCCATGTTTCAGCACAAGGTAGTGAATCGCGTTTTCTAGCTTTTGAGACATACGGATGTCCTGCTACTGTGAAACGTAAAGGTTTATCAGTCCAGATGCCTTTATTTGGTACGCCGATTCTTGCTGATCGTTCGATTTGTTTAGGGTATCTTCTATTTGTTGTATCAATTTTTAAGCAATTGGCATTAAGTTTAGTGCCATCTAATGCTTTAGATATTTGCATCGCTTGCGTGAATTTGCCAGGTCCATTAGTTAATTCTATACCTGTTTTGCCGTTACGGTTCAGAGACATTTGTTCAATACCATGTTCAGGTTCTATCGCTCTAATTAAGACACCTTGAGGTTCACCTTCAACTTGCGTAACAAAGTTAATCAGTAGTTGTTTGTGCATAGAATGTGCATAGATCGTTCCACCCTCGCAATACAAAGATTTCACGCTTTTAGTATTTCTGCCATTGAACGAATGAGCAGCTTGATCGTGTTTACCAACATAAGCTTCCGTTTCAACGATATAACCTGTATATACGATATCGTCTGTTTCGTGAATGATTTTGACGCCAAGTAAGTCGGCAGCAATTTCTTCAGTCGTTCTATTGATAAAATCCATTTTGAAAATATCCTCCTTAATGATACGTTGCTTGTCTTTGCAATAAAGAACGTGTATGTTCAATAAAAGTCTTCAATTTACTGTTTTGATTATTGTCTTGATAAACAATGTTAATCGTTCTTTTAAGTTCGGTATGTGTTAACGGGATTTTTGTGAGTTGTTCATTTTCAATACCATTACTTAAATAATCTGGCACGATGAGTACGCCTTTTTCAGAAAGTAATGTTTGTCGTAATAACGCAAAATTTGAAATCGGGTAAGTCTTCTGTGATGCATGTTTACGTATTAATTGTGATATTTGATCAGGTAATGTGTTGAAATGGTAAATGTATTGCTGGCTCAATTGTGATAAAGGCGGTTTAGGGTTCATTGATAAATCGTTGTTATTATGAACGTATAAATTATATGTTTCTTCGAATAGTGTATGTTTAATAGTATGTTTATTGTTTGTAAGTTTCGGTGTAAGTTCGCATAACGCGACATCTATTTGGTGAGATAATAAGCCTTCTTCAATTTCTAAGGGTGTCATCATCATAGGTCTAACTTCTATTTTGAAATCTCGCTCGTAAGTCTTAATAATAGCCGGTAAAGCTTGTGATACATAACTTTCTGTATAAGCGAGTTTAATAGAACGTCTATCTGAATGTTCTTGGTGTATAAATAAATCTTTCGTTTCTTCTATTAAGTTTAAAATTCTATTTGTCTGTGTAAGTAAGAGTTCGCCACTGTCCGTTAATTTTACATTTCTGCCTTCTCTTAAAAATAACGTCGTGTTTAATTCTTTTTCTAAATTCGCGATTTGTCTACTGACCGCAGATTGGGCAATCTCTAGCTCGAGCGCAGCCTCTGAAATATGCTCTCTTAAAGCAACTTCTCTAAAATAAATTAATTGTTTTATCTCCATATTCAACACCTCATTATTTATATTATCTAATTTTTAGATATATTTCATCTATTTTATATATTGTTAAGATAAGTCCTTGTAAAGTATGATATAGACTATCAATTATTGAAGATTCTGAAATTTATTGTTGAGGTGATGTCGTATGTCATTTAAGAAAGATAGAAGACAACTTGGCCTATATGATTCGATGGACGAGCATGATGCTTGCGGGATTGGCTTTTACGCCAATATGGACAACAAAAGGTCACATGAAATTGTACTAAAATCAATTGAAATGCTTTGTAGGCTAGATCATAGAGGTGGAGTTGGAGCTGACGGAATTACTGGTGATGGTGCTGGTATTATGACAGAAGTCCCTCACCTCTATTTTAAACAAAAATTAAAATTAAATTTACCTGAAGAAGAACATTACGCAGTAGGTATGTTCTTCACTGATGAAAAAATAGCTGGCAGTGAACATGAAAAGAAGTTTAATGCGTACTTTGAAGAAGAAGGATTAAAAGTTATTGGATACAGAGATGTTCCATTAGATACATCAGTATTGGCAGAACATGTTGAAGCGACAATGCCTTGTATTCAACAAGTGTTTGTTGAAAATCATTCAAGTGAACACTTTGATCGTTCGTTATTCATTGCGCGTAAACAAATTGAAAGATATGGCGATGAACAAGATTTAGATTTATACTTTGCAAGTTTATCTAGACGTACAATCGTATATAAAGGCTGGTTGCGTTCAGACCAAATTAAAGGTTTATATATTGATTTGTTAGATGAAGATTATGTTTCTAAATTTGGTTCTGTACATTCGAGATTTAGTACGAATACATTTCCAAGTTGGAAAAGAGCGCATCCTAATAGATTATTGATGCATAATGGTGAAATTAACACGATTAAAGGTAATGTTAACTGGATGCGTGCAAGACAAGATAGATTAATTGAAACGATTTTTGGTGATGTAAAAGATAAGATTGGAACAGTGCTAGATGAATCAGGAAGTGACTCATCAATCGTTGATAATGCACTAGAGTTCTTAAGTTTAAGCATTCCTCCAGAACAAGCAGCAATGTTATTGATTCCTGAACCGTGGTTATATAACGAAACACAAGATCCTAAAATTAGAGCATTCTATGAATATTACAGTTATTTAATGGAACCTTGGGACGGTCCGACAATGATTAGTTTCTGTGATGGAGATAAACTTGGCGCATTAACAGACCGTAATGGTTTAAGACCTGGTCGTTACACAATTACAGATTCAAATGAAATTATATTTTCTTCAGAAGTAGGCGTTATTGACGTTGAAGAAGAACATGTTGTTTATAAAGGGCAACTCAACCCAGGTAAACTTTTATTAGTGGATTTTAAAGAGAATAAAGTTATCGAAAATGATGAATTAAAACAACGTATCGCAAGTGAATATCCTTATGATGAGTGGGTAAGTCATAAAGCGTTAAACGTAAATGATACAGTGGCGACACCTTCACATGTTGAAGAAGAAAAATTATTCCAATTACAACGTCGTTTCGGATATACAAAAGAAGAAATTAATAAATATATGTCAGAACTTGTGAGTGAGAAGAAAGATCCAATTGGTGCGATGGGCTTTGATACGCCAGTTGCCGTGTTGAGTACGAGACCAGAATCATTGTTTAACTACTTTAAACAACATTTTGCTCAAGTAACGAACCCGCCAATTGATTCATATAGAGAAAAAATCGTTACAAGTGAATTGGTTTACTTAGGTAAAGAAGGTAACTTGTTACAACCACATCAAGATAACACGAGAAGAATTCAATTAAATCATCCAGTATTATCGAAAGCGCAACTTGAGCAAATTCAAGAAAGTGAATTTAATGTTGCGGTGATTCCGACGACTTACACAGGTTCACTTAAAGAAGCTCTAGATGACTTAGGGCAAACAGTTTCAAAAGCCGTTAAAAATGGTGCTGAGATTATTGTCTTAGAAGATGAGTCTGTTGAAGATTTAGAAGCGGCGTTTGCAATGCCGATATTATTAGCGGTTAGTCACATTCATCAACACTTGATAAGAACGGGTCAACGTTTAGACACAAGTATTGTGGCATATTCTGGTGAGTGTCGTGAAGTGCATCATTTAGCTACATTAATAGGTTATGGTGCCAATGCTGTTGTGCCATACTTAGCACATTATACGATTGAAGACTTAACTGCTGCGGGACGTCTTGAAGGTACAGTTGAACAAAATATTGATACGTTTAGTCAAACGTTATCAGCTGGTGTCATTAAAGTAATGGCTAAAATGGGTATTTCAACTGTTCAAAGTTATCAAGGTGCACAAATCTTTGAAGCAATTGGCTTAGGTAAAGATGTTATCGATCAATACTTTACAGGTACTCCGTCTAAACTTTCTGGTATATCAATTGATACGATTGATAAAGAGAATAAAGCGAGACAATCTGAACAGATTAAATATTTAAATTCAGGTAGTACTTTCCAATGGCGTCAACAAGGTGAATATCATGCATTCAACCCTAAAACAATTCATTTATTACAACATGCATGTAGAGATAATAATTTTGAAATGTTTAAAGAGTATTCTGAAGCTGCAGATAGTGAACGTATGAGTCACTTAAGAAACTTACTTGATTTTAAATCAGATCGCACAATTGATTTAAAAGACGTAGAATCTGCTGACCAAATTGTGAAACGCTTTAAGACAGGTGCAATGAGCTTCGGTTCTATTTCTCAAGAAGCGCATCAAACTTTAGCAGAAGCAATGAATAGAATTGGTGGACGTAGTAATAGCGGTGAAGGTGGAGAAAATCCAGAACGCTTTATTATTAAGCCGGATGGCACTAATTATATGAGTGCTATTAAACAAGTCGCATCAGGTCGCTTTGGTGTAACGAGCGATTACTTACAACATGCTAAAGAAATTCAAATTAAAGTCGCACAAGGTGCTAAACCTGGTGAAGGTGGACAATTACCTGGTACAAAAGTTTATCCGTGGGTAGCTGAAGTACGTGGTTCAACACCGGGGGTGGGATTAATTTCACCACCACCTCACCATGATATATATTCTATTGAGGACTTAGCACAACTGATTCATGACTTGAAGAATGCAAATAGAAAAGCAGACATCAGTGTTAAGCTCGTTTCTAAATCTGGCGTAGGTACAATTGCAGCAGGTGTTGCAAAAGCTTTTGCCGACAAAATTGTCATCAGTGGATATGATGGCGGTACAGGTGCATCACCTAAGACGAGTATTCAACATGCTGGGTTACCGTGGGAGATTGGTTTATCTGAAACACATCAAACACTTATGTTAAACGGTCTTCGTTCACGTGTAACGTTAGAAACTGACGGTAAATTAATGACTGGTCGTGACGTTGCGCTCGCTTGTGCGTTAGGTGCAGAAGAGTTTGCGTTTGCGACCGCACCATTAGTCGTGCTTGGCTGTATTATGATGAGAGTATGTCATAAAGATACATGCCCAGTTGGTATTGCAACTCAAAATGGCGACTTACGAAAATTATATACAGGTAAAGCAGATCACATCGTAAACTTCATGTATTTTATTGCCGAGGAAATAAGAGAGATTTTAGCTTCATTAGGCTTAAAAACAATGGATGAACTTGTAGGTAGAACGGACTTGTTATCAGTATCAAACAGATATTACTCTCATCCTAAAGCGAGAGAACTTGATTTAGAGGCACTTTTATTTGTAAATGAAGGTGAAAGATACCGCTCTATGAATCAAAATCATCACCTTGATGTCGGATTCGACTTAACGAAATTATATGAAGATGCAAAAGCATCAATTGATCATGGTGAAAAATTTGTTGGTAGTTATAACGTTCGAAATACTGAAAGAGATGTTGGTGTTATTACAGGTAGTTATATTACAGAAGTGCACGGTGAAACTGGTTTACCAGAAGATACAATTAGTGTTAAGACGTTTAAACATGCTGGACAAAGTTATGGTGCATTCACGCCTAAAGGTATGACGTTACATCATACGGGTGATGCTAACGATTACTTTGGTAAAGGTTTATCCGGAGGTAAATTAATCTTAAACGCACCTAACGAAGATAGAGAAGACAATATTATCGTCGGTAATGTTTGTTTCTACGGTGCGACAAGTGGAACATCTTATATTAACGGTAGAGCTGGTGAACGTTTCTGTGTAAGAAATAGTGGCGTTAACGTCGTTGTTGAAGGTGTCGGCGACCACGGATTAGAATACATGACTGGTGGACGTGTCGTCATCTTAGGTGATGTAGGACGTAACTTCGGTCAAGGTATGAGTGGTGGTGTATGTTACGCATTGCCAACAGATGTTGAAGCATTCAAAAAAGATAATGAACTTGACACTTTAGAGTTTGAAACATTAAAAGATTCAGATGAAATTGCGAATTTAAGACACATGTTAGAAGAACATGTTCGATATACAAATAGTAAAAAAGCACAAGCAGTGCTAGCGTCATTTGACACAATTGTAGACAAAGTGGTTAAAGTGATTCCGAAAGACTACAAACTTATGATGCAGAAGATTTCACTACACAAATTAGAAAACGAAGAAGATGCACTGTTAAATGCATTCTTTGATGATCGAAAATCTATTGGTGATGAAGAAGAACTGGCTTCGGTATATTAAGAAGGAGGGCATATTATGGGTGAATTTAAAGGTTTTATGAAGTATCCTAAGCAACAACTTGATGAGTTGCCGTTAAAAGATAGAATTAAAGGATATGACGCATTCCAACAACGTTTTACTAAAGAAGATGCAGCTACACAAGGTGCGCGTTGTATGGATTGCGGAACACCATTTTGTCAAACAGGCTCATCATTCGGTAGAGATACAATAGGTTGTCCAATAGGTAACTATATACCAGAGTGGAACGACTTAGTGTATCGCAAAGATTATGAAGAAGCATATGCAAGATTATCAGAAACAAATAACTTTCCTGAATTTACAGGTCGTGTATGTCCAGCACCATGTGAATCTTCATGTGTCTTAGCGATTAATAATGATTCAGTCGCTATCAAAGGGATAGAGCGTACAATAATAGATGAAGCGTATGATATGGGACTTGTGAAACCTAAGTTTCCTGAGCAGCGCTTAGAAGAAAAAGTAGCCATTATCGGTAGTGGTCCAGCAGGCTTAACAGCTGCAGAAGAATTAAATTTACTTGGCTATAATGTGACTGTATATGAGCGTAACCATCGTCCAGGTGGTTTGCTTATGTACGGCATACCAAGTATGAAATTAGATAAAGAGGTTATCGAACGTCGTGTGAAATTAATGGAAGAAGCGGGTATCGTCTTTAAAACAGATGTTAATGTGGGGAAAGACATCACGAAAGAGGAACTAGATGAACAGTATGATGCAATTATTGTTTGTACAGGCTCACAAAAAGGACGAGACTTACCATTGGAAGGACGTATGAGCTTCGGTATACATTTTGCGATGGAATATTTAACAGAGCAAACACAATTACAAATGGGAGAAATTGACGAACCAACTATAACAGCAAAAGGTAAAAATGTGATTGTAATCGGTGCGGGTGATACAGGTGCTGACTGCGTAGCAACAGCATTAAGAGATGACTGTAAATCAGTCGTTCAATTTAATAAATATGTAAGACTAACAGATAAAATGGAACAAAATACAGCATGGCCATTACCAATGCCAATTTTCAAGTTAGACTATGCGCATAAAGAATATCGTGAAAAATTCGGATTCGAACCAAGAGCATATGGTATTCAAACTATGCGTTACGATGTTGATGAAAATGGTAATATTCGCGGTCTTTATACGCAAGTGTTAGAAGAAACTGAAGACGGCATGGTGATTGTCGAAGGTACAGAACGTCATTGGCCAGCAGATTTAGTCCTATTATCAATCGGTTTTGAAGGTACAGAACATTTAGTACCACATTCATTCAACTTAAAGACTGAACGAAACAAAATCGTAGCAAATGAAAAAGATTTCAGAACAAATCAAGATAAAGTATTTGTAGCTGGAGATGCAAGAAAAGGTCAAAGTTTAGTCGTTTGGGCAATAAAAGAAGGTCGTGCAGTTGCAAAAGCTGTAGATGAATCCTTAAAGAAAAAAATTACAATTTAAATTTTGTGATTTTTGTTGACATCAGTAATGGCATGTTATAAGATAAATAATGTCTTATTTGGAGGAATACCCAAGTCCGGCTGAAGGGATCGGTCTTGAAAACCGACAGGGGCTTAACGGCTCGCGGGGGTTCGAATCCCTCTTCCTCCGCCATTATTTTAAAATATCCAAGACTATATATATAAAGAACACTGTCCACTTTTGTGGGCAGTGTTTTTTTGTTGTGAAAAAATATAATAGTTGGATGTGGAATTGGGCGCGGAGTGGAGATTGAGTTGTAGGGTGGAAATATAGGGGATATAGATATAAGGGGTGCTGTTAGGGACAGAATTCTGAGAAATGTCCGTAAGAAGTGTCGTTAGGGACAGAATTCCGAGAAATGTCCATAAGAGGTGTCGTTAGGGACAGAATTCCGAGAAATGTCTCTAAGAGGTGTCGTTAGGGACATAATTCCGAGAAATGTCTCTAAGGATACGAGTTCTAACTACCAGAATTCGAAATAATGGAAGTAAGCGGATTCTAATTACCAGAATTCAGAATAATGGAAGTTACAGCGTTCTAATTACCAGAATTCGAAATAATGGAAGTTACAGCATTCTAACTACCAGAATTCGAAATAATGGAAGTTAGCCAATTCTAATTACCACAATTCAGAATAATGACAGATACTCGGACCGGGATCCAACCTAACTCCAACCTAAATCCAACCTAACTCGCGCATATGTCCAACCTCATATACTCATGCGTTTGTGACAATTTCTTTTGTTTTCACAAATGGATAACAACTTTGCTATAATATAAGAATATTCTGATAAAAGGTCGTGTCTTAATGAAAGCAAAGGGATTAAATAGAGGGGATGTGGTGGGTGTTGTAGCATTAGCGAGTCCGCCGAACCAAAAGCATTTAAAGAACGGGTTGAAACTTTTAGAAGAGAAATATGGTATTCGGTTTAAACTAGCGAAAAATATAGACCGCATTCATGGTCATTTAGCGGGAACGGATGATGAACGATTAGATAGTTTGCATGACATGTTAGAAGATGATGAAGTGAAAGGTATTATATGTGCTTGCGGTGGTTATGGTACACCTAGAATTGTAGAACGTATTGATTATAATCTTGTAAAAGCACACCCTAAAATTATATGGGGATATAGTGATATAACATGTTTACATAATGCTATTAGACAACAAACGGGATTGGTGACGTTTCAAGGTCCTATGATCGCATCTGATATAGGCGATACTTATAATGAAATTTCTATTGGGAGCTTTGAGCAGTTATTTAATGGTGAAGCTGTGTCTTATCCTACAGATCAATTAACGTTTAAATCGCTAGTTGGTGGTCACGTTGAAGGAGAAATTGTTGGTGGTTGTTTATCTTTACTTGTTTCAAGTTTAGGCACACCATATGAAATCGACACTAAAGATAAAATTTTATTTATAGAAGATATTGGTGAAGTGCCTTATAAGGTAGATGGATTTTTACAACAACTTAAATCTGCTGGCAAGTTAGATGATGCTTCTGGATTTATTTTCGGACCATTCACAGATAGCGAGCCTAAAAATCCGGAAAAATCTTTAACGATGAAAGAAGTGTTAGATGATTTTGTAACGCCATTAAATAAACCAGCAGCATATGATTTGAATATTGGGCATTGCACACCACATTTTGCGATACCGTTTGGAACAGAAGCTACATTAGATGTGGACAATAAAATATTAAATATTGCGTCAGGTGTAATTATAGAATAAAGGGGAAGTTATATGTTTATAACAGATATAAAATACTATAGATATGAAACACCTTTGAAGAAACCTTTTAAAACAGCACTGAGAACAGTAGAGGTTATTGAAAGTATATATGTATTTATTGAAACGAATTATGAAGATGTTATAGGTGTTGGTGAAGCTGTACCTACATATGTTATTACCGGTGATACAAAAGGTGGTATAGAAGCTGCGATTGAAGAAGTCTTTAAGCCACTATTAATTAATCGACCATTAACGAAAGACTTACTAGATGAAATTCATCAAGTCATCGTAGGTAATACAAGTGCTAAAGCTGCAATAGATATCGCACTTTATGACTTATTAGCTCAAGAAGCAGAATTGCCTTTATATCAATATATCAAGCATAACCCGGGAAATAAATCGTTAGAAACGTGTTATACCGTGAGTCTAAATGATGCTGACGAAATGGTAGAAGATGGTTTGCGATATGTAGAAGATGGCTTTAACCATTTGAAAATAAAAGTGGGTAAAGATGATGTCTCTACAGATTTAAATAGATTACAAGCATTACGATCTTCTTTGCCAAGTGAGGTTATTTTAAGTGCGGATGCAAACCAAGCATGGGATGAAAAAGGTGCGCGTCATGCATTGAAACATTTTGATGAAGCAGATTTGAATATTGAAAGTATTGAACAACCTGTTGGAAGATATGAGTATAAGGTACTAGGTGAGTTATCTCAAGCATTCAAAATACCTTTAATGGTAGATGAAGGATTATTTAGTATACATGATGCCGAGAGACTTGTAGAAGTTGGTGCGACAAATATATGGAATATTAAACTGATGAAGACTGGTGGTATTCATCAAGCTTTAAAAATACATGATATTGCTAAAGGTGAAGCGATACCTTGCATGGTTGGATGTATGATGGAAACACATGTATCTGTAACGGCAGCTTTGCATTTTAGTTTGGCAGCAGAACAAGTGAATCGTGTTGATTTTGATGCACCTTTAATGGTAGTTGAGCGACAAGTTGATGGTGGTATTACTTATGAAGGTGCTAAAGTAACCGTTTCAGAAGGTACAGGGTTAGGAATAGATCGTGAATCTTTATATAAGAAGGTGAGCTCATGATTAAATATTGCAGAGTAAATGTCGGGACAATATGGAGAAGCTTTGATAAAGCTAGAGAAATTGATAGAGACGGTATCATGTATCCAGCAGATATTCAACGTTGGTTACTTGAACTTAATTTAGAACAGAAATTATCTTTTACGGAAGATAGTAGAATAGATACGCAAATTCTTTATGGCGAAAAAGTAGAAGTCGTAGAAGAACAAGATGGCTGGAGTTACGTTATCTGTTTAGAGCAACCGTCTAAACAGAATCCAAAGGGATATCCAGGGTTTATTCCGACGAGTCAATTAGGTGAGATGAAGGCGTACGATACACATCCACGCCTTCGTGTTAATGTACCTAAGACGACATTGTTTAATTTAGATTTTACTACGAAACAAATTCTGTCATTTAATACGATTTTACCTATTATTAAGCAAGATGAGCCTTTTATTGAAGTTGATACACCTGAAGGCAAGGGTCTTATTAGTGCGAATGATGTAGAATTCAGTGATGAATCTGGTGCATTCGAAATTGGCACGATGACAGGTGTCATTGAAAATGCGAAGCGCTTTTTAGACTTACCTTATTTATGGGGAGGGATGTCTAGTTATGGTTATGATTGTTCGGGATTATGTTTCCAAATGTACAAAAGTCAAAACTTCCACATCCCCCGAGATGCTGATGAACAATATGAAGCAATGACGGATATTTCAATAGCATCACATGACTTTTTGCCAGGTGATTTACTGTTCTTCAGTAAACCAGAAGATAAAGGCTTTTTATCACATGTTGGTATATACATGGGAGAAGACATGATGATTCATGCACCACATACACCGAAAAGTATCGAAATCATTAAGTTATCAGGTAGTTATTATCAAAAGATATTAGCTAAAGCTGCACGTTTATCAAATATCTAATATAGATTGAATAATATATGACCCAAATTGGTGAGAGAAATCGATCGCCTTTTTGGGTTTATTTGTGTTGGATAAGAAACAATAATAATATAACTCGCCTTCATGTTGGATAATACCTACATCATTGACAACGTTGTCGTACTCCCCTGTCTTAGAGTGGAAATTAAGTGTATCTTCGTAAAATGATCGATAGATTGAAACTTTATCGTTTAAATGTTGGTCATTCATGATGTTCATCATGTCTTGATGATGTTTATGCTCTGCAATAAAGCGTAGTATATGAATCATATCTTGAGAAGACGTTGTATTCTGTTTCCCTTCACTTATTGCTTCTGCATCCATCATATAACGATTTAACTGCGTTTGTTCACATTGCAATGTTTCTTGAATAAATAAGTTAATATGTTGAAGTCCGAAATGATCGATTAATGTATTCGTTGCCGTATTGTCTGAAACAACGATCATTAAGTAGATTAAATCTTGAATGCTCAGTTGATCGATATCCATATTTTTTAGAACACCACTGCCGCCAACTTTATCATTGATTTGAACGAGTGCTTTTCTATCTTCTTGAGTCGTGCTTTCATAAATATAAATCATAATAGGCAATTTAATTAAACTTGCTGATTCAAATATTTTTTCGTGATGATGGTTTGTGAAAATGATGGAATCTCCTTTTGCAAAATCGAGTGCAACGTTGTCATGATCGATATATTCATGTGTTAAAAAAGACATATGAAAAACCTCCTTTACACAATCATACTACATTATTTATATAATATTAATTGTAAGCCTTTACATACTTGTATATACAAGTTATAATTCAACTAAATAAAGTTAGGGGAGTGAGTTTAATGGCTGTGAATAGAGAAGATGTAAAGCAGATTATTGATGCTATTGGTGGGCAAGACAATGTAAATGCCGCAACCCACTGTGTCACACGGTTAAGACTTGTATTAAATGATGAAAGTAAAGTTAATAAAGATGCATTAGATCAAATAGATTTAGTGAAGGGGTCCTTCTCAGCAAACAACCAATTTCAAATCGTAATTGGACCGGGAACTGTTGATGAGGCGTATAAAATTTTTCAACAAGAAACAGGTGTTGAAGAAAGTTCGAAAGATGACGTGAAGAAAGCTTCTGAACAGAAGATGAATCCATTTCAACGTTTAATTAAATTGTTGGGTGATGTATTCATTCCAATCTTACCTGCAATCGTAACAGCAGGTTTACTATTAGGTTTAAACAATGTATTAACAGCAGAAAAATTATTTGGTGCTAAGTCACTTGTTCAACAATATGCATGGCTTGCTGACTTTGCAAACATCATTAACGTTATCGCAAGTACCGCATTTATCTTCTTGCCGGCTTTAATTGGTTGGTCAGCTATGCGTGTATTTGGTGGTAGCCCAATTCTAGGTTTAGTATTAGGTTTAATCTTGTTACATCCGCAGCTTGCTTCTCAGTATGATTTAGGTGGCGGCAAATCGAGTGAAATTCCTGTATGGCACATATTTGGTTTAGAAATTAAGCAATTAAACTATCAAGGTCAAGTATTACCGATATTATTTGCAACATGGGTATTATCTATTATTGAGAAATTCTTAGCTAAACGTGTACATGATTCTATCAAAATGCTCGTAGTAGGTCCTGTAGCGTTATTAATTACTGGATTTTTAGCATTTATCGTTATTGGTCCATTAGCGTTAGAGTTAGGTACGTTAATTACGAACGGTATTAAAGCAATTTTCGAAAGTGCTGGCTGGTTAGGTGGCGCAGTGTATGGATTATTCTATGCACCACTTGTTATTACAGGATTACATCATATGTTCTTAGCAGTAGATTTCCAACTCATAGGAAGTCCTTTAGGCGGCACGTACTTATGGCCAATCGTGGCAATATCTAATATTTGTCAAGGTTCAGCAGCATTCGGCGCTTGGGTAGTATATAAACAACGTAAGATGATTAAAGAACAAGGTTTAGCGGCTACATCTGGTATTTCAGCATTCTTAGGTGTAACTGAACCAGCAATGTTCGGTGTCAACTTACCATTGAAATATCCGTTCTTTGCAGCAATTATTTCGTCTAGTATACTAGGCGCGTTTATAGGAGCTGCAGGTGTTATCGGTAAAGTTGGTGTAGGTGGCGTTCCTGCAATTATTTCTATTGAAAGAGAATATTGGGGTGTGTTCGGTATTGCGACATTGATTGCGGTAGTGTTACCAGCTATACTAACGATTGTGCTTTCAAACTTTGCTAATGAAAAAGCTAAAGAAATGGTTCAAGAATAATATATATATAAATAAAGGAGTATACCTATATGGCAGTTTCAGATTGGAAGAAGTCCGTTGTTTATCAAATTTATCCAAAGTCATTCAATGATACGACTGGAAATGGACAAGGTGATATACCAGGTATTATAGAAAAATTACCTTATTTACAAACGTTAGGTGTAGATTACATTTGGTTAACGCCAATTTATCAATCACCAATGAACGATAATGGATACGATATTAGTGATTATTATCAAATTAATCCTGATTTTGGTACAAAGGAAGACGTCAAAACATTACTAGATGAAGCGCACAGTTTAGGTATTAAAGTGATGCTCGATATTGTGATTAATCACACTTCGACATCACATCACTGGTTTGTAGAATCTCGCAAGTCTAAAGATAATCCGTATCGTGATTATTATATTTGGAAAGAAGGCACTAAAGAAGAGCCGCCAACGAACTGGGAGTCTAAGTTCGGTGGTAACGCTTGGACTTATGATGAACAAACAGAAAGTTATTATTTAAGATTATTTGATGTTTCTCAAGCTGATTTAAATTGGGAGAATGACAATTTAAAGGCTGAAATATATGAAATGATTAATTATTGGATTGATTTCGGCGTAGATGGTTTCAGATTTGATGTCATTAACTTAATTTCCAAAGGTGCTTTCGAAAATTCAACAGCAATCGGTAAAGAATTTTATACAGATGGACCAAAAGTCCATGAGTATTTACAAGAGTTGAACAAACAAACATTTGGCAATAAAGATATTATGACGGTTGGAGAAATGTCATCAACAACGATTGATAATTGTATTAAATATACAAATCCAGAACGTCATGAGTTAAGTAGTGTATTTAATTTTCATCATTTAAAAGTAGATTATAAAGATGGTGAAAAGTGGTCAGATATGAAATTTGATTTTCTTGAGCTGAAACGTATATTGATGGATTGGCAAGTGAACATCGCAAAAGGTAACGGATGGAATGCTATTTTCTGGTGTAACCATGATCAACCTAGAGTCGTAACGAGATTCGGTAAAGATGATACAGAAGCAGAAAGAGTTAAATCTGCTAAGATGCTCGCGATATCATTACACATGCTTCAAGGTACGCCATATATTTATCAAGGTGAAGAAATTGGCATGACAGATCCAGGTTTCACGGATATTGATCAATATAAAGATGTCGAATCGCTTAATGCATACAAATTATTGAAAGAACGCGGTATGGATGAACAAATGATTATGAAAGTAATAGGTCAGAAATCTAGAGATAATTCTAGAACGCCTATTCAATGGAATGCGCATGCTGAGGCAGGCTTTACAACTGGAGAACCATGGATTGGTATCCCGGAAAATTATAAGCATATTAATGTTGAAGCGGCATTGGAAGATAAAAATTCTATTTTCTATACGTATCAAAAGTTAATACAATTACGTCATGAACACGATGTGATAACGTATGGAGAAGTTGAACCACTTCATATGGAGCATCCAGAGCTGTTCGTTTACAAGAGACATTTAAATAATGAAACTTGGTTAGTTGTTGCAAACTACTCTGATCAAATCGTTGATATCCCAGAAGATATCGATTTAGAGGGTGAAATCATGATTGCAAATAATGATTTAAATGGTAACGCTTTGCAACCATTCGATGCTTTTGTCGTAAAAGTAAGTGGTGACTAATTGATGTTGAAGGTATAGAGGTGAACGCATGAACAAGTATATGAAAATCTACCAATCTATTTGTGAAAAAATTTTAAATGGTGAATATGCTCATTTACAGCAACTACCTTCAGAAAATGAATTAACAAAGATATATTCAACTTCTAGAGAGACTGTAAGGAAAGCTTTAAATTTATTGCAAGAAAAAGGTTATATTCAAAAGTTAAGAGGCAAAGGGTCTGTCGTTATATATGAAGATGTTATTCAATTTCCAATATCGGAAATGGTGAGTTTTCAAGAAATTAATAAACGTTTAGGACTTGATTATGAAACTAAAGTTGAATTACTTGAGGTCATAGATGCTAAAGACGTTCCTGTCGTTCAACATGCTCTTGAATTAAGAGATCAAGATAAGTTGTGGCATGTCATTAGAACAAGAACAAAAGATGACGCTGTGCGTATAATGGATGAGGATTACTTTATATGTCAGGTTATTCCTCAACTCACTAAAGAAGTTGCAGCTGAATCTATCTATAAATTTATTGAACAAGAAATGAATGTAGAAATCAGTTACTCGAATAAGTCTATTACATTTGAAGAGATGACTGAGAATGAAATATTATATTTTGGAAAGTTGAACCCGCCTTATACAGCAACGGTTAGAGGTACTGTGTATCTTAATAATGCAGAAAAATTTCAATATAATATTTCAAGGCATATCGCGACGGAATTCAAGTTTGTAGATTTTTCTCGCAGGGTGATTCATAAAACACTTTGATTGAAGTAGTTTTTTCTTGCCAAATCGTAACATTTTGTTGTAGTATATATATTGCCGTGCTAAGTGGGGAGGTAGCGGTTCCCTGTACTTGAAATCCGCTTATGCAAGACTGAATTCCTTTGCCGCGGACATATTATTGTGAGGTCTGCCCTCAGCACGTGGTGTCTGAAGACGTCGGTCCTATGCAATACAAACCCATGAATCATGTCAGGTCCGGAAGGAAGCAGCATTAAGTGGATCATTGTATGTGCCGTAGGGTAGCCGAAGTTTAGCTAACGACTGAGGTAACGCTTGTGATGTTTGTTCAAAGCAAAGGTGCACGGTTTTAAATTTTATAAACTTATCAAATTATATATAAATTCAAAAGGGTGACCGCGGTCACCCTTTTTCTAATATCAGGGGGATATTTTATACATGACGCAATTACTAATTGGAACGATTATAGAATCGGAATATGAATTAGCTAAAGAAGTCGTTAAATCAGCATTCGAAAATGAACGTTATTCTGATGGAACAGAACACGAATTAATCGGTAAAATACGAAAATCAATGAATTATAATGCAGAACTTGAAGTTGTAGCGAAGACAGAATCAGGCAAAATTCTGGGTCATGCTATGATGTCAGAAGTGACCGTTAGTTCTGATGAAGAAACGCATACAGTATTAGCGCTTGCACCTGTTTCCGTTTTGCCAGAGTATCAAAACAAAGGAATAGGGAAAGCTTTAATAGAAGCTTTAGAATATAGAGCTTATGAAAATGGCTATGTCGGTGTAGTCGTGCTAGGTCATGCTGCTTATTATCATAAATTAGGTTATCATGCAGCTTCAGAGTTTAATATATACCCACCATTTGAAGTGCCAGATGAAAATTTCATGTTTAAATATTTATGGGATCACCCAACAAAAGAAATTAAAGGCACTGTTCACTACCCAGAAGCTTTTGATAATTAATAATAGGGTGTACCTATTGATTCATGATATAATATAGCCAATATCTTATTAAATTTTGGAGGTGCCACTTTGAACTACCAGGCTTTGTATCGAATGTATAGACCACAATCATTTGCGGATGTTGTCGGTCAAAAACATGTCACAAAAACATTAAGAAACGCCATCCAAAAAGAAAAGCAATCACATGCTTACTTGTTTAATGGCCCACGTGGAACTGGTAAGACAAGTATTGCTAAAATCTTCGCTAAAGCAATTAACTGTACAGAGAATACGAATGGGGAACCTTGTAATGAATGTGCGATTTGTAAAGGCATTACACAAGGAACAAATTCAGATGTCATTGAAATTGATGCTGCCAGTAATAACGGTGTAGATGAAATACGTAATATTAGAGATAAAGTAAAATATGCACCAAGTGAATCTAAATTTAAAGTCTATATTATTGATGAAGTGCACATGCTTACAACAGGTGCTTTCAATGCACTTTTAAAGACACTTGAAGAACCACCAAGTCATGCTATTTTTATACTCGCAACTACTGAACCTCACAAGATACCACCTACTATTATATCTAGATGTCAGAGATTTGATTTTAAAGCCATCCATTCTGGTGAAATAGAAAGTAGACTCGCGTTTGTCGCAGATGAGCAGAACATTACCTACGAAGAAGAAGCTTTGGCATTTATCGCTCAAGTTTCAGAAGGTGGTATGCGAGATGCATTAAGTATCATGGACCAAGCAATCGCGTTTGGAGATGGTCATTTATCACTTGAACATGCTTTGAATGTAACGGGTAGTGTAGATAAAGCGGCTTTAAATGCTTTGTTTAAAGACATGGTGGCTAAAGATATTAAACAAGCTTTTACTAGATATCATGAATTTATAGCTGCTGGTAAAGAAGTGAATAGACTTGTAAATGATATGATTTATTTCATAAGAGATTCAATTGTCGCTAAGACTACTGAACAAGTTGATGACGACCACGCACTGAATCAAGTAGACTTAAATACAATGTACAAAATGATTGATTGTATTAACGACACATTAGTTTCAATGAGATTTGCAATTAACCAGAATGTTCATATAGAAATACTCATCGTTAAGTTAACAGAATTAATTGATCAGAATAATAGTGGACAAACAGCATCTGTCAGTTCAAACCAAAACGCTGGCTCTAGTGAAGTGATGGATAAAATCCAACAGCTTGAAGCGACGATTCAGCAACTAGCTCAAAACGGCGTCAGTCAAAAGGCTAAACCAGTTGAAAATAAACAAAATATCGCTCGTAAACAATCTAAGCATGTCTTCTCAATTCGACAAATCGAACGTGTGCTTGACCACGCTAATCGTGATGATTTGAATTTACTTAAAGAAAAATGGCAAGCAGTGATAGAATCGGTTAAAGAGAAAGAACAAAGAGCGCTAGTCAGTCTGCTCTTAAACTCGGAACCTGTTGCAGCAAGTGAAGATCATGTGCTTGTGAAATTTGATGAAGATATTCATTGTGAAATCGTGAATAAGAATGATGAAAAAAGAAATCATATCGAAGCGATTGTATGTGAGATTGTTAATAAGAATGTAAAGGTCGTTGGCGTACCAAATTCACAATGGTTACAAGTTCGTCAACAGTATATTCAATCTAAAAAAGCGAATACGGCTCAAGGTGAAGTTGAGCAAGAAGAAAAACCAGAAGAAGCGGATGTTGTAAAGAAAGCTCAAGAGTTGTTTGGTGAAGATACCGTACATGTTACGGATGAGTAATACATGACATCGCCTCTAAAGGCATGTATAATAAATATGACAAAAATTAATAACCTTAAATGTATAAATTAGAAATTAGGAGGACGTAATTATGCGCGGTGGCGGAAATATGCAACAAATGATGAAACAAATGCAAAAAATGCAAAAGAAAATGGCTGAGGAACAAGAAAAGCTAAAAGAAGAAAGAATTGAAGGAACAGCTGGTGGCGGAATGGTTACAGTTGTTGTTTCTGGTCATAAAGAAGTATTAGACGTTATCATTAAAGAAGATGTAGTAGACCCTGAAGATATTGAAATGCTACAAGATTTAGTATTAGCAGCAACAAATGACGCTTTATCTAAAGCAGATGATGTAACAGCAGATCGTTTAGGTAAACATACAAAAGGTCTAAACATTCCTGGAATGATGTAATGATGTTCTACCCAGAACCAATATCTAAACTCATCGATAGCTTTATGAAATTGCCGGGAATAGGTCCGAAGACTGCACAACGTTTAGCTTTCCACGTATTAGATATGAAGGAAGACGACGTTGTACTTTTTGCCAAATCTCTTGTAGATGTTAAGAGAGAACTGACTTATTGTGAAACTTGCGGACACATTACGGATGTTTCGCCTTGTCATATATGCCAAGATAAACAAAGAGACCGTTCAGTTGTGTGTGTTGTTCAAGATTCTAAAGATGTCATAGCTATGGAAAAAATGCGTGAATATAAAGGGTTATACCATGTATTACATGGTGCGATATCTCCAATGGAAGGTATTGGACCTGAAGATATTAATATTCCTTCATTATTAGAACGATTGAAGAATGATGAAATCGAAGAAATTATATTAGCGACTAATCCTAATATAGAAGGTGAATCAACAGCAATGTATATATCTAGACTCGTTAAACCGATTGGCATTAAGACAACTAGACTAGCACATGGTCTACCAGTAGGTGGAGATTTGGAATACGCTGATGAAGTAACACTTTCGAAAGCTATAACTGGAAGAACAGAAATTTAATAATTATAATTGAGGCTGGGACAATGAAGAATGTCTCAGCCTCGCTTTCATTCAACTAATAATATAGAAAGAAGTGTAACTATGATAAAAGACACAGCATTAATATTAGAAGGTGGCGGAATGAGAAGTATGTACACAGCAGGTGTGCTAGATTTCTTCATTAAGAAAGATTTGTATTTTAAATATAATATTGGCGTTTCTGCTGGCGCATCTATGGCTGCAAGTTATATATCTCGACAATTTAGACGCAATCATCGTGTTACAACTAAATACATTAAAGATAAGCGCTATATTTCGCTATCAAATTATGTAAAAAATAAAGAGATATTTGGTATGGACTTTGTGTATCATCATATACCAACTTACTTGGAACCTTTTGACTTTGAAAAGTTTGATCAAGCAGAGGAAGAGTTTGTTGTTGTAACGACAGACTGTGACACAGGAGAAGCGGTTTATTTCAATAAGAAAGAAACAGAAGGTTCTATATTGACTGCTCTAGAGGCAACAAGTTCTTTACCAATGATGGCCAACCCAGTTCAATATAAAGGTCATACTTTATTAGATGGTGGTATCGTCAATCCTATTCCAATTGATAAAGCAATTGAAGAAGGCTATAAGAAAAATGTTTTGATTTTGACAAGACCGAAAGGCTATCGCAAAAAACAAAGTAAATTTTCAAAAGTATTCAGATTGAAAGCATATCCTAAAATAAATCACTTAATGGCAATTAGATATAAACATTATAATCAGACTTTAGAATGGATAGAAGCGGAAGAAGAGAAAGGTAATTTGTTTGTTATCAGACCTTCTGATTCATTATCTGTTGATAGAATCGAGAAAAATCCTAGAAAATTAGATGCTTTATACAAACAAGGATATAAAGATGCTGAAAAAATATACGAAAAACTAAAAGAATATGTTGAGAATTAAGTATAATTGAGAGTATTGAGTGTTTTGGTGTAATTTTTATACTTGAGTAAAGGGTATTTAGCGTGTATAGTTATATCTTGTGAGCGAGAGATAAATAAAACATCAAAACACTTTGAAAATTAATTTTAAAAAGTTGTTGACTTCGAATTAAGAAGTGTGTATAATAGTTTCTTGTGAGACAAAATGAACATTGAAAACTGAATGACAATATGTCAACGTTAATTCCAATAATTGAGTACTGAAAGTACTTCAGAGTGATTGGCTTAACCAATCAAAAATGAGCTT
>NZ_JAJNJA010000009.1:0-125182 GCF_022386995.1 Mammaliicoccus sp. N-M50 | reverse complement strand
GATTTACAGACGTCTTATCATTTGGAACGGCTGGTATTAGAAGTACCTTCGGTATAGGACCAGGTAGATTGAATAAATTCACGATTCAAAAGTTTGCGCTAGGTTTAGCTAAATATTTAACGCATATTTCAAATACACCTAAAATCGTGATTCATTTTGATACACGTCATTTATCTAAAGAATTTGCGAAAGAAATCGCGAAAGTATTAGGTACCAATGGTATTGAAGTTATCTTGCCAGAAACATACAAATCAACACCAGAACTGTCATTCGCAGTACGACACTTGAAAACAACAGCGGGTATTATGATTACGGCAAGCCATAACCCTAAGAATTATAACGGAATTAAAGTATATGGTTCAGATGGTGGCCAGTTATTAACAGAGCCTTCATTAGAATTAAGCCGTTATATTGATACAGTAGAAGACCCATTAAATATACAAGCAGACGACTTTGAAGCATTACAAGAACGTGAACTGATCTTACCATTTAAAGATGAAACAACTAAAGCTTATAAAGCAGCGGTTAAAAATCTTGTTGGTTCATTTGAATCGGCTGAAACAAAAACAATTTTAACAAGTTTACATGGCACAAGTCTGCCTTTATTGTCAGATGTACTTGTAGATTTGTCATATACAAACTATGTTGTTGAAGAAAAACAATCTACACCTAACGGTGATTTTCCAACAGTGCGTATAGCCAATCCGGAGGAAGCAGATACGTTTGATTTAAGTAAACAATTAGCTGAGAAAGAACAGGCTCAACTTATTATCGCAACTGATCCAGATGCCGACAGAATCGGTATTGTTGAACGTTATGAAGATGGAACAACAAGATATTTCAATGGTAATGAGATTGGACTATTACTCATTAAACTAAGACATGCGCAATTAACAAGCGATGCACATAAATACATGATTAAATCTGTCGTAACAGGTGCTTTAAGTGAAAAACTAGCCCAATCATTGAACATTGAAGTCATCAATGTGTTAACTGGTTTCAAATACATCTCAGAACAATTAAAGCAATTAGAAGATAAACAATCACAACTAGTTATAGCTTTCGAAGAAAGCCATGGTTATTTAGTAGAAGACTTCTCAAGAGATAAAGATGCGATACAAACAGCAGCACTATTGATTAAATATAAAGAACAATTGTCACAAGATAATCAAACTTTCAAAGATGTTTTAGACAATATTTATCAAGAACTAGGACAGTATAAAGACAAGACACTCTCACCAACATTTGAAGGTGCAGAAGGACGAGAAAAAATCCAACAAATTATGAATGACTTTAAACAGTTAGAAACAATTGAGTTAGACAATTTAACACCATTGTATATAGAAAACTACATCACACAAGAATCTCATAATATACAAAGTGGTGAAACAAGCACTATTCAGTTACCGCAAACAGATCTTATCAAATTTATTTTTGAAGAAGGATTTATAGCGGTTAGACCATCAGGAACAGAACCAAAAATGAAATTATATTTCTCTTTAAATGTTAAAAGTTTAGAGAGTATTATAGATGTGTTTGAGAAAAAATATATATTTGAGTAATACGATATTAGGCATTATTGAAAAGGAGAATTAGGTTGAATAAAGTAAAAGAAATCAAAGATTTTATAATGAATCCAATAAATGAAAATAGAAATAATAAGCGAGTAAGTGATAACGCATACTATTTGAATAAAATTAGAACTACACGAGTACGCAAAGATAGTATCCTCTTTGAATCCTATCATGGAGTTAACTTTACTGGTAATGCATATGCTATATTTAGAAAAATGGTAGATTTATACCCAAAAATGAAGTTTAATATTGCTATAAAAAAATTAGACGATCCGATGATTAAATGGATAAAAAGTACATATAAAAATGCTAATATAAATGTTGTTCAATACGATAGTAGAGACTATTTGAAATTATTAGCTACTTGTAAATATTTGGTGAATGATACATCTTTTTTACCGTATTTCACAAAAAGAGATAGTCAAGTTTATATTAATACATGGCACGGTACACCATTAAAAACTTTAGGATTAGATATTAAGAATAGTGGATTTAATGACCATAAAAATATTCAAAAAAATCTTTTTACTGCAGATAAATTAATTATGCCAAATAAGTTTACTGCAGATAAGCTTATTAAAAGTCATGATCTAGATGGCATATTAACTGCAGACGTTGGTATATATGGTAATCCAAGAGTAGATTTAACTCTAAATAGTAAGAGAGAAGATATTATAGAGAAATACAACTTAACAAATTCGAAAAAAATAGTATTATATGCTCCTACTTGGAAAAAGTCACTTAAAGAAACAACTGAAGAAGATATTAATTATTTGATAATGGAAGTAACGATGCTTCAAGAAAAATTTGGATCACAATATAAAGTTTATTTAAAAGCACATTACTTTATATATGAAAAAATTAGAAAACTTGGATTAAAAAACTTAATGATACCAAATTGGGTAGATACAAATGAATTATTAGCTACAGTTGATACATTAATTACAGATTACTCAAGTATTTTCTTTGATTTCTTACCTTTACAAAGACCTATATATTTCTACATGCCAGATAAAGAAATTTATGAAGAAAATAGAGGATTTTATTTAGATATAGATGGTTTGCCTGGTAGTAAAGCATATGGATTATATGAACTTATGGAAAATATTGATAAATATCAAAATAAATACAATACAGCTTTTAAAAAAGAAATAAATGATTATTTAGAAGAATATTGTAGTGATGATAATGGAATTTCTTCTGCAAAGGCCACAGATTTTATACTAAACAAAAGAAAAGAAAGAAAATTATATAAGTCCAATAAAAAAGTTATAGTATTTTATGGCGGAGGTTTCTACAATAATGGTATTACAAACTCTGTTATAAACTTAAGTAAAAAAATAGACTATGATAAATATGAGATTATTTTAATAGAAAATGATAAGAAATTTAGAGATAAAATTCTTAACATGGAAAGACTAGATCCAAGAGTACATGTAATTAGTAAATTCTCTAGAACCAATAGAAATGTTATTGATACAATTTCTCAAAATATTTTATACAGACAAGGTTATGAATCAAAATATATAAATAGAAAGTTAATGAAGGTATATTTTAAACTAGATTATAAAAGAGTATTCGGTAATTTAAACCCTGATGTATTAATAGACTATGGTGGTTATAACAAAATGTTTACTGCTTTATTTGCCTTTGCACCTGTAAAACAAAAAGCAATATTTTTACATAATGACATGCAAGGTGAATATGACAAAATTATAGACGGTCGTTATAAACATAGATGGAATCTAAAAGTTATATTTAGTCTATATGATCATTTTGATAAAGTAGTATCTGTTACCGAAAGTGCAAATGAAGCGAATAAGTTAAATCTATCTAAATATATTTCAAATCCTGAAAAGAAAATGATCTCAATAAGTAATATCATCAATGGTGATGAAATTGTTGAAATGGCTAAACTAGGTGAAAATAGAAAATATATAGATAATGAAACAGAAATAGAATATCTAATTTTTAATAAATCTGAATCTAAAGATAGTCAAATAACTTTAAAAGCAGTTGAATTACCTAATCCTGAGTTTAACAACTTTGTGAATATAGCAAGACTATCTCCTGAGAAAAATCATGAAGAATTAATTAAAGCATTCGTTAATGTCGTAGAGAAACATCCAGAAAGCCGCTTATATATTATTGGAGACGGCCCATTAAAGAAAACATTAAATCAATTAATTCTTAGTTTGAGAATGGAAAATAATATATTCCTACTAGGCTTTATTGAAAATCCATTTATGTTTGTTAGCAAATGTGATTGTTTCATACTTGCTTCAAATTACGAAGGACAAGGAATGGTCGTAATGGAAGCGCAAGTACTTGGTTTACCTGTAATTGGAACAAATGTAGCAGGAATAAATTCTATTATTAATGAAAATAATGGATTATTGGTTGAAAAGAATGTTGAAGCAATAGCTGATGGAATGATTCAATATATTGAGCAAGGTATCGTTAAAGAGGAATTTGACTACGAAAACTATAATAATGAAATAATTGATAAATTTTATAATGAAATTGCAGATCCAGAAGAATAATTAGAAATAGTTTAATTTAAGCATAGCTAAAATAATTTTGGATAATATCCAAATAAATTCTTAAAATTTAAAATAAGTCGGACTAATGAAAAAATTACTTTTCTATTAGTCCGACTTTTTATGTTTCAATAGATAAACTATATTATCTTTTACATTAAAATGTATATACTAAGAAATCATTTAACAAATGTATAACCATTATCTAGAAATTCAATGAAATAATCATTATTTACTTTTGGGAGATTAAATAGTAAAATTTATGAAAGTTACAATAATTTTACGCAATTATTTTACGTTTGTTAAAATGAATAGGAAGTGTTGTTATGTATTTTTCACTTGTCGTTGTATATAGTGACAATAATAAGAAATTTATAAGTAATTGTATTAAAAGTTTGGAGAACCAAACTTATAGTGACTTCGAAGTATTATTCTTACATAATGGATCAGAGTTCTTAAATGAAAGCTTAAAAAATACTAATTTAAACTACCAAAATATTGAAAGTGATTTAAGTATTCAAGGTTTAAGAAATTTAGGCATAACTTCAGCTAAGGGTGAGTATGTATTATTTGTTGACTCAGATGACTTCTTGCATCCTAATGCATTGATTTATGCTAAGCAAATAATTGATAAAGACAAAGAAAATATTAACGTTATTAAACTTGGTATTACGAAGACAAATCTAGATATGAAAACGTCATTGAGTAATAGAAATCAAGCGTTCTATAAAGATGACACAATTGAATCCATTCAAAATATTTTAGAAGGTTTAAATATTGAAACAGATAGAAAACAACAAAATGGTATTATTAATGGATTGTTTGAAAACAATGTAATTAGTCATAAAAGTATCAAACATAATTATAAAAAATATATTAATAAGATTTCTTACTCTTTTAAAGTACATGGTTTGTTGATTAATAAAGAATTTTTAATAAACAATAATATTAGGTTTGAAGATGATAATGATCTATATGGGGAAATTCCTTTTATAGTAAATTTATATAATCAGACACCAAATATATATGTAACCTATACAAAATTATATTATAAATTTATACATAACGACCCTATAAATTATCCTTCTTTAGCACAAGAAGATATTGATAGTAGATTGTATTATAGAATGAAGGCATTTAAAGATTCTCTAAAATATTGTGAGAATCCATTTATAGCTCGTCAAATTAGAAGCAAAGCTATCTCATATTACTTATATAAAGTCATCAAGAATCATAAATTTAAAGAGGATTATAACAGTATATTACCAATTTATAAAGAATTGCAACAAATACTAAAATATCCTTGTGGTAAATTGAAAGTTAGTAAAAGGCATGAATTTGAAATTAAATCTATTAAATCTGGCAATTTCAAGCTTGCTTATTATATTAGTAAGACTAGAGCTACTGGATACAAGACTTATCAGTTTATACAACCTGTGAACCAAAGATTTAGACAGAAAAAAGTACAGAAACATGTATTTTCAAAATTACCAATTAAAGAAAATACAGTTTTATACGAAAGTTTCTTAGGAAGAAATTATTCTGATAGTCCTAAAGCGATATTTAATTATCTATTAGAAAATGAACCTAAAAAATGGAATCATGTATGGATATTGAATGATAAAAAAATAGTTGAAAATGAACCTGAATTTAAAAATTCTAATGTAAAAATCATAAGAAGATTTAGTTGGGAATATTTCATGTATGTAACAATTTCAAAATACTTTGTTCTAAATATGAGACAACCAAAGTGGTTATATAAGAAACCTGAGCAAGTTTTACTTTCTACTTGGCATGGTACACCGCTTAAAAAATTGGTGTTTGATATGGATAATGTTACTTCAGCAAATAAAAATTATAAAAAAGATTTCTATGAACAATCAAGAAATTGGGATTATTTAATTGCTGCTAACAAATATAGTGAAGACATCTTTAATAGTGCTTTCATGTATCCTAGAGAAGATATTTTGACTTATGGTTACCCAAGAAATGATATTTTAACGAATCATACTGAAGAATATAAAAATGGCTTGAAGAAAAAACTAGGTATTCCAGTTCATAAGAAAGTTATATTATATGCGCCTACTTGGAGAGATGATCAATTCCATGGACCTGGTCAATATAAATTCTTAATGCAACTAGATTTACAAAGATTGCGCGAAGAACTTGGTGATGAGTATGTTGTCGCATTACGTATGCACTACTTTATATCTGATAACCTAGATTTATCTGAGTTTAAAAACTTTGCGTTTGATTTCTCAAGATATAACGATATCAACGATTTATATATTAGTAGTGATATTCTTATAACAGATTACTCATCAGTATTCTTTGACTTTGCTAACCTTAGAAAACCAATTTTATTCTATACGTATGACTTAGAAAAATATAAAGATGTTTTAAGAGGCTTCTATATTGATATGAACAAAGACTTACCAGGACCATTATTATTCGATTCTGAAGAAGTTATAGATTCTATTAAAAATATTGAAACAGTAGAAAACGATTATCAAGACAAATATGATGAATTTTATAATAAGTATTGCTCTTTAGATGACGGTAAAGCTACCGAAAGAGTAGTTAAAGAAGTTTTTAAATAAAACGTACAATACCCTGAAACAATAGAAATATTCGTTTCGGGGTATTTTTTTGTACTTTTTTAATATTAGACATCCCTTTAACTTCCTACCCAATATGTTAAGCTATAACAAACATTTCTTTTTTAGTACGACGTGAGAGATATAAAGCTTAATACTAAAATGGGAGTTGGGATATTTATGGCTTATTTGTTTGATAAGGGGAGGTTTGTTTCGAAGGATCGTAATAAACCTAAAGAAATCTATGCGCTTCATGAGCCTATTGATTTTATGAATCAAAAGCGTATTCAAATTGATACGGGTAGTGATTCGAATTTTATTCAGTTAGCTAGACAGGATCGTAAACTACATGAAATGTATAAAGAAATCTTGGCTAATGATTATATTTTGTATTTTCATCAAAAGACGATTTCTAAGTTCTATAAGCGTTCTGATGTTCAAGAATTATTTCAGAGAAAAGATTTAATTAGACATAAGGATATTTTCTATACGTTAGATGAGCCGGTTGGTAGGAAGGTAAATGATGAGGTGCCTAAGAAGTTGCTTGTTATTTTTACTTGTATGCCAGATGCTAAGCGATATGATAGTTCGTTGATTCCGAACAGGATGTTTCCTAAGTTCTTTGATGGTATTGAAAGAAGTCTCGTGAAGAATGTTTATACTCTAAGAATAATGGATTTAAATGTATCACATGGTTCGCATTATATTAGTACGACGAATTATCCTGAATATGAGGAGGAAATTCAAAGTACGATTTTAAAGGTGATGGAAGAACTTAATATTGATAAAGAGCATGTTGTACTTTACGGTGGTTCTAAAGGCGGTACGGGTGCGATTTATCACGGTACGGCGCTGGATATGAATACTTTAGCAGTAGATCCAATTGTGAATATTGGTGGTGCGTTAGAGCAGAAAGATAGAAGGTTCTTAAAGGATTTGAGAAATGACGATTTAGTCCCTCAAATTAATCAACATTTAGATGATAGTAATGAATACACGAAATATGTGATATGTAGTGAAAATGTTGAATTGTATTATAAACAGACAGATCGTATTGATGCATCTAAGATTTACAAAATCAACTTACCAGATAAACATATTACGTCACATCCTGAAGTTTCAAGAAATAGCGTACCGGAACAATTAACCATCTTAAATAATTTCTTTGCAACACATATATAAAGGTTAGCTCATACGAGCTAACCTTTTTTGATGCTATCTTACTCCTCAACGCCTAATTCTTTCTTTGCCATCTTCTCATATGCCGCTTCTCCTGAAGCAAGTGCAAATTCAGCGATAAACATTGGAAACACTGCATTCAATTCAATAATATGTTCTTTCATATGTGGCCATGTCGTTCCACCAGCTTTATCATAAGCTTCTATTAGCTCATCTAGCCCTTCATCGCCAAATACACGATGATGCCCCATGAAATCATTGGACGGGTCTGCATGACAGGCTTCAGTCCAATCTATCAGACCTGTCACATTTGCTTCTTTATCCACCATAATATGTCCTGGATGCAAGTCTCCATGTATCATCGTGACATGATTTGGCCAGAGCTCATCATGCTCTAACCATGTTTGCCATCTATTCCATAAGTCAGGGGAGACACCATATGTTTCTTTCACTTTATGCATACGTTCTTGATAATCTTCTTTGATTTGTTCAATCGTTGTCGTCTTAATATCACTTGAAGCGAGTTCTTCGTCTGTTATTCGATGCAAATCAACAAGTACTTCTGCCAATGTATCAATAAAATTCTGAGGTACGGGTTTATGTTCAATTTCCCATACGTATTGCTGTAATTCAGGATCAATTGTAGCTGCAGGTACGCCTGTTAGTTTAGGATAAGCAATTAATGTTTCTTTATGAATTTGCCAGTTAGGTACTTCAAAAGATACATGTTGTTGTACGAAGTCTACGGTTTCTTTTTCTGAGCCTGTTCGCGCATACACTTCTGGTCTTCTAGGTATGCGTAATACCCATTCAACACCATGTCTATCTTCAGCAAATGCTACTTGAAAATCAAGTCCTGATTCATTTATTGAAATTGATTCAGGTTGAATATCTAAACCACATTGTGAGGCAATCGTGACAATGTTTTCATGTTGTGTCATATTGAGCGCTCCTTAAAGGTTATTTTTATATTTCTCGCTTTTTAGCCAATTTCTCCGTATTTCATCTTATAAGATACATAACCTGCTTTATAAAAGTATTTTTGTTTTTCCGCTTCTTTGTAATCTAGAAGTCCTAATGCACGAATTACATTAAATGCAAAGTCTACTGCACTGGATCCGTTTGCTGTGACAAGGTTCTTATCAACGACACTATCTTCATTCATAAAGTCTAATGCGTTTGTATAGGCTTTGTAGTTCTTTTCAGTCGTCCATTGGTTTAAATCATTTCCTGTATGTTTATATCCCGTAAGTAATCCATTTCTTGCAAAGAAGTCAACGGCTGCACATATTGCGCCTACAACGATATTGTTGTCTAATGATGTCTTAATAAGTTGCACGAGTTGTTCATTTTCAATTTGTGACCAATTGTTACCGCCAATGATAATTAAAGCATCATAAGGTTCTTTAATGTCATCTATTGTATAGTCAACGATTGTCTTCAATTGGCCGATAGATGTAACAGTTGATTCACCTAATGATACTGTATCGATTTCAAATCCGTGTGACATAGCGAGTTCAGCAGCAACGTAACTGACTTCCCAATCTGCATATGCTTCTGTAAGAACGATTAGCGCTTTTTTCATAAAAATAACACCCCTTGTTAAATTTATTTAAAGATTATTTTTATCATGATACAAAGGCATCTCATATGCAAATGATAACTAATAGTATTTGTGGTATGATGTAATAAATGATAACGTTTCTCAATTAAAGAAGAGATATAACGGGAGTGAAAAGTTATGCAAGTTGTACAAAAATTTTTATGGAATGATCGATTCGTAACGGTGGCTATGCCAGTTGGTTATGATGAACAAAATCCTAAACCATTCAAGACAGTAATCGTTCAAGATGGGGATTATATATTTAATAAACTGATAGAAGATAAGCCACGAGATATTATGTATGTCGGTATTGAACCGGTTGATAGAAATAGGGAATATACACCATGGGAAGAGCAAGTCGATCAAGCACATTATGCGGGAGAAGCTGATCAATATTTAGATATGTTGGAATTTGAATTAATACCATTTCTTAAAGAACATTATCATATCTTTGATGAAGCGGAATATTTAGCAATCGGTGGTGGGTCATTCGGCGCGTTAGTGTCATTATATGCATTATTAACAAGACCGCACTTATTCGGTAGTTATATCTTAATGTCTGCTTCTATGTGGTATCCGAACTTTTTAGATTTCATTAAAAATAGCAAACCGATAGAATATCCACGTCATATTTATTGGTATGTAGGAGAGCAAGAAGGAGTAGAATATCCTAATATATTAAAATGGATGGTACAGAATACGTATGAAGCGGTTGAATTGGTGAAAGAGAAGCTGGTCAATGATGCGTCGACTTTAACATTTATCACAGATAAAGAAGGCATTCATAGACATGAATACTTTGAAAAATATTTCGACAAAGCGATTCATACGTTGTTTTAGATGTAATTATTATAAGAGACTTAGACATGATGGGGTGTCTAAGTCTTTTTTGTTTTAATAAATAAAATTTAACGTATGTGAATTGCTGATATAATAAGGGTTAACATCGTTTAGGACGAATGAAATAAATGAAGAATGTTTGACAAATAGCATGAATGATATTATAGTTGATTACACAACTAATCAACCAATCATGTTATAGGATAAGGAGAATGAAAATGAAACCTACTTTAAATGAAGATACACCTATATTTTTGCAAATTGCAGATATGATTAAAGATGATTTAGTTGAAGGACTTTTGTCAGAAGGCGAACAAATACCTTCCACAACGGAACTTTCAAACTTTTACAATATTAATAGAGCGACGGCTCAAAAGGGTATTGCACTGTTGATGGATGAAGGCATTGTAGCTAAGAAGAGAGGGATTGGTGTATTTATAGCTGAAGATGCGCGCGACAAGCTCGTAAATACAAGAATGCAAGACTTCTCAAACTCTTATATTCAAAACATGGTTAAAGAAGCTAAAAGACTTAATATAAGTAAGGAAGAACTCATAAGAAGGGTGGAGCAAGACTATGACAATCATTGATATTCAGAACATGTCGTTTAAGTACAAAGATGAATATATACTTCAAGATTTAACACTTCAAGATGATGAACCAATGATTATTGGTTTGTGGGGGCGAAATGGTTCTGGTAAGACGACGTTAATGAAACTCATGTCAGGTCAAGAAAAACAAAATTCAGGTGACATAGCGATATTAAATTATAAACCTTATAACAATGCAGAAGCTGCAAAGAAAATTACGTATTTAAGAGAGAACCACTTTTTCGGAAAGTCATGGAATGTTAATGATGCGATGAAATTTGCAGCAATGTTCAATGACAATTGGAATCAAGAAGAAGCTGATTATTTAATAGATTTATTTGAACTACCAAGAAAGAAGAAGATTCGAACTTTTTCTAAAGGTATGAAGTCAATGGTTCAAAGTGTGATTGGGCTTGCAAGTCATGCACCAGTGACGATGTTAGATGAACCGACAAACGGATTGGATGCTTATATGAGAAAGTTGTTTACACAAGCGTTGAGAGAATCGTTTGAAGCGGATCCGAGGTATATCATGATTGCTTCTCATCATATTAAAGAAATTGAGAAGATATGTGAAAAGCTCATCGTGATATCTGATCACCGTGTGAAGTTACATGAGCCAATAGAATACTTTCAATCTAGAGGTGCGATATTAGTTGGTAAATTAGAAGATATTCATCAAATTACTTCGAGTGATACTATTATTGAGCAATCAACGATTATGAGTCAGCATAAAGTGATGGCGGATATCCCATATGATGCAGCGCTACAAGAACAATGTAGAGCGTTGAATGTAAAAGTTGATAAAGCAAGTATTCAAGATTATTTAGTGAATATGACGATGACAAAGGAGGCTAATCATGGGTGATTTAAAAGGGTCTTTCTCGATTATCTTTAAAGAACTAAAATTACAATTATATATCTTTAGTATCGTACTTGTTGTTTTTGCCGCGATATACTTTGTAATTGGATTTTATATTGAACCATCAGATTCATATAATCCTTTATTATCTGGACCGGTATACGGTATCTTAGGGTTCTTACCATTATTCATGTTTGGTGATTCATTTAAATCATCTATTGAACTTGGTGCGACAAGAAGACAGTATATCGTAAGTTTATGGCTAAGTTACATTATATTTATAGTTATGTTGCTTATCATTCAAGAAGTGATCAGCTTTATATTAGAGCGTGTAGCAAGTGCGACAAATAGTGATGTAACACTTATGAGAATATCAGATATACTGCCTAATGCTAGTGGTTTAGATAGTATGTGGGTGGATTTCCTAGCTATATTGTTTATCGCAGGAATTTGTTTCTTACTCGGTGCGATTATTTATCGCATAGGTGTTATCCCAACAATGATCGGTGTACTATTTCTAGGTGTCATCGTATTTATCTGGTTTGTACTCGGTGATTTCACACCATTCTTCAAATGGGTATATCAACATATTTATGAAATGCTCCATATATTGGCGGCAATTGGAATCATATCAGCATTATGTATCTATCCAATTATGATTCAAGCAAGATTGAAGGCATAGTATTATATTAAGGCTAGGGCTAGTTGTCCTAGTCTTTTTTTATGTGACAGGGCATGTGACAATATTGTTCGTTGTATTTCTTTATATAAATGGTAAATTATAACAAGGAATTAAAGGAGGCATAAGTCATGAACCCGACTGCATCGAATCATCGTATTTATGAATTAGATTATATTAGAGGATTTGCTTTATTAGGCATTATTTTTCTTAATGTTTCGAGCATTATACAAGTACCATTTGATTTTTCAATAGTAGAAGTTCGTTATCAGAAGTTTTTAGATATATTTATTGAATCAAAGTTTATGTCGATTTTTTCATTTTTATTTGGTGTTGGTTTTTATATTTTTATTAATCGTGCGAAAGCGAAAAGTGAACATCCATATGTGATTTATTTGAGAAGAATTGTGATATTGGCGCTGTTAGGATTAGGGCATATGCAACTCCAACCGGGAGAGGTATTGCTCGTGTACGCTATATTTGGTTTAGTGCTACTACCACTGTTTAAAGTGAATAAGTGGGTGAATTTCGTAATCGGTATCGTGCTCTTATGCGTAGCGATTGGTTTGGGCGGGAAAATATTAATGCCGCTTCCACTGTTTACTTTAGGTTTAACCTTTGCTCAATTTGGTCTACATCAAAAAATGTTCCAGCATAAAAAGTATTATGCCATTATTGCGGTAATTTCGATGATCATTTCGGTAATCGGCATCTATTACTTGAATCAAATCTACGTTGGCGCTTCTTATCAAGCGATTAAATATACAGGTATTACTGAAGCGCAATATTTGAAACAATACGCTTTAACAAATCAATTTATTTTAATACTGAGTCCTATCATGACGATCTGTTACTTTAGTATACTCGTCACGTTGTTACAATATAAAGTCGTGCAACAATTATTGAAACCGTTAAGAATGTATGGACAAATGGCACTTACGAATTATATCGGGCAAACATTATTGATACTATTATTTAGCTATGGATTAGGATTATCAGATTGTCGCTTAATACATACGGCGAATCTTTGTTTAATCATTCTTGTCATACAGCTAATATTCTCAAGTTTATGGTTGAGTTATTTTAAATATGGTCCGTTAGAATACTTATGGAAAATCGGTACGTATTTCAAGATGTTTTCAATAAAATAAAAGCATAGAGTCTGGGAGTTGATATCCCGGAGTCTATGCTTTTTTTATATGACTTCAATCATAATTTTAGTGATATATTCATTCTCATTATTTTTAATAACTGAATCAAATACGTATTCTTCATATACATATTCACCCATTGTTAAATTCAATTCATCGATTTTATTTAACATTTTGTTGTAAGCTTCTTCAACATGTTCATCAATGCCAATATAATAACCGACTAAATATTTACCTTTTAACGTAACGGTATTTTTATAGTGCTTTTTAGAATTGGGGATATTCACGTAAAGGTAACTATAATGATAGTAATTACCACTTAAAATATCATTTTTGTGCGTTACGACACCGATTGGCTGACTAGAAAAAATTTCGTGTGATTTCAGCTCATCAATAAACTGGTTAATCGATATTAAGAAATCGAGTTCTGAAGCATTCGCGATGTTGTCACTGATATAGAAAGTCATTTCATCATATTCTTCAATTTCAATTTGATCAAAGGAAGTTTTCATAGCGTCTCTGATGAGTTGAATTTTACTATCAATGATCATTTCATTGTATTCCAAATGCTTCTTCTGTTCTTGAATCGTTTTCTTCTGTTGCGTCATTAAATTTAAAAAGTGCTCTGGTGATTTATTTTGTGTATATTCTTTAATTTCTTTAAGTGGCATGCCGAGTTCTTTCAATAAAGTAATCACACTTATAAGTTCAATTTGTTTAATGGAGTAATATCGGTATCCAATTTCGTTCTTATAATCTGGTTTAAAAAGATTGATTTTATCATAGTATATGAGTGTCTGGCGGCTAACATTTGTTAAGCTTGCAAACTCACTTATAGGTATTTGATTAATTTTTTGCATAAATTAAGTTCCTCCTATTGACTGTATAGTTACTATACACTATAAATTGTATATATTAAAGATTGCATTATGTTATGCAAATCAAAATAAATAGATTAGAATATAGTGAAAATCACTTAATATTTTTAAAAGTAATGAAGAAGGAGGTCTAAAATGAATAATAAGTTAAACGTTTTATATTTTAATATATTTTTAATGTTTTTAGGTATTAGTATTGTCATACCAGTATTACCTACAATTTTGCATGATTTAGATTTAAATGGAAGTGATTTAGGCATGCTGGTGGCAGTATTTGCAATGTTCCAAATGATCGCTTCACCGTTTGGAGGACGATTTGCAGATAAGTTTGGTAAAAAAATTATTATCATTATCGGCCTGCTATTATTCTCCATTTCAGAATTTATTTTCGCAGTGGGTAATACATTTTCAATACTTTTAGTTTCAAGAGTATTAGGTGGCATTAGTGCAGCGTTTGTCATGCCTGGTGTAAATGGTATGATTGGTGATTTATCAACTTCAGAAAATAGAGCAAAGAACTTTAGTTATATGTCAGCCGTTATTAATACAGGGTTCATAGTTGGACCGGGTGTAGGAGGATTCTTAGCAGAAATTTCGCATAGAATGCCTTTTTATTTTGCTGGTGCACTTGGCATCATCGCTTTGTTATTCTCAGTATTCCTTTTAAAAGAAGCAAGTGACGATGATTCAAATGAAACAGCACGTCCTAAAGTCAAAGAGCCATTCCCATATAAATTGTTTATTGTACCAGTTATCATTATGTTGATATTGTCTTACGGTTTAGCATCTACAGAAACGATGTTCTCATTATATACAGCAGAGAAAGTAGGCTTTGAACCGAAAGATATTTCTATCGCGATTACAGGTGGCGCTATAGTAGGGGTAATATTCCAATTATTCTTATTCGAGAAACTTGTCGGTAAGATCGGTGAAATTAAATTAACGCTATTCTCATTAATCTACTCAGTGTTAATTCTAGGAGCCTTTGTATATGCTTCTCACTACATTACTGTGATGTTAGTCAGTTTCGTAATATTTATAGGATTTGATTTGATCAGACCATCCATGACGAACTATTTCTCTAAATTAGCAGGTAATAACCAAGGTACTGCAGGTGGCTTGAACTCAGCCGCCACAAGTGTTGGTAACTTGATAGGGCCATTAGTAGCCGGAGCAGCATTCGATATTAAAATCGACTTCCCGTTATTTATAGCCATGGCATTCTTTATCATCGCTTCAATTATCATCGCATTTTATAGACCAGATAAATTAAAATTCTAATAAAAAGTCAGGGACACCTCGCGTGATGTCCCTGACTTTCTTTTTTGGGAGAAGTATATGGGATGGGGAGTAGGTCGGGGATGGTGAGGAGGATGGAGCGGTTTGTAATTATAGAAATGGGGTCTATAAGATAAATAGGAGCACTGTATTTATCAAGACTGGCAAAACAAGATAAATAGGAGCGTTGTATTTATCAAGACTGGTAAAACAAGATAAATAGAGGCGTTGTATTTATCAAGACTGGTGAAACAAGATAAATAGAGGCGCTGTATTTATCAAGACAGGTAAAACAAGATAAATAGGGACGCTGTATTTATCAAGACAGGTAAAACAAGATAAATAGAGGCGCTGTATTTATCAAGACTGGCAAAACAAGATAAATAGAGGCTTTGTATTTATCAAGACTGCCCGAACAAGCAACATAGCACGCCCGTATGTTGCAAGACTGCCCAAACAAGCAACATAGCACGTCCGTATGTTGCAAGACTGCCCAAACAAGCAACATAGCACACCTGTATGTTGCAAGACCCACCAAACTAGCAACATACATCCTCCAATCCGCCAAACGCCCGAACCTCAGAACTCCGCCGAAACCCAGAACCCCACACCTCCCAATCTCCCTCATCTACATAATTCCTGTATACGCCATTCGGATGATTTTTATATAAATGTATGAAAATTATGAACTTTCAATTTTCAGATGATTGTTTTGTGCTAAAATTTTAAATGTGTAGATATAAGGGGAGTGTGGACGATTATGAAGGTATTTGCAAAATTGGGCTGGTTTATTAAACAAGAAAGGAAAAATTATATTTTTGGCATTCTCATTTTATTACTCGTTGCGCTGATTGATTTGTTGCCACCACAAATTATTGGTCGAGTGATTGATGGTATTAGCTTTAATACTTTAACGGGAAAGACGCTTCTTATTTATCTCATCATTTTATTTCTTGCTGCTGTATTAACATATGTATTTCGTTACTACTGGCGCATTATGATTTTCGGGGCGAGTATGAGGTTAGGGAAGATATTAAGAGAGCGACTGTATCATAAATATACATCGATGAGTCCTTCTTTTTTCCAAGAAAGACGTACTGGAGATTTAATGGCACATGCTACAAATGATATTAGAGCTGTTCAGAATACTGCAGGTGGTGGCGTTCTGACAATTGCTGATTCACTGATGTCAGGTGGGGCTGTTCTGATTACTATGGCGATTACTGTTGATTGGCGTTTAACTTTAATTGTGATGATTCCACTTCCTATTATGATTATATTAACGAGTTATTATGGTAAGTTGCTTAACCGCGGTTTCAAAAAAGCACAAGCTGCGTTTAGTCAGTTAAATGATAAGACTCAAGAGAGTATTGCTGGGATAAAAGTCACAAAGACATTTGGTTATGAAAAAGACGATCAAGCAGATTTTAAGCAACTAAGTGATGATGTCGTATACAAAAATTTAAAAGTTTCTAAAATTGATGCATTGTTTGATCCAACGATTATGTCAGTAATTGGTGTGAGTTATTTTTTAGCGATATTCTTTGGCGCAAGAATGGTGATTCAAGATGATATTACAATTGGACAACTTGTTACTTTTACAACTTATTTAGGTATGATGGTTTGGCCACTGCTCGCACTTGGATTATTCTTTAACATTGTTCAAAGAGGTCACGCTTCATATGAAAGGATTAATGAAATTACCAATGTTCCAAACGATGTCGATACAGAAGTTAAGACGGATATGATTCCTGAAGGGGATATTCATGTCGACATTAAATCCTTTAAATTTCCAAACGATGATAATGTGGCATTACATGACATTCATTTCACGATTGAAAAAGGTACAACATTAGGCATTGTTGGTCGAACAGGGTCAGGTAAAAGTGCAATCATTCGACTATTATTACGCGAATTTGATACGAAAGAAGCGGATGAAATTATATATGGTCATCATCCATTAAGTTATTTTGATATTCGTCATTTAAGAGCGCAATTTGGTTATGTCCCTCAAGACCACTTTTTATTCTCGACTTCAATAAGAAATAACATTGCCTTTAGTGATCCTACTATCGATGATGATATTATTCATAACGCGAGTAATATTAGTTATATTCACCAAGATATATTAAGCTTTCCTGAAGGCTACAATACAGTTGTTGGTGAGAGAGGTGTATCATTATCAGGCGGTCAGAAGCAAAGGATTTCTATCGCAAGGGCGTTAATTATGAATCCACCTGTACTGATATTAGATGATTCATTATCAGCAGTAGATGCAGAAACTGAAGAACATATACTTGAAAATATGCAGAACGTCAGACAAGGTAAGACGAATATTATAACAGCTCATAGAATGAGTGCTGTCAGTCATGCCGATATGATTATCGTGATGGATGAAGGCACAATCATTGAACGAGGTACACATCAAGAGTTGATGAATCTTAAAGGTTGGTATTATGACACGTATCAATCACAAGCGTTACATGAAAAACTTGCGAGTAGTCTAGATGAATTGGCAAAGGGGGATGACAACGATGGCACAAAATCATAATTTAACTGCCAAAGATCAGTTTGATGTACTCAAAAGATTAATTAAATATACGTTCCCCTTTAAAGGTATCATTGCACTTGCTTTCTTGATGCTGACGATTTCGACAGTTGCAAGTGTCGCAACACCTTATTTAGTAAAAGTATTTATCGATGATTATTTAACACCACGAGTATTTCCAGAATCTGATATGACATTATTGATTGTCATATTCTTTGTCGTTCAAATTATTGGTGCTGTAACAACATATTGGAATGTATACTTATTTCAATATTTAGCTTTTAAAGTCATTCAACAATTAAGAATTGATGCTTTTGATAAAATTGGCCAATTAGGCATGCGCTATTTTGATAAAGAGCCAGGTGGCAGTATTGTATCAAGGTTAACGAATGATACTGAAGCCATTGTAGAAATGTTTATCGGCGTATTTTCATCATTTTTAATGGCATTATTTATGGTTATTTCAAGTTATGTCATGATGTTTATTTTAGATTTTAAATTGGCTCTAATGGCACTTGTATTTGTACCTATTATAGTTGTCATATTAGCACTTTATAGAAAATATTCTGCGATATACTTTTCTCAAGCGAGACAGCTTTTATCAGATTTAAATGCGAAGTTAGCTGAATCTATCGAAGGTATGAGAATTATTCAAGTATTTAATCAAGAAAAGAGACTGCAAAAAGAATTTAATGACATTAACGATGAGCACTATGAGTTTAATATGAAGACAGTCAAAATTGATGGCTTACTACTCAGACCTGCAATCAGTATGATTTCAGTATTTGCGGTCATTATGATATTAAGTTACTTCGGTATATTGAGCTTTTCAGGTGGTATTACAGCAGGGGTTGTATTTGCATTTGTACAATATATGGAACGTTTCTTTGAACCGATTAACCAAGTCAGTCAAAATTTAAACGTACTTCAACAAGCACTCGTATCAGCGAGTCGTGTATTTAAACTTATCGATAATGATATGCTTGAACCCGCGCAACAAGAGCGTCAAGATTTTCAAATTACTGACGGCAAAATTGAATTTAAAGATGTAACGTTTAGTTATGATGGCAAAACAGATGTATTAAAAAATATATCATTTACCGCAAATCCAGGTGAAACAGTTGCACTTGTTGGGCATACAGGTTCTGGTAAAAGTTCAATCATTAACTTGTTTATGAGATTTTATGAATTTGAACAAGGTGAAATACTAATCGATCAACAATCGATTAAGCAAATACCGAAAAAAGAACTGAAATCTAATATTGGGCTTGTGCTTCAAGATGCATTTATTTTCTACGGAACGATTACATCGAATATAAAATTGTATCACCCGACGATGACTTTTGAAAAAGTGAAAGAAGCGGCTGAATTTGTAAATGCAGATCAATTTATTAATAAATTACCTGGGAAATATGATCATAAAGTAATCGAAAAAGGTAGTGCATTCTCAAGTGGAGAAAGACAATTGTTAGCATTTGCAAGAACGATCGCAAGTGATCCCAAAATATTAATACTGGATGAAGCGACTGCTAATATCGATTCAGAAACAGAAGCGCAAATTCAAGCATCTTTAGAAAAAATGAGAAAAGGCAGAACAACATTAGCGATTGCACATAGACTTTCAACTATTCAAGATGCTGATCAAATACTCGTATTGAATAAAGGCGAAATCGTTGAAAGAGGTACACATGACGAATTGATTAAACAAGACGGCATTTATCACAAAATGTATTTACTTCAAAATGGATAATAGTACGAACTGATCAGACGAAAGTGTCTGGTCAGTTTTTATATATGTAATTATGTATAATAAGCAGTAATAGATAAATAGAGGAGGATTTTACATGGGTGTTTTTGATGTAGACTATAATAAAATAACTGAGCGAACACAATTTCCATATGAAATCGAAGTGATTCATCATACTTGGATAACGATGCAAGATGGTACGAAATTATCAGCTAAAATCTGGCAACCTAAGACCGACACTAAGACTAAAGGCGCGGTATTAGAATATTTACCATATAGAAAAGATGAATTTACTGCTTTACGGGATGAAATTAGACATAAATATTTTGCAGGGTTTGGGTATACTGCTATTCGAGTTGATATAAGGGGAACTGGGGATTCTGAAAGTATTATCGAAGACGAATATCCGTTACAAGAACAAGACGATGCATTGGACATTATAGAATGGATAACAAACCAAGAATGGTCAAATGGTTCAGTAGCAATGATCGGTAAATCGTGGGGAGGATTTAACGGATTACAAGTTGCTGCGAGACAACCAGAAGCATTGAAGACCATTATCTCATTATGTTCAACGGATGATCGATACGCGGATGACGTTCATTATAAAGGCGGAACACTTATGGCTTCTGATATGCTTTGGTGGGCTTCTACGATGTTTGCATATAATGCACGACCAGCTTTTCCGAAATATTTCGGTGATAAATGGTATGAAAATTGGCTTGAACGTTTAGAACATACACCACCGTTTGTGGAAGAATGGGTTAGTCATCAAACAAGAGATGATTATTGGAAGCATGGTTCTATAAATGAAGACTATTCAAACATTACCATTCCAGTATTAACGATGAGTGGTTGGGCTGACGGCTATACAAATGCTGTGTTTCGTTTAATGCGTCATTTGAATGTTCCGAAGAAAGGTATTATAGGACCTTGGGCACATGAATTTCCAGACGTCGCAATTCCTGGACCTCAATTTGGATATTTACAAGAAGTTGTCGCATGGTTAGATAAATGGATGGAACCGAGTGAACATATAAACCATAAAGATGAATTTCTTGTTTATGTTCAAGATAGCGTGGAACCACAAACTTCATACGACTATCGAGAAGGTAAATGGTTAGATTTATTGAAAGAAGACATCAAGTCGAAAGATATTTTTAGTAGTATGACGCAAGAAATCACTTTGAAAAATAATCAACAACATGGTCTTTATTCAGGCGTGTTCTGTCCTTTTGGCCAAGAAGGGGACTTACCAGATGATCAAACAATCGATAATGCTTTAGCATGCTCATTTATGGTTGAGACGTATGGTGAAAGATTGAATATTATTGGACAACCTATCGCAAAGCTCCATGTTAAATCTGATCGTGAATATGGCAATATCCATGTGCGTATTTCTGACGTGCATCCTAACGGCAAGAAGACATTGATTACGAAAGGTCAGTTGAATCTAAATCACTACAAGAGTCATGAAACGCCAGAGACACTACCGATTAACGAGTATATCAATGCAGAAGTACCTTTAGATGTCATAGGCTATCAAATACCAGCAGGACATAAAATAGAAGTGTCTATCTCACCTACATATTGGCCACAAATTTGGCCGAGCAAAGAGATAGCAAATATAAAAGTGGATTTAGAGTATTCGCAATTGATATTACCTTTAATTGATCATTTTGAAGAAATTCAATTAGACTATCCTTTATCAGAAACTGCACAGCCTCTAGAAAAAATCATTCATAGAGAAGGGTCTCGAACGAGGGATATCACGAAGCGGTTAACGACCAATGAATGGGAATTAAGAGATTATTCAGATGAAGGATTAAGAACATTAAAAGAAAGTCATATCACATATGGAACAGAGAACTTAAATGTCTATACAATTAAAGAAGACGATCCATTATCAGCCAAAGTCCAATGTGATTGGAAAGTGATTGTTAAAGATGATGATATAGATACTGAAGTAGAGACATTTAGTACAATGACATGTGATGCAGACTATTATTACTTATATAATAAAGTTGTAGCTTATAACGAAGGCGAACAATGCTTCTCAAAAACATGGAAAAAGAAAATAGAACGAGACTTTACTTGAAGATGAAATTTGAATTGGAGAATCACGCACGAAGACTGTAAGATATCGTGCGCTAAGGTGCAAAATCAGGTCGTATCGCACGAAGACCGTGAGATATCGTGCGCTAGGGTGCAAAATCAGGTCGTATCGCACGAAGACTGCGAGATATCGTGCGCTAGGGTATAAAAAAGGGGCATAACGCACGAAGACTGTAAGATATCGTGCGCTAGGGTATAAAAAAGGGGCATAACGCACGAAGACTGTAAGATATCGTGCGCTAGGGTGCAAAAAAGGGGCATAACGCACGAAGACTGTAAGATATCGTGCGCTAAGGTGCAAAATCAGGTCGTATCGCACGAAGACTGCGAGATATCGTGCGCTAGGGTATAAAAAAGGGGCATAACGCACGAAGACTGCGAGATATCGTGCGCTAGGGTGCAAAAAAGGGGCATAACGCACGAAGACTGCGAGATATCGTGCGCTAGGGTGCAAAATCAGGTCGTATCGCACGAAGACTGTAAGATATCGTGCGCTAATATATGAAAAGTCATATGTTCCTTTTCAAATAACATATAAGAAAAACCGCGAAAACTAACAGCTCACGTTAGTTTTCGCGGTTCTTTTAATCTATATAACGATACGACATCAATTCTTGTAACATTTGAATTTCTTCTTGTAATTTGGCGCCGATATTTGTATCTCGAACTTTCTTTCTTTCGAGTTCTTCGTCTACAACACGTCTAACGGATAGCTCATCAGCCCCGTTGAGTAGTACGTTTTCTTTTGTACCAAAGTGTTTGTGAGCAACGAGCTGCATACCAAATGAGTTATACAGCAATGTATAGCCTGCGATACCTGTTGTAGATTGATAAGCTTTTGAAAATCCACCGTCGATAACGATCATCTTACCATTTGCTTTAATTGGATTTTCACCATCAATTTCTTTAACAGGTGTATGACCGTTGATAATACGACCTTGTTCAGGATCTAAATCAAACTCTTCTAACATTTTGCGACACATATCGCTGTCTTCTCTTAAGTAATAATAAGGATTTTTTTCTTCCTTATGTGATGCTTTATCTTTTATAAAATATCTTTCGAATGTTGTCATGGCACGTTTACCGAATAATGAAGAATATTTACCTGTCCATAAATACCAAATTAAATCTGTAGATAAGTCATCTGTTTCATGTTTACGACTAAATGAATTTCTAATATGATATTCGAATTGGTCTAATAATTCTCGCCCATTATAGACTTTACCGTCAATTTCCATTTCTTCCATATTACCTTGTTCATCTACGGGTATACAGCCATGGATAAGTAAATTACCATTATATTTTAAATACAAGTTACCTTTTTTCATTAAAAAGTTCATATGACGTTTCAGTTTTTCGGATTCTTGTACAGAAAGTAGAAGTTTATTAATGACTTCCTCTTCTTCTTCGTTTAGTTGTGCTGGATTTGCTCGGTCAACGGTTTCAAAGCATGTATTTTCTAATTGATACGTTTGACCGTAAATAGTAATTTCATTGTTATCGTAATTTACTTTTTCAAGTACGAGTCTTTCTTCCATATCAAATGACGGACGACGTTTAATAATTGGGCTTTCTAGTTTAAATTGAATGATGGCGATTGCTTGATGAATCTTAGTGATTTGAAGTTTTTCTTCTTCTGATAGTTCTTTGTCGGCATGTTTTTTTGGATGAAATGCAGTATTATCGCCGTAATATTTTTCAGCTAAATTAACTAAAGGTCGCAAATTAATGCCATATGCATCTTCAATGATATCTAAATTATCATAACGTGCGCATATTCTTAAAATGTTCGCTAAACATACTTTTGAACCGGCATAAGCGCCAATCCACAATACGTCATGGTTACCCCATTGGATATCAACAGAATGATAATTAATTAACGTTTCCATAATTTTATCAGGTTCAGGACCACGGTCATAAATATCTCCTACAACATGTAAATGGTCAACGACTAATCTTTGAATCGTGTATGCTAAACCAATAATCAGTTTATCTGATTGACCAAGTGAAATGATTTTTTGAACAATTGTTTCGTAGTAAGTCGTTTTATTGTTATAGACATTGCTTTTATATAATAACTCTTCGATTATGTATACGAATTGTTTAGGTAAAGCTTTACGTAACTTAGAACGTGTATACTTACTTGAAGCGTATGAAATAAGATGTATCATTTGTTGAATTGTTTCAATATACCAATCGTTTAATTCTGATTTCGATGCAAATTGATTTTTAACAAGTTTCAATTTTTCTTCTGGATAATAAACGAGTGCAGCAAGGTCGCTAATATGTTCTTCAGAATGTGTCTCTTTAAAAATATCATTAATTTTAGCTCTCACATTACCAGAACCATTTCTTAAAACATGTTGGAATGCATGATATTCGCCATGTAAGTCACTTACGAAATGTTCTGTTCCTTTAGGTAAGTCTAAAATAGATTGTAAATTAATAATTTCAGTTGCTACTTTTTCTTCTTCATCAAACTTTTCTGCTAATAAATTTAAGTATTTTTCTTTTAAAATCTGGCTGTCGTATTGAGTCATAAAAAAATTCACTCCGTTCATCATTTCGAGATTTTTTATTTAGAAATTAAACCTACCATTTGAGATATAGTATAACACATTAAGCGTTTTCTTTTATGGTTTAAGATTCACTTCTGTAGGCTAAATATATATAAAGGAGTCGATTATTCATGGCATGTAAAATAGATAGAATTTATAATAATCTTGATGAAAAAGGTGTAAGAGTATTAGTGGACCGAGTATGGCCGAGAGGGATATCTAAAGACAAAGCAAATTTAGATCATTGGTTAAAAGACATCGCTCCCTCAAGTGAATTAAGAAAATGGTTCAATCACGAACCAAGCAAATTTGAAGAATTTAAAGAAAAATATAAAAAAGAACTCGAATCCGGAGATCAACAAGAAGCTTTAAATCAGCTAAAAGAAATTTATAAAGACAATAAACAAACACTCATCATACTGTATGGCGCCAAAGACGAAAAACACAATCAAGCAATCGTGTTAAAAGAAATATTGGATGGGTGAGTCTTGGCTTAACGCCTGAATAAAGCCAAGAGATAGGTCAAGTCATGGCTTAAGTACCGAATAAAGCCAAGAGATGAGCGAAGTCATGGCTTAACGCCTGAATAAAGCCAAGAGATCACCCAAGTCATGGCTTAAGTACCGAATAAAGCCAAGAGATCACCCAAGTCATGGCTTAAGTACCGAGTAAAGCCAAGAGATGCCCCAAGTTATGGCTTAAGTACCGAGTAAAGCCAAGACTTCACCCGCAACTGCCTCCAAGACTTGGTCCAATCCTATCCCACTCCCTACCTTATACACCTATTAAACTGTTGATATATATCTTCTGCGATTTCATGTGATGCTATGCCGCGTACGTTCATGCGACCGTCTTTAAATAAGGTCATGGTCATATCGTCATATGCTATAAATTTTACATATGCGTTTTCTTTAGCGATATGTCCTGGGAAGTGATGTGCTAATTCAAATGCGTGTTGTTTAAATCTAAACATGAACGTATCTCCACATAATGCTTCTATTGATGAAAGAGGTGGTGTGTTTAATGCTTGGTATATCCCTTGTTCACATACAACGCAGTCATCGTCTTTTAATAAATTGATGTTTGTTGCGCGTATGTTCATTTCAAATGTATCAATTGTGATGAGCTTTTTGGAAAAAGATTTTCCTGCAACATATCTGAGTAATTCTGATACTTCGAAACTGGCTACTTGTTGAACGACTGGTGGTAGCACGCCATTTATGGCACAACTTTCTCCAGTTTGAGGTACGCTTTGAAGGATACATCTTAAGCAAGGTCCACTATAATCAATTGCATAAACAGTTCCTTTACTTCCGACTGCTGCGCCATATATCCAAGGAATGTTTAATTTATGGCAAACTTCATTGATTAAAAAGCGCATATCAAATTGATCCATGCCATCGATTACTATATCTGGTTGGACATTTTTAATAATCGTTTCAATGTTTTGTGCTGTTAATTCTTGATGTATAGCATTTAATTCAACATGATGATTAATCTGTTTAATTTTCCTCTTTAAAGCAACGACTTTAGGAAGCATTTCTTGTGCATCACGTTCATCATAGAGTGCTTGACGATGTAAATTAGAAAGCTCAACGATATCCATGTCGATTATCGTTAATTGATGAGCGCCCATGCGAGCGAGTAGTTCTGCAACATGACTGCCTAATGCACCTGCACCCATAATCAATATACGGGTATTCTGCAATGTTTCTTGGCTATGCTCACCGAACTGTTGAAACTTCATTTGTCGCTCGTATCGTTCCATTACAAGAATCCTAATCCTTCAGTTGGACTTGATGCTTGTGCTGTATATTTAACAGGGATTCTACCTGCCTCATAACTTAATTGTCCGGCTTCAATACCTAATTTCATCGCTTCAGCCATTTTAACTGGGTCTTTCGCACCAGAAATGGCAGTATTTAATAAAATTGCATCTGCACCAAGTTCCATCGCGTAACAAGTATCTTTCGGTGAACCAATACCAGCATCCACAATAACGGGTATGTTAGCTTGTTCAATGATATATCTTAAATTGAGTGGGTTATTAAGACCTCTACCAGTTCCAATAGGAGAAGCTAGTGGCATAATCGCGTGAACACCTAATGCTTCAAGTCGTTTAGCTAATACAACATCACACGAAATATATGGACAGACAATATAGCCTTTATCTAATAATATTTCACATGCTTTATAAGTTTCGATTGGGTCTGGCAATAAAGTCTTATCGTCACCAATGACTTCTACTTTAATTAAGTTGCAAAGCCCAGCATGATTGGCAATTTCTGCAATACGTACTGCTTCTTCAGCAGTATGTGCACCAGCAGTATTAGGAAAAGTAATAAAGCGATTTAAATCAACATTTGCTAATGGGTTCGGTAATGATTTGTCATATAGATTCATTCTTCTTACAGCAAAAGTGAGCACTTCTGTACCTGATGCTTGGATTGCTTTAGATTGTGTTTCTTCATCTTTAAATTTACCAGTACCTAATAATAATCTTGAGTTGAGTTCATATGGTCCTATTTTTAACATTTTATCCGCCTCCAACAAATTCTAGTAGTTCTAATCTATCTGATTCTCTAACAGTAATATCATTAAATTGTTCACTTTTGATGAGTGTATCGTTCCATTCGACAATGATTCTATCTTTATCTAATTCCAGCGAGTCTAGTAAATCTGACAACGTTAACGCATCTTCAAAATTAAATTCATCACCATTAATGATACATTTCATAAATGGACACACCTCCTCACTTTAAATGATTCTAATAACGTAGGTCTTTCTTCATAAATAATCCATTCAGCCATTAATTTGCCGATGATAGGTGACAGTAATATGCCATTACGATAATGACCCGTAACAATATATAAATCTTTATCGATTTCATCCATAATCGGCCATTCATTATCAGTGTATGGTCTAATTCCCGACCATTTATGAATGAGTCGGCTACTTGATAATAATGGAATGTATTTACACGCTTGACGCATTAACCAATTTTCTCCTTCAACTGATGTGCCTACAGTATAGTCATCTACATAACTTGTCGCACCCACTAAAAATCGATTGCCACGTTTCGGCACAATGTAACAGCCATTCGTCATAAAAAGTGTTTGTTCTAATTTTAAGTCTGGATGTTCTAACAGTAGTACTTCACCTTTAACACCTGTTACTTTAGGCTCAATTTCATAGTCGGTTAATAACTGATGACTCCATGCACCGCCAGCAACTATAACTTTTTTGGAAAGTAAAATTTGGTTTGCAGTGAGCACTTTAAACGAATCATTTAAGCGATGAATGGATTTAACTTCAGTATGATAAATGCGTTCAATTCCTTTATACTCAATAGATTTCAATAAAGCTTTAGCATATTGATTAGCATTAATTTGTCCATCAAATGGAATATAAATCGCTTTATGATTATAAGCAATCGTATGATTTGAAAGATGACGAAGTGATTGACTATCTAACGTCGTAACTGAACGATCGCGTTTGTTCAAAAAAAGATATTGCGCTGTTAAGCTGTCGATATCTTCTCGTGAAGCGGCCATTTTAATTAAACCGTGCGCTTGATAATCAATATTGATATTCGTCTCTTTATATAACGTATGACTAAGTGATTCGAAATAATCTCTCGAACGTAATGCAAGTTGATAAAGGGGTGTATCTTCAATAAATTCATTTTGTGCACCTAACATGCCACCAGCTTTATAAGATGCATGTAATCCAGGCACATCTCGATCTATCACAGCGATAGACAAAGAATCATTCTTAATTGCTAATTCACGTGCAATAGACATGCCCATGACGCCTGAACCAACAATTAACACGTCATACATATGCAAGCCACTCCTCTCTTAATAACTGAATTTCACGCAAACTTCGATCTCTGAAAAATGAAATTGCACAAACACCTTTAAAACCATGAGGTAACGACTTAATAGAATGGGTATCTATACCACCAATTGCATAAACAGGAATATCTATAGATACTGCATTTGTTATTTCTTTAGAAGACCTTGGTTTAAGACCATGTTTAGAACGTGTTTCAAACACGTGACCAAAGAATACGAAATCTAAAGACCACTCACGTGCACGTTTCACACTTTCAACTGAATGTGTAGACATACTGACTGATATATGAGGATGAAGTTTTTTATATTCAAATGCGTGCACGTCATCTTCACGAAAATGAATAAAATTTAAATCATATTTTTCAAGTATGGCCATATCAGAATGAATCATTAATTTCGTTTGCGGAAAGCCATTTGCTAATAAATAATCAAGCGCCCAGCATAGATCATTACGTGTCATAGGCACTCTCAGTAATAACAAATCAATCTCTTCAGCAATCTCTATATAATGTTCTAAATCATCAACATCTAAGTCTTTATACGGTGTAACAGCAATAAACAATGAAATCACTCCAAATAAAAAACGCTATTTTTCTGGATAGAAAAATAGCGTAAAAATTTAATTATAAGTATAAGTAAGCTTATATACGCCACTTTCCTACGCCAGTATGAACTGGATCAGGTTCAAGGAATCCCGAAGTCACTACTTCAGTCTCAGCCTATAATAAGGCACTTCCAGTGGACATTTATTCAGTTATTACATCCATTGTACATATAAAAGTAAGAATGTTCAAATTTATATGTTATTAAGTCACATCCTAAATTATTCCATTAATCTATTTTTTAAATTCCGTGAAATAAAATTTTAAAGACCAATTATTTATTAAAACAGAAAATAATATTGACATTGATAACTATTATCAATTAAATTATAAGATGGAAGGAGAATTTCAATAAATTTACAAAGGAGGTATATTATGCAAAGGTTTAAACAAGTTTTAAATATTGGGTTATTAGTACTTATTTTATTATCAGTAGGTGTAGGTAAGGTGGCTTCTGCTGATGTGAAGGATGGTACTTATGACGTTGATTACACAGTATTGAAACATGGTACTTCAGATGTTTCGATTGCAAATGATTATTTTAATAAACCAGGTAAGTTAGTTGTTAAGAATGGTGAAAAGCAACTTCAATTAACGATGAATCATAGCCATTGGATTAAAGGTATTACAGTTGATGGTTCTGCTGAAAGTATCGTAAGTGAAGATAAAGGTTCAGACGTTAGAACGTCTAGCTTTAAAGTGAATTCTACATCTGGACAACTTGCTGGAACAATTGATGTTTATATCAATGAAAAAGTCGATGGTAAACCGTTCTTATACGATAACAAATATAAAATCACATTTGACGTGAAAGAACCTTCTGGACAGGCTGCAGCAGATTCATCTAGTGATGCTTCAAAAGATTCAACAACAGCAGCATCAACTAGTTCAGATAGTAGTACACCATCTAGTGGTTCTACTACTTCTACAACTTCACAAGATGTGAAAAATCCTCAAACGAGCGCAGGCACACCAGTAATGATCACAGTCCTTCCAATTGTTGCGGGTATGTTATTAATCGTTACGTTTATGTTCAATAAAAAATTGAAAAGAGGTCATAATTAATGAAGAAAAATGTTAAGTCACTATTAGCGTTTTCTTTATTATTCTCAACTCTTTCATTCAACACTTATGAACCGCTTAGTCATACAACAATGAAAAAAGTTGAAGCAGCAGAAGAACAAGCATCAGCAGTGGAAAGTAAGACAATTGATTTTGTTGTAAATAAAGATAAATCAAATGAAGTCTCATATATGGATCAATATATGGTGAAACCAGCAAAGGTATATTTTGAGAATGGGGAAACGTATGTTGAGATGACTTTGAAAAGTGCTTCTTATTGGAAGTCATTTGAACTGTATGATGAATCAGGCGCAATTGCCATTCAAACAGTTAAAGAAGATCATCAAGCTGATACAAAAGTCATTAAGTTTAAAGTTAAACCAGGTAGTCAATCGCTTACTTCAAAAGTTCACATTGTTGTACCGGCAATCAATTATGACAACAAATATACAACTCATGTAAATTTTAAAGAAGTTATTCCTAGTGCACCGACAACTCAGAATTCAAATCAACAAGATACAGGAAAAGTAGATTCAAACGATAAAGCAAAAGATGATTCAAACCAATCAACGACTGACCAAAAGCAAGATAATACAACGCAGAATAATGAAGATACACAACAAGCACCTGCCAAGGATACGAATCATGAGAAACCACAAACAGAACTTCCAAAGCAAGATACATCAAAGAATGAATCACCAAAGAAGGATATATCAAAGAACGAAACACCTAAGAATGATAATAAGCCGATAACAAAAAAAGAAGTGCCAATTCCTGATAAAGTTAAAAATCCGTCTGGCTCCAACCAAGGATCAACTCAACAAGAAAAAGCAACTTCAACGTTAGGTTACATGGTCTATAAAAATGGTTCAAGTGAAATATCTTATATGGACCAATATATGGTGAAACCTGCACGTATTGTTGAAGAAAATGGTAAACAATATGTTGAACTAACATTGAAATCAGCTTCATATTGGAAGTCGTTTGAATTATTCGATCATGATAAAAAATTAAATGTCACAACCGTGTCAGAAGATCAATCTGCAGATACAAAAATCATTCGCTTTGAAAAGCCGAAAGATTTAAAAGTATTAACATCTAAAGTGCACATTGTTGTACCAGCAATTAATTACGACAATCATTACACAACACGAATTGAATTTGATAAAGAAGCGGCATCTGGCAACGGAAATACAGACACAAGTGATGAACAACAACAACCTGTCAGCACACCAAGTAAAGATGATGACACTAAAGGTCATGATTCTAATAATGTTCAACACAATCAGACAATACCGTCAGATGACCAAAAAGCCGAATCTTCGAATGCTTCATCTGCAGCAAATAGTTCAACAAATCATAGTTCATCACCTGCCACACCTGCAAATCAAGCTGTGACAAGTGGTAACAATGCAACAAGTTCTACAAGTGCAGATAAAGCCAATCCAAGTTTCGATCGTAACGCAGATGGTTCAACAAACATGAAACTCGTTAATCCTTCAACAAGTAGCAGTGGAGATGCGATGACATATGCACTTATCTTCAGTGGTGCAGTATTGTTATTAGCTGGTTCATTCTTCTTAGGTAAGAAGCGAGCATCTAAATGAAGATTAAATCGCTATTAAGTTTAATGCTTATATGTAGCTGTCTACTTGCGGCTTGTAACATCAACTTTAGTAAATCATCAGAACCTGCAAGTAAACAGAAGAAAGAAGAATTCAGAATCGTACCAACTACTGTAGCTTTAACGGAAACTTTAGATGCATTAGATTTAGATATCGTAGGTAAACCGACAACTTATAAAGATTTACCGAAGCGATACAAAGATGTACCTGAAATTGGTCAGCCTAAGAAACCGAATGTTGAAGTTGTAAAATCACTTAATCCAACACATGTATTAACGGTTACAACAATTAAATCAGAGATGGATCCTGTGTTTGAACAACTTAAAATGAAAGGTACTTATTATGATTACGACAGTTTAAATGGTTTGAAGAAATCTATCACCGAAATGGGTAATACGTTCAACCGTAAAGAACAGGCTAAAAAACTTAATAACAAGTTTGAAAATGCCGAAGCAGAAATTAAAGCTAAGATTCAAGGCAAAGAACGCCCTAAAGTACTAATTCTTATGGGTGTGCCTGGTAGTTATCTTGTAGCAACAGAACACTCTTATATTGGTGATTTAGTGAAAATTGCCGGAGGAGAGAATGTTATACAAAATGAATCAAGAGCTTATTTATCTTCTAATACGGAAGAACTTTATAAAGTCAATCCTGATATTATTTTAAGATTGCCACATGGTTTTCCAGATCAAGTAAAAGAAATGTTTAAAAAAGAGTTTAGTACAAATGATATATGGAAACACTTTGACGCAGTTAAAAATAATAGAGTTTATGATTTAGAAGAAATACCATTTGGCATAACAGCAAGTATTAAAGCTGACGATGCGTTAGTACAGCTTTATGACATTTTATATAATAAGTAAAGAGGTTAAAACATGAAAAAATATTCGCGACTCACGTTCTGGATCATGTTATGTATGCTTGTCATAACAATTTATATATCGCTTGTAAGTGGGAAGTTACCTTTAAGTATAGAACAAATCATCACGAAACTCACAACAGGTACTGAACCTCAAGTAGATGCAGTTATTGATTTACGCATGCCAAGAATATTCATCGCGTTATTTGTTGGAGCTGCTCTGAGTGTATCAGGGGCTTTGCTACAAGCGGTATTACAAAATCCTCTAGCTGAAGCGAATATTATTGGTGTGACATCTGGTGCACTTGTTGCACGAGGTGTCATACTTATATTTTTACCTACCTTGTATTTCTATTTACCGATATTCGTCTTTATTGGTGGGGTTATACCGTTTCTTATATTATTCCTTTTAGTATCTCGTTATCACATAACACCGATTAGACTCATATTAGTAGGTGTTGCGATATATGCCATGTTAAATGGTGTAATAGAGCTTTTATCTATGAGTCCTGTTATGCAGTTACCGACAGGGTTAACGATGAAAGTATGGCAAGATGTTTATATAATCGCCGTCACTTCAACAATAGGGATTATATTCGCACTCATGTTAGTAAACAAAGTGAACTTGTTATCATTCGAAGATAAACAAGCGCATAATATTGGTTTTAATATCACGAAATACCGCCTCATCGTCGGTTTAGTTGCTGTATTTTTAGCAAGTAGTGCAACAGCTATCGTAGGTCAATTAGCATTTGTAGGCTTAATCGTGCCACATATTATAAGACGTATCGTTGGGACGAATTATAAAAAAGTCATACCTTATTCCATTATATTTGGTGCCTGGCTCGTATTATTAGCAGACACAGCAGGTCGAACAATAGCGCCACCTTTAGAGATACCAGCGAGTACGATAACAACTGTAGTAGGTGGGCCATTCTTGATTTACCTTATTTGTAAAGGAGCGTATGTCCATGCGAACAGAGAACGTTAGTTTCAAATACCAGCGAAAGCATATTTTTAAATCGTTAAACATACAACTCAAAAAGCACGCCATTACAACTATCATTGGACCTAATGGATCAGGTAAATCAACATTGTTACAGATATTATCACGTAATTTAGAGCCGAGTGAAGGTATTGTTTACTTAGATAATCAAGCTATTTCATCATTAAATAGAAAGACGTTAGCAAGGCAGTTAGCAACCGTACATCAAACTAACCGTGCGCCAGAAGATTTTACAGTAAAAGAAGTCGTACAATGTGGTAGATATAGTTACCAATCCATATTGAAGAAAGATATCAAACAAGAAGAAGTCATTCAGCATGTGTTACATCAACTAGAATTAGAAGACTTTCAAGATAAACCCATTAGTGAATTGTCAGGCGGAGAATTACAACGTGTGTATATCGCAATGTCACTTGCGCAAGAACCACAATATATGTTGCTAGATGAACCAACGACTTACTTAGATTTAAACTATCAATATCAAGTGTTGGACATTATCCGATCACTGAAAGAGAACTTTAATATCACCATTATTATGGTGTTACATGACATTAACCAAGCGATAGAATATAGTGATGAAATCGTATGTATACATAACAATCAAGTCATCCAAGGACCTCCAGAAGAAGTCGTAACAGAATCCTTTATTGCACGCGTATATAATATCGATGCGAAAATCATTCATGACCCAGAATGTGGCATGTTGATTTGTAAGAGAAAGGGTAGAGCGCCTCATGAAAATCATCATTAAAATCATTCAAATAGCATTAGTCGCTGTCATCATATGGTCTGGATATGTCATGTTTCACAATAAGCAAGAAGATAAAGAAGCGGAAGAACGCTACATTCATTTACAACAAAATTACACACAAATGACAAACACTAATACCGTGCGACCACAATTCAAACAACTTAGCAACATCAACAAAGATATCATAGGGTGGATACATCTAGAAGGCACATCATTGAACTATCCAATACTACAATCGAAAGACAACAAAGACTACTTAAAGAAAGACTTTGAACAACAAGAAAGTAGAAAAGGTAGTATCTTTATGGATTATCGTAATACACCAAAGCACGATAAAATGAATACCGTCATATATGGACATCACGTAGGAGATAACACCATGTTTGACGTCGTAGAAAAATATTTAGATCAATCATTTTATAATCAACATAAAACAATCCAGTACGACACACAATACGGTAAATATCAATTAGAAGTCATTAGCGCATATGAAACGACAACAAAAGATAATTACATACAAACAGACTTTAAAGACAAAGCAACGTATGAACAATTTCTAGAACAAACATTAAAAAAATCACAAATCTCAACAACAACAGAAGTAAATAAAAACGACAAGATTGTCACACTCTCAACATGTGAAGACCCATATTCACTCACATCAGGACGAATCGTCGTCGTAGCCAAACTCGTAAAAGTATAAAATAGAAAAGAGGAAATAACATGTTTATGGCAGAAAATAAATTACAACTCTATAAAGGAACAGCAGACGAAACAATAGAAAGATTCTATATGAGACAAGGTATAGAAACAATCGAAGGATTCAAGAAAATGTATGTAACAAAAACGAATGACCTCGAAGAATACGACGAAGTAAAAATACTTACAATCTGGGAATCAGAACAATGCTTCAAAAACTGGTTAAAATCAGACGTATTCAAAGAAGCACATAAGAACGTACGACATAACAGAGAAGATAGCGAAAGTCCTATATTAGAAAACACAGTCACAACATATACAATCGGTTATCACTTTGATAATGAGGTAGAAGCGGAAGTTATAAACCCAGCATGACATTAAAGTCATGTTGGGTTTTTTTGTGGGGGGATAAGGATAAATTAAAAATATAACACAGTAAAAATAAAGTATTAATAAGCAAAAAAAATTATAAGTCTAATAAAATAAAGAAATATATTTAATATGAAATTATTAACGTAATATTTCAAAACATTTTCTTGTAAATGTAGTATAATTGTATAAAATGTAGATAAAGATTATTTTAATTTATTTATATAGATCTAAGGAGGATTAAATGTCTCAGATTGTCGATATACCTCATTATACAGATTTAAAGAAAGTAGAAACGCACAGCCAACTTATGAAAAAATATTATTGTGATGATTTGATCGTTAACTTAAGAAAATTATACATAGATGATCAACGTGATTTTAATTTGTTTTTGAAAGAGCTTTATATTAGGGGAATCAGTTTTAAAGGGGAGTGGAATACTAATTTATTTCATAAAATTGAATATAATTTATATCCATATATATATGTTGAAGACGATAAGAAAAGGTTTGAATCGCTATCGTTGAATATGTTCTCATTATCTAATCTTATTTCGGACCATAATATTAATTCAGATCTTTTTTTAACTATATGCCGTTAGAAGGCTTTTATAAATATATTCCCAAAGAAAAAAGAGAATATTTTAAAAGAGAGCTTTTAAGTAGTGGATTTGAGTTAGTGTATAGTTCAAATATAAAATCCAAGAAAAAGGTTTTAACCTATGTAAATGGATTTGGATATGATATGGATAAATTAATTTTTGGAGATGAGTTCGATCACTTTAAAGATTTTTGTAAATATCAAAAAAACAAAAATTATAGATCATTTAAGATGCTTATAGAAGATTATAAGAAAAGAGAGAAAGTAAGTAAGACTTATATAAAAAAGCTATATGAATACTTTGAACTAAATAACATGATAAAACCAGGCGGACAAGACTATCGTGATATTTTCAATAATGAGCTTAGATATACTTTAGAAGAAAATAATATTAATTATGCTGATTTTATAAATATTTACTTTAGTGAAGAAAACTTACAAAAAGATGAACCATATAAATATGGATTAAATTTGATTGAACGTTTAAGTAATAATAGTAAAGATAATAATGTTAATTTGGATAATTACTATAAAAAAATGAATGAAAGCTTGACAAATTTAAAAAATCATATGAATTATAAGTTGATAAGTCACTATAGAATTAATGAATTTGTAAAAATAACTAAAATTTCTAATCTTTTTCGTGATGATAAAAGGTATATATATGAACTTGGTAATCAGTTAGAAGATTATACATTGATAGAAATAATTATAGATTATATAGAAAAAGTCTTTAAAGTTTCAGAAATAAAAACATTTATTGACCAATCTTTAAATGATAATCAGAAAAAAGTTATAAGTGGTAGAGCGCGTGGGGAAACGTTAGGTGAAATAGGAATTAACATTGGAGTAACTAGAGAAAGAGTTAGACAAATTCAAGAAAAAGTACGAAAGAATATCATCTCTAACGGAATACACAATACAATTGAAACTTTATTATTATTATTATTCACAAAGAATAATCAAGTACATATAGATGAATTGGAAAATGTTTTAAATATAAAAGAATCTAATTATTTAATAAAGCTAATATTAGAGAAAAGTGAAAAATTTATTATTATAGATGAACTAGATATTATTTTATTAAAGACGCATTACAGTAGAATAAAAGATTATGTGAGTTCAAAACTGAATGATGACACACTCGTTATTAAAATAAATGAAATTCCATTTATTGATAAAACAGAGTTCGAAATACTTAAATTTATATTTAATGAATTTAACTATATCTTTGCAGAAGATAAATTTGTGCAGAATAGTATAAGTATTGTTAGAGCTATTGAATATGTTTTTGATAATAACAGAAATGAAATTATTACTAATAACGAAGATGGATTTATTAAGGTAAAAAATTTAATAAAGTCCATGTTAGGAATGGAGATAACTTCTAATCAAAGGAGTTTATTTAGTAGAGTAGCAAGTGCAGAAAATGTAATTTTAGTGGATAGAAACACTTATAAGTATGATGATTTCAGTGAAGTAGATAAGCAGTTTATTAGTCAACTTAAAGAGATTATCGATGAAGGATTAACTAATTATCCATACGTTGATCCAAGAGATATTTTTAATAATAATCATACATTAATGATTGATAATAAGGTTAATTCATATACACATCTTTATTCTATTATTAAGAACTTTTATGAAGATGAATATAAAATTGGTTATCAAAATACATTATATATTTATGAAAAAGACGCAAAGTCACTATCTTCCGAAGAAATTTTAATGAAATATATAGAAAGAAATAGCCCAGCGAATGTAAAAACTTTATTAAATGATTTGAAATGGAGTAATACAAAATTAGAGCAATTAATTGCGAGGATGAATGATATTCTTATTAATGGATTTAATGATGTCGTATCAATCAAAGGAATTGAAGATGAACCATTTTTTGAAGAAGTCATCGATTTAATTAAAAATGAATTTAACAAAGAATATATCTATACAGTAGATCTATTTATGGATATGTCATTAGATGATAAATACAAACCTTTACTTGAGAAATATCATATAGATAATTTATATGGTTTTTCACAGTTTATAAAGTCTAAATTAGACAATATCAGAGGTCAAAAACAATTTTTATATGTTAAAGATAGTAAAATTAGAAAAATCGAAGATGTAATTACGAATGAATTACCAAATATATTCTCAAATAAAGAATTAGAAGAGTGTATCGTTTACAAAGGATATTCAAGGCAAAAATATTATCAGACTAGAGATAATCTAATAGAAGACAATAAAATAGCACCATACGATAATGATCTATTTTTAAATCTGAAAGATACTGTATTTGATGAAGATATTTTACAAGAGGTTAAGAAAAAAGCAGATAAACTTCTCCAAGATAAGATATATCTTAATAAAAACGATTTAGAACAAATTGATATAAACTATGAAGAATTAAATCGATTAACACCTAATTTAATTGCATACCTTCTTGAAATTAATGGTTATTCACTAATCGAAGCATATCAAGGTTCAAAATACGAGTTGCCTATTGTGTCGAAAGAATTTAAAACATATGAAGATGTTATCTATTACGAGCTTGAAAATAATTATAGAGATGCTTATGAAAGTAATGTGTTTTTAAATTATTTAAAAAGCAAATTACTAGTTAATATAAAAGCTGATAGATTATATTACGTTATTTTAAATTTAGATAGATTAAAATTTGATGACATTGGTTATTTTACCTTTGAAAGAGGAGAAGTTTAATATGTTAAATAATTTAGACTTTAAATTACAATATAGGTCGAGTGATAGTAATATATATGAAGATTTTTATTATCCTTGTTTAAAAAATTCAGTTTCATATGATCGTGCATCAGGTTATTTTACGAGTGAAAGCTTTAAATTATTAGCTAGAGGATTAGAAGTATTTTTAGAAAATGGAGGGAAAATACGAATAGTTGCTAATCCTAAATTATCGGAAGATGATATAGAAGCTATTGAAAAAGGCCATATAGCAAAAGAAGAAATAATTGAAGAGAATTTGTTAAAAGAAATTAAATTAGGTTATAAAACAATTGAAGACGATACATTGAATGTTATTTCGTGGTTAATATTTAAAGAGCAATTAGAATTTAAGATAGCTTTTACTAAAGGAAATGCTATTTATCATGAAAAATTTGGTGTTTTTACAGATGAAACTGGTTATTCGATAGCCTTTTCTGGATCTGCAAATGAAACATATTATGGTTTACGTGAAAATTTTGAAAAAATTGATGTATACTCTGACATCAGAGATATACATAGAATTGAAAATTCAAAAAGTGACTTTGATAATCTTTGGCATAACAGAACAAGAGAATTAGAAGTTATGGATATGCCTGATTCAATTAATAGGGGGTTAATTTCCTATAGAAAAGATATTGAAAAATATAATTTATACACATCGAAGAGCGAGAAACAAAAAACTGATAAAGTTGAAGAAAGAGACTATCAAAAAATAGCAATAAATAATTGGATTAATAATCAGAATATTGGAATTTTAGAAATGGCAACAGGCACCGGAAAAACAATAACAAGTTTATTAGCCGCAAAAAGGTTTAAAAAGAACCAACAACGCGCTCTCATAATAATTATTGTTCCATTTCAACATCTTATAGAACAATGGTCAAAAGATGTTGAAAGTATTTTAGATATAGATGTTCTAAAATGTATGAATTCTAAACAAACATGGTTTAATAAAGCTAAAAAAATTGTACAAGAATATAATCTAGGTTTAATTGATGAACAAGTTTTTTTAACGACTTATAAAACGGCATCATCAGTTGGTTTTAAAAATATATTCAACCGCATGATAGGACCATCTTTATTGATATGTGACGAATGTCATTCTTTAACATATAACGGATATAGAGATTTTCCTTTCGATAAATTTAATGGAAGATTAGGTTTGTCGGCAACACCGGATAGATGGTGGGATGAAGAAGGTACATTTTTTATAAAAAAATCAGTTGGTGATGTTGTATATCAATATGATCTTGATCAAGCAATTGAAAATGATAAACTCACACCTTATGAATATTATCCTCATATCGTTAATTTTAGTGAAAAAGAGATGTCGGAGTACAACAAAATTAGTATGCAAATATTTAACTTATTAAAAAAGGATTCCGATGAGGAAAAAGAAAAATTGGAGAGGCTTTATTCAAAACGTGCAAATTTAATTTATAAAGCAGAAAATAAAATTCCTCAGTTTATACAAGATATTAAAGAAGAGGATTTACCTAATTTAAAGCATACACTTGTATATTGTGCTCCTGGAGAAATAGATATTATAGTAAAAAAATTATATGAATTAGGGTTAAAAGTTAGTAAATTTAATTCTGAAATAAAAAATAAAGAACGAGAAAAATTACTAAAAATGTTTGATGAAGGACAGATTCAAGTATTAGTAGCTATTAGATGTTTAGATGAGGGTGTTGATATACCAGCAACTAGAAGTGCATACTTTTTAGCTAGTACTTCGAATCCAAAAGAATTTATTCAAAGAAGAGGTAGAATTCTAAGAAAGCATACTGGTAAAAGGTATGCAAAATTACATGATTATATTGTTCTTCCATTAGGCTTACCTTTTGATGACTTTAATAAAATTGCTTCTAAAGAATTACCTAGATTTACTGAATTTAGTAACAGTGCATTAAATTATAGTAAAACAAAACTTTATATGGGGAATATTTTGAATGACTATAATTTGTCGCATTTAATGTATAAAAAACCTTGGGAAGTATATAAAGAAATGAAGGAGATGTTTGAAAATGGCAACATTAAATAATGAATTGAGCAAGCATTTGGCAGAATTAGACAAAGAGTATGAAGATTTATTAAGACCATTCTTAGAGGATTTAGCAAATTCTGATACAGTTTCAGAAGAAAAATCAGCAATTAATAGGTTTGAAAACAATATAAATAAATATGTTAAAGGGGAACATAAAGATGAAGTTAATTAGATTAGAACTTAATAATTTTAGACAATATTATGGTAAACAAACTGTTGATTTCGCTTATGAAGGTACTCGTAATACAACAATTTTATTTGGGGAAAATGGTAAAGGTAAGACAGGTATATATAGGGCAATTATGTTTGTGCTATTTGGGTCTACTAAAATTTCTCAAGATACTGGTAATGATAAGATCCATTTAACTAATTTTAAATATTTGAATGAGAATAGTTCAGGGACTGGTGAAGCAACAGTTACTTTAAGGTTTGAACATGAAAATATTGTATATGAAATAAGTAGAAAAATTAGTGCTTTTAAACAATCACCTTCAATTATAACAGAACGGGAAAAATCAGTATCTTTAACGCAAATAGATCCAGAAACAGGAAATGTTATGCCTGATTATTTAAAAGATAAGCAAGAGATAAGTTTGAAAATCAATAAAATTATGAATGAAAAAATTAAAGACTTCTTTCTCTTTGATGCAGAAAAAATTGATACATTAGCTAAATTTGATAACAAGGTAAGGTCAGAAGTAAAAAATGCTATATTTAATCTCTTACAAATAGACAAAATAAATTTTGCTAAAAAGGTATTAAAAGATGAAAGTAAGATATTAAACTATAAATTAACTAGTTCTTCTTCTGATGGTAATGTAACAGTTTTATCTAAAAAAATTAATGATATAGATTTAGAAATCGAAGAACTAAACCAAACAAATAATAAAATTAATGAAGAAATATCTTCAATTGATGAGTCAATTGCAAATCATAATATAACATTAGATAAAAATAAAAATATTATAGAAAAAAGAGATAGAATTGAAGACAAAAAATCGGTTCTATTAACTTTAAATCAACAGCTTGAAAGTTTGAAATCTCAGTTGTTTAATTTGTCATTTTCTAGTATGCCTTATTTACTAGCAAGAGATATTTTTAAAACTAACAAATTATTTTTAGAGAATTTTTTAGGTGATAGAAAAATTAGTATTCCAAGAGAAATACTTGAAAAATCCATTACAGATAATGAATGTATAATTTGTGCAAATAACTTAAGTGATAATCATACTGCTCGAGATCATATTGAAATATTAATACAAGAACAGAATAATTCAGAAACATATGATATTGCTAGAAGATTATTAAGCTTAATTGAAGATAAAGAGCCACAATTTGAAGATGATACAAAAGATTTAGAGAGTCTAATCAAGAAATATAAAGAAACAATTGAAAAAATTGATAAAACAAATATTCAAATTAAAGATTTAGAAAATGATATTGCTGAACAAGCAAGAAATACTGTAGATTTATCAACTATTCAAACAATGATAGATCAAGATACTAATAAGAAAATTGATATGACAGTCCAATTAGAAAAAAATAAAGATAAACTTAATAACTTAGAAATGGAATTGAAGGAAATAAAAGATCAGTACCAAGAACTTATTGATAAAGAAAGTAAATATACAATTGAAAAACAAAAATTAAAATTAATGTATAAACTTGAAGAAGAACTGAAAAAGATATCTGATACTTTTAGTAATGATGTACGTTCCTTAATTGGTACTTATACTACAGAAATCTTTAAAACTTTAATAGATCCTAAAGATATAAACATTATTGATAAAGTTACAATAGATAAAAACTTTGAAATTGGTGCTATTAATAGAAATGAATATAAGATTACTCAAGATATATCACAAGGTCAGAGACAAATTTTAGCATTATCATTTATTACTGCCTTAGCTAAGATTGCAGCAAGAGAAAATTCTGGTGAAAAAATAGATTATCCTTTATTCATGGATTCGCCATTTAACAGACTTAGTGGTATGAACAGAGATAATTTAATTGAGAAGATTCCAGATTTAACAGGACAATGGATATTATTAGTCACAGATACAGAATTAACACCAAGTGAAGAGAGAGTATTTAAGCGTACAAATAGACTAGGAAGTTGGTACAGAATTAATCAAATTGATGTACATCATTCTGAAATTGAATATGTTTCAATTGATGAAAAAATGGCTACAAGAGGAGGATACTAGATGGGGATTTTAAGAGATAATCAATTACTGTTTTATGCTGATGAAAAGTATTCAAGCGTGTACGAAACTTTTGCTAAATTAAAACAAGAAAAGAAATTTGAAACTAAGCATTTATTTATTTTAGCAGCATCAATTGGATTTAAAAATGCTTCAAGAGTACAGCTTGAAAAGAAAGGTAAAGAAACACGAAGTACATATTTAACACCAATGGAAGAAAATTTATTATTAAATCTAGCATTTACTGATCCAGAATTATCAAACGAGTTAGAATCACTAATAGATGATGATAATAAGGGTAAAATAAAAACAATTATAGAAGAGTATTCAAATGGTGGCATGAAACTTATTGTTGAAGAATCACTTTATGAAAATTGGGATGGATATGAATTAAATCAAAAATATGAGGATTATTATTATGATCTGAATAAGTTTATATTGTCCCAATTAAAGATGGTACCATTTTAAAAATATTCTAATCCCAGACACGACTTTTTACGTCGTGTCTTTTTTTGTCGATTTTTTGCAGATTTTTTTGTTTTTCTTTCACTTTTTTTGAGAAAAATTTAATTTTTATATTACATTTTTTGAAGTTTAAAGTGTCTTAAATATTACTATTACTTAAATTATGTCTAATAAATTTTTTTGAAAATTTTACGATTTTGAACTACTTATTTTGAGACATTTTTAAATTTTATGGCTTATAAAACGTTGATTTAACGGCGTTTCATTGTATTTTAAAGAATTTGTATAAAAAAAGAATAGAAAATAGTTGACATTAAATGAGTCCTGAATATAATAAGAGTATAACCTATAACAACCCCAAGGAAAGGAGGTTAAGATGTGCAATATCATTAAATTTGAATTTTACGACATTCAAGGTTTTATTACTGAAGGTAAGATTGGTATGCATAGAGTGGAGGAACTGGCGATTCCGAAAGATATAAGTTTGGATGATATTTTGGATGATTTGGACGAGAGATATGGAGAGTCTCTTACTGATCAGACTGAATTTTTCAATTCAATTTTTATATTTGCATGCGTGAGGCTAGAGGAAGACCAAAAGCACTTTAAGGTTCTCAAACGAAGTTCTGCTTTGTTTGGTGAGACGATTGATACGATAAATGAAATTTGTTTATATTTGAATCGTCACTTTGAAGATGCGATTGGCACATAGGTAGTACATTTTGTTTAAAGCATTACACATATTTGTTCATAGCACAGTTTATTAATTGATTATAATTGTAGTTAAGCTTAATTTTAATGTGATATTGTACGTTTTCTCTTTTTGAAAGGGTTATTATAGGTTATAAAGAATTTTAGAGGGATTTAAATGATTCAAAGAATGTTTTGGGGAGTTTTAGGTTTATAAATTTTTCATGGCGTTAAAATTATACTTTATAAGATTTTAAGCACTAAATAAGAGAAGTTTTCATAATCAATGGGGAAATCGATTATGAGTTTAGAAGATATGAATAGATAATATATTTTAGTATTGATTACACATTTGTGTGATAAGGAATTTATATCGTGTGAATTTCAGATATTTCAGTAAAACATGTAAAAACGGAAAATAAGGCCCTTAAGGTGTGAACCTTAAGGGTCTTTGTTTACATTTTTTTAAGTTTTGTATTTATTTTTTTACTTTGCTGAATATTGAGATACATAAATATAAACCAGATAACGAGGAATATCAGTGCGAAGGTTGTGAGTCCGCCAATGAGTGGTGCTGGTTGTAATGGTATCCAGTTATTAATTGTTGATACGATAAAGAACGTAATGATACTGCCGCCTAAATGAATGATGAGTTTGAATAAAAGTGGTATTTGATCGATTTCATAAACTATTGGTAGAAATCCACAAATGGCACCGAATATATAAACGCTGAATACTGCTTGGAAGTCAATTGTTACTTCAAATATTGCGATGAATATGAGCATAATGCTGCTTCCTATACCGATACCTTGTAGAATAGATTTAAAGATTTTGTTCATAATGTTCTCCTCCTTATATACCTAATATTTTAGTTAAATTTTTAACATACCTTCTTGAAATGGTTACTTTTTTATTATTGGATAAAGTTGCATATAAATTCCCTGAGAATGACGGTGATACTTTGGTGATATGTTCTATGTTGACGATAGACGATTTACTAATTTGTACGAACTTCTGCTTAGGCAAAGTTTGTTGTAAGGCAGTGAGTGACATTCGAGTTGTGAGTGTTTCACTGAGTGTTATGATGTTCAGTTGTTTATCAAAGACTTCTGCAAAAATGATATCTTCTTTTAAAATAAGTGACGTTCCTTGTGATGTCTTAATACCTATTTTATGGTTGGATGTTTCAAATTGTTGAATATACGTTAATAGGTTATGACCAAGTTCCTGTTCAAAGGTTCTGATTGAAATATCCGTCGTCGTTTGTGAAGTGTCGATGTTTAGTTGAACGTTGAATGGCTCTGTCATAGCATAACCTCCTTTGGTTATATAGTATGTTGTATCACATTATTTGTCAGTAGTTATGTCATAACCGGTTGAATATACGGTGTAAGTGGTTAGGTAATGATTGTATAGAAAAAGCTTCCTGAACTTGTCTTATTGAGACAAATTGAGGAAGCTTAATTTTATATTTTTAACATGCTTCGGAAACCTCTTGCGCCATAATAAGAATCAGCGCCATTATGGTAAGTGAATACTGTGTCATAACGTAAATCACAGAATAATGCACCGCCAAGGTCTCTAATTTTTGCAGGTGTTTCAATCCAACTAGATGTTTTCTTATCAAATTCACCGAGTGTTTGTAAATGTCTATATTGTTCTTCATTAAGTAATGTAACGTTCATTTCATGAACCATGTCCATTACGCTTGTTTCTGGTTTATGTTTCTTTCTAGATTCTAATGCTGCTCTATCGTAGCAAACACTTCTACGACCTTTAGGACTTTCTTTCGAACAGTCTACGAATATATAAGCATCGTCTTCAAATCCTATTACATCAGGCTCTCCTTCAGTTTGTTCCATTTGATTAAGGGACCATAATTTTTCTGGATGTTCATTTAATCGTTTTTCTACATCTGACCATTCTATATTTTTATGACGTTCTGGAAATTTTTCGAAACGCTTTTGTAAAGTTGTAAGCAGTTCAGCTTGTTCTTCTTGTGAAAGTTTTTGAGTTGTCATAAAATACCCCTTTTTTATTTTATTGTAGCAAACTATGAAGCGATTAAAAGCAATATGTGATTAGGCTTTATCTTTTGTATTTAAAAAGTTTAAAAATTCGTCTCCCCAGTCACAAATGCCATTAACAACAGGTTCTAAATCTTTGCCTATTTGTGTCAGACTATATTCAACTTTAGGTGGTACGACCGGATATACGGTACGATTTACGATATGATCGTCTTCAAGTTCTCTCAATTGCCTAATAAGCATACGCTGATTAATATCTGGTAGTTTCTTTTCTAATTCGTTGAGTCTAAGAGGTGACACTTGTAATAAATGCCAGATGATTGGTATTTTCCAACGACCTCCAATAACAGATAATGCTAAGTCTTTAGAATTATAATATTCCGTTTCTTTATAGTTAATTAATACCATAATACAACCCCATTTCTTCACTAAGTGACATATTTGTCAGTATTGCATAATTTTATACATTGTATCACAATTATTAGTGTAAAGTAATATAGATAAAGGAGATATGATTAATATGAAATTACAATTAGCAATTGATTTATTAAATAAAGAAGAAGCAGCTCAATTAGCACAACAAGTTGAGGAATATGTAGATATAGTAGAAATCGGTACACCTATCGTTATTAATGAAGGATTAGGTGCAGTAGAAAAATTAAGTCAATCTGTTAAAGATGTTCAAGTATTAGCTGACTTAAAAATTATGGATGCTGCTAGTTATGAAGTAAGCCAAGCTGTTAAATTTGGTGCAGATATTGTAACAATTTTAGGTGTAGCAGAAGATGCTTCTATTAAAGGTGCAGTTGAAGAAGCACATAAACATGGTAAAGAATTATTAGTGGATATGATCGCAGTTCAAGATTTAGAAAAACGTGCGAAAGAATTAGATGCATTAGGTGCAGATTATATCGCTGTGCATACTGGTTACGATTTACAAGCTGAAGGTATATCACCATTAGAAAGCTTACGTACAGTTAAATCAGTTATCAAAAATTCAAAAGTAGCAGTAGCAGGTGGTATTACACCAGAAACAATTCAATCTGTTGCTGATGAAAATCCAGATTTAATTATTGTTGGTGGAGGAATTGCTAACGCAGACGATCCAAAAGCAGCCGCAAAATTATGTAGAGAAATTATTGAAGGTAAATAATATGAGCCGTTATCAATTAATATTGGATGAAATTACGCAAACATTAAATCAAGTAGACTTGAAGGATACTGAGCAATTCGTAAATAGCTTGTTGTCAGAAGATCCAGTGTTTGTAGCAGCTAAAGGACGTTCTGCATTTGTTGCGAACAGTTTTGCTATGAGATTGAATCAATTAGGTAAGAAAAGTTATGTAGTAGGTGAGACAAGTACACCTTCTATTCAAGAAGGAGATAAATTATTGATTGTCTCCGGTTCAGGATCAACAGCTCACTTGAAATTACTCGCACAAACAGCAAAAGATATCGGAGCGAATGTCATATTAATTTCTACAAAAGAACAATCACCAATCGCTGAAATAGCAGATGACGTGATCGTTTTACCAGCAGGTACTAAATATGATGAAAAAGGTTCAGAACAACCACTAGGAAGTCTGTTCGAACAAAGCACTCAATTATATTTAGATAGTATCGTAATGGATTTAATGGAACAATTAAACGTAAGTGAAACATTTATGCAAAATAAACACGCGAATTTAGAATAATAGAGGAAACCGTCTGAAACATTCAGACGGTTTCTTACTTTTTATATAGAGATGAGTGTTGATGGAGGTGTGAACATTGCAAGTGAGGTGCGACTAGCAATATTGGAGGTGTGAATATTGCAAGTGGGGTGCGACTAGCAATGTTGGAGGTGTGAATATTGCAAGTGGAGTGTGACTAGCAATGTTCAGGACCTTGTATTTATCAAGACTAGTGAAACAAGATAAATAGCGGCCTCATATTTATCAAGACAGGTAAAACAAGATAAATAGGCGCCTTGTATTTATCAAGACTGGTGAAACAAGATAAATAGATGCCTTGTATTTATCAAGACTGGTGAAACAAGATAAATAGATGCCTTGTATTTATCAAGACAGGCGAAACAAGATAAATAGAGGCTCTGTATTTATCAAGACAGGCGAAACAAGATAAATAGAGGCTCTGTATTTATCAAGACTCCCTAAACAAGCAACATAGAGCTCCCGTATGTTGCAAGACTCCCCAAACAAGCAACATAGAAGCTCCGTATATTGCAAGACTGCCCAAACAAGCAACATAGCGCCTTCGTATGTTGCAAGACTGCCCAAACAAGCAACATAGAGCTCCTGTATGTTGCAAGACTGGCCAAACAAGCAACATAGCTCGCCTGTATGTTGCAAGACATACAAAACAAGCAACATACAGACCTCATACAGACCTACCAACTCACTCCGACCTCTATCTTTTTATAATCTATATCTCTAAATTCTCAATATACTAATATAACAAACAATGGTATTACGACTGAGCTGATTAAGGCTGTTAGAATCATGCCGATTGAACTGAAGGCTGCTGATTCGATATCTGTTTCTAATATTTTGGCTGTTCCAATAGCATGTGATGCATTGCCATAAGTGAGTCCTTTGGCAATGGATGTTTGGAATTTGGCTATTTTGATAAGATATGATCCCAGCATACTTCCTATTAATCCTGTACCTATAATAAACAACACGGCTAAGCTATCTATTCCGCCTATTTGTTGTGAAACTTGTACACCGACTGCTGCTGTTATAGATCTTGGCAACAAGGATGCAATCATTTCTTTTGAATAACCGAATATATTTAAAATCGTAAACATTAAAATAATATTAATCGTTATCCCAACTAATACACTTGTGATAATGACTTTAAAATGTTGAACAATCATTTTTCTATATAAATATAGTGGATATGCTAAACATACAACTGTGCAATTTAAAAAGTCATAAATCCATTGTCCGCCGACCATATAGTCGTTGTAATTATATCCAAATAACACAAGTACACATATAATCGCAATGGATGAAACGAGTGCAGGATGTAGGATGGCAATCTTGAATTTTTTCTGTATAAATAATGCGAATATGTACATGACAACTGTTAAAAGAATCATTAAAAGAGCTTTAATCATCATGATTGATCACCACTTTCTTCTATATGATTCCTTTTTAACATTTTCTCAGCTATGTATCCTGAAGAGAGTGCAACAATGCATGTGCTTGCGATGACTAATACAATTAAAAAGATAAACTGTGCGTTTATTTGGTCAACTAAATTCATAGCACCGACGATTGATGGGATGAAGAAGAAAATCATCGTACTTAATAATAAATTTGCGCCATCTTTAATCCATTCTTCTTTTATAATTTTAAATTGTAATAATAAGAAAAGTATCACAAGTCCGATAATGCTACCTGCAATAGGTATGTTTAATGTGTCTTGAATCCAACTACCCAGAACGGTAATAAAATAGATCATACATATTTGGAGTATGATTTTTATGAATTTATAAATCATGACAACTCAATCCTTTGAACATTTTATGATGATATTTATTTATTATAGAACTGATTGGTATATTTTGAAATGCTATCGGACGGTCTTTTTATTTTTAAAAGTTTGCAATTAGTGGTTCAATAGACTTAACAATTAAAAGATTGGAGCGAATCATATGCCAAAATTAATTTTATGTCGACATGGGCAAAGTGAATGGAATGCGAAAAATTTATTTACAGGTTGGGCAGATGTAGAGTTATCAGAGCAAGGGTATAATGAAGCGAGAATCTCAGGTGAAAAATTATTAAAACAAAATATCGAAATAGATGTTGTATATACATCACTTTTAACAAGAGCAATTGAAACCACATATTTATTATTGAAACATTCTCACCAACTTTGGATACCAGTTTACAAAACGTGGCGTTTAAATGAACGTCATTATGGTGGACTTCAAGGTAAAAATAAAGATCAAGCACGAGAAGAATATGGTGAAGAACAAGTGCATATTTGGAGACGTTCTTATGATACAAGACCGCCGGAAGCGGATGAAAAGTTACGAGAAGAATACTTGAATGATAGAAGGTATGAAATGTTAGATAGAAGAATCATGCCAGTTACAGAAAGTCTTAAAGATACATTGGATAGAGTCATCCCATATTGGATAGATCATATTTCAACAAGTTTATTAAACCATCAAACAACTTTAGTTTCTGCACATGGTAATTCTTTAAGAGCACTGATTAAGTATTTAGAAGATATTCCAGATGATGAAATTTCAAACTTAGAAATCAAAACAGGTGCACCATTAATATATGAATTAGATGAATCTTTAAAAGTGATAGACAAGTATTATTTATAGGTTATAACGCATGATAAAAGTAAAATAAAAGTTTAATTTCACATAAAGCTTTACTTTCAATCATTTATAGCGTATAGTGGGTAGCAAGTGATATTTCGAGATTAAATTAATTGGTAGTTTTATTCATAGTTAATAAAGTCCATTTAAGTTTGAAGATTGATTATTGCAAATATACGTGCAAAAGCACAATAGGAGGACTTTTATTATGAATAAAGGTACAGTAAAATGGTTTAACGCAGAAAAAGGATACGGATTTATCGAAGGAGAAAATGGTAACGACGTATTCGTACATTTCTCATCTATCCAAACTGAAGGTTACAAATCATTAGACGAAGGTGCTTCAGTTACTTTCGATATCGAAGAAGGACAACGTGGACCTCAAGCAGTTAACGTTATCAAAAACTAATATTTAACCAATTAGTTAAACACTTCATAACTTTGTTATGGAGTGTTTTTTTTATATTAAAATAGAATTGATAAACAATTCTGAATATAATCATTCGCTTTATCGGCTGTGAAATGGTTAAATAAGTATAACAACATATAGGAGGTAAACGTTATGACAGAAATCCAACATTTAACAGTAGGAAGCAAAGACGCAAACATAACAATTGAGGCATTTATTAATTTTGCATGCCCATATTGTTTAAATTATTTTGCAGCAGCTGACGAAGTTTTAGAACCTTATATTAATGAGAATAAAGTACAATATATCGTTAAGCATTTTGATAAGACGAAACAAAGATTGCTTAAAGGAACTGTTGCGAATATTTATCTGGATTACGATGACCCCGAAGAAACTTTTAAAATAATACGATACCTATATGAAACACAAGACGAATGGACATTGAATTTTGAAACGATAGAAAGAAAAATGGAACATGAATTAGGCTTGTCACCACAAAAAAATGCAGACGACCGATCCTTAGCCATTATGCAAGAAACATTTGAAAGAGGGATTAAAGGCGTACCAACCGTTTTTATAAATGATGAAAAATTTGAATTTAATCCTGTAGAAGATGACAAAGAGACAATACAAGAAAAATTAAGAAATGCATTAGGAAGTATATAATGAAGCGGTGAGAACGCACGAAGACTCCGAGATATCGTGCGCAAAGGTGCGAAATCAGGGTGTATCGCACGAAGACTCTGAGATATCGTGCGCAAAGGTACAAAATCAAGGTGTATCGCACGAAGACTCTGTAATATCCCCTATAGAGCAGACATCAAAAAAACTAAAACTCTATAGGGGGTATTTTTATGTATAAAACTAGACTACCTGTTGAACTATATCAGGAAATCTTCGATTTGCATGAAAAAGGTTATTCCTTTCAAAATGTAATTGATAAGTTAAATCTAGATATTAGTGATAGTGTGATTCGATTTAAATATAAAGTGTATAAGCAACATGGTATAACAGCACTTATAAATAAGAATCGAAATAAAATCTATACACGTGAATTTAAAGAAAAAGTTGTTAAAGAATATCTAGAGACTAATAAGACGTATTCAGATCTAGCAGCCTATTACAATATTTCACATCACGCTACTTTAAAAAATTGGGTGGTAAAGTATACTGAAGGAAAGGAAAATAAATCTTATTTTCCATATCTGGAGGTAGACACTATGAATACTAGAAAAACAACATTTGAAGACAGAATTGAAATAGCTAAATATTGTATTGAAAATAATAGAGACTTTAATAAGACAGCTGAAAAGTACCAAGTTAACTATTCACAAGTCTATAATTGGGTAAAAAAATATGAAAAACATGGTGATATTGGTTTAGTAGATGGTAGAGGTAAAGGAAAACCAGTTGAAGCTTTAACTAGAGAAGAAGAACTTGAATTAAAAATAAAAGCACTTGAACAAAGAAATAAATTTCTCCAAATGGAGAATGAGGTATTAAAAAAGCAGGAAGAAATAGAGAGGCAGTTGATGAATCGAAAATCAGGCAAATAGCAGCATACAAGACAATCGAAGCATTAAAAGATAAGTATCCAATCAAATGGATATGCGCCGCACTTGAAATATCGAGAGCGAGTTATTATAAATGGAAAAACAGAGAGGTTTCAGAATCTGAAAGATTCAATAACGAATTAAAAGATGAGATTTTTAGGATTTATCATGAACATGATGGCATATATGGATATAGAAGAATTTATATTTATTTGAGACTATATACTAAATTCCAGGTTAATCATAAACGCGTATATAGAATTATGAAGAAGTACGGATTAAAAGCTGTCATTAGAAAAAAGAGAAGGCAATATAAACTTAGTAAGCCAGAAATCACTTCTCAAAATATCCTTAATAGAGAGTTCACAACAACTAAAGTTAACAAAGTCTGGTTAACAGACGTGACAGAATTTAAATTAAAAAATGGATCTAAAGTGTATTTAAGTGCTATTTATGATTTAGGTGCTAAAAAAGTCATCAGTCATGTAATCTCATCTCAAAATAATAATAAACTAGTATTGGATACCTTTAACAAAGCCATAATTAAAAGAAATACCGAAGGCATTATATTTCATAGTGACAGAGGATTCCAATATACGAGTGTTCTATTTAGAGAGATGATTAAAAATGCTTCTATGAAGCAAAGCATGTCTCGTGTAGGTAGATGTATTGATAATGGTCCTATGGAAGGCTTTTGGGGGTTACTCAAATCAGAGGTATTCAAAGACAAACCTCAAACATTCAATGATATAAAACACGCCACAAAGCAAATAAGCGAATATATAAAATTTTATAATTCTAAAAGAATTTCATTAAAAATGGCTGCGCTTATAAAAGCACAGCCAACAAATTGATTGCTTTTTTTAGTGTCTACTTGACAGGGTTATGTTCACTCTGAGATATCGTGCGCAAAGGTGTGAAATCAAGGTGTATCGCACGAAGACTCTGAGATATCGTGCGCAAAGGTGCAAAAGCAGGATGTATCGCACGAAGACTCCCAACCTAAAACTTGTGTATAGCAAGGTATAAAAACCATGCTATACAGAGTTTTTTTTATATTTACAGAAAATTATAAGTTGACTGAATTATTCGAAAGATATAAAATTGAAGATATTTTTAATTTTAGAGAGAAGGTATATCGTGTCAAATCAGTCATATAGACGTGATATGAAACAACGTCATATTATGTTATTAAGTTTTGGTGGTGTAATTGGAACGGGGTTATTTTTAAGTTCTGGTTATACTTTGCAACAAGCGGGTCCGTTAGGTACGATGTTATCTTATGTCGTTGGTGCTATTCTCGTGTATCTCGTTATGCTATGTCTCGGACAATTAGCGATTGAACATCCGGTGACAGGCGGATTTCATGTTTATGCTTCAAAATATATACATCCTTCAATAGGATTTATTGTCGCTTGGTTTTATTGGTTAACATGGACTGTAGCACTTGGTTCAGAATTTACGGCAGTGGGTATTTTAATGCAGAAGTGGCTACCCGATGTACCTGTATACATATTTTCAAGTATTGCGATTATACTTGTCTTAGCTTTTAATATTGTATCTACGAAATTCTACGCTGAAGTTGAATTTTACTTTTCTTTAGTAAAAGTGTTAGCGATTATACTGTTTATTTGTTTAGGCGCTCTCACGTTATTCGGGCTTATTCACTACAGTGGTTATAACGGTCTAGATACAATTAAATCACGATATACGAATCCAACATTCCCGAATGGCTTAGGTGCGGTATTCTTAACGATGTTAGCAGTTAACTATGCATTTAGTGGTACGGAACTGATCGGTATTGCAGCAGGTGAAACGAAAAATCCTAAAAAAGTCATTCCGAAAGCGATTAATGCAACGTTATGGCGATTGATCATTTTCTTCATTGGAACGATGGTTATTATTTCTATTCTCATACCAAGTTATCAAGGGAAATCTTTAGAAAGTCCATTTGTTGTCATCTTTCAAAATATGGGTATTCCGTATGCTGGAGATATTATGAATTTAGTCATTATTACTGCATTATTATCAGCAGCCAATTCAGGGTTGTATGCAGCTAGTCGAATGGTTTGGAGTCTTTCAAATGAAGGCATGTTCCCTAAATATTTTAAGAAACTAAACAAACATCAAATGCCGATACGCGCGACTATTTTTAGTATGTGTGGAGGTTTACTGGCATTATTCTCAAGTATTTATACTGCAGATACATTATATATCGTACTTGTTTCTATAGCAGGTTTAGCTGTCGTTATCGTATGGATGAGTATTTGTTTATCTTATTTCAATGCGAAAAGAGCAAATAAACATTTGAAAATTCATCAAAGTGTACCAATCATTGGCTTTATACTTTGTTTAGTGTCATGTGTTGGTATGATCTTTGATTCGAACCAATCACCAGCACTATATTTCGGTATTCCGTTTGCGATAATTGCGATTGTATTTTATTTTGTAAAATATCATAAAAAGGACGGTCAGATCATTGAGACTTCTGAATAAAATTAAACAAGAACGCACTTTAGTATTAGATGGTGGATTAGCCACAACATTAGAAGGTTATGGCTGTGATTTGAATTCGTCATTATGGTCTAGTGAAGTGATCATTCATGAACCTAATAAAGTGAAACAAGCGCATCAAGCATTTACAGATGCGGGTGCTGATATTGTATTAACAAGTACTTATCAAGCAAGCTTTGCTACATTTGAATCGATTGGTATGCAAACGTCAGAAATAGAACATTTATTTGATGTAGCTGTCGAACAAATAAAATCATCTGTAACGGACGAACAAGTTATAGTAGGTAGTTTAGGTCCATACGGTGCATATTTAAGTGATGGTTCAGAGTATACTGGGGCATATGAAGTATCCACAGAAGATTATATCGACTTTCATCAAGCACGTATCCAAGCACTAATTGATAGAGGTATATATGATTTTGTGTTTGAAACGGTGCCTAACTTTAATGAAATAAAAGCAATCGTTGAACATATCATTCCTCAATATTCAGATGACATCACATTCTGGATATCATGTACCGTTAATGATGAAGGCAATTTATCTGATGGTACTGACTTTGAGACGGTATGCCAATATATTAAAGAGCATGAAGCGCGTCTGCCTGTATTTGGTGTGAATTGTTCAAAGATTGAAAGTGTTGATAAAGCAATTGAAAAAGGATTGACGGCATTACCACAAGTCATTGCTGTTTATCCGAATGGTGGTAAGACATTTGATCCAGTAGAGAAAGTTTGGGTAGGTCAAGGAGATCATGCATTGCTTGCTCAAAAGTCTAAAGAGTGGATATCGCAAGGTATTCAAATTGTGGGTGGATGTTGTGAAACAACGCCACAAGATATTCAACACATTCATCAAGCGATTAAATAAAGTGTATAATTTCTTTATTTGGGTAAGGATGAGGCATCTTGTGATGTCTCATCCTTTTTATGTGTGTGATGCCCTGAAGTACTGTTGTTACAGCGATTATAAGCTTTTTGAATAATAATCATTTCTTTATGAAAGCCCTTTACTTGATAATTTTTAAAATACAATAGTAAAATGTTTTATAAGAGGTATTTATCTCTTATTAGGTTTATATTTTTAGGAGGTATGAAGGATGGTAGTAGAATTTCACAATGAACCAGCAACAGATTTTACAAATCAAGAGAATCAACAAGCGTTTAAAGATGCATTAATAAAAGTTAAATCTGAATTTGGGAAAGAAATTCCTCTAGTAATAAATGGTGAGAAGATTTATACAGATGATAAGTTTGAATCTGTAGATCCAGCAAACCACCAACAAGTACTAGGTACAATTTCAAAAGCTTCTAAAGAACAAGTTGACCAAGCGATGGAAGCGGCTAAAGAAGCCTATAAGACTTGGAGAAAATGGTCTCATAAAGAAAGAGCCGAATTATTAATTAGAGTTTCTGCAATCATTCGCAGAAGAAAACATGAACTTTCTGCATTAATGGTTTATGAAGCGGGTAAACCATGGAATGAAGCAGATGGAGATACAAATGAAGGTATTGATTTTATTGAATATTATGCGCGTTCTATGATGGAGTTGGCTAATGGTAAGCCAGTCTTTGATAGAGAAGGGGAGCATAACCAATATATTTATAAACCAATGGGTCCTGGTGTTACAATTCCACCTTGGAACTTCCCATTTGCAATTATGACAGGTACAACAGTTGCACCAATTATTGCAGGTAATACAGTATTACTTAAACCAGCAGAAGATACACCATTAATTGCTTATAAATTAATGGAAATTTTAGAAGAAGCAGGTCTTCCAAAAGGCGTTGTAAACTTTGTACCAGGTGATCCGAAAGAAATCGGTGATTACTTAGTCGACCATAAAGATACACACTTTGTAACATTTACTGGTTCAAGAGCAACAGGTACACGTATTTTTGAAAGAGCAGCTAAAGTTCAAGAAGGCCAAAACTTCTTAAAACGTGTTATCGCTGAAATGGGCGGTAAAGATGCAATTATTGTAGACGAAAATACAGATACTGATTTAGCAGCTAAAGCAATTGTAGATTCTGCATTTGGCTTTTCTGGTCAAAAATGTTCTGCATGTTCTAGAGCAATCGTGCATAAAGATGTTTATGATGAAGTTCTAGAAAAATCAATTGCATTAACAAAAGAACTTTCAATTAATCATACAGAAGGCGGTTCTGATGTATACATGGGACCTGTCATTAATAAAAAACAATTCGATAAAATTAAAAATTATATCGAAATTGGTAGTAAAGAAGGTAAGTTAGAAGTTGGCGGTAAGACTGACGACAGTAAAGGTTATTTCGTACATCCAACAATTATTTCTGGACTTAAATCAAGTGATCAAATTATGCAAGAAGAAATCTTCGGACCAGTTGTTGGCTTCACTAAAGGCGATAACTTTGAAGAATTATTAGAAATTGCTAATGATACAGATTACGGATTAACAGGAGCAGTCATTACAAATAATCGTGAACATTGGAGACAAGCATGTGAAGATTATGACGTAGGTAACTTATACTTGAACAGAGGTTGTACATCAGCAGTAGTAGGTTATCATCCATTCGGAGGCTTCAAAATGTCAGGAACAGATGCTAAGACAGGAAGCCCAGACTATATGCTAAACTTCTTAGAACAAAAAATCTTATCAGAACAATTCTAGAATAGATAAAGAGAGGGAGCGGGACAGAAATCTAATTTGTATAAAAAGATTTCGTAGTCCCGCCCCGGCAAGGATGACTAGAGTTGAAAAAAGCTTGATACAAGCGCATTTTCAATTCAGTCATCTACTGCCAATATACTAAAACAGGCTGAGACATTACTTTATGTCCCAGCCTGTCTTTCTTTTTGATGAGTAGTTTATGTTGTTAGGGACAGAATTCTGAGAAATGTCCGTAAGAGGGGTTGTTAGGGACAGAATTCTGAGAAATGTCCGTAAGAGAGGTTGTTAGGGACATAATTCCGAGAAATGTCCGTAAGAGAGGTTGTTAGGGACATAATTCTGAGAAATGTCCGTAAGAGGTGTCGTTAGGGACATAATTCCGAGAAATGTCCGTAAGAGGTGCTGTTAGGGACAGAATTCTGAGAAATGTCCGTAAGAGGTGCTGTTAGGGACAGTATTCTGAGAAATGTCTCTAAGTGAGTGCTCACCTAATTACTAGAATTCAGAATAATGGAAGTTAGCGCGTTCTAATTACCAGAATTCAGAATAATGGAAGTTACAGCGTTCTAATTACCAGAATTCAGAATAATGGAAGTTACAGCGTTCTAATTACCAGAATTCAGAATAATGGAAGTTAGCGCGTTCTAATTACCAGAATTCAGAATAATGGAAGATACAGCATTCTAATTACCACAATTCGAAATAATGGTAGTTACAGCATTCTAACTACCACAATTCGGAATAATGGAAGTTACAGCATTCTAATTACCAGAATTCGAAATAATGGAAGTTAGCGCGTTCTAACTACCACAATTCAGAATAATGGAAGATACAGCGTTCTAATTACCAGAATTCAGAATAATGGAAGATACAGCGTTCTAATTACCAGAATTCAGAATAATGGAAGTTAGCGCGTTCTAATTACCAGAATTCAGAATAATGGAAGATACAGCATTCTAATTACCACAATTCGAAATAATGGTAGTTAAATCCCCACCTACATCCCAACACACCTCAACCCATCGCCACACATCTCTATCAAATCTCATTTTAAGTTAAGATTTCTTCTGCTAGTAATTGATATGATTTTTTCTTGGCTTCGAAATCATAAATATTTGTGATAATCATAAATTCGTCTGTTTGATATTCTTCTGCTAGTTGGTTAAGTTGTTTTTTCACTGTCTGTGGTGAACCTATAATACTTCTTTTTCGGTTCGTCTTAATGAGTTCTAATTCTTCTTCTGTATAATCGTCTATATTGATTTCTTCTGGTGGTTGAACTTTTGTTCCTAATCCTTTACCTACGTTTAATAACCATTTGTCTTGTGATATGGCTAATTGTTCTGCTGCTTCGTCTGTTTCTGCACATACTACAAAAATACAAACAATGGTTGAGGGTTCTTTCATATTAACGGATGGTTTAAAGTCTTCGTAATAGCGTTTCATAGCGATTTCTTTATATTTAGGATTTATAAAGTGACCGAATACAAATCCAATACCTAATTGTGCTGCGTTTTTAGCACCATTTTCAGTTAAACCTAATAACCACATTGTTGGAGGATTGTCTATGCGTGGTCCTGCTTTGACTAGTCTAAATTGATGATCTCTAGGTAATGAATTATGCAAGAATCCTTGTAAGTCAGATGCTTGTCTGTAAAAGTCATCAATTGGTTTAATATGATCATCGGTTAAAGCTTTTTGTGTAATTGGAGAACCACCTGGTGAATTACCAAATCCTAAGTCGATACGATTAGGAAATAATGCAGATAAAGTCTTACCATTCTCTGCAATTTTATAAGGATTATATTGTGGTAATAATATGCCACCAGAGCCAACTCGAATACGTTCAGTTGAAGCGGCAATTTGAGTCATCAAGATTTCTGGTGATGAACTTGCGAGACCACTCGTATTGTGATGTTCAGCAACCCAATATCTGTGATAACCTAAAGACTCAGTCCATTGTGCCAATGCGATAGTATTTTGTAATGTTTCTTCAGGTGTACTTCCTTTAGAAATGGGTGCTTGATCTAATACACTTAATTTCACGTTATAACGCTCCTTATAATTGACGTTTGTATTTTAATGAAATGTAGTTTTCATTTTCTGGTAAAGTATACATTGGTTTTTCATATTGATATTTAAATCCTTTAGCTTCATAAAAAGGAATACCCATATGGTTTCCTTTACTTACTGAAACCCACTGTTCTTTGGCACCTCTTCTTATTTGATCTTCTGTAATAATATTTAATAAACCTGAACCGATGCCTTCTCGTTTACGCGTTGGATCCAAGTATAGGACATATAATTCAGAGATATGTGTTTCTCTAAAACCGCCGCCACCAGCGCCAACAATTTGTCCATTATCTTCAGCAACAAACCAACCATTCCAATATTGATCAATATTCGTGATTTCTTTTGAAACGCGTTGTTCATTGTAAAATTCATTAATAATTTGTGTGATGTATTTTTCAGGTAGTATATCTTTATATGTCACACGATATCCATCAGAACAAACTTTTATAATACCCTGTACATCATTAATTGTGGCCATTCTATACTCCATATGTATCACCTTCGTAATTTATTTAATTCTAGTATATCTTATCTTTAAAATTTTTAACTATTTTTGCTTATGTGTATGGTTATTTTTTTAAAAGTGTATATAATTGATAATGTATATCAATTAGAAAGTGGGAAACATAATTTGAAAAAGCTTATTATAGGATTGTTAAGTTGTATTTTACTTCTAAGTGCGTGCTCAAATAGTTCAAATGATACGAAAAAGTCTGAATCGAATGAAACGAAAGATTACAAACTAGAGAACGGGAAGACGATTCAAGTTCCTAAGAAACCTAAGAAAGTTGCTGTTTTAACAGCTTTTTATGTAGGGGATTTTATTGAATTAGGTATTAAGCCAATTGCTGTGCCGGATTGGACGAAAGACTCATCTATTATTAAACCACATTTAGATGGAGTAGAACTCGTTGGTGATGGGAATGTTGAGCAAGTAGCGAAACAGAAACCGGATTTAATTATTGTGGATGCAATGGATAAAAATCTTAAAAAATATCAAAAAATTGCACCAACCGTTCCTTATACGTATACAAAGTATAACCATAAAGAAATTTTAACAGAGTTAGGGAAGTTAACTGGTAAAGAAGATAAAGCTAAAGATTGGATCGACAAGTGGAATAAAGAAACAGCTAAAGATAAAAAAGAGATTCAAAGTAAAGTTGGCGATTCAACTGCATCAGTATTTGAACCAGACTCAAAAGAAATCTTTATTTATGAAAGCAACTGGGGACGCGGATTAGACATTGTACATGATGCATTTGGCATGCCAATGACTAAAGAATATGAAGCTAAAGTTAAAAAAGGCGGAAAAGGTTATGAATCTATTTCTAAAGAAGAAATTTCAGATTATGCCGGAGACTATATCTTCTTAAGTAAACCATCATACGGTAACTTTGATTTTGAGAAAACAGCAACTTGGAAAAACTTAGACGCTGTAAAAAATGATAGAGTCATTACGTATAAAGCAGAAGATTATTGGTTTACAGATCCACTTACATTAGAACAACTTAGAGTAAAACTTAAAAAAGAAATTCTTAAAAAAGCTGAATAATATAACGACTAAATACCTACTATGATTAAGACAATCTATAGTAGGTATTTTTTATATCCCACCCCAAATATTCAATACTAAACACCAAAATGATATTATACGTTAAAATAACAATAGGATGGTAGTTGAGGGGAGTGTTATTGTGGAGAAGACTTTATTGCAATGGCATAGAGATGTTGCTGAGCAAATTTTGAGTATCCATTTAAATGTGTTTAATGTTGAAGATATTGAAGATGTTGTTAAAGTTCTTGCGACACCGTTTGATAATGTGAAATCAAAAAAGTTTCAACGAAAGATTTATAAATGGATAAAGGGTCTAAGTTCTAAAAAGATTTATCATATGATTAATGGTTATGGTATTCATTTTATGGTGATGAAATTTCATAATATAAATGAGATTATTTTGTTTGGTCCGTTTGTATTAAAGCGACCATCAGAGAAAGAATGTCTAAGTATGTTAGAAGAACAAATGCGTTCTAGTGCAGATTTAAAAATATTAAAACATTATTTAACGGGAATTTCTGCTGGTCATTATCAACAGATTGTTCGCTTTGCTAAATTAGTCGGGCGCCATGTTCATCAACAAAAAAGAAATTATGATGTTGTTGAGGTACATATGGATGAAACGGATCAAGACCAAATCATTCAACAACCAATTTCAAAGACTTATTTACTTAAAGAATTAGAGGAGCGCTATAAACTTGAAAATCAAATGATGCTCGCTATGCAATATGGGAGAGTTGAAGAAGTACTAGAAATAAATAGGAAGTTAAATGATAAAGTTCAAGGACTTGAAAGATTGAGTACAAAAATGGATAACTTCTTATATGCTGCTACTTTAACGAATACACTTGGTAGAAAAGCGATTGAAGCGGCTGGGGTAGATTATTTAACGATTGATGATATGTCCAAATCCCATGCGAGATTAATTGCTAATACGTCTGATGTTAAAGAAAGTGCATTATTGTTAGAAGAAATTTGCTGCAATTATGCTAAAGCTGCACAAAAAGTACGGGCTATTCAATATTCAGCACATGTTAAATCAGCTGTACAATATATTCATAAATACATTCATACAGACATTTCTTTAGATGATATTTGTGAAAATCTAGGTGTATCAACATCATATTTATCAAGACTATTTAAACAAGAAGTCGGCAAAAGTGTAATTCAATATATTAATGAGATTCGTTTAGACCTCGCAAAAGACTTGTTGATTAAGACAAATATGAATATACAAGAAATTGCAGCATATATCGGTTTTCAACATACACATTATTTTATTAGTTTGTTTAAAAAAGTGTATGGTCAAACGCCATTAAGTTATAGAAAAACGTTAAAAACTGAAAATTCACATAATTAAGTTCGTAATTGTGTTATAAATAGCGAAATATTGATATTATAATGTGTGGTTTTTCGTATAAATTAAAAAGAAAAATGTCACTTATCGTATCATTTTATGGCAACAGGTGTGGGGGTGCGATATTGCTATAATCCTTGATATATAAGCGTTTTTAGAGTCGTTTCAATTTTTGTAACAACGTTGTTATTTTGAGTGATGATTTTCATCGAATGCTAATAGAATTATAATGAACTCGTAGATTCGAGTTTATTTATGTAAGCGCTTACCCAAATTATTGAGGGGGTGTTGTTATTAGCATCGCAAAAACAACAACTAGTCACCAAGTAAAAAAAGGGAAAACAAAAATTGAAACATTTAAGGATATTAACAAACCTAAACTATCTTTAAGAGAAAAAATGGCTTATGGTGCCGGAGATTTTGGTAATGGTCTCATGTTTGATTTAGGTTTAATTTATTTACTGAAGTTCTACACAGATGTATTAGGTATATCATCATTCTACGGAGGTTTAGTGTTCTTAGTTGCTAAACTTTTTGATGCTTTTGTTGATACAGGTGTTGGAGCATTAGTAGATTCTAGAAATAAAATCGGTCCAAAAGGTAAATTTAGACCATTTATATTATATGGTACTTTACCACTTGCATTTTTAACGATTGTTTCATTTATTTCACCTGATTTTTCTGATCAAGGTAAAATTATTTGGGCGTTTGCGACATACTTATTATTTAATGTTGCCTATTCAGTAGTCAATATACCATATGGTTCATTATCAGCTTCAATGACTTTGAATTCAGATGATAGAACACAATTATCTGTATTTAGGAATTTCGGTTCTCAAGGTGCGATGTTTATAACAGGTATCATCGTTATTCCAATGATATCGCTCTTTGATAGTGTATCTGTTGGTTATCCAGTCGTGATCGGTGGGTTAGCTCTGATAGGTGTGGTATTCCATATTCTATGTTACAAAGGTGTTAAAGAAAGGTTTATCGTTGAAAGAGATGAAAATGAAAAGAAAGGCAGTGAATTAAGAGCGTTTAAAGGTCTTTTTAAAAACGGACCTTTTATCGTTTTAATTATATTTACATTGCTCAGTATTACATCACTCTTCTTAAAGCAACAATCACAACTGTACTATTTCCAATACGTGTTAGGCGAACAGAATTTAGTAGGTATCGTAAGTGTATTAAATATTATCACGTTAATTCCGGCATTATTCTTAACAACTTTTCTTAATAAAAAATTTGGTAAGAAATATACCGCGATTATCGGGCTTTTAGGGTTTGCGATTGCTGAAGCGGCAAACTTCTTAATCAGTGGTGAACATGTGATAACATTCTTAGTTATTAACTGTATATCTCAATTTTTCCTTGTTATACCGAATACAGTTGTTTGGGCTTTTATTAGTGATATTGTAGATTATTCACAATGGAAGACAGGTGTTAGATCTGAAGGGATTATTTATTCAAGTTATAGCTTTGCGCGTAAAGTATCACAAGCATTAGCTGGTTTTATTCCTGGTATGGCTTTAACGATTATCGGCTATCAACCGAATGTACAGCAAACAGCAGGCACAATACATGGTTTGAAAATACTTTATTTCATCGTGCCAGGCGTTGCAGTATTATTAGCACTCATCATATTTGGACTGTTCTATACGCTTACAGATAAAAAACATAAACGAATTGTTTCAGAACTCGCATTATTTGAAAAACTATAATAAATAGATAAAGGAGAATGTTATATGCTATATCCAATTATGACAGAAACGAGAAACGTGATTGATTTATCAGGTATTTGGTCTTTTAAATTGATTGAATATAAAGGTGAATATGACGTTACAACTGAAATTGATACAGATTTACAAATGGCAGTGCCAGGTTCTTATAACGATCAAGGTGTTGTATCATCTATTAGAAATCATGTCGGTAAAGTGGTCTATGAAACAACTTTTACAATTCCTAACGTATTACAACAAGAACGACAAGTGCTCAGATTTGGTTCAGCTACACATGAAGCAGAAGTATTTGTGAACGGTCAAAAAGTTGTGTCACATCGAGGTGGATTCTTACCATTCGAAGTTGAAATCAATGATGTTGTACAAAAAGGGAAGAACCGATTAACAGTTATTATCAATAATATTCTAGATGACTCAACACTTCCAGTTGGTAATTTTAAAGAAGTTAAAGATTCAAAAGGAAATATTAAAGCAGTCAATGAACCGAACTTCGATTTCTTTAACTATGCAGGTTTACATAGACCAGTGAAAATTTATACAACGCCAAAAGAACATTATATAGAAGATATCGTTATCGTACCGCATGTAGATGGTCAGAATGCACAAGTAGAATATACGGTTAAAGCATCAGGTAATCAATTTATACAGGTGGATATTATAGATCAAGATGGTCGTATCGTAGCATCTGAAAATGGTGCGGAAAGTACTGTAGAAATTGAAAATGTTCATTTATGGCAGCCAGGTGATGGTTATCAATATACGTTAGCAGTATCTATTAAAGCTGATGATGAAGTCATAGATTATTATGAAGAACCATTTGGTGTAAGATCAATTGAAGTGAAAAATGGCCAGTTTCTCATTAATGGTGAGCTGTTCTACTTTAAAGGGTTTGGTAAACATGAAGATACTTATTATCATGGAAGAGGTTTGAATGAAGTTTCTAATATTCAAGATTTAAATTTAATGAAATGGATAGGAGCCAATTCATTTAGAACTTCACATTACCCATATTCTGAAGAAATGATGCGTCTTGCTGATGAACAAGGTGTAGTCGTGATTGATGAAACAACAGCAGTCGGTGTGCATTTGAATTTCTCAGCAGCATTAGACGGTAGTCAAAATACAGATACATGGAAGAAAATTAGAACGAAAGAAGATCATGAGCAAGTGATTAAAGAATTAATTGCTCGAGATAAAAACTTAGCATGTGTTGTGATGTGGTCGATTGCAAACGAACCAGACTCTGCTTCATTAGGGGCAAAAGAATACTTTGAACCACTAGTGAATCTTGCAAAAGAACTAGATCCGCAAAATAGACCATGTACGATTGTGACATTACTTAATTCATTACCAGACGTGTGCCAAGTGCAAGACTTAGTAGATGTTATTTGTCTAAATAGATATTATGGATGGTATGTACAAAGTGGTGATTTAGAAGCGGCAAAAGAAGCATTGCGACAAGAATTAGACGGCTGGCTAGAAAAACAACCAGACAAACCAATCATGTTCACAGAATATGGAGCAGATACAGTAGTTGGTTTACACGCAATAGATGATATTATGTTTACAGAAGAGTACCAAGTTAAGTATTACGAAGCAAACCATGAAATCATTGATCAATGTCCTAATTTTGTAGGAGAGCAAGTATGGAATTTCGCAGACTTTGAAACAAGTAATGGTGTCATTCGCGTACAAGGAAACCGTAAAGGTATCTTTACTAGAGAAAGAAGACCAAAAGCAGTCGCACATTACTTCAGAAAACGCTGGAATAACATACCAGACTTCGGATATAAGAAGAAATAAGTGTGAAGTAGGTGTCGTTAGGGACAGAATTCTGAGAAATGTCCGTAAGAGGCGTCCCTCTAATTACCACAATTCAGAATAATGGAAGTTTATTATGGATAAACAATCAATTTAAACATTAAAACGCGTCTGGGATATGTAAATGTCCCAGGCGTTTCAGTTTGTTAAGCATAATAATGAATATGTAATAGTTTAGTTAGAAGTTTGGTTGATTTTTTCTAAATTTTCGTAAGTGATTTTTTTGCAAGTATCTAATGTTTCTTTGATTGCATCATAATTAATATTTTTTAAAATGATAGAACGTTCATCTAAAGGATCTCTCACTTTATTGAAGTATTTTAGTTCTTCGAGTGATTTTAATGCCCCTGTTAATTCTGACGAAGAAGGTTCAAACATGAGTCTGCGTAATTTACGGACGTAGACTTCCTCTTCATTGATTTCGTTAAGATAGAATAGTGTGATTAAATCCATGCGTTTTAAGTGCGTTTCATCAAAAATTCTATTAAAGATGTCTTTTTTTAGTAGTTCATAATGAATAATGTTTTCCATGTTATCCTCCTAATGTTTAATTTTTTAGTTGTTCTTATCTTTAAAAATGTAAAATTGCAATGTCTGAAACTTGTTGAATTTTTCAAAGAGTAAATAGTTTACTCCTAAATAATACCAAAAAATTAACTACTTACGCAATATAATAAGTAAAAAATCATATGTATTTTATTAAAATGAAAAGTTATAAAAATAATTGTATTATACAAATAAAATGATAATTATCTTGTGCGAAATAAAAAAGTTGTTTATTACAAATGTTTTCTTTTTGAACTATCTATAATCGTGGTAGAAGATAAATAAAATAAAAAGTGTAAGAACTTAATAGTTGACGGATGAAAATATCATTGTATGATAATAACGAGTATCAAAATTTATAAATTTAAAATAAAAAAATATATGGAGATGAATTTCATGATAAGAACAATGATGAACGGGAAGATTCATCGTGCTAGAGTTACGGAAGCTAATTTAAATTACGTAGGTAGTATTACAATAGATGCAGACATATTAGATGCAGTAGATATCTTGCCTAATGAGAAAGTAGCGATTGTGAATAATAACAATGGGGCAAGACTTGAAACATATGTAATTGAAGGTGAAAGAGGAAGCGGTAAAATTTGTCTTAATGGTGCTGCCGCAAGACTTGTACAAGTAGATGATGTGATTATTATTATGAACTATGTTCAAGTAACGGATGAAGAAGCGAGATCACATGCACCGAAAGTAGCAGTGATGAATGAGAAGAATGAAATTATTGAAATGATTCATGAAAAAGAAAGTCAAATAATTCTATAGAGGTGACCAGAGATGAGTATTCTAGCAACGATTTTTGTCGTGATTGTCGCAGTTGAACATTTGTACATTATGTATTTAGAAACAATCGCTACGACTTCTAAAAAAACGGCAGAAACATTTAATTTAAAGCAACAAGAGTTAAAAGATAAAAATATTCAAACACTTCTTAAAAACCAAGGTATTTATAATGGTTTACTGGCATTATCATTATTTTATGGTGCCTTTTTATCAAGTAGTCCTAAAGAATTTGTAGCAGTTCTGTTAATATTCATTATATTAGCGGCTATATATGGCAGTCTTACAAGCTCAAAGTCTATTATTTTAAAACAAGGTGGACCAGCAATTATTGCATTAATTCTACTATTAATATAGAAATAAGAAATCCCAAATGTGAACGTTTTGTTAACAGCTTTTCTACAATTTTTGAAAAGTGTAGACAAAGTATACACATTTGGGATTTTATCTCTTTTTAGGGAATATTACAGGTGTTAGTATAAGCGTTATGTTGTATACACTGTATGCATAAACTATATAGTAGATTTAAGGGAGGAAATATTTTTGGCGAACTTTTTATACAAATTGGGTTCTTCTATTGCTAAACATAAGTGGTTAACTATATTTATATGGGTCATCTTATTAGCTGGAATCGTAACGCCATTAACGATTAATAAACCCACATTTGACAACGATATTACAATGAGTGGTATTAAATCAATCGACACGAATGAAAAGATTGAGAAAGAATTTAATCAAGATAGTGAAAAGGCAAATATAAGAGTTGTCTTTAAAAGTGAAGATAAAAAAGGCATAACGGATCAAAAGGTTATGCAAGATATTCAAAAAGCTTTAAAAGATGTAAAAGATAAAGATGATGATATTAAAGAAGTGACAGATCCTTATAAGAATAAACAAATTAATAAAGAGCAAACAACTGCTTTTGCAGATATCAATTATAAAGTATCTCAAACTTCTATTAAATCGGATTCCGTTGATAAAGTTAAAGATGCTGTTAAATCTTTAGAAGATGATGACGATATTCAAACTGAATTAACAGGTAATGCTTTAACTGCGAATACTGAAATCGGTGGCGCTTCTGAAGCTATTGGTATCGTAATTGCTTTCGTTGTGTTACTTGTAACTTTCGGATCATTTATTGCAGCAGGCATGCCAATATTAAGTGCGGTTATCGGACTTGGTTCTAGTATTGGTACAATCGCTTTACTTACGTATTCATTTGATATTCCAAACGTTACGCTATCATTAGCAGTTATGATTGGATTAGCGTTAGGTATTGATTATGCTTTATTCATTTTATTTAGATATAGACAAATTATTAAGACTGAGAAAAATCATATTAAAGCAATTGGATTAGCATTAGGTACAGCCGGAAGTGCCGTTATCTTTGCAGGGGTTACGGTTGTCATTGCTGTCTGTGGTTTAGCATTAGTGGGTATCGATTTCTTAGCTACGATGGGATTTGCATCAGCGCTAAGTGTTATCTTTGCTGTACTCAGTGCCATTACATTACTACCAGCATTGATTAGTGTCTTCCACAAACAAATTCATCCGAAAAAACGTAAAATACATTCAAATGAAAGTCTGGATACACCATGGTCAAAATTTGTAGTAGGTAAACCATGGATAGCATTAATCATTGGATTTGTTATTTTAATCGCAGCAGCTTTACCAGTGACACATATGCGTTTAGGTATACCTGATAATGGTATGAAACCAAATGATTCTACAGAGAAGAAAGCATATGATATAATTTCTGACGATTTTGGAGAAGGCTTTAATGGTCCAATCGTCATGCTTGTGGATACTTCTGATAAAAAAGATAATCCTAAAGCATTACAAAAAGATTTACAAGATTTGATGAAAGATGTAGGCGATATTAAAAATGTTGAAACTGTCACACCGCCTCAATTGAACAAAGATCAAGACTATGCACTTGTGACTGTTCTTCCTGAAAAAGGTCCAAATGCAGAATCAACATATGATTTAGTTCATGATTTAAGAGATTATAATAAAGATGCTAAAGACAAATATGATTTAGATACAGAAATATCAGGTCAAAGTGTTATTAATATAGATATGTCTGAAAAACTTAACGATGCGATACCGTTATTTGCAGGGGTTATTATATTATTAGCCTTCATATTATTAATGGTTGTATTTAGATCAATTATTATTCCTTTAAAAGCAGTACTAGGATTTGTATTATCATTAGCAGCGACTTTAGGATTTACAACACTTATCATGCAAGATGGCTTTATGAGTAGCTTGTTTGGCGTAGATACAACAGGTCCATTATTAGCATTCTTACCTGTTATCACAATAGGGCTGTTATTTGGTTTAGCTATGGATTACGAAGTATTCCTTATGTCGCGTGTACATGAAGAGTATGTACGTACAATGAATAATACGAAGTCCATTAAAGTCGGTCTTAAAGAAAGTGGACCAGTTATTGTCGCAGCAGCACTCATTATGTTTAGTGTATTCATCAGCTTCGTATTCCAAGATGATGTGATGATTAAATCGATGGGTATAGCATTGGCATTCGGAGTATTATTCGATGCATTTATTGTAAGAATGACAATTATTCCAGCATTGACGAAACTATTTGGTAGAGCATCATGGTATATTCCAAATTGGTTAAATGCAATTTTACCTAAAATCGATATTGAAGGTCATGCATTAAGTGAGAATAATCACGTTGCAGAAGAAGCAGGTACAAACAATACACATGCGACAACAATAGAAGTAAGTTCAAAAACAAAAGCATTGTATGATAAGATAGATGATACAAATAAAGATGAAGTATTATATGAAGCATTGCGTCAACATAGTCGTAAGCAAGAACATAATACTCAAGAAGATATTAAAACGAGCACTGACAACCAAGAAATTATAGAAATATTGAATCAACAAACTAAAAATATCGAACAAGTAAACCAATTAGTAGAACGTTTGATAAATAAGAAATAATAGAATAAGGAAAAACGCCGGAACTGCAGAAGTCCCGGCGTTTTTTTGGGGGGAGAATTTTTTATAAAAGATGTGAGTTAAAGGTGGAGTAAACACACGAGATTGAAAAAGATGTGAGTTAAAGAGGTAATAAACTCACAAGATTGAAAAAGATGTGAGTTAAAGGTGGAGTAAACACACGAGATTGAAAAAGATGTGAGTTAAAGGTGGAGTAAACACACGAGATTGAAAAAGATGTGAGTTAAAGAGGTAATAAACTCACAAGATTGCGAAACATGTGAGTTAAAGGTGGAATAAACACACGAGATTGAAAAAGATGTGAGTTAAAGAGGTAATAAACTCACAAGATTGCGAAACATGTGAGTTAAAGGTGGAGTAAACACACGAGATCGCAAAAGATGTGAGTTAAAGACGGAGTAAACACACAAGATTGAAAAAGATGTGAGTTAAAGACGGAGTAAACACACGAGATTGAAAAACGTGTGAGTTAAAGAGGTAGTAAACTCACGAGATTGAAAAAGATGTGAGTTAAAGGCGGAGTAAACACACAAGATTGAAAAAGATGTGAGTTAAAGAGGTAATAAACTCACAAGATTGCGAAACATGTGAGTTAAAGGTTGAATAAACACACGAGATTGAAAAACATGTGAGTTAAAGGAGTAGTAAACTCACAAGATCGCAAAAGATGTGAGTTAAAGAGGTAATAAACTCACAAGATTGCGAAACATGTGAGTTAAAGGTGGAATAAACACACAAGATTGAAAAAGATGTGAGTTAAAGAGGTAATAAACTCACAAGATTGCGAAACATGTGAGTTAAAGGAGTAGTAAACTCACAAGATCGCAAAAGATGTGAGTTTATTCTATATAAATACATTATTTACCTACAATCCCCCACATTCTGTAACGCCATTTCACAAATATTCGTAAAAACTTTTAACCATTGAAATATTGTTTCAAAAATGAGATAATGTAAACGATTCCAATAAGGGTGTGTTGATATGTTAGGTTTTTCGGTATATTTAGGTGAAGCGTTTGATGAATTATATATTGAGACGATGCTCAATCATGGTTTCAAGTATGTGTTTACTTCTCTTCAAATTCCTGAAGAGGATTCGGAATTGTATTTTGATAGGTTAAAGGAATTGAAGCTACTTATTGGTGATAAAGCTGAAATTATAGCTGATGCGAGTCCGCATGCTTTTCAAAATCTTGGGCTTTCTTATAAGCAACCGGAAGTATTAAAAGGTTTAGGTATTGATTATATAAGGTTGGATATTTCGCTAGCGATTCCGGATATTATTTCTTTATTAAGTGAAGTTAAAATTGTCTGTAATGCGAGTACGGATGCGATAAGTTTATTGGATGAACTTAAAGATCAAGATATTGATATGTCTCGTATTATGGTTGCGCATAATTATTATCCTCGTCCTGAAACTGGACTAGATAAAGCTTACTTTATAAAGCAAAATACAAAATTAAAGACATCATTCCCGGATATTTCAATTATGGCTTTTGTACCAGGTACGGTATATAGAGGTCCGGTATATGAAGGCTTACCTACATTAGAAGATCATAGATATTGCCACCCATTAGTTGCTGCTCATGAATTAGCAGCTTTAGGAGTAGGTGATATTTGTATAGGGGATACAGGTATCGATACAACAACGATCGATCAATTCAACAACTTCTTTCATAAAGGAATCGTGTCACTTCAAGTGCAATCTGAAACAAAGCATTTAGAAAGTTATATTGGGAGAATTTTTCATAATAGAAAAGACAAAGCTAGAGATGTGATTAGAGCGGAAGAAGGACGGCAAATGTTTCAATCTGAAATATTGCCTGAGAACACGGTTGCAAGAACAAGGGGTGCGATCACTTTAGATAATAAAAAGTATGGTCGCTATATGAATGAATTACAAATCGTCAATAAAGATTTAAAACGTCATGAAGCTGTTAATGTTATTGGACATATATGCCAACATGATATACCATGCATAGATTTAATTGATGCAGGTACAGCTTTTCAGTTTGTTAAGGGGGAAGAATAAATGGATATTAGTCGTTTAACGACAGAATCAAGAAATGAGCACTCGTCTAAGTTAGACACATTAACACCTGAGCAATTTGTTGATGTTATGAATAACGAAGATCAAAAAGTGGCTCAGTTTATTAAAGAAGAAAATCATGCAATTGCTCAATTAATTAGGCAAGTTATTAAAGGATTAAACAATGGTGGAAGATTGATTTATATGGGCGCAGGTACAAGTGGTCGATTAGGTGTATTAGACGCAGCTGAATGTGTACCAACATTTGGTGTAACACCTGATGTTGTCGTTGGACTTATTGCTGGTGGTCCAAGTGCGATGACTGTAGCTGTTGAGGGTGCAGAAGATGATGAAAGTCTAGGCGAACAAGATTTAAGAGATTTAAATATTAATGAACATGATACGGTTATCGGGATAGCTGCTAGTGGTAGAACACCATATGTAATAGGTGGTTTAAGATACGCACAAAGTATAAATGTACCTACTGGCTGTGTGACATGCAATAAAGCATCTGAAGTTGGTAAACATGCAGATTATCCGGTCCAAGTAGATGTCGGCCCTGAAGTATTGACAGGTTCAACGAGATTGAAAGCAGGTACTGCTCAAAAATTAATTCTTAATATGATATCAACAGGGGCAATGGTTGGTATAGGAAAAGTATACGAGAATTTAATGATTGATGTTAAACCAACTAATAAAAAACTAAAGCAAAGAGCCGTAAACATGATTCAAGAAGTATTACAAACAACGGATGAAGATAGTGAGAAATTATTCAAACAAAGTGATGAGCAAGTGAAAGTAGCAATAGTAATGGGGATGCATGGAATTTCTAAAGAGGAAGCATTAGAAAGACTTAAACAAGCTAAAGGGTTTGTGAGAAATACGTAAATTAAGGGGTGTGTAGGCTATGACAAAAGAAAGAGAGATTGCACAAAATATTCTCAAAGAAGTCGGGGGAAGAGATAATTTAGACAAAGTGATACATTGTATGACGCGTGTCAGAATGAATATCGTTGATTACAGTAAGGTCGATGTCGAAGGTTTAAAGAATATCAAGGGCGTAATGGGTGTAGTAGAAGATGACATGCTTCAAGTTGTGATTGGACCAGGTACTGTTAATAAAGTAGCTAATGAAATGAGTTCAATTATAGGGGTTCCTTTAGGTGAAGATATAAAGCATAAAGCATCTAATAAAGAACAAGTTGAAAAAGAAGCGGATTTATTTAAGCAAAGTATTAATAAGAAGAATCAAACACCATTTAAAAAAGTATTAAGATCTATTGCTAATATATTTGTACCATTAATTCCAGCCTTTGTTGGTGCAGGTTTAATTGGTGGTATTTCTGCAGTACTATCTAATATGTTAACAGCAGGTACGATAGATGGTGCGACATGGGAACAGTTCGTATTAATATTCGATATCATTAAAAATGGTATTTTCGCATATCTCGTGATTTATGTGGGTATTAATGCGGCAAAAGAATTTGGCGCAACACCAGGTTTAGGAGGTGTTATTGGTGGTACAACCATGCTAACGGGTATGGATCCAGAAAGTCCACTTAAAAATATTTTTAATGGAGAACCATTAGCTGCCGGTCAAGGTGGTGTCATTGGTGTTATCATTGCAGTTTGGATTTTATCTTTAATTGAAAAAAGATTACACAAAGTCGTTCCGAGTGCGGTAGATATCATTGTTACGCCAACGATTACACTATTTATTATGGGGCTAGGAACAATATTCTTAATCATGCCAATTGCTGGCTTTATTTCAAATGGCTTATTAGGCGTAATAGATTGGGTTCTAAATATCGGTGGTGCATTTAGTGGATTTGTACTAGGTGCAACGTTCTTACCACTTGTCATGTTTGGCTTACATCAAGTATTAACACCAATTCATATTGAAATGATTAATCAATCTGGTGCAACTTACCTCTTACCAATTCTAGCTATGGCTGGCGCAGGTCAAGTAGGTGCAGCATTTGCATTATGGTTTAAATGTAGAAAAAATAAAAAGATTATCAACTTACTTAAAGGTGCATTACCAGTTGGTATTTTAGGCATTGGAGAACCGTTGATTTACGGTGTAACTCTTCCTTTAGGTAGACCATTTATCACAGCATGTATCGGTGGCGGTGTTGGTGGTGCAGTTATCGGGGGCATTGGTCATATCGGTGCGTCAGCAATTGGACCAAGTGGCGTTTCACTTATTCCACTTATTTCTGATAATATGTATTTAGGATATATCGCAGGATTGCTAGCGGCATATCTTGGCGGATTCATTGCCACATATTTATTTGGAACAAATAAAGAAATGACGGCACCACAAGAATTAGAAGAGGATTAAATTATATGGAACATCAACATTTACTCATATTTATAAAAGAACAAATGCCACGTTTAACAAAACATGAAAAACGTATTGCAGAATATTTTATTGAACATCCAGAAAAAACAATTAACTTGAGCGCTAAAGAACTAGGCAAATTAACGAATACAAGTGCGGCTTCTGTCATTAGATGTACCCATAAACTTGAATTTAAAGGGTTCACAGACTTGAAATTAGCAATTTCTAGATATTTACCGCAACATGAACAAAGTATTTATCAAGAAATTAAACAAGATGAAACAGTCGACTCAATTAGTAAGAAGCTCATCACAAGAGCTTCTCATACACTTGAAATGACCGAAAAGAATATTTCGAGTAAACATATTGAGCGGGTCGTTGATCAATTATACGATACAGATACGATTATCGTATTTGGTGTCGGTGCTTCAAGTTTGGTTGCTCAAGATTTGTATCAGAAGTTCACTAGAATAGGTAAACAAGTGATTCATTCTTTAGATACACACTTTTTAGCTACAGCCATTGCTTCACATAGTGATAGTTGTGTGCTCATCGGTATATCTAATTCAGGAGAGAATCATGAGACGGTATCTTTAGCCAAAGTAGCTCGAAAATATGGCGTAAAAATAGTTGGTTTAACACAGTCAGAACAGTCTACATTAGCAAAAAAATCTGATATATATTTAATTCATGATGCAAGTTCAGAAAAAAGTTTAAGATTAGCAGCGACAAGTTCTCTTATCTCTCAACTTATGACAATAGATATTCTTTTCTATAGTTATTTATCAAGAAATTATGATGAACACGTTGTAACGATGAGTAAAACAAGAGATGCAGTGGAATTGTATCTTGAATAGTATGGTTAAGAGCATGGACATTTGTCCATGCTCTTTCTATTAAGTATTATATTGAAAAAATAATAAAAAAATAGTACAATTTAACTAATAAACCTATTGCCAAAATATGTAATGTAATGATATTAATAATTTCAAAAAAGTTTAAATATCCTAAAGAAAAAGAAATGGCATAAGACAAATTATATAAATATTCTTCAACTCTATGAAACGAACATAACAGTCCTCTAAGCACTTATCATCACATTTCATATATTAAGAATTAAAGAAAGTTAGCGTGAAGTTATGAAACAAGTGGAAATTATAAGAATATTAGATGATACGTCATTTATTATTAATGCAGGAACAAATAAGGGTATTAAACCTGGTTATTATATTGATGTATTGAAAAGGGATAAGTCATATAATTATATTGCAAAAGTAGAAGAAGTTTATCCAGAGTTATCTTTATGTACAAGATACGGAGAACAAAGGTTATTTTATGGTGAAGTTGTAAGAATTAGATATCCAGATGCGTTTAATATAGAAACAAAAGTTATTAAATCAAAAACAAATAGAAAAAGACGTAAAAAGAGAGGATGAGATCGCCGAATCTCATCCTCTTTCCCGTTTAATATGTCATTAAAATTAAAAAACAAGTAACGTTGTAGATTTACAAGAATACTCTATCATATAATGTATAGATTTTCCAGAAATAAGTAGGAAATCTTTGTATAAATTTTAAAATTATTAAAATAAAATTTAAATTGTGTACAGAATCAGGTTCAATATGGAAATATGAGATAAATAAATGTATAATAAAGAAAAAAATAGAATGGACTGAGAACACGTGGCAAACCAATATGAGCGTTCTGCAAAGAAAAAGAAGTCAACAGCATTCAAAATAGTAACGACAATCGTCATTATTTTATTACTCGTATTTTTATTAGTGATCGCATTTTTTGTCTATAAATTCTTCGCATTAGGTAATTCAATACATAATCCATTAGACAGAGATAAATCAGAATTACGAAAGAAAGCAGTAGATACAAATGGTGATCCGATATCTATCGCATTATTCGGAATAGATTCAGATTCAACAAGAGCAGCAGCCGGTGGAGGAGAAAGATCAGACTCAATCTTATTATTATCTATCAATCCTGATAAGAAAAAGACTGTTATGGTAAGTGTACCTAGAGATACGAGAGCTCAAATCGTAGGTAGAGATTCTGTCGAGAAAATTAACCATGCATATGCATACGGTGGACCGAAGATGGCCATTAATTCTTTAGAGAAATTAATGAATGTACCAATTGACCATTATGCGACGATTAATATGGATGGTGTTAAAGAATTAGTTGACCAAGCAGGTGGCGTAACCGTTAAAAGTAATGCAACATTTACCGTTAAAGGTAATTCATATGTTAAAGGTCAAAAGTACAAGCTTGATGGAGACGAAGCTTTAGCATTTATTAGAAGTAGAAAAGAAGATGGTGCTGGTGGAGACTTTGGTAGACAAGAAAGACAACAACTTGTTATTCAAGCATTAGCAAATGAATTAGTAAGTATCGGTTCATTACCGAAAATCAACCAAATCTTTGATACATTAGGTGATAATGTTCAAACAGATTTAAAAATTTCACAAATCAATAGTTTAAGATCTAAATATAGTGACGCATTAGATAATGTTGATAGAAATCAATTAGAAGGCCAAGATACAATTCTAGATGATGGATTGTATTATTTCGTACCTAGCGATTCAAGCAAGAAAGAAGTCGTAGATAACTATCGTACTAATTTAGAATTAGATTAAATATAAAATCTTGGACATCAAACGATGCCCAAGATTTTTTATGGATTTTTATTAAGTTTGTTTGAATATGTGTTTCTCTATCCTCTATTCTGTACGATCAATAATTGAACAGCGTTCGTCTTTAAGAAATAAGTTTCATCAATTTTATTTGTATTATAATCTGCCATTTCTATATCGGGTGAACAATATCTATCTAATAATACTGTATTTAAGAAATCCAAATTACCATGAGTATGATCTAATTTTCTAATCGCTTTAAAGATATTTCCGTTGTCTTGGTCGAAAGTAATTTTCGTGACTCTGAATTTATCAAATGGAATGTCTCGATAAGATAAGATAATCCCGATATTATTTTGATAGTTGATATCATGGGGATGATACAGTTCATAGTTAAATAATAAATAGAATATTTTATTGTGAATTTCAAATTTAATATAGTTTGGCCCTTCATAAAATTCATGACCGTTAAAATGACTCAGAATAGATAATAAATAATTCGTCGGACTTTTACAGTGATATTTTAAATACAAAGATAATGGTTGTTCGATAGCTGAATATTTAGCAGAAGCTTCTTCCATTAACCAAAATCCTATACCAGATATGTAATTCGTAATACTCATTAAATGCTTTAACATAATGGCCGCATTAAAATAAAAGCTTTTACTAGTATACGTATCACCGTTTAATATATTCCATTCCATTGGGACAACATGTTTATTTTTTGATTTTAAATAAGCCATATTTTGAATGAGTTGTTTCGTATGTTGGTTTGTAATGTCTGCGATATCATAATTGTTTATTTCATCTAAGTTATACAAGTCGTTAAAGTTATAACTTAATGCAAAAGCATCAATGTCTTCATATTGCGAGAAATCAATCTCTAATTCTTCATATATATGCATAAATGGATTTGGCGCATTTATTCCAATTTGTATATCAGGTAACTTTATCTTTGTTTCTCTAATTTGCTTTTTAACATGATGAATATCGCTAAAATCTACATCAAAGAATATTTCTCCATTCTTGTTATAAAAATAATTGTAAATGGCATCTATTAATTCATGCCAGTTGTTTTTAAAGTTGTCGTCGTCATAATCAATATCATATATTTTTATGGCTGGTATGATTCTCGTATCTGAAAACATACTTAAACAAAATGCTAAATTTTGTTTATAATGATTTTGTTGTTCTGTATCAAAGAAAGTCTTCATAGAACAGTGAATAACAATGATTGGCATATCCGTCATTTTCTCTACATTTTCTAAAATTTCCCCAAGAAAAGGTGTATAGAAATCATGAACATCACCGACATGTAAATATGTCTTATGGTTTGCTGAGAGGGTCTTAAAAGGTACATCACTAAAGGCCATTCTTTTATATTCATGAACAAACGATTTATTATGCATCAATTTTTGTAATTTAGAAATCAATGAAGCTTTTTCTTCGTTAGAAATCACTGCATTTTCTTTATCTTTTTTATGACGTCTATATTGTAGTCGGTATTGATTAGGCGTTACATGAAACTGCTCTTTAAATTGTCTATTAAAGTTATGATAACTAGAAAAACCATGACTGTTTGCAATTTGCTCGGTTTTAAACTGCGTGAACAGTAATGCATATGTCGCTTGAAAAAGTCTTGTTTCTTTTAAATATTGAATGAATGTTGTCCCCATTTGTTTAGAGAATTCTCTAGATAAATGTTCAGGAGAAATATAAAAATGACTCGCGACACTATTAAGTGATAATCTTTCGTGATAATTTTGATCAATATATTGTTTTACTTTATAAATAAGGCTGCTGAGTTCTATTTCAATATGACCATAATTTTTAGTATCCACTTGAAAGCGTTCAAACATAATTTTATAAATCTCAACAACATAATTACTACATCTAATTTTAACGTTTGTTAAGTTTGCGAGAATAGCCCTAATATATAAATCTTTAATTTCATGTTTATATCTATCTAATTCATTAGTCTTCGAAGTACGGGGGATTCTAAAGACAAATGCCTCTTCTCCACTTAAATTTTCCATCATGGCATAACTAATATGAAGTATAGCGACCAACCCATTATTAATAATAGGTAAATAATTATCGTTATCTTGAAGATAAAATAAATCACCAACATTATACTCATAAGTCGTATGATTTAAAGTAAGTTCTGTATGACCTTCTAAAACGAAACATAAAGCGCCATATCCGAGTAATTTCGGATTAATGATACTTTCTTTATGTAGTGAAATCTTATAGTTGTACAAATAATCACCTCTCAATAAAGACAAATTATGGAATAAAACATCAAAATCTGTCATTATATTTATTTATTTAACAATATGATATCAAAAATCGTATGTAAATGTTACCTAATTTAATAAAATGGAGAAGATACTTTATAATAAATCAAATATGTTAATCGATTTAATCAAAATATGAATTTAAAACGCGTTAAAATAATAATTAATGAAATTTGTGTGTTGTGAACTATTAAAAATCGGGAAAAATTAAATTGGGAGGGCTTTACTTGATAGAAACATTCAACAAAACTATTCAACAAATGATCGACTATGAAAATAAAGTAACAACTTTAAAAAATGAAAAGAAATTATCACTCGTTGACTTCATTATTTTAGAAGAAATATACACTGCAAAAGAAATTACAATCAAAGAAATTCTAAGTGGAAAGCTTTTAGAATTAAAAACAAGACCTTCTAATATTGGTACAAACTTAGCAAAATTATATAGAAAAGGTTTAATCGATAAATATAGAAGTAATCTCGACGAAAGAAAAGTTTACTACTTTATGGATGCAGAACATAAAGAAAAATACGAAACACTCGTTAAAGATATATAAGAAAAAAGGCAAGGACAAAATTTATGTCCTTGCCTTTTCTGCTATTCTAGAATACTTATTTAATCAATTGACGTGTGCTGCGCTCGATATATTGTGCAGAATGGATTGATACGAGCTCACCTTTGTTTAAGTTAAATAAGTTAAGCTTCATAATTTTATTCATCGCATCTTCAACGATGTCGCTTGTTAAGTTTGCTTTTGGATTTTGAATTTGTAATGTAAATGTCTTATCTAATGATGTTTTGAATGTTAACTCCAATACTCTTTTCATATTTTCACCTCCTAAATATTTTTTAGATAGCATTAATTTTCTATCTGTATTGTTTTGACGATATACGCATCTTTAAATTTCTCGTCACTTAATGTTTCGATAATGCCTTTAAAAGTTTTAACTTGTTCTGGTGTAACGTTTAAATTAATTGCGTTAAATTTACGTTGAACAGTTTTTACTTTAGAAGCTTCATCTAAATACTGATGCAATAAAATGATGTTGATGTCTTTAACTGTTTCCATAATTAAAACCTCCTTTCACTTTATATATCGAAATAAGTATGTAAAAACGACAAAAAAATGTATAAATTACTTTCATGTTACTCAAATATATATTATTATTAATATGTACCTTAATTAGGAAGGATGGACCAAATTTATGCAACAAGTATCTCCAATTAAGAATAAAGATGACATTAGAGCGATGTATGAAGTATTGAAATCACATAGTGAACGAGACTATTTATTGTTTAGCTTAGCTATTCATACGGGTATGAAAGTAAACCAGTTACTTAATTTAACAGTCCAAGATTTATTTGATGAGGACAATGATATAAAGCAAGATTGGATCAATGATGAACAAGATTTAATTAAAGTTGTGATACCGTTACATTTGAGATCGAGTTTATCTACTTTTATTTATGAAGAAGGATTAAAAAGAGATGACTTTGTTTTTATGTCCATCAAAACAAAAAAACAATTATCAAGACAACAAGCTTATCGAATTATACATGTTGCAGCTGAAGAAGTAGGGTTGAAGAATATCGGGTTGTACTCATTAAGGAAGACTTTTGCATATCATGCCTTCAAATCAGGGGTATCAGTTTCGATTATTCAAAAATACCTTGGACATCAGTCTTTAATAGAAACATTAAAATTTATTGATGTCACAACTATAAAAAAAGAAACGACAATTGAACTTAATATATAGAGAAAGGGGTTAATGTATGGCTTTAATATGGCTGTTTTTAATGATTATCGTTGTGATGTCTATCGTGCTCATGACGATGAATACAAAGTTTAGCCGATTTGCTGGATGGCTAAGTTTAATTGCGCCAGTTCTAAGTTCCATATATTTCTTAAGTCAAATTAAGACGATATATGCTGGCCAAAGTATTACTTATTTCCAAGAGTGGATTCCACTTGTCGATGTTAATTTAGATTTACGTTTAGATGGTCTATCTTTAATTTTTGCACTACTTATTTCATTAATTGGTGCAGGTGTCTTCTTATATGCCATTTATTATCTTTCCCATGAAAAAGAGAATCTTCCAAGATTTTATACGTATTTGTTAATGTTTATGTTAGCAATGTTAGGTGTCGTACTTTCAAATAATACGATATTGTTATATACATTTTGGGAGTTAACAAGTATTTCTTCATTCTTGCTCATTTCATATTGGTATCAACGTAGAAAGAGTCAAGACGGTGCTTTGAAATCATTTTTAATTACAGTGTTTGGCGGTATGGCAATGTTAGTAGGATTGATTTTGCTATACAGCATTACGGGTACGAATACAATTACTGAACAAGTCGGTATGATTGATAAAATTTATGAATCACCATGGTTTGTACTTGCAGTCATTTTAATCTTACTCGGAGCATTCACGAAATCTGCACAATTTCCATTTCATATTTGGTTGCCAGATGCAATGGAAGCACCAACGCCTGTCAGTGCTTATTTACATTCAGCAACAATGGTTAAAGCAGGATTATATTTATTATTAAGATTTACACCAATTATCGGTCAAAGTACATGGGTCGTTTATACAGTTGTTACTATCGGTTTAGTGACGTTATTAGTCGGTTCATTCTTTGCAGTTAACAAGAAAGATTTAAAAGCAATGCTTGCCTATTCAACAATCAGTCAGCTCGGTATGATTATGACGATGATCGGTTTAGGGCTATTAGCATTAAATAGTAATTTTAAAGCTGATAATGAAATCTTTTTAGCGAGTTTATTTGCAGCATTATTCCATTTAATTAACCATGCGATTTTCAAAAGTGTTCTATTTATGGGTGTCGGTATTATCGACCATGAAACAGGAACAAGAGATGTTAAAAAGCTTGGTGGATTAAGAACAATCATGCCAATAACAGCAGTTGTCATGACAATCAGTGCACTATCTATGGCAGGTATTCCGTTATTTAATGGTTTCTTAAGTAAAGAAAAGTTCTTTACGAGTTTAGTAGAAACAGGTCATACAGAAATCTTTAATCAAACGATGTCTACCGTGATGATATTAGCTGGGTTTGTCGGCAGTATATTTACATTTGTATATTGTATTAAACTCATTAAAGAACCATTTTTCGGTAAGCTTAAAAAAGAACAATTACCGAAAGTACCACGTCATGATGGTGGCGGATTATTAATCTCACCAATGATTATCGTATTGTTTGTTCCAATCATTTTCTTTGTACCGAATGTATTAGGAGAATATTTAATTGGTCCAGCATTAAGAGATATATTCCACGATAGCGAGATTATGGCTCATTTACCACATATTAAAGCATGGCACGGATTTACAGTAGAATTATTCTTAACACTTGGTATATACATTATTGGGACACTTCTTATACTCGTGCCAAAATGGGATGTTATTTATAGTAAGATTTCTAAAAACTTAGAAATCAATACGCTATATACAAAAGGTATGGATGCATTAGATCGTATCAGTACGTTTTCAATTCAAGGTATTATGAATAATAAACTGAACCAATATTTACACATTATTTATGTAATCTTCTTTGTCATTATGGGATATGGTATTTATCAAGTTGGTATATATGATATTGCTTATTACCATATTACTGAAGCGACAACATTTGAAATCATTATATTAATTAATATTGTGATTACAGCAACAGCGTTAATGTTTATACGTGAGAGAATGACAATGACGATTTTAAATGGTGTCATCGGATATTCGATCGCGGTCGTATTCATATTTATGAAAGCACCTGATTTAGCTTTAACGCAACTTGTGATAGAAACGATTACGACAGTATTATTCTTATTAGTGTTCTATCATTTACCAAACGTTCAGAAAGATACACCAAACGTTATGAGTGAAATTGTGAAACTAACAATTGCTTTATTAATGGCAGTATTTGTTGTGGTCTTTGTCATTATGATGCAACAAGATAGTCTGTTCGACAAAATTTCATTCTACTATGATAATGCATACGAATTAGCAGGTGTTAAAAATATCGTTAACGGTATTCTCGGAGACTTTAGAGCGTTAGATACAATGCTTGAAGGAATCGTTATATTAATTGCAGGATTAGGTATATTTACATTAGTTAAATTTAAGATAAGAAAGGATGAGCCAAATGAAAGAAAATGATGTTGTATTAGAAACGATATCCAAAATTGCTATATTCATAATATTGACGTTTGGATTTTATATTTTTCTTGCTGGTCACGATAACCCAGGTGGTGGGTTTATTGGTGGACTCGTCTTTAGCTCAGCCTTTATCTTAATGTTTTTAGCTTTTGATGTGGAAACAGTCGTTCAATCAATGCCATTAGACTTTAGAGCAGTTACGATTATTGGATGTCTCATTTCAATTGGTACAGGTATTATTCCAATGTTCTTTGGACATCCGATGTTAACACATGAGGATGGCTATATGACATGGCCGTTGTTAGGTGAGATTCATTTATCAAGCGTTACACTTTTTGAGCTCGGCATACTACTTACTGTAGTAGGGGCAGTTGTAACAATCATGCTTGCGATAAGTGGTGATAACAGTTGAATTTAATACTAGTTATTATAATAGGCGTACTCACATTTGTAGGAACATATATGATTTTGTCTAAAAACTTAATTCGAATTGTTATTGGTACAGCAATTTATACACACGTAGCAAACTTAATGATTTTATCCATGAGCGAGTTTGGTGGAAAGAATGTTCCACTTATTAATGGAGAAGGAAAAGATTATGTCGATCCTTTACCTCAAGCATTGATCTTAACAGCTATCGTAATTGGTTTTGCTGTTACAGCATTTTTACTCGTACTTATATATAGAACATTTAAGTTGACGAAAGTAAATAGAATAGAGGCGTTACGCGGTGAGGATGAAGATGTAGATGAATAATTTAATATTAGTACCATTACTCGTACCTTTAATTACTGGATTAATATTGTTCTTCTTTAAAGAACGTTTAGCTTTAACAAGACGTATCGCGATAACGAGTTTATCAATTACAACAATCATTTCGGTATGGCTACTTATAGAAGTTAGTTTAAATAAAGTACTTGTTATTAACTTTGGAGATTGGCAACCGCCATATGGTATACAGTTTGTCGGAGATGAATTAGCACTTCTATTTACGTCTGTTTCTTGTTTTGTTGTAACAGTTATTATATATTTTGGTTTTGGTAAACGAGAAAGAGTAGCAAATAGATATTTCTTACCATCTTTTATACTATTTTTATTAACAGGTGTTAACGGAAGCTTCTTAACGGCAGATATCTTCAATTTATACGTTATGTTTGAAATTATGTTATTAGCATCATTTGTATTATTAACACTGGGACAATCTATTGAACAATTAAGAGCGAGTGTTATTTATGTTGTTATTAACGTTGTCAGTTCTTGGTTCTTCTTAATGGGTGTAGCATATTTATATGGAACGCTAGGTACTTTGAACTTTGGACATATCGCAATGCGCATAACTGAAAGTAATCAACCAACGACCGTTACTTTAGTAGCAGTTATTATGATTTTCGTCTTTGGTGGTAAAGCAGCCTTAGTTATGTTTATGTGGTTGCCGAAAGCATATGCAGCTTTAAACACTGAGTTAGCAGCATTGTTTGCCAGCCTTATGACTAAAGTCGGTGTCTATGCATTGATAAGAGTTATGGTGTTGATGTTCGATGAAAAGCCAGAAGTTACACATTTCCTATTATATATTATGGCTATCATCACAATGATCATCGGTAGTATCGGTGTATTAGGATTTAAAGATATTAAAAAGATTGCAGCTTACCAAGTTATTTTATCAATAGGATTTGCTGTCCTCGGTTTAAGTGCGAATAATAGCGATGGTATTACAGGGGCAATATTCTATGTCAGTCACGATATGATCATTAAAACATTATTATTCTTAATCATCGGTACTTTCGTATTATTATCAGGCACGAGATATTATGATCAATTTGGTGGATTAATTAAATATTATCCGAGTCTAGGGATTATATTCTTTATCACGATATTATCAATCGGTGGTGTACCACCCTTTAGTGGATTTCCTGGGAAATTATTAATTATTAAAGGTGCTTTAGATAATGGTTATACAATAGGTGTCATCGTGATGGTGATTACAAGTGTTATCGCAATGTACAGTTTACTAAGAATATTCTTAGTGATGTACTTTGGTAGAAACGATATTCCTAAAGTTGAAAGGGTACCACTTTCTAAACATAAATTATATGCGATGATCATATTAACAGTAGCTACTATCGCATTAGGTATAGCATCACAATATGTATTGAACATTTCAGAATTGGCAGCACAATTTAACATACATGAACAGTCATATATTAAAGAAATTATTCCAAACGTAGAAGTGGAGGCGAAGTAATAATGGCACAGTTGTTATTAAATATTTTAATCGCCTTCTTATGGACGTTATTCCAAGATGAAGATAAATTTCATTTATCAACCTTTGTAGGTGGATATCTCATTGGTATTGTTATTGTTTATTTAATGCATAGATTCTTTGGACATGTCTTCTACTTGAAAAAGGTTTGGGTAATCTTCAAGTTTATATGTGTTTATAACTATCAACTTGTGACTTCAAGTATGACAACAATCAATTATATTTTATTTAAAACAAACAAAGTTAATCCAGGTCTTGTAACTTATGAAACAACATTAAAACAAGATTGGGCGATTACATTGTTAACATTGCTTATTATGCTTACACCAGGTTCCGTCGTGCTTAGACTTTCACCTGATGGTAGAAGATTCTTTATACATGCAATTGATATATCAGATAAAGAAAAAGAAATTTTAACGAAGCAAATTAAGAAATATGAAAAACTAATCTGGGAGGTGCTTAAATAATGTCATTTATCATATTAGCAATTATCAAAACAGCGCTTGTTATATATGGTATTTCCATTGTTGTCGTACTTCTCAGAACGATCATAGGTCCAACTACTGCGGATAGAGTCATTGCTTTTGATGCAATCGGTGCGATTTTAGTTTCCGTAGTAGGGGTATTAAGCATTATTTATGATACATTCAGTTATTTAGAAGCGAGTTTGATTATCGCAATACTTTCTTTCTTGAGTACAGTAGGTATTTCGCGTTTCATAGAAGGGGGTCGTGTCTTTGAATCTAAGCGAGATCGTTAGTTTAATTGCCGCTTTATCAATATTGTTAGGTTCAATAGCAGCGCTCATCAGTGCGATAGGAATTGTACGTTTTAGAGATACATTTCTTCGAAGTCATGCCGCTACTAAAAGTTCTACATTATCTGTGTTGCTTACTTTGACAGGTGTGTTTATATATTTCTTAGTGACACAAGAATACTTTAGTGTCCGAACATTATTAACAATACTGTTCTTATATTTAACATCTCCAGTAGCAGGACATATGATTATTAGAGCAGCTTATAATTCAGGGTCATATATGTATATGAAAGAATTTACTAAAAAAGGTACTTCGTTAAACTTTAGATATGATCGTAAAGAAACAAAGAAAGATAGAAGAAGAAGAGCCGAAAAAAGACAAATGATGAACGAAGCATTTTCTAAAAATGATAAAGAAACATTTAGTAAATATAAACAAGTCATGAAAAAAGATGATCCAACATTAAAATAATAGAATTTATTTGAGAAGTGTATGTTATGGGATGTCGTTAGGGACAGAATTCCGAGAAATGTCTCTAAGAGGTGTCGTTAGGGACAGAATTCCGAGAAATGTCCGTAAGAGGTGCTGTTAGGGACAGAATTCGAAATAATGATAGTTACAGCGTTCTAATTACCAGAATTCGGAATAATGATAGTTACAGCGTTCTAATTACCACAATTCAGAAAAATGGAAGTTAAATACACAAAAAAGAGGCCGAGATTTCATCATCTCGGCCTCTTTTTTCATTATTTCATACTATTATGAATAGCTTCTGCATTGTGTTCCATCATATTGTAATATGAGTTACCTTTAGAATCTTTTTTACCAATTGAATCTGTAAATACTTCATCTTTAATGTTGAGGTTTGTTTCTTCTGCTAATGTTTGCATACTTTTCTTATCAACACTTGTTTCGACGACTAATGATTTTAGGTCATGGTCTTTCACAAATTTAATGGCTTGCTTCATTTGATCTGGTGTACCTTGTTTTTCTGTATTAATCTCCCAAATATATCCTGGTGTTATATGATAGCTTTTCGCAAAGTATTTAAATGCACCTTCACTTGTTATAAAAGCACGTTTATCTTCAGGAATATCATTGAATGCTGTCATCATTTTATGATGTAGTTTATCTAATTTATTCGTGTATTTTTCAGCATTATCTTTAAATTGTTTGCTGTGATCTTTATCAATATCACTTAAGTGCTTTTCAATTGTATTGACGTATTTTATACCATTTTCAATACTTAACCAAGCGTGTGGATCGATTTTATTTTTATCGCCTTCTCCACCTTTTAAATAGATAGGTGTAACGTCTTCAGTTGCTTGAATAACATTTTTGTCTGAGACTTTTTTACCTGCTTGTTCTAATGCTTTTTCAAACCAACCATTTCCACTTTCAAGGTTAAAACCATTATATATAATAACATCTGCATCTGTTAATGCTTTGACGTCTTTAGGTTTAATTTCATATTCGTGAGGGTCTTGTCCGATAGGGACGATGCTTGTAACTTTTGCATCAGACTTTGTTACTTCTTTAGTCATGTCCGCTAATATTGAATTTGTTGTTACTATTTTTAAATGTTTGTCTTCATTAGATGATGTTGCATTACAAGCACATAGTAAAACAATGATAGCGAGTAATGGCATAAATAATTTCTTCATGTTTAACCTCCTAAGCAAATTTTAATTTCATTTTATGTATGGTGAATGTAATCATGTACACTAAGCAGCAGACTAATACGATACACGCGCCACTTGGTAAGTTATAAAGGTAACTAATATACATGCCACAGGCCGCACATATTGCACTGATAACACTTGCGACAATCATCATTGATTTTAATGATTTTGTAATTAAAAATGCGGCTGAACTCGGTGTAATAAGAAGTGCAACGACAAGTATAATGCCCACTGTTTGTAAACTAGCAACTGTAACGAGTGCTAATAGCATCATGACAAAATAATGAATGACTTTTACATTTAAACCGCTCATTCTAGCTGCAATAGGGTCAAACGTTGATAAATGCAAGGGTTTGTAAAATAATATGACACAAGCGATAACGATTAGACTAACTATACTCGTTGTATAAAATGCACTTGAAGTTACTGCTAATATGTTCCCAAATAAAATATGATATAAATCAGTAGAGGAGTTAATTTGACTTATGATAATAATTCCAAGGGAAAAGAATGCAGTAAAGATAATACCGATAGCTGCGTCATTTTTAGTTTTTGAGTGTTGGGCAATGTAACCAATCAGAAAGCTCGTTAACATACCGGTAACAAGCGCACCTATAAACATCGGGATGTTCAATACGTAACTTATAGCAACACCAGGCAGTACAGCGTGGCTCATAGCATCACCCATTAAAGACAAACCTCTTAATATAATGAGGCTACCTACAATGCCACAAACAACACCAACTACAATAGCAGTAATCAGCGCTCGACTTAAGAAATTATATTGTATAAGGGATGAGATAAATTCATTAATCATGGTGTAACGCCTTCCTTTAGAAATACTTCTTTAATATTGTGTTCTGTTAAAGCTTCAGATGCTGTGCCAAAAAATTTAATAGTTCGATTGAGGAGGATGATTCTATCGAAATATAATTTGGCTTTTTGAATATCATGATGAACAATAATGATGAGTTTTCCTTCTGACTTTAATCTTCTAAGCATGTTTATCATGATTTCTTCACTTTTAAAATCAATACCGACAAATGGTTCATCGAGACATAATAAATCACTGTCTTTCATTAAAGATTTTGCTAAAAGAACACGTTGTAATTGACCACCACTTAATTGATTTAATGTCTTGTCTTTTAATTCAGTTAGTTGTAACTCTGACATTAATTGATCCCTTTTTTGATACGCTTCTTTTTTTAATGGCCTAAACCAACCTGATGTAGCATAATAGCCTGTTAATAAACTATCTTGAACAGTGATAGGGAAATCTAAATCTAATTGATTTCTTTGAGGAATATACGTTAATTGTTTCAACTGTTGGTTTATCGGTTTATCATGCCAATAAACTTCTCCTGATGCCTTAAATTCACCCAAAATCGATTTAATAAATGAAGATTTTCCTGCACCATTCGGTCCCATAATGCCAATTAATTCACCTGTAGATTCAATGGTTAAATTAATATCATGCAATATGTGCTGTTGACCTAAATATAGATTCAAATTTTTTACCTGCAACATGTTATCACCTTTTCTAAAAATAATTTTAGGCTAACCTAAACTATAATTCGATTATATTAGAAAATTATCTAAAGTCAAGAGATAGCCTGTAAAAATAAATCGTGGTACAATAAATATATGATAATAAAAGTGAGGTCAGAGTAGATGTTGACTGAAGAACAAGAAGACTACTTAAAAGCGATTTTTGGATTAAATGGCACAACAGATTACGTATCCAATAAGAATTTAGCGCAAGATTTAAATATTAAACCTTCATCAGTTAGTGAAATGATGTTACGTTTGAAAAAGGATGACTACGTAGATATTCGTCCTTATAAAGGTGTGAAATTAACTCAGAAGGGGTTAGATCATACAACTAATATTATTAAAAGACATAGACTCATAGAGCGATTCTTAATAGAAGAACTTGAATATACTTGGGATGAAGTTCACGAAGAGGCAGAAATATTAGAACATCGTGTATCTGACCGTTTTATAGATAAGATAGATAAGTTAATGGGTTACCCAACAACTTGTCCGCATGGTGGTATTATTCCAAGAGAGAATCAAATAGAGGAAATTTATAACACATCATTAAATGAGTTTGAAATTGGAGATGACGTTGAAATTAAACGTGTAATGGATTACGTGAATCTCTTAGATTATTTAAGTAATCAAGAATTGCATATTGGCGATGTAGTAACAATTAGCAATAAAGATAGCTTAAACCAGCTCATAGAACTTAAACTAAAAGATAAAACAATTATGATAAGTGAAACAAATGCATCATATTTGTTTGGTATAAAAACAGCTTAATAAATAAAAACCAGCAGAAATTCAAGCGAATGAATTTCTGCTGGTTTTTTGTTAATGGATTAAAATAACGCACGAAGACTACGAGATATCGTGCGCTAAGGTACAAAATCAGGGTGTAACGCACGAAGACTACGAGATATCGTGCGCTAAGGTAAAAAATCAGGGTGTAACGCACGAAGACTATAAGATATCGTGCGCTAAGGTACAAAATCAGGGTGTAACGCACGAAGACTACGAGATATCGTGCGCTAAGGTAAAAAATCAGGGTGTAACGCACGAAGACTATGAGATATCGTGCGATAAGGTACAAAATCAGGGTGTAACGCACGAAGACTTCAAGATATCGTGCGCTAAAGTATAAAGTCGAATTATACTACGCGAAGACTCCATATTTAAAGTTCCAATATCTATGGCCATAAAATATTGAATGTATACATAACCGCATATACATTAATCGCTATCCATATAACACTAAAGAAAATAGTTGGAATTTTAGTGAGTTGTCTTAACTGACTACCATCCCATTCTTGTCTTGAACGTGAGAATGTTAATAGGAATATTGTAATACTTGATTGTGCGACTTCACCTAATAATGTTCCTAAACTAATGTGATAAATATACGTAATGATTTGTCCAAAGTCATGTATATTTGGTGCAGATAGTACTTCATATAAAGCTACTGCAATAATGACGAGAATGATACTTGGGATAAATTTCCTAGATGTTAATATGACATAGAATAAAAACATGATCAGAAGAATGATTAAGAAAATTGGTCCGAATGTGTGATGTTTTAGCCATACACCTAAAATCAACATTATCGGCGGCATGATATAACCGAATAAAGTCGTTATAAATTGATTTAAACGTGATTTGGAACCAGTAACGGCATAACCTTGTCTACCGGTTTCCATGCGCTCTTTACGACGCCAAACAACTACGAGGTCTTTAGGTTTACCACCTGATAGTTTATTTGCTATAACATGACCCATCTCATGGATGAGTATTGGAAAATAACCTAAAATGATATCAATTAAACTTAAAATGGGCTGTTGTCTTCTATGATGAACAAATACATATATAAGCGCGATGATCGTTATCATTGTTAAGGATAAATTTATTGGTTCTGATAGGAAATTCGGTAAAAATTGAATCAAAAAAACGTCACCTCGTATTGAATAGTTTAAGACTATTCTACACTAAAGTGACGTTTTTGTTGTCGGACTTAAGACTTAATATCCGTTATTATTTTTTCTTACGCTTAATTAACCAAGTTAATAAAAGAATGATTCCAGCAATAAGTAAGATTGACGCTGTCATAATAATAGGTCTATTATCCGTACTTGTTACTTTTTTCTTTGTTTCGTTAAATTTATGTTTACTTGGTGTTTCTACTTTTACAGATGGTGGACCATAACTATCATTGATATAAGAACGGTTATAATCAATGCTTGCACGTCCATCTTTAAGTACGACTTTATAATCTTCGCCTTTACGTACGACATCATATAAGTCTTCTGTAACGTAGTATTTTTTGCCATTAATTTTTTGAGTACCTTTAGATAATACTTTTTTCCATTCATATTCTTTGAATGATTTTTCCATCAAGCTATTACCCATCATATTACGTTCTTTCTCTCCACCAACACTGTTGTAATCTCCTGCACCTAAAAGAACTTGGTTAATTCTTAATCCATCTCTTTTAGTAGAAAGACTGTGGTTATAGTCGGCAGTGTCACTAGAACCCGTTTTTAGACCATCAGTACCTTTAAGTGACATATCTGCACCTTCAAGTGAATGATTATACGTATAATATGTAACGTAGTGAACAGTAGGGGCAACTTTTTTAGTGTATTCTAAAATGTCAGGATACTGTTTTACAAGATGTTGCGTTAAAATGGCAAAATCTCTAGCTGTTGTATAGTTATCTTCATCTGATTGGTAACGTTTAGCTTTATATTCTAGTAATAAATTATTAGAAGCACCATTAGCATTGTAGAACTTCGTATGTTCCATGCCTAATTTCTTAGCTGTCTCATTCATGTAGTCAACAAAGTCAGAATCTAAATCCTTTTTTTGTTGTTTTGATGCTGTATTTTTATTAGAGTCTTTATCTTTTTTATCTATCTTTTTAGCAGAAGCTAAGTTCTCAGCTTTCATCGTTTCTCTTCCTAAAATCATCGCACCTGCATTAGAAGAGTTAGAAACGGTAATTTGCATGAGTTCAGAAATTGTATAAACATCTCCTGGATACAATTTTGTATTACTTAATTCTGGTAATGTAGATAAACGATATTCTTCGTTTGTCATTTTAACTTTAGCATTTTTATCAAGTTTGCCACTATTGATTGCTTTCTCAGTTAAATATAATGTCATTAATTTAGACATACTAGCTGGATACCATTTAGCATCTATTTTATATTCATACAAAATTTGACCAGTATCAGAACTATAGTTAATAGCGCCTTCAGGTTCATAGATTTCACCGAGTGAGTATCCATCTTCATTGGCTACTTGTGTTGGTGATTTCGGATTATCCGCTGCATAAGCACTTTGAGTTACTGGTATGCTTAATAAAAGTAATGCAAAAAATAATAATAGACTTTTTTTCATGAATAAGACCTCTTCATTTATTTTTAAAATTAACTATATCATTCTAACATATATTAATTAACTACCCTACAATAAGATAACAAATGAACGTTAATTTTTTGTGAACATATTTTAAATTTGGTATGTATAATCTCAATGCTGTAAAATATACTATATCATTAATTTTAGTAAAGAGGTTATTAAAATGACAAAACAAAATCCTCTGCTTTATTTATTAAAAAAGGTAGACTGGCCTAAAAAATTAGTGTTTACGGCTATGACACTTTCTATTTTAGGTAGTCTTAGTGGTTTGCTTGTACCATTATTTACTGGGAAATTAGTAGATACATTTAATGCAGAAAATTTGGATTTAAGAATGGTTTGGCTATTTATAGGCGTATTTTTGGTAAATGCAGTCTTGAGCGGTATCGGGACATATTTACTAAGCAAGATTGGTGAAAAAACAATTTATTCAATTAGAGAAAAGTTATGGAAGCATTTAATCAATTTGAAAATGAGTTTCTTTGACAAAAACGAAAGTGGTCAATTGATGAGTAGAATTACAGATGATACAAATGTGATTAACTTATTTATCTCTGAAAAAGCACCAAGTGTATTACCATCATTGTTAACACTTATTGGTTCGATTGTGATGTTATTTATTTTAGATTGGCAAATGACACTCATGACATTTCTGATCTTACCTATATTTATCGGGATAATGGTACCATTAGGACGAAAAATGGGTAAAATCTCAAAAGACACACAAACTGAGATTTCTAGGTTCAGCGGTATATTAGGAAGAGTACTGACAGAAATGAAATTAGTAAAAGTGACAACGTCAGAAGAAAAAGAACTAGAAAAAACAAAAGGTACTTTACTAGGTATATATGATCTAGGATTAAAGGAAGCGAAAATTAGAGCAATCATATCTCCACTTTCAGGCGTTATTATGACGTTAACCGTAGCTGTCATACTTGGATTTGGTGGTATTAGAGTTTCGAGTGGTGCGATTACTGCAGGGACATTAGTCGCAATGATATTCTATGTTGTGCAATTATCAGCGCCAATTTTGAATTTTTCTATGTTTTTAACGGATTATAAGAAAGCTGTCGGCGCAAGTGAACGTATCTATGAGATTTATCAAGAAGAAGCGGAAAAAAGAGGTGATGATCATAATCAACCGATTACGAATCATCAAGATATCACATTTGACAATGTTTCATTTGGATACGAAGATAATCCGGTCATTAAAGATTTATCTTTATCCATTCGTTCTGGAGAAGTGACAGCATTTGTAGGTCCTTCAGGTTCAGGAAAAAGTACATTGTTTAGTTTAATAGAAAGACTTTATCCAATCGATCATGGCCAAATATTATATGGAAACCAACCAATAGATGATATATCTTTAAAATATTGGCGACAGAAAATTGGATATGTTATGCAATCTAATGCGATGATGTCCGGGACAATACGCGATAATTTAACATATGGTGTCTATTCAGAAGTAGATGAAGAAACACTCATACATTATACGAAGATGGCACGTTGTTATGATTTTATAATGGCATTTCCACAAGGCTTTGATACAGAAATCGGTGAGAGAGGCACCAAATTATCTGGTGGGCAAAGACAACGTATAGATATCGCGCGAAGTTTCATTAAGAATCCAGATATTCTACTACTAGATGAAGCGACAGCTAATTTAGATAGTGAAAGTGAATTCTACATTCAACAAGCGTTGAATGAATTAATGAAAGATCGTACAACTATTGTGATTGCTCATAGACTTGCTACGATTAAAAAAGCGAATCAAATTGTATTTTTAGATAAGGGTGAAATCACAGGCGTAGGTACCCATCAAGAATTATTAGCATCTCATGATAAGTATAGACATTTTGTAAATACACAAAGTTTAACAGAATAATATAGAAGTGAATTGAACAAGATCCTAGAAAAATATTTCAGGATCTTGTTTTTTATTATAAAAAAATTTAAAAAATATGAGAAATAATGAAAACGCAACCATTTAGATGGGGCAAAGGATTCAATAAAAATCAAAAAACGAGTCAAAAATAATTCGTGAATTTTTTCACAAAATATGTGTCAAACCTATTGACCTCAGGGGATTGAGATGCTATATTTACATTGTGAAAAACATCACAAACGTTAAAGATGCGCATCTTGAAAAAATAAAATTAAGAAAGAAGTTGTTCATTGTGCTACTAAATAATATAAATCCATTAGACAACGTTACACTATCAGCAGTTGTTGCTAGTATACCGATTATATTATTTCTATTATGTTTAACAGTTTTTAAAATGAAAGGTATTTATGCATCTATTACAACACTTATTGTAACTTTAGTCATTGCATCATTTATCTTCGAATTACCACATACTGTAGCGACTGGTGCTATAACAGAAGGGTTCTTTCAAGGTATTCTTCCAATAGGCTATATCGTCGTAATGGCAGTATGGTTATACAAAGTTTCAATTGGTACAGGACAATTTAGTATCATTCAAGATAGTATTTCAGGTATTTCTCAAGACCAACGTATCCAATTATTATTAATAGGTTTTAGTTTTAATGCATTTTTAGAAGGTGCTGCTGGGTTTGGTGTTCCTATCGCAATATGTAGTGTATTGTTAATTCAAATTGGTTTTAAACCTTTACAGGCAGCAATGCTTTGCTTAATTGCTAACGGAGCAGCGGGCGCTTTTGGTGCGATAGGTATTCCAGTTGGCATTATAGATAGTTTAGGTCTTCACGGTAATATTTCAGCGCTTGAAGTATCACAGATTTCAACACTTACACTTCCAATCCTGAACTTCTTTATTCCATTTTTACTAGTCATGATATTGGATGGGTTTAAAGGTGTGAAAGAAATTTTACCGATGATTCTTGTTGTAAGTACAACATACACTGGCTTACAAATATTGATTACGTATTTCCAAGGTCCAGAATTGGCTGATATTATTCCACCATTATTATCTATGGTTGCATTAGCAATTTTCTCAAAATATTATCAACCAAAAAATATTTTCAGAATTTCAGATCAAGAAGTATTGGAAACAAAGAAACATTCTGTTAAATCCATTATGTATGCATGGAGTCCATTCTATATTTTAACGATTTTCGTCATGATATGGAGTGCACCGTTTTTCAAAGCTTTATTTGCTGAAGGTGGTTTACTTTCTTCATTAGTATGGAATATAAGTATTCCGGGAACATTTAATGAAATTACTAATAAACTGATCACATTAAAAATCGACATCTTTAGCGCAACTGGTACAGCAATATTAATCTCAGTTGTGATTACAATATTAATTTCGAAACACTTTAAATTTAGTGACGCATTCAATTTACTAGGCGTAACAATTAAAGAATTGTGGTTACCAATTTTGACAATCTGTTTTATTTTAGCTATTGCTAAAATCACAACTTATGGCGGACTAACAGCTGCAATGGGTCAAGGTATTGCAAAAGCTGGTAACATCTTCCCAATACTATCTCCAGTATTAGGTTGGATAGGTGTATTCATGACTGGTTCAGTCGTTAATAACAACACATTATTTGCACCAATTCAAGCGTCAGTAGCAAGTCAAATTGGTACAAGCGGACCATTGTTAGTTGCAGCAAATACAGCAGGTGGTGTAGCAGCTAAATTAATCTCACCACAATCTATCGCGATTGCAACAGCTGCTGTTAGAGAAGTTGGTAAAGAGTCTGAATTGCTCAAAATGACTTTGAAATATAGTGTCGGATTCTTAATATTCATCTGTGTATGGACATTTATTTTAACAATAATTTTATAAATATAAATTGAGGAGCGAATATAATGAAACAATTCAAAGGTAAAAAAGTCGTATTAGTAGGTAATGGTGCAGTAGGTTCAAGTTATGCATTTTCAATGATAAACCAAGGTATTTGTGATGAATTTGTCATCATAGATTTAGATAAAAAGAAAGTAATCGGGGATGTCATGGATTTAAATCATGGTACAGTATACGGACCATCACCAATTAAAGTTAAATCAGGTGACTATAAAGATTGTCATGATGCAGACTTAGTAGTTATTTGTGCAGGTGCAGCACAAAAACCAGGTGAAACAAGACTAGATTTAGTAGCAAAAAATATGAAAATTTTCAAATCAATCGTTACTGAAATTATGGACTCAGGATTTGATGGTATATTCTTAATTGCAACTAACCCAGTAGATGTATTAACTTATGCAACTATGAAATTCTCTGGTTTACCAAAAGAACGTGTAATCGGATCAGGTACTATATTAGATACAGCAAGATTTAGATATTTATTAAGTGAAGAATTCGATGTAGCACCACAAAGTGTACATGCAAACATTATCGGTGAACATGGTGATTCAGAATTACCAGTATGGTCTCATGCTAATATTGCAGGTAAACCATTAAGAAGTATTATTGAAAAAGACGAATCACGTAAACATAGAGTAGAAGAAATATTTGTACAAACTCGAGATGCAGCATATGAAATTATAGAAGCAAAAGGCGCAACTTATTACGGAGTAGCAATGGGGTTAATGCGTATTACAAAAGCCATTTTAAATAACCAAGATGTGGTGTTGACAGTTTCTGCATATTTAGAAGGCGAGTACGGACATGAAGGCGTGTATATAGGCGTACCAGCACTTATAAACAGATCAGGCATTAGAGAAGTCATCGAAATGCCATTAGATGAAGAAGAAAAATCATTATTCGATAACTCTGTTAAAGTGTTGAAAGATATACAAGCACCATTTGAAAAAGAATTTTAATAGTAAGATATATCAGGGATTTAATATATGAAGATTTTAGTAGTACCGACAAAGTCTAGAAAAGATTTTGTCGGTATTTTTTGTGGTGACTGTTTGAATTAAGGGGGGAATGTGAAAATGAGTGGGATTGAAGGCGGAAGATGATGGAAGACGTGAGTTAAAGGCGGAATAAACTCATAAGTCATGGCTTAAGTCCAGAGTAAAGCCAAGAGATCGTCTAAGTCATGGCTTAATGTCCGAATAAAGCCAAGAGATTGTCTAAGTCATGGCTTAACGTCCTAATAAAGCCAAGAGATGAGCCAAGTCATGGCTTAATGTCTGAATAAAGCCAAGAGATGAGCCAAGTCATGGCTTAATGTCTGAATAAAGCCAAGAGATAGCGCAAGTCATGGCTTAATGTCTGAATAAAGCCAAGAGATCGTCTAAGTCGTGGCTTAATGTCTGAATAAAGCCAAGAGATCGTCCAAGTCATGGCTTAACGCTCTAACTAAGCCAAGACATCATCTATTTCTCGCACCTCCATCAGTTCCTTTAATTCAAATCACTTTTTTTCACATCATCATTCCTCATCCATTATATGATTCGTCTTCTATTTAAAATCGGCATGTTGAGGGGATTTGAGGATTGTGGTAGTATCAATATGTCTGTTAAAAAATATAGAGGAGGTAAGGTCATGAAAAATAGAATTTTACGAGATATGATATTAATTTTGGCAGGATCTTTTATTTTTGCTACGGGTGTTAATGCCTTTATCATTTCTGCTAATTTAGGTGAAGGTGGCGTAACTGGGGTTTCTTTAATCTTACTTTATGCATTCGATATTTCACCTGCATGGTCTACGTTTATTTTAAATGCTATTTTAATTGCGTTAGGTTATAAATTTTTAAGCAAGAGAAGTACTGTATATACGATAATAGCGGTTATTGCTATTTCTGTATTTCTAGGTCTGACTGAATCTTGGGTTGTGCATACGAACGAAATTTTAATTAACACAATCTTTGGTGGTTTCATGGTTGGTCTAGGTATAGGACTCATTGTATTGTCTGGTGGTACGACTGCTGGGACGACGATTCTTGCCCGAATAGCGCATAAATATTTAGACGTAAATACATCATATGCTCTACTATTCTTTGACCTTATCGTCGTGATGTTCTCACTTACTGTAATGCCTTTAGAAAAAGCGTTACTTACAGTGATTTCATTATATGTAGGAACAAAAGTGATGGACTTTGTAATTGAAGGTCTCAATCCTAAAAAAGCCGTTACAATTATTTCTCAAAATCCCGATCAAATCGCCAAAATGATTGATGAACAAATTGGTCGTGGTTGTACGATTCTAAATGGTAGAGGCTATTATTCTAAGAAAGACACAGATGTCTTATATGTAGTTATTGCGAAGACACAACTTTCTAGAACAAAACGCATGATTAGAAAGTTCGATGAAAATGCATTTGTCGTTGTCCATGACGTAAGAGACGTTCTTGGAAATGGCTTTTTAGTAGATGAATAATAATGTTTAAGAGGTTGGTACACATTAATTGTGCCAACCTCTTTTTGTGAACGGAATACGAAAATATTCAGAAAATGATAGAAAAAGCTACTATTAAATGCTATAATACATGAATGTGAATGATGATAATGATTATCATTTACAAATATATACAATTAATGAAAATATCATATAAATAGAGTTTATTTTAATGGAAAGAGGGTTCTTTATGAATCGTTTAACGGGAGAAGCTATTTCAATAGGTTATGGAGACAAATTAATAGTTAATGAATTGAATCTTGAAGTACCAGATGGCAAAGTGACTTCTATCATCGGACCAAATGGTTGCGGTAAGTCTACTTTATTAAAAGCTTTAAGCCGTATTTTAAATGTACAAACAGGTCAAGTGTTGTTAGACGGTAAGAATTTGCATTCAACTTCAACTAAAGAAATAGCTAAAAAGATTGCAATTTTGCCCCAATCTCCTGATGTTGCAGATGGATTAACAGTTGGAGAACTCGTATCTTATGGTAGATTTCCTCATCAAAAAGGTTTCGGTAGATTATCTAAACAAGATAAAGAGGAAATTGAATGGGCTTTAAATGTAACAGGTACGCATGAATTTAAATATAGATCAATTAACGATTTAAGTGGTGGTCAAAGACAACGTGTTTGGATTGCAATGGCGCTCGCTCAAAAAACAGACATCATTTTCTTAGACGAACCAACTACTTATTTAGATATTTCACACCAATTAGAAATTTTAGAACTTGTACAGGAATTAAATAGAGAACAAGGTTGTACGATTATTATGGTCTTACATGATATTAACCAAGCAATCCGTTTCTCAGATCATTTAATTGCTATGAAGTCTGGTAAAATTGTTGCACAAGGTCAAACTGAAGAAGTTCTAACAAATGAAATATTGGAAGAAGTCTTCAATATTGATGCAGAGCTTTCTACAGATCCACGTACTGGAAAACCAATGCTTGTAACATATAATTTATTATGTAAGCACTATACGAAGTTATAAAAGGATGGCAACCCAATGAATCAGACTAAAACATTAAAAGCTAATCGCTATCCAATTATATTAACAGTTACAATCATTTTACTTGTAGCTGTTTTACTTCTGTCATTTTTATTTGGTGCAAAGACGACTTCAATACAAATGGTTTATGATGCGATTTTTCATTATAATCCTAAAATAGAAGAACATAATATATTAAGAGAAATAAGAATTCCAAGAGAAATAGGTGCTGTTATTGTAGGTATGGCACTTGCTGTATCCGGTGCTGTCATGCAAGGCGTTACACGTAATGGCTTAGCTGACCCTGGTTTATTAGGTCTTAATGCTGGTGCGAGTATGATGCTTGCGTTAACTTTAGCCGTTATACCTAATGCAGGTTATTTCACATTGATGCTTGCAGGATTCGTAGGTGCAGCTATAGGTGGGATACTTGTTATGAGTGTTGGCTCATCTAAACGAGGTGGATTCAGCCCAATGAGGTTAGTACTTGCTGGTGCTGCAGTATCTGCGCTTTTAACAGCTGCAAGTGAAGGAATTGCTTTAATATTTAGATTAAATCAAACATTAACATTCTGGAGTGTTGGTGGTGTAAGTGGTACAACTTGGAAACAACTTATGATCTCTACACCAGTTGTTATTGTTATTTTAATTGTTCTTATTTTTATGAGTAGACAACTTACTATACTTAGTTTAGGTGATACACTTTCTAAAGGATTAGGCCAAAATAGTACATTTGTAAGATACACAAGTTTAATTGCTACAATGTTCCTAGCAGGTATAGCAGTTTCAATCGTTGGACAAATCGCATTTGTCGGCTTAATGGTGCCACATATTGTTCGATTTATGATTGGAACAGATTATAAACGTGTAATACCTTTATCAGCAGTACTCGGAGGCTTTATTCTGTTATTTGCAGATATGATTGCAAGAATGTTAGGAGAAGCACCTATTGGAGCTGTTATCTCAATTATCGGTGTGCCGTTCTTCCTTTATCTTGTTAGAAGGGACGGTAAAATACTATGATACATCCTAAAGTTATTAAAAAACAACGTATTACATTTATTATATTAGTTATCGCACTTATTGCTTCAATGGGATTTGCCATGACAACTGGTGAGTTTAATATGTCCTTTACGCAATTTTTCAAAACGATATTTGGACAAGGTAATGAGTTAGATACAATGGTATTATTTGAATTTAGAATGCCTAGAATGCTCATCACAATACTTGCTGGTGCAAGTTTAGCGTTAAGTGGTGCAATCCTTCAAAGTATTACGAAGAATCCTTTAGCAGAACCAGGTATTCTTGGTATTAATGCAGGAAGCGGATTTATGATTACGCTATTTCTTGTTGTTGGTACGATTAAAGCAGGAGATTTTGTATATGTATTACCACTTGTAAGTATGCTCGGTGGTTTAGCAACTGCAATGGTTATTTTCATATTCAGTCATAAACGTGGTGAAGGCATAAACCCTGTAAGAATGGTCTTAATAGGTGTAGGTTTATCTACTGCTCTGAGTGGAGCATCTATAACAATTATGTCTACATTTGATCAAGATCAAATGGAATTTATCGCAAGATGGTTCGCAGGTAACATATGGGGAGATGAATGGCCATTCGTGTTCGCATTTATCCCATGGTTGGCGATTGTTATGCCATTCTTGTTCTATAAAGCAAATGTATTAAATGTATTAAGTACGAATGAACAAATTTCCGTTTCTTTCGGTATTAATAATAATAGAGAAAGAATTCTACTCGTATTTTTAGCTGTTGTATTATCATCAGCTGCAGTTTCAGTAGCAGGCGGAATTGGTTTCGTTGGCTTAATGGGACCACATATCGCAAGAAGTATTGTTGGACCAAGACATCAATTATACTTACCAATTGCAGTGTTAAATGGTGCGATTTTACTTGTTGTAGCAGATACAATTGGTAAAATTGTATTAGAACCTAACGGACTTCCAGCAGGTATTATCGTTGCAATAGTTGGTGCGCCGTATTTCTTATACTTAATGCAAAAATCAACGCATATATAATAGTGAACTCTCTTTCTATAATGAAAGAGAGTTTTTTCGTGCTTATAATCACGACACATTCTAAGAATTATTAAAATTTCTCAAAAAAGTATACATAAATTATAAAATTTTGTTTTCAAAATCATTTTAGGGGTATAACAAGGAGTAGTAATAGAACTTTACATAGGAGGTGCAGTTGCCAGTGAGAAGATTAAAAAATTTTTTCCTAGGCTTATTCATAATAGTAGTTGTAGGCACGCTTCTTTTTATGTATTTGGATATTAGCCAAATTAAGAGCTATCAACAAGAATTATTAAAATATAATTGGTTTGAACCAACGTTGATTGCTTGTGCAGGCGTATTAATATTCTTTGGTATATTGATGTTCTTTGCAACATTTAAACCAACACATAAAAAGCCAGGCTTACATCGTGACTATGAGGATGGTCACATTTATATTACGAGAAATTCAGTTGAAAAATGTATTTATCGTACTATTCAAAAATACGATGAAGTACGTCAACCAAATGTTATTGCGAAACTGTATAATAAGAAAAATAAATCTTATGCAACAATCAAAGCTGATTTCTTTGTTGTTTCAGATACAGGTCAAATTCAAACATTAACAGATCGAATTAAATCTGATATCAAACAAAATGTAGAGCATTTCTCAGAAATACCTGTAAAAAATATTGAGATTAATGTCAGAGATCAAAAATCGAGTGACACAAGAGTTTTATAAGACTAAGGATAGGAGGTTCCGATTATGCCAAATGAAAATCAAGATCCAAATCAATTCATTAATTTTATTAAAGAATATAAATGGAGAATTATTGGTTTTATCGCAATGTTAATATTAGCAGTACTATTTTTAACAATTGGTTTTTGGAAAACAGTTTTAATCCTAGTCCTATGTTTAATAGGTGTAGGATTGGGGTATATTAAAGATTGTACACAGCAGTTCTTAAATTTCCTAAATAGAATAAGTTAGACTGCTTACAATATAAATAAAGAAAACAAACAAATTATAAATTAAAGGGAGAGAATCTATTATGGCAAACGTAGACAACAACAAAGCAAAAAGTAGTTACAATGAACAAACAGGGGTAAATGAACAAGAGCGCGAAGCTCAACAACAACAAGCTCAAGCTCAAGAGCAACAATTTTCAAATACATTATCATTTTCAGATGAAGTAGTAGAAAAAATTGCTGGTATTGCTGCAAGAGAAGTTAGAGGTATTTTAGATATGAAAGGCGGCTTTGCTTCTAGCTTAACTGATCGTTTCACATCTGGAAATAACGTAACACAAGGGGTTTCTGTTGAAGTAGGAGAAAAACAAGCAGCTGTAGATTTAAAAGTTATTTTAGAATATGGCGAATCAGCTCCTAAAATCTTCAAAAAAGTTGCAGACTTAGTTAAAGAACAAGTTAAACATATGACTGGACTTGAAGTTGTTGAAGTAAATATGCATGTTGATGATGTAATGAGTAGAAAAGAATACGAACAAAAAAATTCATCATCTGATGATGAAGGCCAATCAAAAGGCAATAAAGAATTACAATAATCTATAAAAAAGACGAGTGAGATTATCTAATCTCACTCGCTTTTTTTTATGATTTCTGCGCCTTTGGTTGTTTCTTAATCGTTAAACAAATAAGGAATGCAATAAAGCTTAATGCACCTGCTACATATAAACTAGATACGACATTAAAGTATGATACGAATATACCACCTAATAATGAACCAGCACCTATTCCTGCATTTAAACTTGACATGTTCCAACTCATTGCTGCACTTGTATCTCCTTCAATTTGAGAGATAATACCGATTTGGATAGGTGGATTTGATCCCCATTGAACAATATTCCAAGCAAATACACCAATTAATGTAATAACAAGTATCGGTAAGAATTGTTCAAATACAAGCATCAGTACTGTATAAGTACTTAATGAAATTAATAGCCACTTTTTACTACCTAATGCATCTGTAATATATCCACCTAATGACGTACCGATAATTGCACCGATACCTGCAACAAGTAGTACCAGTGATACAATATTTAAATCATATCCATACACAGATAATAATGGACTAATATACGTTACGACAACATAATTTGCCGCTAATATAAGGAAAGTAATGCTTAAATATTTTACAATTTCTAAAGGATGAACGACTTTGTAATCTTGACTTTGGCTAGAAGATTCTAACGTATCAATTTTATTGCTTGCGACATTAAAAATAATAAGTATAAGCGCAATAATACCAACTGTAGAAATAAATACAAATGACATTCTCCAACCTACTAAGTCTCCTATTTTAGTACCTAGAGGAACACCAAGTACGTTCGCTGCACTGAAACCAGTATAAACAAGCCCAATCATTTTCCCACGTTCACTTGGTTTTGAATACACAACAGTTAAAGATAAGATTTTCACGACAATAATTGCTGCAGCGGCTGAAGATAATATTCGACCTATTACAAGTATTGTAAAGTTAGGTGAAATCGCAATAATCCCGTTTCCTAAAATAAATATAGCCATACTCACTAATAATACAGTCTTTGGTGAGACATTCTTAGTCAGTTTAACAAGTATGGGTCCGCTAATTGCGAATGTTAATGCATAAACTGTTACAAGTTGTCCTACAATTGCTTCTGATACATTCAAATCTTTACTCATTAAAGTAAGTATACCTGCAATCATTAATTCAACCATTCCCACAACAAATACGCTTAACATAAATGTAATTAATCGAGGTTTCGACATCATATTACTCCTTCTCTTTGACATATAATCATGATTATAACAGTGTGATTTGTAAAAATACAGATAAAATTTAATACCCGAACAATCAGAAATGTAAGGTGTTTTTAAGGTATAAATTGAAAGAATTAATTGGAATTGTTCTATATATTATACGGATAATAAATAGTTGTTTGAAAATTAAAAATATTTAAAGAAAAAATATAATAAATACATTGGTATATTATGATTAATAATTCTTTTATTTTTACTAAAAATAATGACAGCGCTTACATAAAAATATATAATAAAATTAGAGATGAATAGTATTGAATATTTATTAATTATTGTGTATAGTTAGTCTTGCGTAAAGGAGAGAAAGTATGAAAGAGACGAGCGTTTTAGTAGGAAGGTTAAAGTTTATTATATTATCACTGTTAGGAATATATTTATTTTTAGTGCCTGTAACGGTAACTGACGATAAAGGGGAGAAGGAAACAAGTTTACCTGTTGCATACCTTGCAAATACAGCTTTAGATTGGATAGGTGACTATGATGGGCTAATTATTATGCTTTTAATTAGTTTCTCTGCAGTAATGACATTAATCTATTCTACGATATTCAGTACTTCTACAAAGAGATCTATAACGAATGAATTATTTAACGTCAATTGGATTTGGGTCGTCATTAGAATAATAGGTGCGATATTTGCAATATTTATTTATTTCGATTTCGGACCAGGTGTAGTTGTAAATGAAAATACCGGATTAATGGTATACAATGATTTATTACCAACATTACTTGCCGTATTTTTCTTTGCAGGTTTGTTCTTACCATTATTAATGGACTTTGGTTTATTAGAATTTTTAGGACCAATGTTTGCTCCAATTATGAGACCAATGTTTAAATTACCAGGTAGATCAACTGTTGATAATCTAGCATCATTTATTGGTGATGGTACAGTTGGCGTTATGATTACAAGTCAACAATATGAACAAGGATTTTATACACGTCGAGAAGCAACAGTTATTGCGACAACATTCTCTGTTGTATCAATCACATTTGCAATTGTCATTGCTCAAACAATCGGCTTAATGGATTATTTCTTTAAATTTTATTTATCCGTTATTTTAGCTTGTGTTGTAGCAGCTTTTATAATGCCTAGAATTTGGCCACTTAAACAAATTCCAGATAAGTATTCAAACGGAAGCACTGAGCAATTAAATGAATCAATTCCTAAAACACATAATCCAATATCATGGGGATTTGAACAAGCAACTCAAAAAGCTGTAAAATCACCTGACCTTAAACAATTCATTATTAACGGTGTGAAGACTGTGTTGGATATGTGGTTAGCAGTACTACCAGTCGTTATGACAATCGGTACTTTAGCCACTATAGTTGCTGAATATACACCAACATTTAGTATATTAGGAGCACCATTTGTACCATTATTAGAATTAATGCAAATACCATATGCAAAAGAAATGTCTGAAACATTATTAATCGGTTTCGCAGATATGTTCTTACCATCATTACTGATTAGTAATGTACCAAGTGATATGACAAGATTTATCGTAGGTGCTTTAAGTATTTCACAATTAATATATTTATCAGAAGTAGGGGGCGTTATACTCGGTTCGAAAATACCAGTAAGCCTAGGGAAACTATTTATGATTTATATTATACGTACAATCATAGCTCTACCGATAATCGTTATATTAGCTCATATATTCTTCTAAATTTAAAATAGCGACAGAGGCATGATGTGCCCCTGTCGTTTTTTATGTATGGGAATGGTTGGGGGAGATGAGGAGGTTTTGAGTCGTGGCTTAAGTGCTGAGTAAAGCCAAGAGATAGCTCAAGTCGTGGCTTAATGTCCGAATAAAGCCAAGAGATAGCCCAAGTCATGGCTTTATGTCTGAGTAAAGCCAAGAGATAGCTCAAGTCTTGGCTTAAGTGCTGAGTAAAGCCAAGAGATAGCTCAAGTCATGGCTTAAGTCTTGAATAAAGCCAAGAGATCGTCCAAGTCTTGGCTTAATGGGTGAGTAAAGCCAAGAGATAGCTTAAGTCGTGGCTTAATGTCCGAATAAAGCCAAGAGATCGTCCAAGTCTTGGCTTAAGTGCTGAGTAAAGCCAAGAGATCGTCTAAGTCTTAGCTTAAGTGCTGAGTAAAGCCAAGAGATTGCTAAAATCATGGCTTAATGTCTGAGTAAAGCCAAGAGATCGTCCAAGTCATGGCTTAATGGGTGAGTAAAGCCAAGAGATCGCTAAAGTCATGGCTTAATGTCTGAATAAAGCCAAGAGATCGCTAAAGTCATGGCTTAATGTCTGAGTAAAGCCAAGAGATTGTCCAAATTATAGCTTAAGCACCAAATAAACTCACATCTTCCTCATTCCACCCTCATAACAAAAACAAACTGAACTAGATAAGTTCAGTTTGTCCATATTTATATTATTTTGGGTCAATTGTTGTTTCGACTTTAGCGATTGCGATTTCAGATCCTAACATTGGTGATTCGCCTTTGTCTTTATTACTGTCTCCGCCGCGACTATGTGCTTGTTTAAATGCATCGCTCGTTTTCCATGCTTCGAAGTCTTCTAGTTCTTCCCACCACATATTGACATGTAATTCGTCATTGTCTTCAATGTCTTGCATATTCCAAGTTTCAACTTTAATGAAACCTTTCATTTCTTGTAGTGCGCCACCTTTAGTAAACATTGGTGCTAATTTTTCTGCATAACCTTTTTTCATTTTAATTCTATTTGTTACAACATACATAGTGATCTCTCCTATTCTTTTGGTGTTGGGTTAGTAGCCCAGATTTGTGCTGTCTTCATAAATGTTCTCGGTTGTAGTTTCAGTTGTGATACAACTACGTCTGCTATATCTTCTGGATGCGTCATCGTATCTTCTTGTAATTGTGTTTCTCCTATTAAATCTGTTAAGACGGCAGAAGGGGTTAAATATGATACTCGAATGTTATGTTTTCTCATTTCTTGCATAATACCTTCAGTCATACCAATTACCGCATATTTAGTAGCAGAATAGATACTGCTTGTTGCACTGGCTTTTAATCCAGACATTGAGGCGATATTAATAACATCTCCGCTTTTTTGTCTTACGAGATGTGGTAATGCTTCTTGTAAGACGTAGTATATACCTTTAACATTTGTTTCAAATAATTGATCGAACTCAGATTCACTTACTTCTAAAAATGAATTATTCTTCATAATACCTGCATTATTAATCACGATATCTATTGAGCCTAATGCATGGTATGAATCTTCTATGAAACGTTGCACATCTTTTTGGTGCGCAATATTGGTTTCTTTATAAAATACTTTGACGTCATATTGTTTAAGTTCATCGGCTGTTGCTTTTAAAGTATCAATATTTCTACTTGCAATAGCGACATTAACGCCTTCGTGAGCTAATGCAATCGCGATTGATTTACCGATACCTTTAGAGCCACCTGTAATGACTGCATTGAGCCCTTTTAAGTCTCTTAACATATTGAACATCACTCCTTTCTTATATGTTAGCATGCTTTAAAAATGTATCATAATAATTCAATTTGAAAATGCCATATAAATAACACCACGAAGTCAATGTAATATGACTTCGCGGTGTTTATTTAAAATGCCTGAAAGTTTGAACTTAAGCTTCTTTAGTAAGCTCGTTGTAAACTTTCTTATCAGCATGTGTATAAATAATGTATTCTTTATCATTTGTTTCGATAATCACACGATTTGTTTTGCCAAAAGTTGAGCCAATTCTTACGATATGATCTTGGGCTTCATTAGACAAAGCGTGAATATCTTGATCCTCTTTAATGTTTTTAATTTCATTATTTGGAATTGTAATGTCCGCTACTCTCCATTGAATATGAACTTGATTATTGTCCTTTGATACTCTCATTGCCATATCTAAACACATCCTTTTGTTTGATGACTACATCATAACGCATTATGTATCCGTTTTCAATAGAAAAGCGAGAAAATGTGTTATATTTTTTATTTATTATGTCATACTAATTAAAATAAGTATTTTTATGCAATATATTGAATAACTATTTACAAATGGAATTGTATGTTGTAATATTATCTTTATAAATAAATAAGGAGCTGGTTTCATTGGGACGAAGTTATCTATGTTAAAAGAATTAAACAAGACAAGTTTTTTAAAAGAAGTTGATTTTTCTAAAGCAGAATTAGAATCACTTATTGATTTGGCAATGGAATTAAAATTCAAAGAAAAGCATCAGATCCCACATCGTTATTTAAACGGGAAACATATCGCTTTATTATTTGAAAAGCAATCTACAAGAACACGTTCAGCTTTCACAGTAGCTGCAACTAAAATGGGTGCAAGTGTGTCATATTTAGGTAAAGAGGATTTACAGCTAGGTAAGAAAGAATCTGTAGAAGATACAGCAGTCGTACTTGGATCTATGTTTGATGGAATTGCTTTTAGAGGATTTGAACAAAAGACAGTAGAAGACTTAGCTCAATATTCCAACGTACCCGTATGGAATGGCTTAACAAATGAGTGGCATCCTACACAAATGTTAGCGGACTTTATGACAATTAAAGAATACTTTGGTACATACGAAGGAAAGACTTTGACATTTATAGGAGATGGACGCAATAATGTTGCAAACTCATTGCTCGTTACGAGTGCAATTTTAGGTGTGAATATTCATATTGTTGCACCATCATCACTTCAACCAAATGAAGAAGTTCAAAATATGGCATTGTCATTTAGTAAAGAATCTGGAAGTGAAATATTAATTACAGATAATATCCAAGAAGGTATTTACGGCAGTGATATCATATATACAGATGTTTGGTGTTCAATGGGTGAGGAACAACAATTAGAAGAACGCTTTGAATTACTTAAAGATTACCAAGTAAATCAAAACTTAATTAATTTAACAGGTAAAAATGAAACTTTATTTTTACATTGCTTACCAGCTATTCATGATTTGAATACTGAAATGGGTGCGCTATGCTTCGAAAAGTTTGGTGTAACATGTATGGAAGTGACAGATGACGTATTTAGATCAGTTTATTCAAAAGTATTCCAACAAGCAGAAAATAGAATGCATACAATTAAAGCTTTATTAGCTACAACTTGTGGCGATATATATTAATAAATAAAGGCTGAGACATCCATGAATGTCTCAGCCTTTTATTGTTAACGAGCTTCTTTAGTTAATTTTTTTCTATTGCGATTAAGTTCTACATATTTACTGTAGCTATAAATGATAATACCTGCCCAAATAAATATGAATGTAATAAATTGATCAACATCGAAATGTTCGTTCAATAAGAATATACCAATAAAGAACATGATAGTTGGACCAATATATTGAATAAAGCCTGTTAAAGATAGAGGTATTCTTCTTGCGCCAGCACTAAATAAAATAAGTGGAACAGCTGTAACAGCACCAGAAAGTAATAACCATCCGCTTGAACTGTTCATACCAAATGTAACGGCATTATGTTGTGATAAGTAGAATATATAAATAAGTGCTGCTGGTAATGTCACGATACATTCTATCGTAATACTACTAAATGCATCGATATCTACAACTTTCTTGATCAATCCATAAAGCGCAAATGATGTTGCAAGTAATATTGATACGAATGGAAATTCTCCGACTTGAAAAGTCATATAAATAACACCAACAAATGCTAATAGAATAGCTACCCATTGAGCTTTTGAGAATCGTTCGCCTAGGAAAATAAAGGCTAGGAATATACTCATTAAAGGATTGATGTAATAACCAAGACTTGCTTGTAGTACATGGTGGTTATTAACCGCCCAAATAAATGTACCCCAGTTCACTGTAATTATATAACCAGCGATGATAATAGCGAATAGCATTTTCTTTTGTTTAAATAACTTAATTGTTGCTGCTTTGAACATTGGAAATTGTTTTGTAAATAATAACAGTAATAACATGAATACTGCTGACCATATAATACGATGTGCTAAAATTTCGAATGGTCCAATTTCACTTACGAGGTTCCAATAAATTGGTAGGACACCCCAAATAACATATGCAAATATTGCATATATAATACCTTTTTTAAATTCTGACATGATTTAGGACTCCCACTGTGATTGAATGACTTCTGCTTGATCGTGATAAATATTCGATGCGATATTCGCAAGTAATCTTGCAGTTCGATTATCTATATCGAATCTTGGTGATAGCTCAGCAATACTAATGCTTGAACTTTTGTTTGAGTTTGTAACTAATTGTAAAATTGTTTGAACAATTTGAGGTTGTAATCCCATAATACAAGGTGCACTTACTGCAGGTGCATAACTTACATCTATAGAATCAGTACATAATGTAATGAGGATTTCATCATAGCCTTCAATAAATGAATTAATAGAAGTAATTGTTTCTATCGATAAATGGCTACGAAGCTCATCTTCACGAATGTATTGGACACCATATTCATCAGCTCTTTCGAAGAGTGCTTTAGTATTACCATTTTTCTGAATACCTAACACAAAATAACCAACTTGATCATCTTGATCTAAAATCTGTTTAAACATTGTGCCAGAAGATGTTTTTTCGTCGTAATCTCTCATATCAAAATGTGCGTCTATGTTGATGATGCCAATTTTTTTGTCTTTGTTGGCTTTTCTTACACCTAAATAATGGCCATATAAGACTTCATGACCGCCACCAATAATAACTGTAAAGTCATTATGCAATAATATGTTTGAGATTTTATCTCCAAGTTCTGATTGCGCTTCTTCCATTTTATTTTTGTGGCAAATGACATCTCCGTAGTCAGTTAAATGTAAATACTCATTATGTATTGGCAAAGGACTTAAAGCTTTTCTAAAATGTTTAGGACCATCTACAGCACCTGGTCGACCATTATTTCTAGAAACACCTTCATCGCATTCAAAACCTATAAGTGCCATATTAACTTGATGTTCGAATTCTTTCTTTGGTGTAATGTCTTCTTTCTCAATATGAATTGAGTCAACGATTTGATGGAATCTAAAGGCAGAACGCAATGTTGTGCTATCTGTTCTACCTGTCCACTCATCCTTTTTAACACTTCTATACATATTTAATACCCCCTAAATGTTACAATAGTTTTTACTAATGTTAGTTTATCATGTATGATATTCTTATGTTTTATTAAATGCTTAATTATTTTATAAGAAAGAAGTGTCTTTAATGAATAGTAAGAAAGAAAAAGCAAAAAGGCCGAGGAGTGATTCTATGAAATGGATTTATGGTCTCTTAACAGTTTGCTTATTATTTCTAGTAGCATGTGACAACCAAACTTCTAAGAATAATGAACATAATGATAACGAAAAATCATCTGAAACGACTACTGAGAAAAAAACAACTTCAGAATCGACAGGTGAAGATGTTAAAACTAAAGAAGAAAAATCAAAAACAAATAATAATGATAACAATCAAAATGGCAATAACAATCAACAATCTTCAGATGAAATTCCAGTAGAAGAAAATGTAAATGGTGTTAAACCGAACAATCATAATGAAACTGAAAACTTTGATACAGAAGCTTATACAGTAGCTAGAAATTGTTTGTTAAATCAAGGTAACTCTCAAGCAGAATGTGATAAAGCAGAAAATACAATCGAATTTACGAGAGCTTGGCAAAATTTATCTCGTGATGGTTATTTATGTAATGATGATGGCTGTACATTACCTAAAGAAAATGATCAGAATAATCAAGGTCATCAAGATCAACATCACTCAAATACAAATGAAGATTCTAACCAAGATTCAAACCAAGGATCAAATGAACAAAGTAATGAACCCTACGAAGAGGATAATAATCAAGCTGATCCATCTCGAAACACGAATCAACAAGACGAGAATACAAATAGAGAAGGGCAAAGTCAAAATCGCTCTCAACAATCAAGCAACAATGAATCCACTCAAAGTGATCATCAGCAAGAAACACAATTAAACAAAGCAAGCTAAATAAAAAACGTTCATCTAATGCGATGAACGTTTTTTAATTGTGAAATAAGGGGGTTATTTCAACAATGGTATAGGGTTATGTTTAATATGACTTACAACTATAGTTTAACAGGGATTAATAACAAATCAATACTTATGTGATTGTTTTCACAATTTTGTCATTTGAACTACATTTATGTGAGGTATATCACTATAAAGTCACAAAGTGTTCGTATACTTGTTCGGTATTTTGTGGTAAAATAGAATAAAGTAATTGAAAAGAGGAAACATTAATATGACAGGAAAAACACATCTCTCATGCGGTATATTCATCGGGTCATCATTAAGTATTTATTATGGAGAAGATATTTTTACATCATTTACGATTGTAAGTTTATGTGGTGTAGCGAGTTTGGTCCCAGATATTTGTCATTTCAAAAGTAATCTAGGTAAGAAAATATTTCCGATTAGTTTTGTTATTAGGTTAATTTTTGGACACCGAACGTTTACCCATTCATTATTATTTCTATTTTTAATATTTTGGGGATTGAGAACAATATCCGCACCAGAACCATATTTAGTTTCGATTATATTGGGTATGTTATCGCATATCATTTTAGATATGTTAACACCAAGAGGGGTCAAACTATTTTATCCTTTAAATGTCTCGGTTAAATTACCCATTGTATTTAGAACGGGCGGTGTTATGGATTTAAGCTTATCATCTGCATTTACCATTATCACAGTCATTTTATGGTGGAAAGATATTTATCGATTGTTTATATAAAAAAAGAAGCTAAGACCAAAGGTAGTGTCTTAGCTTTCATTAAACATTATGTTATTTTCCGAATTTACCTTTTAAATCTTCGCCTTTTTCTTTAGCAAAGTCTTTACCTTTTTCAGTATATTCGTCTTTATTCTCTTCTAAATGATCCTTACCTTTTTCAACTGCTTTGTCTTTTGCATCGTTAAACTTATCTCCTAAACTCATAATAAAATCCTCCTTGGCCTATTATATATAGGAATATTTTGTGCTTAAAGCAACACATTATTATAAATACCCATTTAATTTTAAAATAATCATTTTAATTATAAATTTTTTGTGATATTTTTAGACAAATCATTCTAAAGTCGTATAATAAGAATGAGTCAAATTTTCGGAGGTATTATAATGCTAGATGAAACAAACCTGAAAGAACATGGTCAACATCACATTTTAGAATATACTAAAGTGATGAGCCAAAGTGAGAAAGAACAATTAGAATCTGATATCAATCAATTAGATTTAGATGAAATAGATAAGCTATATCAAGATGTATACATAAATAGAAAAACAATAGATGTTGCAGATAATATAGAACAAGTTGAGTTTGAAGTTAAAGATCAACTTTCAGAAGAACAACTGAAATCTTACCGTTCACTTGGTATACAAGCGATTAAAGATGGTAAATTTGCTGTATTATTAATGGCTGGTGGGCAAGGTACAAGATTAGGTCATAAAGGACCAAAAGGTACATTCTCATTCAATAACAAAAGTTTATTTGAAAGACAAGCAGAGCAATTAAAGCAATTAACAGAAGAAGTGGGTACGCCAATTCATTGGTATATCATGACAAGTGACGTGAATCATAAAGATACATTGTCATTTTTCTTAGAAAACAAATACTTTGATTACGATGAAAATTATATTCATTTCTTTAAGCAAGACCACATTGTATCTTTAACGACGGACGGTCAATTAATTTTAGATACAAATAGAAGAGTCATGCGCACACCTAATGGTAATGGTGGTGTATTCAAATCTCTAGAGAAGACAAAGTTACTTGCTGAAATGAAAGAAAATGGTGTGGAATACTTATTCTTAAACAACATTGATAATGCGCTCGTAAAAGTTCTGGATCCTGAATTTGTTGGATTTACAGTTGAACATAATAGTGATGTGACAACTAAATCTATTAAAGCGCATAGTGGCGAAAAAGTTGGTCGTCTTGTATCAATTGATGGTAAAAAACGTGTATTAGAGTATTCTGAGCTATCTGAAGATGATGTTGATAAACTAGAGAATGCTAACATTGGTATTCATGTATTTAAATTAGATTTTCTTATAGAAGCGGCTTCTAAACCATTGCCGTATCATTTAGCAGTTAAGAAGTTAAAACAATTAGATGAAGACTTCAGTGTTGTAGAAGAAGAGTCATTGAAATTCGAATTGTTTTATTTTGATATTTTCAAATATGCAGAATCATTTGCTACACTACAAGTAGATAGAACGAAAGAATTTAGCCCTTTAAAGAACAAAGAAGGACAAGACAGTATCGAAACAGCGCAAAGAGATTTAGAGAACAATCAACTATTATAAAAAGAGGTATATGAATGGAACAAATCAATCATACAAAGTCTCATCCTAGAAAAAACGGGAAAGTTAAAGAAGCATTTAAAGATATTATGCCACTTTCCTTCGGTGAGGAAGTTGGTAATGCAGTATCACATGGTGTCCCTGCTTTCTTTCTATTATTCTTCTTACCATACGCAGCAGTAGAAAGTTATATTAGTGATGGCGCACTTAAATCGACGAGTGTCTCTATTTATATTATAAGTATTATGCTGATGTTTTTATCATCTGCGATTTATCACTCAATGTCATCTTCATCACCTCAGAAATACATTATGAGAATTATTGATCATAGTATGATTTATATCGCAATTTGTGGAACGTACACGCCGATTGCATTATCGTTAGTTGGCGGCTGGTTAGGTTGGCTAATTATGGCAGTCCAATGGGGAATTACAATTTGGGGCATTATATATAAATCAACAGCTAAGAACGTTAATCATAAATTAAGTTTAGCGATGTATTTAATTATGGGTTGGATGGGTGTTCTCATGTTACCAACAGTTATCAATAAGACATCGTTAATATTTATGTTGTTTATTTTATTTGGAGGTCTTAGTTATACAGTAGGAGCATGGTTCTATGCTCAAAAAGATAAAAAATACTTCCATATGATTTGGCACTTCTTCATTTTGATTGCTTCTATTTTTCATTTTCTAGCAATTATGTACTTTATGTAGGAGGATAAGATGAACTATCGTTTGTATTATACGGTTCTTACAATTATTATTTTAATTCAAGGCTATTTCTTTTATTACTTTGTATTTAGTGACGGCAAACAAAGTGGTTTGCAGTTTATGGGTATTGTTTCACTTATATTCGGTCTAATATTAGTTTATGCACTAGTATTATTGATTAAACACCAACGCAGAAATAATAAACAAACGTTTAATGAACATCTTAAAAAAGGTGAACAAAGACGATTGAAATAAAGTTAGTGAGCAGGATATGTAATCTCTTTAGAATATTGAGGTTTCTATCCTGCTCTTTTTGTTATTTTTTTGCAAAACGGGTAAATAGATAATATTAAATGTTATACGATATGAATAGGGGGAAATCATAATGTCAGAAAAAAGAGATTTTGAAACATTCGATCGTGACAAACTAAATGTTAATGAAGAGCTTCAGGGAGAAACAGTAGAAGATAGAAGCGGCCATAAGATTGACCAGACTGATGATCAGTTTCTTGATATGACAAAAGATGAAATTAAAAGTAAAAATCAAATTGAAAAGAAACTCGTAGAAAAACTGGATAATATTGTTGAACAAGGGGCAACATTAGAAAAACAAGAAGAAGTCACTCAGTTACACAGAGAATGGTTAACATTCAGTTGGCCAAATTATACAGAAGATAAACACTTAGAAATTATTAATATGTATGAAGCGGATAATAGATATAAAGCATATTTTGGTGAAGAAAGAACGGAAGCATTAATTACTGCCGTTAAGCATGTCATACTATAAAAATGAACTTTATAAAATTAAAATAGGAGACATCGATTTTATCGGTGTCTTTTTTACTATTAAATATGTAGAATTAGAATAAACTTGAATGTATAAGGGAGCTGAATCGGATGAAAAAGTTATATCATAATGGAACAATATATACGATGGAAAGACCAGATGATACATATGCAGGGGTAATTGTAGAAAATGGTTTGATAGAAGCTGTTTTATCAAAAGAAGATTTAAACCAAATTCAAACAACGGATTATGAAACAATCGATTTAAAAGGTGGGACGATGTTTCCGGGTTTTGTTGAAACACATATTCATGTTATGGGGACTGGTGTTTGGTTATCATCAGTCATTTTAAATGGTGAAACAAATATCGAAAATGTTAAACAAAAAATTAGCCAAAAAGCACAAACGCTACAACCAGGTGAATGGTTAGTTGCTGAAGGGTATGACGAAAATTTATTAAATGGCATTAGACTTAATAAATTTGATTTAGATGAATTATGCAAAGATAATCCGGTAATTGTAAAAAGGGTATGTAGACATGCAGCAATCGTCAATTCGAAAGCGTTAGAGATTTTAGGTATGACAAATGATGTCGAAAATCCTGACGGTGGTTCATATGAAAAACAAGAAGGTGAACTGACTGGTTGGTTATATGATACAGCTATGGAACCATTTGAAGAATTAGCTTCAAATGAAGATGAACAGTCTCTTACTAAACATTTAAATAACGCGATTACATATTTATATCAGTATGGTATAACAGGATCGCATACAGAAGATTTAGGTTACTACGAAGATTATAAAGATGTCTTAAATGCTTATAAAACAGTTGTAGGACCAGGTGAAGATCAAAAGCCATTTAGAGTACGATTGTTACGACACTTTAGTGTTTATGAACAAATGATGGAAGAACAGGCGACTTTTGTTGATAAATGGATAGAACCTGATGCTATGAAATTTTATGCAGATGGTGCTTTTGGTGGCAGTACAGCATTGTTGAAAGAACCTTATTCTAATGATCCTACTGGAACGAATTATGGACTTGCGATATATACACAAGAAGAACTCGAAGAAAAAGTGAAAATCGCAAGAAAATATAATGGTGCGATAGCTGTTCATATGATTGGTGACAAAGCTTGTGAAATGGTATTAGATGCAATAGAAAAATATCCTGTGCCAAACGGACTAAGAGATAGATTAATTCACATTAGTACATTAAATGAAGAACTGTTACAACGTGTTGCGAAGTTACCTGTGATTTGTGATGTTCAGCCACAATTTATTACAAGTGATTTTCCGTGGGTTCAAGATAAAGTAGGGGAAGAAAGAGCAAGATATTTATATCCATTCAAGTCAATGTTAGACTTAGGTATTATAATAGGTGGGGGTTCAGATGCACCGATTGAAACACCGAATCCTATGCTAGGTATTCATGCGGCAGTTAATAGACAAACGTATGGTGAAGAAGGTGCGTATTTCTTTGAAGAAGCACTTTCGGTATTTGATGCTTTACGTTTATATACAACACTTGCGAGTGAGATTGGTCAAACGACTGACCGTACTGGAAGAATTAAAGTAGGATATGAAGCGGATTTCACTGTGTTAGATCAAGATCCATTTAAGGTTAACCGTCAAGATTTAGCACAAATTCAAGCTAAATTAACAATTGTTAACGGAAATATTGTATATGAAAGAGCGTGAATTATGACTAAGAACAAAGGAATTGTGTTGGCTTTAGTACTTATTATGTTTATGAGTGCTATAGAAACATCAATCGTATCTTTAGCAACACCAACGATGCAGAAAGACTTTAATATTGATACGGAAGTTGCATTAATCTTTACAGTATATTTAATAGCGGTTGTGTTTATGACACCAATCGTTGGTGAACTTGTAAAGAGAATTAATATTAAGTTAGTAGTGTTACTAGGGATATCTGTATTTATTATTGGTAGTGTATTTTGTGGGTTAAGTGAAATGACACATAGTTTCCCATTGCTAGTTATTTCTAGAATTGTTCAAGGTTTAGGTGCAGGTGTCATGATGACATTAGGTCAAGTTGTACCTAAACTTGCTTTTCCAATTCCGAGAAGATATAAAGTGATGGGTATTGTTGGAAGTGTTTGGGGTATATCTAGTATTGTAGGACCACTGTTAGGTGGCGCAATATTAGAATCTTTAAACTGGAGCTTTCTATTTTATATCAATGTACCTATAGCTTTAGTATCTATGTGGTTGGTTATAAAGTATTTTAATTTCGAACAAGAAAAAGTAGAAAAAACTAAATTAGATTATAAAGGCTTATTCATATTTTATGGTGTGGTCGCAAGCTTTTTACTAATTGTTGCAGAACATATACCATTTATTTTACGTATGATTTGCTTCATATTATTAATTGGATTTGTCGTATTACTCTACAGAGTTGAGACGCGTATGAGAAATCCGTTTGTACCTGTTGAAGCATTTAATAGAAAAATCATTCTCGTGTTGTTTACAGATATGATTTATTCAACAATGTTGATGGGCTACACTATTTTTATGCCAATCTATTTACAAAATGAACAAGGCTTTACACCGTTACAAAGTGGTTTAATCATTTTTCCAATGTCGGTAGGTTGGTTGTTTATCACGTTTGTACTTGGTAGATTAGATCAACTTAAATTGAAATTCATTTATATGTTAGCTTTCTTGGCAATGTTTGTTGGTAGCTTTGCTATATTAACAGGCGTCGAATGGATTGTAATCATCCCATTTGCTGTTTTTGTAATGGGTGTATCATTTGGTACGGTATATACGAAAGATGTTGTCGTTGTTCAAGAAGAAGCACCGCATCACCAATTAGGTTCCATGATGTCGATTTATACATTATTTAAGACAATAGGTAGTACAACTGGATCGTTAATTGTTTCTTCAATATATGTATTAAACATTTCATTTTTAAGTTACGGCGTTCAAAATATTATGTTGTATATTATATTAGTAGTCGTTACATTGACGATTGTATGGTCTATTGTATTTAAAGAAAAGCGAAGAAAAAGTTTTTAAAGGTAAAACATATTTAGAGGGAGTCACAATGTATGAAAAGAAAAAATAAGCGTTTTGATATTTTTCATTTATTGTCCATATTGATTATTATAAGTATTTTCACATTGTCTGGTGCAATTTTTATTGTACTACTTTCTTTTGGTATGTTTGGATTAAGCAGAATTTTAATTTATTATGGCTTAGCAGAATTCAACTACAATAAAAGTATGATAGATAACTTGTTCTATTATGGTAGTTATATATTGTTTGGCTACTTTACACTTGTCGCTATAGAATTTTTATTAGATAGATTTAAAAATAGACTAAATGATAATCCGTATTTCAAGGGTATGACTTTTCATTTATTAACAATTACTGTTAGCACGATTATGTTTTATTTCACAGTACATATATATTATTCACAAATCAAAATTGACTTTTGGGTCATTTTAGTGATTATCACTGTTTTATATATATGTACTGAAATTTTCTATCCAGATAGCAAAAATTTAAACCGATGAAACATTTATTTTGATTTCCGAAATAAAATAGTGCATAATAGCAAAGGTATATTTGGAAGGAGTTGAAACCATGAATGTTCAGGACATTTCAAAAGGTCAAAGAAATTTAGTAGTAGCTGTAATGTTAGTAAGTGCCTTTGTGGCGATTTTAAACCAAACTTTATTAAATACAGCAATACCTGAAATCATGGTACATTTAAAAATCGATGCCAACCAAGGTCAATGGTTAATGACAGGATTTATGTTAGTCAACGGTGTTATGATACCGGCTACAGCATTTTTGATGGATAAATTTAATACAAGACCACTTTATTTAATGGCGATGTTATCATTTACAATCGGTACTTTAGTTGCCGCTTTATCGCCAAACTTCGGAATATTAATGTTAGCAAGAGTACTTCAAGCAATGGGTGCAGGTGTTATGATGCCCCTTATGCAATTTGTACTCTTTAATTTATTCCCTAAAGAAAAACGTGGTTTTGCGATGGGTATGGCAGGTCTCGTTATCTCATTCGCCCCAGCATTAGGTCCAACGTTATCTGGTTATCTCGTTGATAACTTTAGTTGGAGAAGTCCATTCTACACAATCATTCCATTCGCGGTTGTAGCATTAGCTTTTGGTGCGAAATACTTAACGAATATTTCTAAACCAAAAGATGTTCACTTAGATGTACCATCTATTATTCTATCTACAGTAGGCTTTGGATCTTTATTATATGGATTCAGTAGCGCAGGATCTCTAGGATTCACATCACCAATTGTTATCGTTACATTAATTGTAGGTATCGTAACGTTAGTAATCTTCGTATTAAGACAGTTGAAATTAGAAACCCCATTATTGAATATAAGAGTATTCAAATATAAAACATTTGCATTAACAACAATCATAGGTATTTTCTCAATGGTTTCTTTAATTGGACCATCACTATTAATGCCAATGTATATGCAAGATGCAAGAGGATATTCAGCATTAATTTCTGGTTTACTATTATTACCAGGTGCAATCATTACAGGTGTTATGTCACTTGTAACAGGTCGTTTGTTCGACAAATACGGTGCGAAATGGTTGGCAATCATCGGATTTACAATCATTACAGTCACAACTCTCATGCTTGCATTCTTAAATGATAGTACATCACTACTTTATTTAATTGTTGTTTATTCAATTAGAATGTTTGGTGTCTCTATGATAATGATGCCTGTTAATACTGCAGGATTAAATGCGATTCCAAACGAAGTATTATCCCATGGTACAGCAATGATGAATACACTAAGAACAATCTCAGGTTCAATTGGTACAGGTATATTAGTAACGATTATGTCGATTGGTGCTAAGAACTTTGAACCTTCAAAGACACAATTAGAACATGCCAATGCAGGTAATACTGCGAAGATATTACAATCTGAAGCAATGATTCACGGTATTAATATTGCTTTCTTAGTATTAACTGTTATTGTATTTTTCGGAGTTGTATTATCTATATTTATTAAATCAGAAAACAAACATAGTAATACAAGAATACCGAACCATTCTAAATAAGAAGATTTAAAGAGACTGAGACATAATGTAATGTTTCAGTCTCTTTTTACAACTTGGCAGTAGATGTCTGAATTGAAAATGCGCTTGTACCAAGCTTTTTTCAACTCTAGTCATCCTTGCCGGGGTGGGACTACGAAATCTATTTATATAAATTAGATTTCTGTCCCGCTCCCTTTTTTAAACAATAAACTACCTGTATGTTTAAATTTTTTGTTACACTGAATATAATGATAAGTAGATAATTATTTTAGAAGGGGAGTCGTAGATTTTGTTATCAGTAGAACAGGTTAAAGAACTTGTGGGAGCGTTACATGATCCGATTGTAGATGTACCACTTAAAGAAACAGGCGGCATAGTTGAAGTTAGCATCAAAGAAGAAAAAGAGCATGTGAGTGTCAAAGTTGCGATAGCTAAGCTTGGCGGACAACCACAACTAGATTTACAAATGGAAATTGTAGATCTATTAAAAGAAAATGGTGCGAAAACTGTAGGGATAAGATTTGATGAATTATCTGATGAAGCATTAGAAAAATTCAAAGGTATAATGGAAGAACAAACGATAGAAGGACTATTATCTAAAGATAATCCAGTTGAATTCATTGCAGTTGCCTCAGGTAAAGGCGGTGTTGGTAAATCAACAGTAGCCGTTAACTTAGCAGTATCTCTTGCTAGAGAAGGTAAAAAAGTAGGACTCGTTGATGCTGATATATATGGATTTAGTGTTCCAGATATGATGGGTATACAAGAAAAACCAGAAGTAGAAGGCGAACAAATTATTCCTGTTGAGCGTGAAGGCGTTAAAGTTATTTCTATGGCATTTTTCGTTGAAGAAAATGCACCTGTCATTTGGAGAGGTCCAATGTTAGGAAAAATGATCACAAGTTTCTTTACAGAAGTTAAATGGGGAGAATTAGATTACTTAATACTTGATTTACCACCAGGTACTGGTGATGTAGCTTTAGATGTACATACAATGTTACCTTCAAGTAAAGAAATTATTGTAACGACACCTCATCCAACTGCAGCATTTGTTGCAGCAAGAGCAGGTGCAATGGCTAAACATACTGAACATTCTATTTTAGGTGTAATCGAAAATATGTCTTATTTCCAAAGTAAAGAAACAGGAAATAAAGAATATGTATTCGGTAAAGGCGGCGGTGCTAAATTAGCACAAGAACTTCAAACGACGTTATTAGGTGAGCTTCCATTAAGTCAACCTGAGTGGGATGAAAATAACTTTTCACCTTCTATCTATAAAGAACATGAAGATTTAGGTAAAGTTTATAGTCAAATTGCTAAGAATATCATTAATATAACAGATGAAGATTAGTGCGGAGGTAAGCAAGTGACTTTAAAATATTTAATTCAATTTTACAGAAATACACTGTTGATAGGTGTAGTTGTGACATATATTGCGTCACTTATCTTTGGATATGATAAAGTAACGAAATATTTATTTGCTGGAGAAATAGGTGAGTTTGTAGCAGCTTCAATATGGTTCTTAGTTGTAGGACTACTTGTAGCAACTATTAGTCAGCTTGCATATTTCATCTATTTATTCATTAATCAATTAGGCATAGGTATCTTTGGTAAGATATGGCCACATGTACAAATCGTTGTAACAGTATTTGCTATATTTGATTTAGTGTATTTTAGATTTTTAAGATTTGGTGGAACAGATCAAATCATATCATTTATTTGGCTACCAATCGTTGTCGTTATTTTTGCAATCATTACAAGTAATATAAAAAACAAACAATCTAAAAAGAATTTATGGATTCCATCTATGTTTTTCATGGTTGTTATGACAACTGTAGAACTTATACCATTTTTAAGAGTAGAAGATACAAGTTGGATTTATCTTACAATCTTTGGATTATTATTATGTAATGCTTATCAATTAATTACATTACCTAAATATAATGCGTTGTCTCTTGAAGAGAGAAAAGCAAAAAAATCAAAGTTGAATAAAGACGGTAAATCATTGAAGAAATGATAAAAAGCACAAGATTAAATTCTATTTACACCTTAATCTTGTGCTTTTTAATTTTTTGTTAAAAAAGATGATAAATAGTGTTGACTTTTAAAACCTCACTTGATATTATATAAAAGTCGCTGAAAACGACAGCACAACAACGAAAAAAGTTATCAAAACTTTTTCTTGAAAGTGTAAAATTGACTCTTGTTAATACGAAATAAATGTTATATATTTATAAACGTGTTAAAAATAAGTTAACAAAATTAGTTGAAAACAAACATTGTTTTTAGTACAATATTGTTTAGACGCAAATTAGATGAACATTGAAAACTGAATGACAATATGTCAACGTTAATTCCAATAATTGAGTACTGAAAGTACTTCAGAGTGATTGGCTTAACCAATCAAAAATGAGCTTA
>NZ_JAJNJA010000008.1:0-134376 GCF_022386995.1 Mammaliicoccus sp. N-M50 | reverse complement strand
AAATTGTAACGTTCAAGAAACCGAAACAAGATCGTTAGCCGGCAACATATACGGAAAAACTCAAAAAAATAATGGGCTAACGATCAAGACTCGAAAACAAGATTGTTAGAAATTGTAACGTTCAAGAAACCGAAACAAGATCGTTAGCCGGCAACATATACGGAAAAACTCAAAAAAATAATGGGCTAACGATCAAGACTCGAAAACAAGATCGTTAGAAATTGTAACGTTCAAGAAACCAAAACAAGATCGTTAGCCGGCAAAATATAAAAAACTGGACCATATCAATCATGGTCCAGCCTCATAATATAAATCTACTTAACACATTCGTTTCAATAACTCAGCTTTAATAATATTTTGTGCTTCTTTGTAATTCTCTGCAGTATGTTCCTGTGCATTTACAATAAGTAAGTCGATTAAATCAGAATCACTTTTTTGACTAACTTCATCTTCGAATTGGAAAATGTTTTCTTCTGTTTCCCTATGGCTCGCGTTTGGCTTAATAATTTGATAGTAATTATCAGCGCCTAAACCACCTTCTTCAATCATAACTGAAATCTCTGAAGATCTTTGTTCATTCTGCCGGTTCACTTTTATAAGATTTTTACCTTCAACAGTCATTTGAAAAACCTCCTTGATTACTCATAATGAATATCCAAAATTCAAAGCAAGAGACAAATATCTATTTAACAATAGTGTATTATTACACGAGATAAATTACAAATAGAAAGCTCAGATAAAAAAACAAAATATTTTACATACGTAATAATTGTAGAATTATTAAATTATAATATTTTTACCAGTTATTGACAAAGTTTACAGAATAATTAAAATATTTACTATATATACATACTTTAACAACACAAGGGGGTATAAATATGAAACCATATTGGAAAACTTTTTTATTAGTATGTTTAAGTTTAATGCTTGTATTAGCAGCATGTGGCAAAGGGGAAGATAAGGATTCTAAAAAGGAATCAGCTATGGAAAATAAAACTGGAAAAAGTGATGCTAAAGGTGGCACTTTGAAAGTTGGTATCGGCGATGCACCTGAAGGTAACTTCCAAAGTATTTTTGCTGGTACAGCAGGTGATTCTGAAGTTATTGGTTATTTCAACGATGGATTAGTTGATTTCGATGATCATTTACAAATAAAGCCACATATTTTGTCATGGGATAAGAAAGATGGAGACAATTTAACTTATACTTTCAAAATGAAAAAAGGCATTAAGTGGCATGATGGCAATCCACTTACTATTAACGATTGGATTTTTACTTTAGAAACATTAGCTAATAAAGACTATGATGGTCCACGTTATAGTGGTGTTGAGCTTATTAAAGGTGCCGAAGAGAAACACGCTGGTAAAGCAGACAAAGTAGAAGGTATTAAGAAAATAGATGACTACACTGTAGAAATTACATTTAAGAAAGAAAAAGCAAACAATTTATATGCTTTATGGACTGGATCACTTATTAGTGAAAAAGTATTTAAAGATATTCCTGTAAAAGAGATGGCTAAATCTGATGCAGTTCGTAAAAATCCTATAGGTATAGGTCCTTTCAAAGTTAAAAATATTGTTGATGGAGAATCAGTAGAATTTGTTAAGAATAAAGATTATTGGCAAGGTGAACCTAAGTTAGACAAAATTAATTTAAGAGTTGTAGAACAAACTTCAATTGCACAAGCTTTAGAAAAAGGGGAAATTGATATATCTTCTGTTTCACCACCGATTGCTAAAGAAATTAAAGATAGTAAATCTGAAAACGTTAAATTATTAGAATCACCGTCAACATCTTATGCAATTATTGGTTTTGTGTTGAATGATTACGATAAAGAGAAGAATGAAATCGGTAAAGCACGTCCTAAATATCAATCTAAGGAATTAAGACAAGCTATGGCATATGCGATCAATCGTGATGAATGGATTAAAGCATTCTATCATGGTTATGGTAAACCGTTAAATGGTTTAATTCCATCATCACACTGGAGTGGTGCTAAAAAAGGTGAAGTAACAGAATACAAATATGATGTTAAAAAGGCAGAAAAATTATTAGATAAAGCAGGATACAAAGATAAAGATGGTGATGGCTTTAGAGAAGATCCAGATGGTAAAAAGTTTGAAATCAATCTTAAGCACTATGCAGGAACAAACCCAACATTTGAACCTCGTACAGCAGCACTTAAAGGATATTGGGAAAAAATTGGTCTAAAAACAAAAGTAGAAATGGTTGAATTTGGTAAATATAATGATGATTTAGAGAAAGGCTCTAAAGATATGGAAGTATACTTCCGTACTTGGATTCAAGGAGCAGACCCGGATCCATCAGAAATGTATAAATCAACAGCACTTTGGAATGAAACAAGGTATAAAAATGAAAAAGCAGACAAATTATTAGATGAAGCTTTAGACGTAAAAATTGTAGGTGAAGACCAAGATAAGCGTAAGAAGAAATATCTAGAGTGGCAAAAAATCTGGGCAGAAGAAATTCCAGCAATTCCACTTACTGAATTAATTGATACAACAGCTGTAAATAAAAGAGTTAAAAATTATGAAGTTTCATTAAAAGGTGCAAATCCAATCTACGAATGGGCTGTAGAAGAAGATAAATAAATATTTTAGTGCGTTAATTTTTTGAGTCTGGGACGAGTACTAATGTTCCAGACTCTTATCATATCTATTAGTGTAACATTTGAACCTTTATAAAAGGTGAAGGACTTACTAACTAACGGGGGGATAATATGCATGGTAATCATTTATTAGAAATACATAATTTAAGTACGGGATTTGATATAAACGGTAAGAACTACAATGCGATTTCTAATGTTAATTTAACTTTAGAGAAAGGTGAAATCTTGGGGATTGTAGGAGAATCTGGTTCTGGGAAATCGGTGTTAAGTATGTCGATTTTAAAATTATTACCTGAAAAAATTGCGAAAATTAATTCAGGTGAGATCAAATACATGGGTGAACGTATTGATCAATATACAAATGAACAATTAAATAATATTAGAGGAAAAGAACTTGCTATGATTTTCCAAGAACCGATGACATCACTTAATCCAGTATTTACAATAGGTAATCAATTAATTGAAATGATGTTATTACACTTAAATATTTCTAAGAAAGAAGCTAAAGAAAGAGCGATAGATCTATTGAAAAAGGTAGGTATACCAAGAGCACAGCAAGTTATTAACGAGTACCCTCACCAATTATCTGGAGGTATGAGGCAGAGAGTCATGATTGCTATGTCGATTTCTTGCTACCCTAAATTACTTATTGCAGATGAGCCTACAACAGCACTAGATGTAACTGTTCAAGCTCAAATATTAGAATTATTGAAGAAGGTTCAAGATGAAACGGATATGGGCGTTATCTTTATTTCACATGACTTAGGGGTTATTGCAGAAATATGTGATACTGTCGCAGTTATGTATGCAGGTAAAATTGTTGAACGTGCTTCAGTGGAAGAAATATTTAATAATCCTAAACATCCATATACGAAATTACTATTAAAAACGATACCAAGATTAGATATCAAACAAGATAAATTAGAAACGATTAAAGGTTCTGTACCTTCAATAGATAAAATACCGAGTGTTGGATGTAACTTTTATGATAGATGCCCATTTGCTATGGACGCCTGTGCAACGACAAATTTAAAAGATATCTCTATAAATGAACAACATAAAGTTTCGTGTCATTTATACGATGAATCGATATCAGAAAAAGGGGGTCCATTACATGTCTAATGAGTATGTATTAGAAGTTAAAAATCTTAAACAGTACTACCCAATTAAAGGTGGTGTTTTTCAGCGTAAAGTTGGAGAAGTAAAAGCAGTCGATGGTATTTCTTTTAATATTAAAGCTGGACAAACTGTCGGACTTGTTGGTGAATCAGGATGTGGTAAATCTTCAGCTGGTAGAACCATTTTACAATTACAAAAGGCAACATCTGGAGAAATTATATTTTGTGATCAAGACATTACGAAATTAAAAGGAAAGTCTTTAAGACAAGTGAGAAAAGGATTCCAAATGGTATTCCAAGATCCTTATGCTTCGTTGAATCCAATGCAGATGATTGGAGATATTATTGGAGAGCCAATTAGAAATTATTACAAGAAATCTCAAGAAGAAGTGAAATCAGAAGTGATGGAACTTCTAGAAAAAGTTGGACTTAACGAAGAAGCTTACTATAAATATGCGCATGAATTTTCTGGAGGACAAAGGCAACGTGTAGGTATCGCTAGAGCGCTCGCGTTAAAACCTAAATTGATTATTGCGGATGAACCAGTAAGTGCATTAGACGTATCTGTACAATCTCAAGTATTAAATATCATGGCAGACTTACAAAAAGAATTTGGACTGAGTTACTTATTTATTGCGCATGATTTAAGCGTTGTTAAACATGTAAGTGATTATATATGTGTGATGTATTTAGGACATATTGTAGAAAAAGGACCTGCTGATTTAATATATGAAAATCCTAGACATCCTTATACGCAATCGTTAATTTCAGCTATTCCGGAAATAGATCCTTCGAAGCGGAAGAAGAGAATTTTATTAGAAGGTGATTTACCATCACCGAGTAATCCGCCAAAAGGTTGTCCATTCCATACAAGATGTCCTTATGTGAGAAAAGAATGTTCAGTTGAAAAACCGAGCTATCGTAAAGTTGGAGACGAACATTATGCTGCATGTATTCTGCTAGAAGATGAGGTGAAAGTAAATGACAACTCTAATTATTAGAAGATTATTACTCATGATTCCATTACTATTTTTAATTTCTATTGTTATTTTTGGTTTAGCTAAAATGCAACCAGGAGATACGTTTACTGGTCAAAAGCTACCTAATGTCAGTTCGAAATATTATGAAGAACAAAGAGAAAAATTAGGACTTAATGATCCGCTCTATAAACAGTATCTTACATGGGGGAATAAAATACTTCATGGAGAATTAGGTGATTCAATTAGATATAAAAGACCAGTTATGGATTTAGTAAAAGAACGTATGCCTAATACGATTTTATTAGGTGTTATCAGTTTAGTTATTACATATATGATTGCATTTCCACTTGGCATAATTTCGGGTAGGAAACCATATAGTTTATACGATTATAGTATACAAGTGTTGAATTATCTTATGTTAGCCATACCTTCATTTGTAGCTGGTGTGTTTGCAATATATGTATTTGCATTTCAATTAGGCTGGTTTCCATTTTCAGGATCTGTTGAAATAGGACTTGAACAAGGTAGTTTTGCATATTATATAAGTAAATTATATCACGCTATTTTACCAGGAATGATATTGGGGTTATTATCAACTGCAAGTTATATACAATTCTTACGAAATGACATTATCGAAGTATCGAGAAAAGATTATATACGTACAGCACGTTCGAAAGGGTTATCGGAATCTAAAATTTATAATAAACATATTTTAAGAAATTCAATCATTCCGATTGTTACATTTTTTGGATCTGACGTGTTATCTGTATTTGGTGGAGCAGTTATAACTGAATCAATCTTTTCTTATCCTGGAATTGGGAAGTTGCTGATTGAATCTATTGGTGGTAAAGATTATCCACTCATGATGTCGTTGTTATTATTCTTTTCATTTTTAGGGTTATTAGCCAATTTAATTTCGGATATTTCATATAGTTTAGTAGATCCACGAATCAAGAGTAACTAAGGGGGGATAATATGAGTAAGCAAGATAAAATCAAAAACAAATCGCCTTTGACAATTGCAAGAAACAAATTTATACGTAACAAACCAGCTATGTTTGCGACCTTAATATTATCTTTAATATTCTTTGTATCTATAATATCACCTCTCATAGCACCATATGATCCAAACTTGCAAAATTTAGTCATGATTAAAGGTGAAATGACAACTGAGCATTGGTTGGGGACAGATTCAGGTGGTAGAGACATACTGAGTAGATTATTGTATTCTGGTAGAGTTTCACTCATTTTCGGTCTCGTTACGACTGTAGGATTAATGTTAATTGGAATATTAGTCGGCATGCTTTCAGGATATTATGGAGGATGGGTTGATACAATACTTATGCGTTTCACAGAGTTTGTGATGCTCTTTCCTTTTATACCATTCGCTGTTGTATTGAATGCGACTTTTAGCGGTAAAATTGAAAACAAATATGGATCTGCTTTAATACTTGCAATCGTACTGATTGCATTGTCATGGGTTGGTATTGCACGTATTGTTCGCGGTAAAGTATTGCAAGAAAAAGAAAATGAATATTTTTTAGCAGCTCAATCAATTGGAACACCTGTTTATAAAATTTTGTTAAAGCATTTATTACCTAATATACTGAGCGTTATTATTGTACAAGCAACATTAGTATTTGCAGTCCAAATTGTAGCAGAAGCGGGATTAAGCTTTTTAGGATTTGGTATTGATAAGACTGTTCCGACATGGGGTAATATGCTAACTGATGCGCAAGAAGGAGATATTTTGAGAAGTAAACCATGGATTTGGATGCCGCCAGCGATCATCATTACGGTTACGATTTTATGTATTAACTTTATAGGTGAAGGTTTAAAAGATGCACTGAATCCAAAATCAGTTCGTTAAGTACAGAAAGCTCAGATAAAAATTTTTAATGTATTTTTACAACACATCATGTGACCTGCACACCTTATGATTTACTTTTACACAATATTGATTTAGAATTGGTATATAAAGAATTAAGATATCTCTTAAAGAAAGTTGCAATTCTTTCAGACTTTTATATTTATGTATACCCAATTCATGAATATAATACATCTTAAATTTTAGAAAGGTGATCAAAATGGATAATAACCAACCAAAAGACGTTATTCTCATTGGTGCTGGTATTTTAAGTACGACATTTGGTTCTTTTTTGAAAAATATTGAACCAGATTGGAATATTAAGTTATTCGAAAGATTAGAACAACCAGCTATTGAAAGTTCAAATGAAAAAAATAATGCTGGTACAGGTCATGCTGCGCTATGCGAATTAAACTACACAGTTGAGCAAGAGGACGGTTCAATTGATGTTGAAAGAGCGAAAGAAATTAACGAGCAATTCGAAATTTCTAAGCAATTTTGGTCATACTTAGTTAAGAGTAAAGCTATCGAGAATCCACAAGAATTCATTAGACCATTACCTCACATTAGTTTCGTAATGGGTATTCGAAATGTAGATTTCTTAAAACGTCGTTATGATGCATTAAAATCTCTACCAATGTTTGAAGGCTTAACTTATACAGAAGATCATAAAGTATTAGCTGAGTGGATGCCTTTAATGATGAAAGGTCGTAATTCAAACGAACCCCTTGCAGCAAGTAAAATTGACGAAGGTACAGATGTTAACTTCGGTGAATTAACACGTAAATTAGTTAAAAATATCGAAAAACACGAAAATGCACAAGTTCATTTCCGTCATGAAGTAGTAGACTTTAAACAACTTTCTAATAGTAAATGGGAAGTTAAAGTTCGTAACTTAGAAACTGGTAAAGTAGAAACGCATGTTGCTGATTATATCTTTATCGGTGCAGGTGGACATGCCATTCCATTACTACAAAAAACAAAAATTCCTGAAAGTAGACATCTTGGAGGATTCCCAATTAGTGGTGCATTCTTAGTATGTAACAACCCTAAAGTTGTAAGTGAACATAATGCCAAAGTTTATGGTAAAGAGCCACCTGGCACACCACCAATGACTGTACCTCACTTAGACAGACGTTATATTCAAGGAAAAGAAAGTTTACTATTTGGTCCATTCGCAGCAATCGGTCCAAAATTCTTGAAAAACGGATCTAACTTAGATTTATTTAAATCTATTAATACAAGTAATGTTGTGACAATGTTATCTTCAGGTGTTAAAAACTTATCACTTGTAAAATATTCAATTCAACAAGTATTACAACGTAAAGAAGATCGTATGAAAGAATTGCGTCGATTTGTACCAGATGCAAAAGACGAAGATTGGGATATTCATATCGCTGGTAAACGTGTACAAGTTATTAAAGATACAGAAGAACATGGCCGTGGATTTATTCAATTCGGTACAGAAGTTGTAAATTCAGAAGACCATACTGTAATTGCTTTATTAGGTGAATCACCAGGAGCATCAACATCAGTATCTGTAGCTTTAGAAGTAATCGAGAAGAACTTCCCTCAATATATGGATAAATGGGAATCTAAAATTAAAGAAATCATCCCTTCATATGGTGAATCTTTAATCGAAGATACTGCTTTATTGAAGAAAACTCGTAAACAAACAGCAGAAGCTTTAGAATTAAACAAATAATGTTGAACAACAGAAGCCATTCCGTTAAGTCGGAATGGCTTTTTTATGTTTAAACGCACGAAGACTGAGAAATATCGTGCGCTGAGGTATAAAATCAGGGTGTAACGCACGAAGACTAAGAAATATCGTGCGCTGAGGTACGAAATCAGGGCATAACGCACGAAGACTGAGAAATATCGTGCGCTGAGGTATAAAATCAGGGCATAACGCACGAAGACTGAGAGATATCGTGCGCTGAAGTATAAAATCAGGGCATAACGCACGAAGACTGAGAGATATCGTGCGCTGAGGTATAAAATCAGGGCATAACGCACGAAGACTAAGAGATATCGTGCGCTGAGGTACGAAATCAGGGCATAACGCACGAAGACGAAGAGATATCGTGCGCGTATAAATGAATCGTTCAATTTTTAAGAAATCCTACTTTTAGAATTGTCCACTCCAACTATTCCTTCTAATTATTTGCTTGTGTATTATTATTTCATTTATCAAACAATAAAATTTCAAATTATTTTAGTGTGAGATGTGATTTTTTCGCTTGGTGATTGGTATTTCAATGATTGTATATATACGATGCATGAGTAATTTAATAGTCTTAATATTTTATTTATATAACTTATATTTTTATAGATGTAATAAGTAACAGTAGATAATAAGGTTCTAAACGACAGATAATTATTTTGAAAAATATTATAACTACGGTATGTGAGGAGGTACTAAGTGTTAGTTGCAATTATTGCGAATTTGTAATTAAAAAGATATTGTCGTATACCTTTTTACTTTTCTTTCATATTTACACTATGTTATATTTACTAATGTAAGGGCTTACATTTTATTGGGGAGGTCTTTTATGGAATGATTGTAATTATGAAAGATAGGGGATAATCGTATGCAAATTATTTCGTTCGAAGATTTGAAAGACATTGTCAAAAGTGGAGATGTTATTTCACTGGCAGCTTTATCAGTGAGTAATTTACCTGTGAGTGTCTTAAAGCATTTGGTTAAAGCTCATGATGATTATGGAAATCTTAATGATTTAACTTTTATGGTTGCGAATGATATTAGTGATTATCGTGGTGATGGTTATGATTTAGATTCATTTGTGAGTAGAGGTATGGTTAAAAGGCTCATTATGAGTATTATCATTGGTTCACCTAAAACGATAGAAGCGATAAAGAATAATGATGTAGAAGCATATTTTGTACCGCAAGGATTGTTAGCTACACATTATCGTAATTCGTTAGCCAAATTTCCAGATATGATTTCTAAAATAGGTTTACACACTTCCGTGGATCCTAGATTTGATGGCGGAAAAGTCAATGATGTGACTAAGGAAGATATCGTTTCTTTATTAGAAATTAATAATGAGGAATATTTACAATATAAATTTCCTAAAGTTGATATTGCATTGCTTCGTGGTACATACGCTGATAGCGAGGGGAACATTTATATGCATCATGAAGCACATTTGGGAGAAGGCTATGGTGCTGCTTTAGCGGCGCATCAAAATGGTGGAAAAGTTATTGTACAAGTTAAAGAAATTGTACAACATGGTAGCTTTAAACCGACAGAAGTCTTTATTCCTGGAGAGCTTGTGGATTATGTATGTGTAAATGATGACCCAAAACATCATAGACAGACCATTCAAAATTATTATGACCCAGCTATTTCGGGTGAATATAAAGTGCTTAGTATGCCTGAACCAGTTAATGAATTGAGTACACGTAAAGTGATTTTACGACGAGCTGCCCAATTTTTAAATGTAGGTAATGTTGTGAGTATAGGGTTTGGTATTAACAATGAATTATCGAATTTATTGGTTGAGGAAAAAGCTGAAGATTTAGTTCAACTGAATATAGATACAGGTGTATTTGGTGGAATGATAGGAAGTGGTCAAAACTTCGGATTAAATTACAATTTAGATGCGAAGATGCGACATGAAATGACATGGGACTTTATTTATAGCGGAGGCATAGATGTAGCTTATTTAAGCTTTGCTGAAGTGGATCAGTTTGGTAATGTCAATGTTTCAAAATATGGCGATAGAATGAATGGTTGTGGGGGATTCATAGATATTAGTCAAACGGTCCAAAAAATTATTTTCTCAGGAACAATGGTAGTAGGAAGTAAGACTACTTGGAATGATAAAGGTTTAGTTGTTGAAAAAGAAGGTCATGCTCAGAAATTTGTTGAACAAGTGCATAATATGGACTTCAATGCATCATATGCTAAGTCGTTAAATCAAGAGGTCTATTATGTAACGGAACGCGCTGTATTCCAATTAACCGATGAAGGTGTCAAATTAATTGAAATTGCAGCTGGATTAGATTTAGAGAAAGATATTCTATCCAATATAGCATTTCAACCGATAATTGCTGAAGAACTTAAAGTAACGGATCAGCAAATTTATCAAGAAAATTGGGGAGGATTGCAACAATGTATTAAAGACAATGGTTCAAACTATTAAGGGGGTAGTTTAATATGAATTACGATTGGATTAAAACGAGAGCGCAATATGACGAAGAAAAGGCGGCAGTTACCGATCCACTAAAAGGAACAGAATGGACTTATCAAGATTTAAATATTCGTGCTGAGAACTTAGCCAACCATCTTGAAGAACAAGGTATTAAAAAGGGAGATGTCGTTGGGATATTTGCACCAAATGATGTAGCGGTGATTGACTTACTATTCGCTTCATTTAAGATTGGCGCAGTATACTTTCCAATGAACTGGAGACTCAAACCGAACGAAATTGAAAGTGTTATTGAAGATTCAGGTGTGAAGTTTATATTCTATGCAAATCGTCATTTAAGTAGTTTACAAGGGATTGCAGATGACTATTTACACATGGATATCGATTCACCTGAATATGATGAACTTGTAAATCCTAAAAATCATAAACCATTCAAGACAGTAGATGTAGGTCGTGATGATTTAGCGGCATTAATGTACACAAGTGGTACAACAGGATTACCAAAGGGTGTCATGTTCACTTATGACTCATTCACATCGAATGCGATTAATACGATACTCACTTATAAAGTGAATTCAGGATTTTCATCTATTATTTCGTTACCAATGTTCCATGTATTTGGATTTAATGATTTAGTCATTCCATTGTTGATGGCAGGTGGCTCACTCGTATTACATCGTTACTTCGAAGGTGAACAACTCAATGATTTAATGGCTAAATATAAACCGAATTACTTATCGCTTATTCCAACAATGTATTACGCCATGTTAGTAGCACCTAACTTTGATGTGAAGAATTTTGACAATATTGATTTTCTTATTCAAGGTGGTTCAGCACCGTTACCTGGTGTTCAGAAAAAATTTGCAAGCATGGGGTTAAATATTATTAATGGTTATGGCTTAACAGAAGCACCATTAGCGATGATAAATACACCTACTAATTCACTTAAAAAGCCAATGAGTATAGGGAAGCCTGTTATGTACGTAGAATCAAGATTATTTGATGAAGATTTCAATGACGTACCTGTAGGTGAAATTGGTGAATTAGCGATTAAAGGTAAACAAGTTACACCAGGTTATTGGCAAAAACAAGAAGAAACGGATAAATCTTTCCATGATGGCTACTTCTTAACAGGTGATTTAGCACGTATAGATGAAGATGGCGATATATTTATCGTAGATAGAAAGAAAGAACTGATTATTACAGGTGGAGAGAACGTCTTGCCATCTGAAGTTGAAATCGTTCTAGCTGGTCATCCACTCGTAGCACAATGTGTTGTCGTAGGTTATGAAAATGAAAAATTTGGAGAAACTGTAGCGGCTGCTGTGTTACTCAATGAACAAGACCCAGATTTCGTAGAGAAATTAGATGCTTATATGCGTGAGAATTTAGCGAGTTATAAAGTACCTAAGAATTATCTATCTGTAACGAAAATGCCATTAACTTCAACTGCTAAACCAGATAAGTTAGAAGTGAAAGCTATGATGAAGAGAAAGTTTCAACAATAAACAAAGATGACGCTAACATGAATACTAATTTTTTTTAGATGTAAATGTAAGCGCTTTAATAACATTTGGAGGTCATATATATGTCAACAAAATTAGAAACATTAAAAGCATTATTTCCAGAGGATGTATTGAATATTTCGAAACAATTAACAGATGGTGAAGTCAAGTTCTTAAAACAACTTGATGATTTATTAGAAGAAAAATATCGTCCAACAATCAACGAACATTGGGTGAATGCAACAGTGCCAGAAGACTTCTTCGATGATATGGGTAAACTCAACTATTTCCAAAACCCATTATTATTTGAAGGGCGTGAAGGTGCTAAGACACCTAGTCAATTATTCCAATTTTTCATGTCTTATGTTGTAGCACGATTCGATGTATCTTTAGTGACATTATTAGGTGTCCATCAAGGATTGGGACATAATTCATTCTTATTTGGTGGTAGTAAAGAACAAATTGCTTACTACATCCCTAAATTACAATCACATGAATTAAGAACATGCTTTGCGTTAACAGAACCAGAACACGGATCAGATGTTGCAGGTGGACTTGAAACAACTGCAAAACGTGAAGGCGATAAATGGATTTTAAATGGTGAAAAGAAATGGATAGGCGGCGCGAATTTAGCAGATGTTATTCCGGTATATGCTGTTGATGTTGAAACAGGTAAACCTAAAGGCTTTATTATTAGACCAGAACAAGCAGGTGTAGATATTGAAGTGATTGAAAATAAAATCGCTTTAAGAATTATTCCAAATACAATTATTAAATTAGACAATGTAGAAGTTGAAGAAGATCAAAGACTTCAAAATATAAATGGCTTTAAAGATATTGCGAAAGTACTTTATTCTACACGTGCAGGAGTTGCATATATGGCAACGGGTGCTTTAGCAGGTGCTTTACGCGCAACGCTTGATTATGTAACAGAACGTAAACAGTTCGGTAAAGAAATTAGTAAATATCAATTAATCCAAGAAAAATTAGCTATGATGCAAGGAAATTTAGCACATTCAATGTCTATATGTGCCCAACTTGCTAGAATGCAAGAAAATGGTGAGTATGACGAAGTTGCCACTTCAACTGCTAAGATGATGAATTCACTTAGATTAAGAGAATCTGTAGCAATGGGTCGAGGTATCACAGGTGGTAACGGTATTTTAGCGGAATATGATATTGCGAGATTCTTCTCAGATGCAGAAGCAGTATACACATATGAAGGTACACACGAAATCAATGCACTGTTAATTGGACGTGCATTAACTGGAGATTCAGCATTTATTTAAGCTAACTGAGCAAGACGAAACACACTCAGAATATATGAATTTGGAGGACTTTTTATGACGATAAGTAAAGCGACCGTTCTAGGTGCAGGTACAATGGGTAGCCAAATTGCTGCACTATTAGTGAATGCAGGTTTAAAAGTAAAATTATTAGATATAGTAATCGATGAAAAAGACCCGAATAAAATTTCTAAAAAAGCATATGATGTGATTACAGATGCTAAAAGACCTTTATTATTCGATTTAGAATTTGCATCTAATTTATCTTACGGTAATTTCCAAGATGATTTAACAGGTGAAGATGATGCTGATATTTATATTGAAGCGGTTAAAGAAGAATTAGATATTAAACATCAAGTTTGGAAACAAGTTACACAAGTTGCGAAAGATAGTGCGATATTTGCGACGAATACTTCAGGTATTCCAATTGAAGCAATATCTAAAGCATTTAGCGATCAAGATAAAGAAAGATTTTTAGGATTACATTTCTTTAATCCACCTCGCATTATGAAACTTGTAGAGGTCATTCCGAATCGTAATACGTCAGATGCGATCGTTGAAAGAACACAAGTATTTGCTGAAGAAGTACTTGGTAAAGGTGTTGTCGTTGCGAATGACGTACCTGGATTTGTAGCGAACAGAGTCGGTACACAAACGATGAATGACATTATGTATCGCGGCGAAGAACAAGGATTTTCAATTATTGAAGTAGATGCTTTAACAGGTAGAGCAATTGGTAGACCGAGTACGGGAACATATGGTTTATCTGACTTAGTAGGTCTAGATATAGCCGTTACCGTTACGAGAGGACTTCAACAAGTGCCTGAAGAGCAACCATATTTCAAAGATACTAAAGTTGCCGATACACTTGTGAAAAATGGCTCGTTAGGTAGAAAAACGAAACAAGGTTTCTATAAAAAAGATAAAAAGACAAGACTTGTTTACGATATAGAAAGCGATACGTACGTACAACCTGAACCGCCTAAATTCGAAATTCTTACTAAATTTAGTAAAGACTTAAAATCCAATTTAGATGTCATTTTTAATGCTGAAGATGATGCAGGTAAATTCTTATGGGAAACATTAAGAAATAATTTCTATTATTCAGCGATTAATGTTCCTAAAGCTGCATCTGACTTTAAAGATGTAGACCGTGCACTTGTATGGGGATTTAACTGGAAAAAAGGACCGTTCCAACTTTGGGACTTAATGGGCTTTGACCGTGTTAAAGATAGAATGAAACAAGAACTCGGTGAATTACCTGAATGGATCGAACAACAAAGCGGTGGCTTCTATAAAGAAGGCGAATCAATAGAGCGTGTCACACCGACATCAGCTTTTATTGACCGTGAAGTTTGGAATAGAGAAGATTCTAATTTATCAGTAGCAAACAAAGATCAATTATTACTTAAAATTCAAAGTAAAAATAATATTATATCTGACGGCTTTGCGAACGACTTAATTGAATCTATTGATTTATTAGAACAAGAAGATTATACAAGCATGGTTATATATGCAGATGGCAATAATTTCAGTGTCGGTGCAAACTTGTTCTTAATGAAACAAGCACATGAAAGTCAGAAAGTAGATGAATTAGTAGGTCCAGCAATTGATAAATTACATGAAAGTTTCGGTAGAATGAAATATTCACTTAAACCTATTGTAACTGCAGTTCACGGTAGAGCTTTAGGTGGCGGTTGTGAAGTTGTCTTACATTCACCATTTATCGTTGCTGCGAGTGAAACGTACATTGGACTAGTTGAAACTGGTGTAGGTCTATTACCTTCAGGTGGTGGATTAGCAGAGTTTGCAGATAGAGTGCTTAGAACAAATCATAAAAATGATGACAAACAAGCATCGATTACGAAAGTATTAATGAATGTAGGCTTAGCTAAAGTATCTACAAATGCATACGAAGCTAAGAGATATGGTTATTTAAGAGATATCGATACAATCATTTTCAACAAAGAAAGACGTGTTGAAGTTGCTTTAAATAAAGCGAGATATGAATCTGAAGCAAACTATATTCCTAAACCTAAAACTCAATATCCAGCGCTAGGCAGAGATTTTAAAGCTTTAGCACAAGCTGAACTAGATGCGCAAAGAATTGGTCACTTCATTAGTGATTATGATTACGAAATTACTTTAAAAGTTGCACATATACTTGCAGGTGGAGATTTACCTCGTAATACGTATATTAATCAACGATATATTCAAAAGCTTGAACGAGAAGGCTTTTTATCTCTACTCAAAAATGAAAAAACATATGATCGTATTACGCATATGTTAGAAAAAGGTAAACCATTACGTAACTAATGAAGTGTTGAATAAGAGAGGATGGATATCAATGCAAGAGGCATATATAGTAGCATACGGACGTTCTGCAGCAGGTAAAGCTAAACCAGGTGGTGCATTATTTCATGAAAGACCTGATGAAGTTGCAGCTCAAGTATTAAAAGGTGTACTCAATCGTGTAGGTGGTACATTTGATGGTAGTATGGTTCAAGATGTTATCGTGGGGAACTCTTTTCCAGAAGGATTACAAGGTCAAAATATCGCACGTTCAATAGCATTACTTGCTGGATTACCAAATGAAGTTCCTGGACAAACTGTTAATCGTTATTGTTCTTCAGGCTTGCAAACTATTGCGATAGCAGCAAATGAAATTATGTCTGAGCAGGCAGATGTGCTTGTAGCAGGTGGCGTTGAATTAATGAGTGCCGTACCAATGGGTGGTAATGAGCCAACAAATAATCCGGAGTTACAAGAAGCGGATACAGGTGTTTCTTATCCAATGGGACTAACGGCAGAAATGGTTGCTGAAGAATATAAAGTTTCAAGAGAAGAACAAGATGCTTATGCAGTTGAAAGTCATAAAAGAGCGTCAGAAGCACAAAAATCAGGTAAGTTTGAAGATGAAATTATACCAATTGAAGTGCATAAAGTTAAATACGATGAGAACGGTCCAAATGTAACGAAAGAAATATTTAAACAAGATGAACTCATTCGTCCAGAAACAGATTTAGAAACATTATCTAAATTAAGAACAGTATTTAAAGCTGACGGCACAGTTACAGCAGGAACATCGGCTCCACTAACAGACGGAGCAGGATTTGTTGTATTGATGTCAGGCGATAAAGTAAAAGAATTAGGCGTTAAACCAATTGCTAAATTTGTAGGATTTAAAGCGGTAGGTGTAGATCCTAAATTAATGGGCATAGGACCAGCTTATGCAATACCAGAAGTATTAGAATTAACGAATTTATCAGTAGATGATATCGACTTAGTAGAACTCAATGAAGCATTCGCATCACAAACAGTAGCATCTATTAACGAAGCAGGGTTAGATATTAATAAGACAAACGTTAACGGTGGTGCAATAGCACTCGGTCACCCACTCGGTGCAACAGGTGCTATGTTAACAGGAAAACTATTGTCAGAAATGAGTAAACGCCCAGACTCCAAATACGGTATGGTAACAATGTGTATCGGCGTCGGAATGGGAGCAGCAGGCATATTTGAATATGTAAGATAATTTATGTAAAGCATTCGATCATACGGTCGAATGCTTTTTTGTTTGTTTGAGGGGGTGGGTGTGTTAGAGATTTGGGGGAGAGGTGGGGTATTCTTGGCTTAATGGCTGAGTAAAGCCAAGAGATGGCCCAAGTCATGGCTTAAGTACAGAGTAAAGCCAAGAGATCACCCAAGTCTTGGCTTAAGTACAGAGTAAAGCCAAGAGATGGCCCAAGTCGTGGCTTAAGTACAGAGTAAAGCCAAGAGATGGCCCAAGTCATGGCTTAAGTACAGAGTAAAGCCAAGAGATGGCCCAAGTCGTGGCTTAAATCCTGAATAAAGCCAACACATCTCTCGAAATCTCATCTCAAATAAAAAAGAGGCTGAGACATAAAGTATGTCTCAGCCAGTTTTAGTATCTTGGCGGTAGATGACTGAATTGAAATACGCTTGTTTCAAGGTTTTTCAACTCTAGTCATCCTTGCCGGGGCGGGACTACGAAATCTTTTTATACAAATTAGATTTCTGTCCCGCGCCCCTCCAATCATTACTTCTTTTCCTATGATTGTTTATTATATTTTTCTTTTTCAGCTTCTCTTAATTCAACGCGGCGTATTTTGCCTGAATTTGTTTTTGGTAATTCGGATACAAATTCGATTGCTCTTGGATATTTATATGGTGCGACGTCACTTTTTACGTAAGTTTGTAATTCTTTGACGAGTGCTTCGTCGCCTACGATATCATTTTGTAAGATGACAAATGCTTTGACGATATTACCTCTGATTTCATCTGGGCTAGCGACGACTGCGCATTCTTGTACTTTCGGATGTTTAGTGAGTGAATCTTCTACTTCGAACGGTCCGATTGTATAACCTGAGCTAATGATTATGTCATCTTCTCTACCTTTAAACCAGAAGTAGCCATCTTCGTCTAATCTTGCGCGGTCTCCAGTTACATAATAGTTTCCACGTTTTGATTTTTCGGTACGTTCTTCGTCTTTAAAATAGCCTTGGAATAATGATGGTGAATCTAATGATACGGCAATGTCTCCTGTGGCACCGTTAGTTATTGGGTCACCATCTTCGTCTATCACGGTTACATAACTACCTGGTATTGCTTTACCCATAGCACCTGGTCTGCTTTCTGTATCTTTTAAAAATGCGATAAGTAATGTATTCTCAGTTTGGCCATAGCCATCTCTTACTTTAATGTTGAAGTTATGATTGAATTGTTCGATGACTTCTTTATTTAATGGTTCGCCAGCTGATACAGCACTGTGTAGATGTTTCAATGTATAGTCTGAAAGATTAGGCAGTTTAGCCATTAATCGGTATTCGGTAGGTGTACAACATAATGCGTTAATTTGATGTTTTTCGAGTAAGTCCAAATATTTAGCTGCATTAAATTTACCATTATAAACAAATGCGATGGCGCCAGATCCTAATATTGAAAGGAATGGACTCCAAATCCATTTTTGCCAACCTGGTGCTGCAGTTGCCCATACAGTATCTTTGTCTGTAATACTTAACCAATGTTTTGGCGCTGTTTGGATGTGTGCAAATCCCCATCCATGTGTATGTATAACAGCTTTTGGTAAACCAGTTGTACCAGATGTATATGATAAAATTGCGATATCATCACGTTTTGTTTCATCTACTGTAAGTTCTGAGCTTGCAGTTTGTATAGCTTCATCGATAGAAATCCAATCTTGTTGTTTAGAGCCTACAATAAATTTAGTGAGTTGATCATATTCTTGTATATTTTCAAATTCGCCTGTACATTGATCAATGACTACGACTGCATTGACTTCTCCATGCGTAATGCGATGTTGTAAGTCTTTAGTTCTTAACATTTCTGAACTTGGGATGATAATAAGGCCAAGTTTAAGTGCAGCAATGTAAACTTCATATGTTTTAATGGAGCGTGGCAGCATAATAAGTACTTTGTCGCCTTTTTGAAGACCTTGTGCTTTAAAGATGTTGCCCACTTTATTTGAATTTTGTATAAGTTTAGCGTACGTAATCGTTTCTACGTTGCCATCGACATCTTCGAATATAATGGCTTCTTTCGTTTCATCTGCTGCATGTCTTTCGATTTCATTAACAATATTGTATGTTTCTGGTGCTATTAAGTCTGATCTATTCATGTTAATCTCCTCGTTTGTTTAATATATTGTTTTATTCTAACAGTGAATAATCATTAATACGAATAAATGAAACTATAGAATATTTTAAATAGTCAAACTATTGACATTTGTTGAAAATAAATATATGTTATTAAAGTATATAAAATTTCATAGCATCTAAACTTTAGCAAGTGGCTAATCGATATTGGTTAATTGAAAAAGTAAAAACGGTGCAATGACTTACTATTAAAAATTTCAAAAAGATTACATATAAATAATAAGGAAGCAATTAAAATAACGGTAAGCGTTAGTTTGATTGAAGCCGACAATTAAAGCAAATCTACACGAGAGGTTTGTTTTAAATTGTCGGCTTTTTTTATTGCTTTTAACAGAAAAGGAGCAACCGACATGACAGCTTTATTAGTATTATTTTTTATTTCAATTGGATTAGCGCTTATAAGTAGCATCATATATTTAGCACCAAAAGTGGCAAAGACATATATTAATGTTCACTTAATAATCGCATTTATACCAGTGCTTATCGCATTAATTGGCTTATGTATAACAAGTGGAAATGTATATATAGGATTTTGGCATTTAGATAAATTGTCATGGTTGCTCGCACTATTTATTTTGAGTATAGGTCTTATTATTCAAAGATTTTCTGTACGTTATTTAGATGGAGATGCACAGTATCGTAAATATTTTTCATTATTTACATTTCTAACGGTGTTTGCTTCAGTTGCTTGGTTAAGTAATGATTTAAGATTAATGGCGATATTATGGGGGTTAACGTTATTTTGTTTAACGCGTTTAATCGGTTTAAACAAACAATGGCACATTACGAAACGTTTAGCGAAAAGTACTAGCATGATCTTTATCGTTAGTTGGATCGCTTTAGTAATCGCGATTTTGCTGACATACAATGTAACGGGTGAATGGCAACAGTCTACTATTTTTAGTAATGGTCATCGTGACCAATTTGATTCATGGCAAGGTGTGGTTATTCAGTTGATGTTAGTGTTATCGGTCATCATTCCAGCAGCTCAGTGGCCATTTCACAGATGGTTAATAGAATCTGTAGCGGCTCCAACACCTGTTTCAGCGATTATGCATGCCGGTATTGTCAATGTTGGTGGTGTAATTTTAACGAGATTTGCACCGATTTTTACAAATGAATGGATAATTGGGTTGCTCATCATTATCGCAACGATTTCAGTATTGATGGGAGCTGGCATCAGTTTAGTACATGTGGATTACAAAAGACAGTTAGTAGGTTCAACGATTGGACAGATGGGCTTTATGCTTATCCAATGTGCTTTAGGTGTTTATTCAGCAGCTATCGTTCATCTGATGTTACATGGACTATTTAAAGCGACATTATTTTTACGTTCTGGTTCTGCTGTAAGAACTTTTGATATGCCTTCAAGAATGAATGAAAGTGTGTCGTATATATGGGTTCTTGTTGGTCGATTATTATCCATTATGATTGGTATTATCTTTTGGCTAATGGATCCGACAAGTAGTTACCAAATCATTAGTGCGCTTATATTAGCTTGGTCATTATCTGTTTCATGGACGCAACTGGTTGCATATGGTGAAGGTAAATTAGGTAGAATCATTGGATTATTAGCACTGTTAATTGTTGGTTTATCTTACTTTGGTGTACATCATTTATTCCATGATTTGTTACATCAGTACGCAACAAATGTGAATCATACACCTATATTTGCAGTCATTATCATGATTGTATTGCTGTTAATAGGAAGTGCACTGAACTTGTGGGTTGCAAGAAATCATTCATCTAAAATCGTCACGATTATATATTTATGGATTGTACATTTAGGTGAATCGAAAGTGCAAAATATTGAAACACATCCACGCTATTTGAAAAATCATACGTTTAAAGGAGGTTATCAGCATGACGCAAACAATTGAATCACAAAATGACATTACATATTCAATTAAAGAGGCGAGTCGTGTCATAACACCACTTTCTCCTATTAATATATTTGCAGCAAGACATCCTTGGGCGGGTTTAGAAGATCGTACTTTTGAAGATGTTGCGAGATGGTTTCAAAAGGTACAGAATGTCGATTTGTATCCGAACAAAAGTTTACTATTTGCTGCAATTGAAAATGGAGAAATTAAACAGGAATATATAGAAGAACGATTATCGGCATGGCTATCGAACGATAATACGCCATTAAACAAAGTGATGTTAAGAGAATACGCTGAAAGCATCTTGTTTAATAGAACTCACAAAGTAAATCTTACAGAAAAAGAGCAACAACAATTAAGAACGTCATTAGAAAATGTTGCACTAAATAATCAACAAGATGATGACATTATTTTAAGTACACGTATTGAACAATATTCTGGACAGGCGTATTTAGATAATTTGAATGCACAAGTGATTAAGTGGAGTAAATTATATCTTGATGATAATCAATCAGGATGGGCAATCCATAAAGATGGTAAAGGTTTCTTTAAAAACTGGAAGAGGTTAGCTCATTTGGATCCATCTTTATCGAAGGCAGAAAGGCATAAAATAAAAATGCTACCATCAACATCTATTGAAACAATAGAAAGCTGTTTAGACAAACTTGGTATATCAGAAGCACAAGTACAATCATATCTTGAAATACACTTGTTGGCTTTACCAGGATGGGCAGGTATGATGCTTTGGAAAGACGAACGTTTAAACTTGCTGACGGATTTTTTAGCCATAAGATTAGCTTTGGAATGGACGTTGATGAGTGAGCATGCTCAAGAACAACAACATACTGACTATGACATTTCTCAAGTGCGATCTTGGTTTGAAAGTGGCATTTTAACGTTGGAAAATTGGTTCGCATTATCTCAAGGTGAACGAGAAGATTATATAGCATTTGCACATCAATTTGATCGTATTACACAACATAAATTATTGCTAGAAGCTTGGGAAGATACGTATGCGTCACAACTACAAAGTGAAATTCAATCTCATATCCATCATGAAGATGATAAAGCACCTGTCGAGGCACAGCTCGCTTTTTGTATAGATACGCGTTCGGAACCTTTTAGAAGACAATTAGAAATGGAAGGTCCTTTCGAAACAATTGGTATTGCAGGATTCTTTGGACTACCAATTGAAAAGTGTGAACTCGGACATCAACATACACATAATGCTTTACCAGTAATGAATAAACCGCAACATAAGATTTATGAATACGAAGATGCACATCAATCCAATCATTACGTTGAAAAGAAAAAAAGTGTTTCGTCAATATTTTATACATTTAAAAAAATGAAACAAAATGTATTACCAAGTCTATTACTTCCAGAATTAACAGGCTCATGGCTAAGTGTACAAACGATTGCGAGAAGCTTTATGCCTAAACGTACGGGAGATTTGGTCAATCGATTTAATAAAAATCTTATGAATAAACCGGATACGAAACTTTCTATAGATTATGCGCCCAATCGGTTTGGTGATTTACCTATTGGGTTTACGAAACAAGAACAGCTTACTTACGCACGAGAAGCATTGAAATTAATGGATTTAACGGAAGATTTTGCGCCGTTAGTGGTCATATGCGGACACGGTAGTCATAGTGCAAACAACCCTTATGCAGCTTCATTAGATTGTGGCGCGTGTGGTGGTTCAGCGAGTGGTTTCAATGCGAAAGTATTAGCGACTTTATGTAATTTGCCTGAAGTTAGAGAAGGTCTCAAAAGCAATCACATTATAATTCCTGAAGAAACCGTATTTGTTGCAGCTCAACATAGCACGACAACTGATCAATTAGAATGGCTATATGTGCCACAACTTTCAAATCAAGCTGAGCGTGCTTTAGAAAAATTAAAATCAGCTTTGCCTAAAGCTGGACATCAAGCAAATCGTTTAAGACTTGAAGAGATTCCAGGTATGGAACATTCAAACGAACAATCGACAACTAAAGCAGAACAATTGGCAAGTGACTGGAGTGAAATTCGACCAGAATGGGGATTAGCTAGAAATGCAACATTTGTTATTGGTAAGAGAACATTAACAGAGCAATCTCAATTAAATGGTCGCGCATTCTTGCATAATTATGACTGGACGAAAGATCATGACGGTGAAATTTTAAATACGATTTTAAGTGGGCCGGCGACAGTTGCTCAATGGATTAACTTACAATATTATGCTTCAACAGTAGCACCTTACTATTACGGAAGCGGCAATAAAATCACCCAGACGGTGACGAGCGGCATAGGTGTTATGCAAGGAAACGGTAGTGATTTACTGACAGGTTTACCTTGGCAATCAGTTATGAAAGCTGATGGGGAATATTATCATGCACCGATTCGATTATTAGTTGTGATACAAGCGCCGAATGATTACATTCGTAAATTGCTCAATGAAAATACTGCGCTTAACACAAAAGTAAAAAATGATTGGTTATTGCTATCAAGTATAGATGAAAATGGTGAATGGCATAAATGGTAAATAAATGAGCAGGACAACAATTTATGTCCAAGACTCGAGAGGATGTATAATATGAATGATGAAAAAAATATACTCATACTATCTGATTTAAATACACATCTAGAAAGCCAACTTGTTGAATCTTTAAATTTCAACCCAAATCATGTCATGTCGATACAAAGCTTTCAGGCAGAAATTGCGCATGCATATGGTGATGTGATGCGATCTATTATTATCGCGATTTACGAATATGATATAGAGCATGTATATATCATTAGAAAGTCAGATGATAAACAAGTAATCGCATTACCTGAAAGTGTCAAAAGTCATACAGAAAAAATTAAAACACTTGATTACTTATTTGAAAATTGTAAGCCTGAGTTTAGTAGTGACAATATTCATGAATGGTTAAATGGTGAAAGTGATATTCATCAAAGTATTAAACAAAGCATTCATCAAGTGTCTAATCATCCACTTATACCATCTGGTATTACAATAAACGGTATGACCATCAATCAAAACAATATTGAAACAATTGCTGAACATTTAACATAAAGCAAAATTAGCATTAAGGAGAGACAAATATGGAAATGACTAAAGGAGCATGTGAATCAAAAATTAGTAAAGCCATTACGCAATGGGAAAAAGAATATCTAGGTAGAGGCTCTCTATCTGTTAAGACAGATATTTTAAGAGATATGATTATTGTTGATTTACAAGGTGTCCTTACACCTGCAGAATATAGCGTATGTGAAACACAAGAAGGTTTATTGAGTATAAAACGTACACGTTCAAAATTAGTAGAATCAGACATGGATCATTTATACCAAATGATATTTGATATTACCCAACAAGACGTCAAAAGTTTCCATACAGATTTAAGTTCAAGAACTGGTGAACGTATGATGATTTTTAAAATGCATCATAATATTGAAGAACTTTTTAATAAATAATTGCCAGAAATCGATATGAAAACCCTTTAAAAATAAAAAATAGAAAGATAATCATAATTTTAATAAAAGTTAATTAAAAATTTACATTAGCTTAACAATTATAGTTTATTATTCACAATGGTTACAATAACTTTAAAGAGGTGTGTTATGGAACTCTCGGCATTACAAATGATTTTTACATTCATCGGTGGTTTAGGTATCTTCCTATACGGGATTAAACAAATGGGCGATGGCTTACAAGCAGCAGCAGGCGACAGATTAAGAGGTATATTAAATAGATTTACAAGTAATCCTATTATGGGTGTACTTGCAGGTATGATCGTGACAATTTTAATACAAAGTAGTTCAGGAACAACAGTTATCACAATCGGACTCGTAAGTGCTGGATTTATGACGATGCGACAAGCAATAGGCGTTGTTATGGGTGCCAATATCGGTACGACGGTCACAGCGTTTATTATTGGGATTAACATTGGTGAATATGCTTTACCAATACTAGCATTAGGTGCGTTTTTAATTTTCTTCATTCAAAAAAGAAAAGTTAAAAATATTGGTATGATTTTCTTCGGATTTGGATCGCTATTCTATGGTCTAGAATTAATGAGTGGCGCGGTGAAACCACTTGCTAATTTAGAAGGCTTTAAACAAATTATGTTAGATATGTCTTCTACTCCGATATTAGGTGTACTTGCAGGTACATTTGTGACGTTAATCGTTCAAAGTTCAAGTGCAACGATTGGTATTTTACAAGGTTTCTATGCCAATGATTTAGTATCATTGCATGGTGCATTACCTATCTTATTAGGTGATAATATTGGAACGACGATTACAGCTGTATTAGCAAGTTTAGCAGGCTCTATCGCCGCTAAGCGTGTTGCGATGGCGCATGTTATGTTTAATGTTATAGGTGCAGCAGTATTTCTATTAATATTACCATTCTACGAAATGACGATGGAATGGATTCAACACGCTATGAATTTAAATCCAAAAATGGTTATAGCATTTGCACACGGCACATTCAATGTAACAAATACACTTATACAACTACCATTCATCTTCGCATTAGCTTGGATTGTAACGAAAATCATTCCAGGTGAAGATGTAAATGAAAAATATAAACCGAAATATCTTGATAATAATTTAATTAATCGAGCGCCTAGTATCGCGCTTCAAGAGGCTCAAGATGAAATTCAAAATATCGGTAAAATGACTGTTTCAATGTTGAATAATGTTGAAAATATTGATGAAAAAGCAATTAAAAAGCATAAAGATAAGCACCTTGCAGTAGATAATATGTATGATAATGTACGTCAATATTTAAATAAATTATCTGAGAAGAAACTATCAGCTAAAGATGCTGAAAGGCTATCTGTTTTATATGATGTTAATAGAACAATATTGAAAGTATCTACATTAACAGAATCATACTTAGAAGAATTGCAGAAGAAACAATCAGCGGATATTCAAATTTCATCAAAAGCAGAAGAAAGCATCGAACGATTATATGATCACGTAAAAATTTCATATGAAAAAACGTTTGAAGTATTTGATGTTTATGACAATTTGAAAAAAGACGAAGTTGTGAAACGAAGCCAAGATTCATATGTACTAGAGCATGACTTACGTAAAAAACATATCAAGAGATTAAGCTCTGGAGAATGTTCACCAGAAGGTAGCCTTGTATATATCGACATGATATCAATCCTTGAAAGAATTGGTTACCACTCACGAAATATATCAGAATCTATGATTAACCTCGGAGAACATTCATACACACAAACAACTGAAGTGAAAATATAAATAAGTACCACCTCATTTCGCTGATTTAATCAGGTAGAAATGAGGTGGTATTTTTATAATATGCGATTTTGTTTGTGGTCATTTATTTCATATAATTCAGTTGTTTTTCTATTTATCATACTGAAAATATTTTTAACTTATGAAAATATATTCAGATGTAAAATATAAGTGTCTTTACAAGTGTTATTCGTTGGTGTTTATTGTTTTTTATTTTAACATAGTTATATAAACAAAAATGTAAGCGATTGCTTAATATTATTAACTGTCGCATAAATACATAAAAGGGGTTGTACATATGAGTTTGAATGTAGGAATTATTGGTTGTGGTGGTATTGCGAATGGTAAGCATTTACCGAGTTTACAAAAAATAAGCGAAGTGAACATTGTTGCTTTTTGTGATATTGATATTGATAAAGCACAAGCAGCAGCTAAGGAATACGGTACGGAGAATGCGAAAGTTTACGAAGATTACCAATCACTTTTAAAGGATGATGCTATTGATGTCATTCATGTATGTACACCGAACAGTTCTCATAAGGAATTAACGGTTGCGTCATTAGATGCAGGTAAACATGTTATGTGTGAAAAACCTATGGCTAAGACGACAGAAGAAGCACAAGAAATGATTGAAGCGGCTAAACGTAATGGCAAGAAACTTACGATTGGTTATCAAAATAGATTTAGACCTGACAGTCAATATTTACATAAAGCAACAGAGCGTGGTGATTTAGGGGATATTTATTTCGGAAAAGCACATGCTATTCGTCGTAGAGCAGTGCCGACTTGGGGTGTCTTCTTAGATGAAGAACAACAAGGTGGAGGTCCTTTAATTGATATTGGGACACATGCACTCGATTTAACGTTATGGATGATGGATAATTACGAACCAGAATCAGTAATGGGTTCAACTTTCCATAAGTTAGGTAAGAAAGAAAATGCAGCTAATGCATGGGGACCATGGGATCCTGAAAAGTTCAAAGTAGAGGACTCAGCTTTCGGTTTTATTAAGATGAAAAATGGTGCGACAATCATGCTTGAATCAAGTTGGGCGTTAAACTCTTTAGAAGTAGATGAAGCAAAATGTTCATTATCTGGTACTGAAGGCGGTGCCGATATGAAAGATGGCTTAAGAATCCACGGAGAAGACTTTGGTTCTTTATATACAACGCAAGTAGAACTTGAAAATAAAGGCGTTGACTTTTATGAAGGTGAAAAAGTAGACGAAGCTGAAGTAGAGGCACGTAGTTGGATTGACAGTATTCTTAATGATACAGAGCCTGTTGTGAAACCAGAACAAGCAATTGTGATTACACAAATATTAGAAGCACTTTATGAATCAGCTAAGACTGGTAAAGCAGTATATTTTGACTAAGAAGGGGTTTTATTAATGAACATAACAGTATGGAATGAATATAGACATGAAGTAGAAAGTGAAGAAATTAAAGCAGTTTATCCTAATGGTATTCACAATGTTATTGCTGAATTTTTAGGTGAAGAACATGACGTTAAAACAGCAACATTAGATGAAGCGGAACACGGATTAACGGATGAAGTATTAGCTGAGACTGATGTCTTGTTATGGTGGGGTCATAAAGCACATGATGAAGTGAAAGATGAAATCGTCGAAAAAGTAAAAGCACGTGTACTAGATGGTATGGGTCTTATCGTGTTACATTCTGGACATTTCTCTAAAATATTCAAAAGTTTGATGGGTACGACATGTGATTTGAAATGGCGCGAAGCAGATGATAGAGAGCGACTTTGGGTAGTTGATCCAACACATCCAATTACAGATGGATTAGGGCAATATATTGAATTAGAAAAAGAAGAAATGTACGGCGAACACTTTGATATACCGGCACCAGATGAAACTATATTTATTAGTTGGTTTGAAGGTGGAGAAGTGTTTAGAAGTGGTGCAACATTTAAGCGCGGAAACGGAAAGATTTTTTATTTTAGACCGGGACACGAAAGTTACCCTACTTATTATAATGAAGAAATTCAACAAGTTATTAAAAATGCTGTTAAGTGGGCGAAAAATGACCGCACACCAAAACATCAATATGGTAACGCACAACCTTTAGAAGAAATTAGTAAGAAATAAAATAGGAGATTATATTTATGGATAAACTTAAACTAGGTGTTATAGGTGTCGGCGGTATCGCACAAAACAGACATATACCAGCTTTACAAAAATTAAATCACTTAGTTGAAATTGTGGGTGTACAAGATATTAATGAAGAACTCGCTAAAAAAGTGTCATCACAATTTCAAATTCCAAATGTCTTTTCTGAATATGAGGAGATGTTTAATAGTGTAGATGCGGTCGTCATATGTACACCAAATAAATTTCATGCAGAAATAACTGTTGCAGCGTTAAATGCAGGTGTACATGTATTTTGTGAGAAACCAATGGCTATGAATCGCAAAGAATGTGATGCAATGATTGAAGCGGCAAATCAATCCGGTAAAGTGCTCGCAATAGGCTATCATTACCGCTTTACAGATGCCGCAATAACAGCTCGTCGTGCAATTGATGAAGGTGTTGTAGGTGATGCGCTTGTAACGAGAGTACAAGCATTGCGTCGAAGAAAAGTGCCAGGTTGGGGTGTGTTTACAAATAAACAACTTCAAGGTGGCGGCAGTCTAATTGATTATGGATGCCATTTATTAGACCTTGCTTTATGGTTACAAACGGATGCGAAACCAGTCGAAGTATTAGGTAAGACGTACAATCGTTTGAGTAAGACACCTAATCAAATCAATGATTGGGGAACGTTTGATCATGAAACGTTTGAAGTAGATGACCATGTATCTTCATTTATAACATTTGAAGACGGTTCAACGATGCAGTTCGAATGCTCATGGTCTGCGAATATTAAAGAAGATAAAATTCACTTAAGTATGTCTGGTGTAGATGGGGGTATTAACCTTTATCCATTTGAAATTTATCAACCTCGATTTGGTACATTTTTCAACGAACAAGCATATGCTGAACATAATGAAAATATTGCTGCAGAACGTCAGACTTTAAACTTTGTGAATAGTTGTTTAGGACTAGAGTCGTTAGTCGTGAAACCTGAAGAAGCTAGACGCGTGAGTGCATTAATAGATGCAATTTATGAAAGTAGTGAACAAGGAATGAGTGTTAAAATAAAATAAGGGGTGTTACATATGAAAATTGGTGTATTTACAGTACTTTTTCAAGATAAAACGTTTGAAGAAATGTTAGATCATGTTGCAGATTCAGGATTGAAAATGGTCGAAATCGGTACAGGTGGGAATCCGGGTAACCATTTTTGTAATGTAGATGAATTGTTAGAAGATGAAAGTAAAAGACAATCATTTATGGATGCTATCAAGAAACGTGGATTAGAAATCAGTGCATTTAGTTGTCATGACAATCCTGTTTCACCAGATAAAGAACATGCTAAACAAGCACATGAAACATTTATTAAATCGGTAAAATTAGCTTCGATTCTAGGTGTCCCAGTTGTTAATACATTTTCAGGTATACCAGGATCAGATGAAGACGCTAAACATCCAAACTGGCCAGTAACACCTTGGCCAACAGCATACTCAGAAATATTAGAGTGGCAATGGGAGAAGAAGTTGATACCTTATTGGAAAGAAGCGGCGCAGTTTGCTAAAGACCACAACGTTAAAATAGGTATTGAACTACACGCTGGATTCTCAGTACATACACCACATACACTTTTAAAACTTAGAGAAGCGACAAACGATGCGATTGGTGCGAACTTAGATCCAAGTCATTTATGGTGGCAAGGCATTGATCCGATAGCAGCTATTAAAATTTTAGGTAAAGCTGGTGCGATTCATCATTTTCATGCAAAAGATACTTATATCGACCAAGAAAATGTCAATATGTACGGATTAACAGACATGCAGCCGTATAGTTCAGTTCAAACACGAGCTTGGACATTCAGAACAGTCGGTTATGGACATAGCCCACAAGTATGGGGAGATATTATAAGCGCATTGAGAATCAACGGATATGATTATGTCGTGAGTATAGAACATGAAGACCCAATCATGTCAGTAGAAGAAGGATTCCAAAAAGCAGCACATAATTTACAAGCAGTAAATATAAACGAATCATTAGATAATATATGGTGGGCATGAAGAAAACCATGGTTTCAGCTTGAGGGCTGATACCATGGTTTTTATTTTTGAGGGGGGTGAATCTAGGGGGATGGGGTCTGTGAGTGGAGGGCGACGATTTTGAGGTAAAAATCTTAGTTAACGTCGAAATATACTCACGAGAGCCCCGAAGATGTGAGTTAAAGTTGAAATAAACTCACGAGATTCGTAAAAATGTGAGTTAAAGTTGTAATAAACTCACGAGATTCACAAAGATGTGAGTTAAAGCTGAAGTAAACTCACAAGATTCGCAAAGATGTGAGTTAAAGTTGAAATAAACTCACGAGATTTGTAAAGATGTGAGTTAAAGTTGAAATAAACTCACGAGATTCGTAAAGATGTGAGTTAAAGCAGAAATAAACTCACGAGATTCACAAAGATGTGAGTTAAAGCAGAAATAAACTCACGAGATTCGCAAAGATGTGAGTTAAAGCAGAAATAAACTCACGAGATTCACAAAGATGTGAGTTAAAGCAGAAATAAACTCACGAGATTCGTAAAGATGTGAGTTAAAGTTGAAATAAACTCACGAGATTCACAAAGATGTGAGTTAAAGTTGAAATAAACTCACGAGATTCACAAAGATGTGAGTTAAAGTTGAAATAAACTCACGAGATTCACAAAGATGTGAGTTAAAGCAGAAATAAACTCACGAGTTACAAACAAACATACATTTTAGTTGCCTCATAAGAAGTATCGGTACATATAATCACCTTCTTTCTTAAAATATTTATTACATATTTGCCTAATTGCCCATTTATCCCCACCACACCACAATTCTGCTTCTTTCAATGTAAATGGCCCATTCTTTAATACGTATAATTCTTTTAAATTTTCTAAGTAGAGTAACTGTCTCTGTATATGTCTTGAGCAATACATACAATGACCGAATCGCATTCGTTTATCTAATTGTATTTGGTTGATATTACGGCAATGTGGGCATCTTAAGCCTGGTTTGATTTGTTCGAATGGAATTATATGTCTAGGGTAGGTCTTCGAAAAATCTTGTTTAAGTGTTTTGATTTTATTGAGGATGGCTCTATTTTCGTCTACTTTAAAATTATTAAATAACTTAGGAATTTTGTGTAACTCTGTTGGTAACAGTACCTGTTTACGATTAGGTATGTCAGAGTGAAGTGTAAATGTGGGGTTTGTAAATACGAGATAAGATATAATATCTCGTTTAATATTGAGATGTGATTTAATCAATTCGAGTTCATATTCGGCTCTTTTCATTTGTGAAAAGGGGGTTTGGAATATGTTCCCGTAACTATTTTTCATTTGATTATCGATGATATAATAGTCGCCTTTATAGTGTTTGACTTCTAAATTAATCATCTTATCATCATCTACAATGAGGAAATCGAGTTGAATTTGGTTCTTTATATTTAATTCAATGTTATGTACATAATTTAACTTAAGTTCTTTATCTAACATTTGTTGTACAATTTGTTCACCTTCTTCTCCTTGGATTTGTCGATAAATTTCCTGGGTGTCTTGATTGGCATCTATTCGACCAAAGATTGCCTTATTATATCGTGTGAGTACCATCTATCAACCTCCTATTTTTTTACATTTATTATATATAATATTCCACTAAAATACAAATAAAAACATTTTAGAAACCGATTATCTTGATTTCCAAAATGTTTTTATTATAACTTATTTGAGTTTTTCTGCTAATTCGATATAAATACCTTCTGGACCTTTGATATAACACAATTTGTAGATGTCTTCGAATTGCGTAATTTCTCCAATCACTTGAGAGGATGTTGTGGCCAATTGTTCTACAACTTGTTCAATATTTTGAACTGAAAATGCAAAATGACTAGCACCTACATTTCTTGGGAAATGTATAGATTTGTTGGTCGTTGATGATTGGTCACGAAATTGTATGAGTTCTATAGCTGTTTCATCGTGAGGAACTTTCATCATAGCAATGCTTGCTTCTAAAGCATCTACACCATAAATATTGCCGATCCATTCACCGTTAATATTTTGTTCTCCAATCAGTTCCAATCCTAACGTACTAAAAAATGCTTTAACAGATTCTAAATCTTCAACGATTATACCTACATGGTCCATTTTATTTAATTTCATGTTTACATCTCCAATTCAGTTAATAGTTATATTATAACTATTATATCTGTTGAGACGGTTATTTCCTAACAGCATGAACAATATAATTCATATCTTTTTTATATCGTTTCATTGTTTTAAACATATTAAAGAACATAGAGCGATTTTCTTTTTTTAAGGCATTTTTTATAATTTTAAGCGTACCCAATACACCTTCATCTCGTATCATGCCAGCTGGCGTCATCAGTGTTAACGCGCCAATGTGCGATTCTATTTGTTTGAAGCCAGCATCTTGATAAAGTTTATACCATTCTGCTGTTGGTAATGGGGTTACTTTAACGTTAATGGCATCACTTAAATGATGGATAATTTCATCTTTAGATTTAACATTAATAATGGCGATATCATGTGTTAATACGATGCCACCTGGTTTCAAGACGCGGTAATATTCTTTTAATGCTTGTTCTTTCGCTTTAATCGGCAACATTGTAAGCATCGCTTCATTTAATACGATATCAAATTGTTCATCTTCAAAAGGTAAGTTCATGGCATTAGCTTTTTGAACATTTATTAAATGAGATAAGTTTGCAGATGATACATTTTTAATACCTTTTTCTAAAGCTTTAGCATTTAAGTCGACACCTTCAATTCTACATCCGTAAGTTTTCGCAATTTGCATAGCTGTTGTACACATATTGCATCCAACTTCTAATACATATTTATCTCTCGTGAAATGGCCTTTTTTAATAAGCCAATCTGTCGCAATTTTTCCACCAGGTCTTAATCTTTTCTTACCTAACTTCGCTAAAAATGTATGTCCAGCTTCTTTTTTCATAATGAATCATTCCTTTAAAAAGTTTTTAAAGTAGATGTTTGTATTTTTTAAATAATACGTGGTTTTCTAAATGAACATGTTCATGTGTGTCGCGTTCTAATTGTTCTAAACGTTGATAGACAAGTCTCCATGTACCACATGCTTCTAGAGGCGGTTGGTAATCGTTTGTGATGGCACGTATTTCTCGTAATAATTGTCCAGCTTCATCATGTTCATCAACTAAAGATGTAATGGTTTCATTTAATTGTTCAACTTGTTTACCTGCTGATACATCTAAAAGTTTAGGGAACGACTGATGATCTTCTTCGTCAATATGTTCTAATAATGCAGACTTCAATTTAGTATATAAGTCCTTTAGTTCTAATAAATATGGATGACTTGGACCGTGAACTTTAGCCAACTTTGTAACATAAGGTGTTAAGTTTTGGAACTCAGTTCTCAATCCTTCATGATATCGAGATTGAATGTACTGAATAAGTGAAGCAGCATCTAAATATTTAATATCAATTCCGCCATTTTGTTGATCGGCAGGTATGCTATTGAGTTGATTTAACAATGTTTCTAAATCGACCTTTTTATTATTAGACACGGCTTCATCAATGGATACATCACCTCCACAACAAAAGTCGATACCGTATTTACGAAAAATATCAGCAGACTTTGGAATATCTGTTACGACATCAGCAACATGACGCTCTTTAGTAATCATGTAATGACCTCCTTTAAAATATTTACCTTCTATATATCTCAATTATATTATATGAGAAACATTCTCAGTATTAGGGAATTCCATGAAAATTACATAAAATTGTAAAAAATATGGTATGAAAAGATGTCGATAAAATTTATTCCGATATATCGCTTGGCTCTTTTCGATATATCGGATAATATAACGATATATCGAAAAGGAGAAAGGTGATTATATGTTTAGAAGAAATTTTGAGGGAAGATTTAACAATCACAGAGGTCATATGATGAATCGTGATGGCTTTGATTTTGGCAGAGGTTTTGGCGGACATCCGGGAAGAGATCGTTTCTTTAAGAAAGGGAACTTACAATTTATTATTTTAAAAATGTTAAAAGAAGAACCAAAACATGGTTATCAAGTCATTAAAGATTTAGAAGAAAGATTCAAAGGATTCTATGCACCAAGTCCAGGTTCAGTTTATCCAATTTTACAAATGTTAGAAGATAGAGACTTTGTATCAATTTCTAAAGATGGTAATAAAAAAGTTTATACAATTACAGATGAAGGCGAAACATTTTTAAATGAAAACATCGATCAAGATGAATTTACGAAACGATTAGAAGGATTCCAAAATGTTGATATTAAAGCGATGGAAGATGCACGAAATCAACTTAGAGATTTATTTAAAGAAATTATGTTAGCGGGAAGAGAAGCAGTGGAAGATGATGAGAAAAAAGCGAAATTCGAATCATTTATAAATGAAACAAAAGAAAAAGCGAAAAACTTATATAAAAAATAAAAAGAAGGTAAACATGTTGAATAGCAATAAAAATAATAAAGTCGCAATTATAGGTGGAGGTCCTGGTGGCTTAATGCTCGGTTTGTTATTACAGAAACAAGGGATTCCATTTACGATATTTGAAAAAGGTGAGCGCAATATTAATGGCAATAGAGGGGGTTCGTTAGACATTCACGAAGAATCCGGTCAATTGCCGATTAAAGAAGCTGGTCTTATTGAAACATTTAAAAGTATGGCAAGATTTGAAGGCGAAGATACAAAAATACTAGGACCAGATGGCACATTGTATTTTGAAGATGATGCAGAAGGTGAGGGTGGAAGACCAGAGATTGACCGTGGTGAACTTTGCGATATGATTCTTAACGAAATCAATCCAGAAAACATCCGCTATCATTATGAATTTAAAGCAATAGAAACGTTAGATAATCATAAAGTTAAAGTCACTTTTAATCATAATATGAGTGAAATCTTTGATGTTGTAGTTGGTGCAGATGGATCATTTTCTAAAGTGAGACCATTTATAACAGAGCAAGAAATCAGCTACACAGGTATTTCAATGGTCGAACTAAATATTTCTGATGTGAAACAACAATTTCCAGATTTAGCTGCTTTTAATAAGAATGGTAAAATCATGGCGCTTGGCGGTGATCAAGCTATACTCGGGCAATTGAACGGTGATGGATCAATTAAAGTTTATGTCACTTATCGCATGCCTTATAAAGATTTAGATACGTATAAAGCTTTGTCTTCTGAACAACTAAAATTACGTTTATTACAAGATTTTAAAGATTGGGATAAAGACCTTTTAAAATACATTTCATACGCTGATGATCAAGCTTTATTTAGAAGAATTTATAAATTGCCAATTGGTTTCAAATGGAAACGTCAATCGAATATCACATTATTAGGTGATGCCGCTCACGTTATGAGTCCATTCGCAGGTGAAGGTGTTAATACAGCTTTATATGACGCGTATTTATTAGCACATGCATTTAAAAATCATGACAACTTAGAAGATGTCATAAAAGCTTACGAAGATGAAATGTACAAAGCTTCTGAAGAACATGCACAAGAATCTCAAGATAATTTAGATTTAATGTTTTCGGATAATGCTGCTGAAAAAATGGGCAGTATATTTACAGATGTAGAACAAATGTCATAAAAATTCTTACTGTGTAGATGATTAATTTACGTTATACTTCAATTAAGGAAGAACTGAATGGAGTGATAACATGGTCAAACAAAGAGATCAATGGTCATCTAAGATAGGATTTATTATGGCATCAGCAGGTGCTGCAATCGGTATTGGCGCAATATGGAAGTTTCCTTATGTTGCAGGTCAATTCGGTGGTGGCGCCTTCTTATTGTTATTTATTATATTTACATTATTTATTGGATTACCGATGTTGATTTCGGAATTTATCATTGGACGTGCAACAAACAAAGAAGCTGTTGCGGCCTATGATACGCTAGCACCTAAATCACCATGGAGAATAACGGGAAGACTTGGTGTTATTGGATGTTTCTTATTATTATCCTTTTATAGTGTTGTAGGTGGTTGGATTACAATCTATACAGCATTGGGATTAACAGGCAATCTTATATCAGATGGCACAAACTACGGTAAAGTCTTTGAACAGATTATAGGAGAGCCTTTTACTGTATTAATCGGTGTGTTTGTCTTTATATTGATGAATGTTGTTGTGTTAAACTTTGGTATTAAAAAAGGTATTGAACGTGCCAATAATGTATTAATGCCTTTATTATTTATATTCTTTATTATTCTTGTTGTGAGAGCAGTAACTTTAGAAGGTGCGTCTGAAGGATTATCGTTCTTCTTTAGTTTCAACTTTGAAGACTTCTCAGCTGAAGGCGTATTGTATGCGTTAGGTCAGTCATTCTTCGCGTTAGCTGTTGGATTCTCATGTATGGTTACTTATAGTTCGTATTTAAGTAAAAAGGAAAGCTTACCAACGTCAGCTATGTCGGTATCGATTATGAATATTATCGTGTCTATATTAGCGGGAATGGCGATATTCCCAGTTGTATTTGCTTTTTCATTAGAACCTACTGAAGGTCCTGGATTATTATTTATCGTATTACCTAATGTATTTGGCCAAATGGCATTTGGTTCAATATTCTTAACGTTATTTTTACTGTTATTCTTATTTGCGACATTGACTTCTTCATTTAGTCAATTTGAAATTATCATTTCAGCTTTCGAAAAAGAAGGCAAAAGATCACGTTCGAAAATAGTGTGGATATTAGGATTACTGACATTTATCGCTTGTATTCCATCATCACTGTCATATGGTGTTCTTGCAGATGTTTCGATTTTTGGAAAGTCTATATTTGATGCTACAGATTATTTAGTGAGCAATATATTATTGCCAATTGGCTGTTTACTAATTGCTATATTTATTTCGTTTAGAATGGATCAAGCTATTGTAAAAAGAGAATTCCAAATGGGGAATCAACTGTCTTTAAAATGGTTTAAATTATGGAAGTTCTTAATGAGATATATCATTCCAATTATTATACTTATCGTATTTATATGTTCGCTTTAATTCTGTCATGAAATTCATGAAATGAGGTATAGCAAATGGAGTTTAAACAGTTAAAATATTTTGTGGAAATTGTTAGAAATGGTGGTATGACCCAAGCTGCAGAACATTTATTTGTAGCGCAATCTACAATTAGTAAAGCTGTGAAAAATCTTGAAAATGAATTTGATGTCACGCTGTTTGATCGTTCACAAAAACACATTAAACTAACAGATACTGGCGAAGTATATTACGATAAAGCGGTAGAATTCTTAACATTATTTGATCATTTGACGCTCGAATTGAATGATATCTTTGAAGTGCAACGTGGACATATTAGATTAGGTTTGTCGCCTATGATTAAAGTGGATCTTATAACAGATAGTCTCGAGAATTTTCATGGTAAATATTCTAACGTCACATACGAAGTTACTGAAGGTGGCGGTAAAGCGGTAGAACATTATATTAATAAAGATGAAGTAGATATTGGTGTGACGACATTACCAGTAGACTCATCTAAATATAACAGCGTGCCACTTTATAAAGAGGAATTGTTTTTAGTAGTGAATAAGTCACATAAACTTGCCAAGAGACATCAAGTATCAATCAGTGAATTAAAAGATGAAGAATTTGTCTTGTTTCACGATGACTATTATTTAAGAGATATGATTATTGAGAACTGTCGGAAAGAAGGTTTCTATCCAAAGACAGTTGCTAAAATATCACAGCTTACCTTTATCAGCAATATGATAGAAAGAGGACTTGGTCTATCTATTGTGCCACAAAGTATTGCTGAACAAATGAGTGATGATGTAACAATGATTGAACTTGAAGGTGAAAAGATATATTGGCATCTCGGATTAATTTGGAAAAAAGGTGCCTATGTTAACAGAGTTACGAAAGAATGGATATTATTTCTAAAAGAATCATTAATCAAGAAGCAGGCCGGAACATAATGTTCTAGCCTGTTTTTTGCTTTGAGCAGTAATGACATGTTTAAACTATTCCAATACAGAATATGTTAAATCGATAATATGTATTTTATTAATACTTTGAACCGTCCTATAATATTGTCTATAAGTCTTATTAAAAGGATGAGCGCATATGATCAAATTGTTTATAAAGATACTATTTCAAGTATCTCTCATATATATGATTACTCAAATTGGTAAATGGCTTCAAGAAATATTACATATACCAATTGCAGGTAGTATTGTTGGACTAGCATTATTATTTTTATTACTTCTAACAGGTATTTTACCTGAACGATGGATAGAAGTCGGTGCTAATAAATTAATTAATGTTATGATTTTATTTTTCGTGCCTTCCATCGTAGGCATTATGGATATTGCAGATCAGATTGGACCAGGTTATATCATTATGATCGTGTTACTCATTGTGAGTACAAGTTTAGTAGCACTGTCATCTGGTTATGTTTGTGAGAAGTTTTTAAATATTAATAAACCGGATAAGGAGAATGCATCTTGATTATACAATCTTTATTGATGGTACTTTTAACATTAGCTTGTTTTATCATCGCTAAGAAACTACAAATTAAATATAAACATCCTATACTCAATCCAGCACTGATTGCTTCAATTATGATTGTCACAATTTTATTAGTGTTAGGTATGAATTACAAAGACTACATGGTAGGTGGTTCATGGATTCATCAATTTTTAGATTGTTCAGTTGTGAGTTTAGCTTATCCGTTATATAAATATAGAAAGTTGATTGTTGCGAACTTCAAAATTATTATTTCAAGTGTATTAGCTGGTATCATGGTTAACTTTGTCCTCATTTATGGCGTTCTATATATAATGGGATATCCGAGTTCAACGATTGTCACAATTTTACCTAGATCGATGACAGCAGCAGTAGGTATTGAAGTGTCTCACCAAATGGGTGGAACAGATACAATAACGGTAATGTTTATTATAGCAACAGGCTTAATTGGTAGTATTTTAGGTAATTTTTATATTAGTAAAGCGAAGTTTACAAGTGATTTAGCAAAAGGTTTAACGTATGGTAATGCTTCACATGCGTTTGGTACAGCAAAAGCTTTGGAATCTAATATTGAAGCAGGTGCGTTTAGTACAATTGGTATGATTTTAACAGCTGTACTCAGTGCGATTATGTTACCAGTACTTTATTTAATGACCACTTATATTTAATGAGATATAGAAGGAGATATGGCAAAATTCATGTCATATTTCCTTCTTTTTTATATAAATTTATATTCATAAAACATGTATAAAAATACATAATAAAAGTACGTTAGATTTGTTATGTTCGTTAAATTTTAACTTAACACAACCGTTGTAGCAATATTTATAATGATTATAAAATGCGTATTATATATATTTATTCATAAGTAATGATGCTTTTCATTGTATGTAATTTGCATTTTTATTAAAACTTCTATATCGTCTTCATTGTGATTTAAATCATCGTGTTCATTAAAAATGATTATTTAACGATGTACATTAATCGACAACGAGGAGTGTTCAGAAGTGAAGAAACATAAAGTAATGGACTGGTGGACATTTTATGGGACGGTTGCAGTATTACTTATCGCTGTTATACCGATGATGGTATTCCCTAAAGCTAGTCAAGAAGTCATCACAAGTATCAATGATATTATTTCGGATTCATTAGGTGCATGGTATCTATTACTTGGATTGATTGTTTTTGCATTTGTATTATACATAGCGTTTGGGAAATACGGGAATGTCACTTTAGGTAAAGCAAGTGATAAACCTGAATTTAATAATTTTAGTTGGATTTCGATGCTGTTTTGCGCGGGTATCGGTTCAGACATTCTATACTGGGGTGTCATCGAATGGGCATACTATTATCAAGTGCCGCCGTATGGTGCGGGTAGTATGACAGATGAAGCACTCGAGTATGCAACAATGTATGGCATGTTTCATTGGGGACCAATAGCTTGGGCGATTTATGTGTTACCTGCTTTGCCAATTGGTTATTTAGTATTTGTTAAGAAGAAACCAATCTATAAAATCAGCCAAGCATGTAGACCAATTTTAAAAGGTCAAACGGATAAATTACTCGGTAAAATTGTAGATATTTTATTTATTTTTGGATTGTTAGGCGGTGCAGCGACATCATTAGCACTAGGTGTGCCAATGATTTCTGCAGGGATAGAGCGACTCACAGGACTTGACGGTGAGAATATGGTTATGAGAAGTATTATCTTACTCATCATTACGGTCATCTTTGCATTTAGTTCTTATACAGGTCTGAAAAAAGGTATACAAAAATTAAGCGATATTAACGTTTGGCTAACATTCTTAATTTTAGGAATCGTACTGATTGTTGGACCAACGATATTTATTATGGAAACGACTGTATCAGGATTAGGAAATATGTTGAAGAATTTCTTTAGAATGGCTACATGGTTAGAACCATTTGGCGGTATTGGTGATAGAAAAGAAACAAACTTCCCTCAAGATTGGACGATATTCTATTGGTCTTGGTGGTTAGTATATGCACCATTTATTGGCTTATTTATTGCCAGAATTTCCAAAGGTCGTACGTTAAAAGAAGTCGTATTAGGTACAATTATTTATGGGACTTTAGGGTGTGTATTATTCTTTGGTATCTTTGGTAACTATGCAGTGTTCTTGCAAATTTCAGGACAATTTGATGTCATTCAATTCTTGAATCAACATAGCGCTGAAGCCACTATAATAGAAGTGATGCATCAATTACCATTTCCAAAAGTAATGATTGTCCTATTCTTAATCTCAGCATTCTTATATTTAGCAACAACATTTGATTCAGGATCATATATATTAGCAGCAGCAACTCAAAAAGAAGTTATAGACGAACCATTAAAAGCAAATCGTTTATTCTGGGCGTTTGCATTATGCTTATTGCCATTTTCATTAATGTTAGTAGGTGGAGAACGCGCCTTAGACGTCTTGAAGACGGCATCCATATTAGCGAGTGTGCCACTAACCGTTATATTTGTGATGATGATGGTTTCATTTATCCGGACACTAGGCGGAGATCGAATTAAATTAGAAGAACGAGCTGAAAAATTAAAAGCAGTTGAACGACGATCATTAAGAATCGTTCAAGTACGAGCAGAAAAAGAAGACGATAACTTATAAAGAAAATTCCAACAAAATCACATGATTTTGTTGGAAATTTTTATATCTTAATTTTGTTAATAGCAATTTTAGTGAGAAATGTGAATAACGACATGAGTAGTTACAAATTGGAGTAGTTTTGTAACTAAGGGTGCCGTTAGTAACAAATTCAGGGAGTTTTGTAAATAAGGAGCCCGTTAGTAACAATTTCAAGGAGTTTTGTAAATAAGGAGGCCGTTAATAACAAATCCAGGGAGTTTTGTAAATAAGGGTGCCGTTAGTAACAATTCCGAGGAGTTTTGTAACTAAGGGTGCCGTTAGTAACAAATTCAGGGAGTTTTGTAAATAAGGGTGCCGTTAGTAACAAATCCAAGGAGTTTTGTAAATAAGGGTGCCGTTAGTAACAATTTCAAGGAGTTTTGTAAATAAGGGTGCCGTTAGTAACAATTCCAGGAAGTTTTGTAAATAAGGGCGCCGTTAGTAACAATTCTAAGAAGTTTTGTAACTAAGGAGGCCGTTAGTAACAAATCCAAGGAGTTTTGTAAATAAGGGTGCCGTTAGTAACAATTCTGAGAAGTTTTGTAACTAAGCTCCTCAGTTAAAACAAACTAACACTGAAGTGTTCGCAACAACTATCATTTTGAGTGAATAATTTCTTCATTAAATTGACTGAAAATTTAAAAAGAACAGTTGACATCATATGCTGTATCGGGTATGCTAATCATCATAATTTATTATTTCTTAGTAAACTTATCTGTTTAAAATAAATTCTGTTAAAAACATTGATTTTAAACTTAAAAAGCTTGTAGAAATAAGCATAAGGAGGACGTTATATATCATGGCCGAAGTGTTAACATATGAACGTTTTGACACTGATCCTTTTAAAGATATTGATATTGACGATGAAACTAAAGGTGCATATCAAATAATTAAATGGGCGTATGAACATTATGGAGATTCTATCGTATATTCATGTAGTTTTGGGGCAGAGGGTATGATTTTGATAGATTTAATATCAAAAGTTAAACCAGATGCCAAAATTGTTTTCTTAGATACTGACTTACATTTTCAAGAAACATACGATTTGATTGACCGTGTGAAAGAAAGATATCCAACATTAAATATTGAACTTAAAAAGCCAGATTTAACGCTAGAGCAACAAGCAGATCAATATGAACCGGCACTATGGACAAGTGACCCGAATCAATGTTGTTATATCAGAAAGATTAAACCGTTAGAAGAAGTATTATCGGGCGCTACTGCTTGGGTCTCAGGATTAAGAAGAGAACAATCTCCAAGTAGACAAAATACCGATTTTATTAATAAAGATGAAAGATTTAAATCTATAAAAGTTTGTCCTTTAATTTATTGGACTTGGGACGATGTATGGGCATATATCGAACACCACGATTTAACCTACAATGAACTTCATGACTTTAATTATCCAAGTATTGGATGTATTCCGTGTACAGCTCAAGTATCTTCTTCAGGTGATTCACGTGAAGGAAGATGGACGAATTTCAACAAAACTGAATGTGGTTTGCATACAGTAAATAATAAACCTAAGTAATCTAATTAAGAGATTTATTAATCTTTTTTTAGCATAAATCAGACTATTCCCATAAGAATAGTATTTAAAACTTAAATAATTGGACAGGATGAGGTGACATCTTTGGAATTATCAGTAACAAATAGCCCTTTTAATCAAGAGCAGTCAGAAAAGTTAAATCAAGTATTTGCAACACTTACAAATGAACAAAAGATTTGGTTGAGTGGTTACTTATCGGCGTCAGTCGTACAAGGTGGTCAAGCAAGTGCGCCTGTAGTTGAGCAATCTACGGCAGTGAGCAGTGAACCTAAGTTTAAGAAAAGAGATATTACGGTATTGTTTGGTTCTGAAACTGGTAATGCTCAAGGTTTAGCTGAAACGTTAGAAAGTAAATTAAAAGAAAAATCATTCAATGTCAATCTTGCATGTATGGAAGATTTTAAGACAAAAGATTTAAAGAAAGTAGAAGACTTATTTATTATCACAGCGACTCATGGAGAAGGAGATCCACCAGATAACGCAATTACGTTCCATGAGTTTTTACATAGTCGTAAGGCACCTAAGTTGAATGATGTAAGATTCTCAGTGCTAGCACTTGGAGATGAATCGTATGAATTCTTCTGTCAGACTGGTAAAGATTTTGATAAGAGATTAGAAGAGTTAGGTGCAGAGAGAATACATCCAAGAGTAGATTGTGATTTAGACTTTGATGAACCTGCTGAAAAATGGATGGAAGACATTTTAAATTCAATTGGCCAAGTATCAGGTCAAACAGCAGAAGAACCCGTTAAATTAGAAGCTGAAGATTTATCAGCTACTCAAACGTATTCACGCTCGAATCCATACGAAGCAGAAATTTTAGAAAATATTAACTTGAACGGTAGAGGTTCAAATAAAGAAGTTAGACATATCGAACTTTCTTTAGAAGGTTTCAATGATTCATTTGAACCAGGTGATTGTATCGGCATATTCCCGAAAAATGATCCTGAAATTGTATCAGAGTTAATTGAAACACTCGTTTGGGATCCTGAAGAAATCGTACCAATTAATGATTCAGGAGATACGTTAACTTTACGTGATGCATTAACTAATCATTTCGAAATTACTAAATTAACTAAACCAATCGTCACTAAAGCTGCGAATATCTTTGGTAATGGCGTGTTATCTGAAAAAGTTAAAAAAGATCGATGGATATATGGTTACGTTGAAGGTCGTGATTTTATAGACTTATTAAACGATTTTCCACCTGAAGATTTACAACCAGATGCTTTACATCAAATATTGAGAAAATTGCCAGCTCGTGAATATTCAATCGCAAGTAGCCATCAAGCAGCACCTGATGAAGTACATTTAACGATTGGAGCAGTTCGTTACCATTCTCATGATAGAGATAGAAAAGGTGTTTGCTCAGTACAATTTGCAGAACGACTACAACCTGGTGATACAGTACCAATTTACTTGAAGAAGAATCCGAACTTTAAGTTCCCTAAAACAAGTGAAACGCCAGTTATTATGATTGGTCCAGGTACAGGTGTTGCACCATTTAGATCATATATTCAAGAAAAAGAAGAATTAGAGCTTACTAATAAAGCTTGGTTATTCTTCGGCGAACAACACTTTACGACAGACTTTTTATACCAAACAGAATGGCAAGGTTGGTTGAAAGATGGCGTGCTTGATAAATTAAGTGTCGCCTTCTCGAGAGATTCAGAAGAAAAAGTATATGTACAACACAGAATTGAAGAAAACAGTAAAGAATTTTATCAATGGATTCAAGAAGGTGCAGCTATCTATGTATGTGGAGACGAAAAACATATGGCTAAAGATGTGCATCAATCCATTTTAAATGTCATTCAAAAAGAAGGGCATTATAACGAAGAAGAAGCAGAAGCATTTTTAACTGAATTGAAAAAAGAGAGAAGATATCAAAGAGATATTTATTAAGAGGGGGCAATATTGTGAGCACTCAAACTAATTTATCCGACAAATTAGATGAAATGGAACACATTAAGAATAGAAGTAATTATTTAAGAGGAACAATTAAAGAAGGTTTAGCAGATGAAATAACTGGTGCAATAGCTGAAGACGATACTAAATTACTTAAATTCCACGGTAGCTATATGCAAGATGATAGGGATATTCGTGATGAACGTCGTAAACAAAAATTAGAACCAGCATATAGTTTCATGATTAGAGTAAGAGTTCCAGGTGGTACGGCTACTGCTGATCAATGGATTGCGATGGATGATATTTCAACAGAATACGCTAACAACACAATCAAATTGACAACAAGACAAGCATTTCAATTCCACGGCATCTTAAAAAGAAACTTAAAAAGTTCAATGCAAAGTATCCACCATGCTGTCATGGATTCATTAGCAGCATGTGGTGACGTTAACAGAAATGTCATGTGTAATCCAAATCCATATCAATCAGGCGTGCACAAAGAAGTAGATACACTTGCTACAAAAATAAGTGATCACTTATCACCTCAAACTGGTGCGTATCATGAGATTTGGTTAGACGATGAAAAAATAGTCGATACAAAAGAAGAAGTTGAACCAATGTACGGTAAGACATATTTGCCAAGAAAATTCAAAATAGGTATCGCTGTACCACCATCAAATGATATTGATGTTTATTCACAAGATATCGGATTGATTGCAGTTATTGAAGATGATCAATTAGTCGGATTTAATGTGACAGTCGGTGGCGGTATGGGTATGACACACGGTGATACGAAGACATACCCTCAAGTAGGACGTCTATTAGGGTACTTCCCTAAAGAAGAAGCGGTAGATGTTTGTGAGAAGATTTTAACTATCCAACGTGATTATGGTAATAGAGAAAACAGAAAGAATGCACGATTTAAATATACTGTTGATCGTGTTGGTGTTGATTTTATTCGTGAAGAATTGAATAAACGTTTAGGTTGGGAAATTGAAGAGGCGAAACCATTTGAATTTAAACATAATGGTGACCGATACGGTTGGACTGAAGGAAGCGGAAAATGGCACTTTACATTATTTATTCAAAATGGACGTGTCAAAGATACTTCTGATTACAAATTGAAGACAGCTCTTAGAGAAATAGCTGAAATTCATACAGGTGACTTCCGTTTAACGCCTAACCAGAACTTAATTATTGCCAATGTTGCCAAAAGTAAAAAACAACAAATTCAAAAAATTATTGATCAATATGGCATAACAGATGGTGAACATTATACAGGACTTAGAAGAAATTCAATGGCATGTGTAGCATTTCCAACGTGTGGTTTAGCAATGGCTGAATCAGAACGTTACCTTCCAACACTGATCAATAAAATTGAAGGACTTTTAGATGAAGCAGGTTTAAATGAAGAAGAAATTACGATTCGAATGACAGGTTGTCCAAATGGATGTGCAAGACCAGCATTAGCTGAAATTGCATTCATCGGTAAAGCGCCAGGTAAATATAATATGTATCTTGGCGGCGGATTCACTGGAAATCGTTTAAATAAATTATTTAAAGAAAATATTGGTGAAGATGAGATTTTAGAAAGCTTAAAACCAATTCTGATTCAATACGGTAAAGAAAAAAATGATGGAGAACACTTTGGAGACTTTGTTATCCGTAAAGGCATAATTAAAGAAGTGCAATCAGGGCAAGACTTCCATAGTTAATCAGAAAATGGGGTGTAAGAATGGGGAAAGTATTCTTGGTTGGTGCTGGACCGGGCGATCCAGATTTAATAACGGTTAAAGGTATTAAAGCCATTAAACAGTCTAATGTCATATTATATGACCGACTCGTCAATAAAGCATTATTAGATTATGCAACTGAAGACACAAGAATGATTTATTGCGGTAAAAGTCCGAATAAGCATTCTTTAACTCAAGATGAAATTAATGAATTGCTCGTAAAACTTTCTCTAGAAGGTTACACCGTAACAAGACTTAAAGGTGGCGATCCATTTATCTTTGGTCGTGGTGGCGAGGAAGCAGAAACATTAAAGAACTATGATATTCCGTTCGAAGTGGTTCCAGGTATTACTGCTGGTGTTGCGGCACCAGCTTATGCTGGTATTCCAGTGACACATAGAGATTATAGTTCATCTGTTGCCTTTATAACAGGTGTTATGAAAGACAGTGTTGATGAAGATGAATATTGGAAACACTTAGCACTAGGACCAGAAACACTTTGTATTTATATGGGTGTAAAGAAGTTACCTGACATTCAAAAATTATTAGTGAAACACGGTAAAGATATTCAAACACCAGTAGCATTAATTCATTGTGGAACTTCACAAAAACAAGTCACAGTGACAGGGACTTTAGAAGACATCGTAGAGAAATCACATCAAATTACAAACCCTGCAATGATTGTTATTGGAGAAGTCGTCAAACTGAGAGAACGCATGAGCTGGTTTGAAGAAGTGGCATCAGAACAGAACGTTCCACAACTTATTTAATAATACTGGAGGGATACAATGATAGGCGTGTTATATGTCAGTCACGGTAGCAGAATTAAAGAAGCGACAGATGAGGCAATTTCTTTTATTGAATCAGTGAAACAGTCTATTGATATACCGTTACAAGAAATTTGTTTCTTAGAATTAGCACAACCAGATATTCAGCAAGGCGTTGAAAAGCTTATAGCGAAAGGTGCAACCGAGATATCCGTTATACCCGTATTGTTACTAAGTGCAGGTCACTATTTTAAAGATATACCGAAAGAGATAGATGAAATTAAGACACAATATCCAGAAGTAACATTTACTTATGGAGAGCCTTTAGGTGTTCAACCAAGATTAACAGCCATTCTTAAAGAACGTATTGAAGAAACGAAAGTTGCGATTCGAGAAGATGCTAAATTACTTGTTGTTGGAAGAGGCAGTTATAATCCGCAAACGAAGATAGATATTACAGCTATAGGTCAATCCTTATACGAAACGACAGGATTTAAAAATGTTGAAGTGTGTTACTTAGCTGCCTGTGAGCCATCTTTTGAAGAAGCTTTGCAAGATGCATTACATGAAGAATATTCACAAGTATTCATTGCGCCATATCTTTGGTTTACAGGTGTCTTGGAGCGTCATATAGAGCAAACAGCAGCGGAGCATAATACGAAAAGCGACATCATCGTATGCGAACATTTAGGTCATCATCCATCCATACAAGAAGCATTGAAAGATCGCGTGTTAGAAACACTAACGACTCAAACAGTTTAAATATCAGATTAAAGGATGATTTATTGTGGCATACATTCCAATCAATTTAGATTTACAAGATAAAATCGTCAAAGTTATTGGTGGCGGTAAAATTGCTGAACGCAGAGTGAACACACTGATAAATAGTGAAGCGTTGATTCATGTTATTTCACCAGAACTTACTGACAAGTTAAAGCAGTATGAAATTGAAAGGAAATTGAAATGGCACAAAAAGGACTTTGAAATATCTGATATAGAATATGTTGATTTTATTATAAATGCCACGAACTCACCAGAAATAACCGATGTCATTAAAGATAATGCCCCTAAACATTGTCTAATCAACATGGTCGGTGATGCACAAGATGGCAATGTGATATTTCCTGGGACATTAAATAGAGGTAAGTTGCAGATAAGCGTCACATCAAATGGTGCAAGCCCAAAGTTAGTGCGTAATATTTTGAAAGATTTAGAACAACAATATTCAGTGGATTATACAGAATATGTAGATTTTTTATATGAATGTCGCACAATCATTAAATCACTAGAAATAGATCAAACAGAAAAAAACCAATTATTAGAGAACATTTTGTCTCATCAATATTTCGATACGATTGAGCAAAATAAATTCATCAATTGGTTGAAACGACAACTTAAATAGAAAGCCAGAGAGGAGTAGCGTATGCGAAAGTTAACGATATTTGCATTAGTAGGTTTTTTAGCACAACTTATAGACGGTTCTCTTGGGATGGGATTTGGTGCAACCTCTTCATCATTACTATTAACTTTTGGAGTGGCACCAGCAATCGCATCTGCAACCATTCATTTTTCAGAAGTGGCCACAACAGCAGCATCAGGACTTTCACATTTAAAGTTTAAAAATGTTGATAAGTCCATCATTTTAAAGCTTGCTTTACCAGGCGCGATAACTGGATTTATCGGTGCGGGTGTATTGAGTAACTTGCACAGTGATTTTATTAAACCATTCATCGCCTTATTCTTATTATCAATGGGGATTTATATTATTTATCAATTTGTATTTAAAAAACAGCAAAACCAGCAAGTGAAAAACGGCAGATTTTCAGCTTTATTACTTGTTCCACAAGGTGCAATTGCAGGATTCTTAGATGCAATTGGTGGTGGTGGCTGGGGTCCAGTCAACACGCCATTATTACTATCAAGAAATAAAATTGAACCAAGATATGTTATCGGAACAGTTTCAGCGAGTGAGTTCTTTGTGACAATCTCGACTTCATTAGGATTTATTATCTTCTTAGGTTGGAGTCAAATTAACATTTTACTTGTCGTTGCGTTAGCATTTGGTGGCGTCGTAGCAGCACCGTTCTCAGCATGGTTAGTGAAGACTTTACCAGTGTATGTTTTAGCGGTACTTGTCGGTGGTCTAATCATATTTACAAATAGTAGCGTGTTATTAGGTACTTTAATTAGCAGTGAAGCAACAGTCAATATTATAAAAGGTGTTATTATCCTTGCTTGGTTAGGTCTAGTACTATTCACACTTTACCAACATAATAAATTTCCTTTTAATATTCAAAATCAAAAATCAAAAGAAGTAGATCAAATTAATTAATAGGAGTGAATATTGATGGTATCAGCAACTCAAAAGACTAAAGAAACAATCGAAGCTCATGGTGGAGAATTAATTAATCGCCAAGTAACAGGTCAAGAAAGAGCAGAACTTATTGAAGCGGCACAATCATACCCTAAATTAACATTAAATCCTTGGAGTCTATCAGATTTAGAATTAATTGCAATTGGTGGTTTCAGTCCACTGACAGGATTTTTAGGTGAGAAAGATTATATCAGTGTCGTTGAAAATCTACGTCTAGAAAACGGACTTGTATGGAGTATTCCAATTACATTACCGGTTACTGAAGAAGAAGCAAACAACTATGAAATAGGTTCAGACATCGCTTTATATGGTGAAGACAATCATTTATATGGTGTGTTAAAGCTTGAAGAGAAATATACGTATGATAAAGCTAAAGAAGCTCAAAATGTATACGGCACAACAGATGTGGATCACCCAGGTGTGAAACGTGTATATGAAAAAGGTAATGTTTATTTAGCTGGTCCAATTCAATTAGTTGATCGACCAAAACATGATGAATTTAGTGATTTCCATTTAGACCCAAGTGAAACACGTGAATTATTTAAAGAATTAGGATGGAAAACAGTTGTAGGTTTCCAAACGAGAAACCCAGTTCATCGTGCGCATGAATATATTCAAAAAATAGCACTTGAATCAGTTGATGGATTATTATTAAATCCTTTAGTTGGTGAAACGAAGTCTGATGATATTTCAGCTGAAATAAGAATGGAAAGTTATCAAGTTATCTTGAAACATTATTACCCAGAAGAAAGAACACGTCTTGTGATTTATCCAGCAGCAATGAGGTATGCTGGCCCACGTGAAGCCATTTTACATGCATTAGTACGTAAGAATTATGGCTGTACACACTTTATCGTCGGTCGTGACCATGCAGGTGTAGGTGATTACTATGGTACATATGACGCACAAGAATTAATTTCACAATATGAAGATGAAATTGGCATTCAAATCTTTAAATTTGAACATGCATTCTTCTGTACAGTTTGTGACAACATGACAACAGCTAAGACATGTCCTCATGATAAATCAAATCATGTTCATTTAAGTGGAACAAAAGTGAGAGAGAAACTTCGTAACGGTGAACAATTACCAAAAGAATTCTCAAGACCAGAAGTAGCAGACGTATTAATTAAAGGTTTAAGACAAAATTAATTTCTTTAGGAGTGGAATAATGAGCGCGTCAACAAATATTACATGGCATGATTCTGAAGTAACAAAAGCACAAAGACAAGAACGTAACGGTCATAAAAGTGTTGTAATTTGGTTTACTGGTTTATCAGGATCAGGTAAATCAACAATATCTGTAGCATTAGAAAAAGCATTATTTGAACAAAATATCACTTCATATCGTTTAGATGGAGATAACATTCGTCACGGATTAAACCAAAACCTTGGATTCAGTCCAGAAGATCGAAAAGAAAATATCCGTCGTATCGGTGAAGTCGGTAAATTAATGGTAGATGCTGGTGTTGTCACAATGACAGCATTCATCTCACCATATGAAGAAGACCGTAATACAGTTAGAGAAATACTTGAAGACGGTGAATTCATCGAAGTCTTCACTAAATGTAGTTTAGATGAGTGTGAATCAAGAGATCCAAAAGGACTGTATAAGAAAGCAAGAAGCGGTGAAATTAAAGAATTCACTGGCATTAATGCACCATATGAAGAACCATCAAACCCTGAAATAGTCATCGATACAGAAAACGAAAGTGTAGAAGAATCTGTAGAGAAAATCGTTGCATACTTAAAAGAAAATCAATATTTATAAAGAAGAAGCTCACAACGCTAGCTAGTGTTGTGAGCTTTTTGATTTGTGGTGGAGTGCTTATGAACAAGTTTAGCAAGAAGTGTTCATAAGGGTGTCGTTATGAACAAGTTTGGTGAGAAGTGTTCATAAGGCTGTCGTTACGAACAAGTTTGGTGAGAAGTGTTCATAAGAGCGTCAGTATTTACAATTTTTACGAGTTTTGTAAATAAAGCAGTCGTTATTAGCAGTTCTGGCCAAAGGTGCAAATACTGATACCGTTATTAGCAGTTCTGGTCAAAGGTGCAAATACTGATACCGTTATTAGCAGTTCTGTCCAAAGGTGCAAATACTGGTCCCGTTATTAGCAGTTTTGGTCAAAGGTGCAAATACTGATACCGTTATTAGCAGTTCTGGTCAAAAGTGCAAATACTGATACCAACTAAAAATAACAAAAGCGCGGGGTATGCATTGCTACCTCGCGCTTTTACTTATTTGTCTTCTTGACTTGGTATTGGGAAATATTTATATATCTCTCCAGTTTTAATAGCATTACTGATATTTGCTAACCATTCATAATATACTTTTGATTCTTCTAATTGTGTATGAATGGCGATTGCTTCTTCTTTAGTTTCTTCATCGACATCATCTGCGTCTATGATTTTTTGTAGCAAGATTTCTGCGTCTTTAACAGAATCCATATTAATAGAAATTTCTCGATCCCATTTTCTTGAGAAAAAGTTATTGAAGAAGATAAAGAAGTCTTTTTCAGCGATGAAATGTTGTTTTCTACTTCCTCTTGTAAATTGTTGTTTGACGATATCAAATTCTTGTAGTTTCTTAACACCAGCACTCATGCTTGGTTTGCTCATTTGAAGTTGCTCACGCATTTCATCTAGTGTCATACTACCTTCAAATACCATCGTCCCGTATAAATTTCCAACACTTCGATTAATACCATATAAATCCATCGTTTCTCCAATACCGTTAATCACGATGTCTTTAGCTTGGTCTAGTTGTTTTTTGTAGTTATCTGAACGTACCACTACATACACCTCCAATAGTTACCTTAATTGTACCATGAATCCTTTTACATTGTAGTTGCTTTTCCATTACTTGTCTATTTGAAATACCTATTAAAAACAAATCATAAATGGACTTTGGAAATTTGACGCCTTTCATAATTCTATGCTAACATAAAATCTGTAAAGTTCGTTAAATAAAAATTTAACAAAGTTAACGGAGGTATTTTGAATGGGATATATAGAGCATTTATCTAGACGTCAATTTATAAATGGTGAGTGGGTAGAAGCTTCTAATAAAGCGACTCGCGACATTGTGAATCCATATAATCAAGAAGTTGTGATTTCAGTAGCAGAAGGTACAGAAGAAGATGCTGAAAAAGCAATTTTAGCAGCTAGACAGTCATTTGAAGCTGGTGAATGGTCAGGTGAGACGATTGAAAATAGAAGTCGTAAAGTTAGAGAAATTGCAGATTTAATTAAAGAACATAAAGAAGAACTAGCGGAACTTGAAACATTAGATACTGGTAAGACATTAGAAGAATCATATGCAGATATGGATGATATTCATAATGTATTTATGTATTTTGCAGGTTTAGCAGGACATGATGGTGGTGAAATTATTGATTCCCCTATACCTCATTCAGAAAGTAAATTAGTAAAAGAACCTGTAGGCGTTGTAACGCAAATTACGCCGTGGAATTATCCGTTACTTCAAGCTTCATGGAAAATAGCACCTGCTCTTGTAACAGGTTGTTCGTTAGTTATGAAACCAAGTGAAATTACGCCATTAACTACAATTCGTGTATTTGAATTAATGGAACAAGTTGGATTTCCTAACGGTGTCATCAATCTTGTACTAGGTAAAGGTTCTGAAGTTGGTGAAGTATTAGCATCTCATAAAGAAGTCGATCTCGTTTCATTTACAGGTGGTATTCAAACAGGTAAGCATATTATGAAACGTGCAGCAGACAATGTAACGAATATTGCATTAGAACTAGGTGGAAAGAATCCGAATATTATTTTCGATGATGCAGATTTTGATTTAGCGATTGATCAAGCATTAAATGGTGGCTATTTCCATGCCGGTCAAGTTTGTTCAGCTGGATCACGAATTATCGTCCATAACGATATTAAAGATAAATTTGAAAAAGCTTTAGTTGAACGTGTTAATAAAATTAAAATCGGTAATGGTTTTGATGAAACAACTGAGATGGGACCATTAATTTCTGGAGAACATCGCGATAAAGTTGAAAAATATATAGAAGTTGCGAAAGAAGAAGGTACGACAATTGCTGCAGGTGGTAAACGACCAGACAGAGCAGACCTACAAGACGGTTTCTTCTTTGAACCAACTGTCATTACAAACTGTGATACATCTATGAGAATTGTACAAGAAGAAGTATTTGGACCTGTCGTAACAATTGAAGGATTCTCTAATGAACAAGAAGCGATTGAATTAGCGAATGATTCTATTTATGGACTCGCAGGCGGCGTATTTACACAAGATATCGCTAAAGCAAATCGTGTGGCTAATAAATTGAAAATGGGTACGGTTTGGATTAATGACTTCCATCCATATTTTGCACAAGCACCATGGGGTGGATATAAACAATCTGGTATTGGTAGAGAGTTAGGTAAAGAAGGTTTAGAAGAATATTTAATTTCTAAACATATTTATACAAATATTCAATCTGAGCCAGTGAATTGGTTTAGTAAATAAATACAACAAAGAAGAACGAGTATATAGGAGGATTTTGAGATGAAGCAATCTTATGATTATATAATTATTGGAGGCGGAAGTGCCGGATCTGTATTAGGTAATCGTTTAAGTGAAGATAAAGATAAGACCGTATTAGTATTAGAAGCGGGTAGAAGTGACTATCCATGGGATTTATTAATTCAAATGCCAGCAGCACTTATGTATCCATCGGGTAATCGTTTCTATGACTGGAAATATGAAACAGATGGCGAACCTCATATGGGCGGTAGAAAAGTAGCACATACAAGAGGTAAAGTACTTGGTGGTTCAAGTTCAATCAATGGTATGATTTATCAACGAGGAAACCCAATGGACTATGAAGGTTGGGGAGAACCTGAAGGCATGGAAACATGGAAGTTTGCGAATTGTTTACCATACTTTAAGCGATTAGAAAAAACTTTTGGAGCAGATAAATCAGATCAATATCGTGGTCACAATGGTCCGATTAAATTAAGAAGAGGACCAGCAACAAACCCATTATTCCAAGCTTTCTTTGAAGCGGGCGTTCAAGCTGGATACAATAAGACACCTGATGTAAATGGTTTTAGACAAGAAGGATTTGGTCCATTTGATAGCCAAATTCATAATGGTCGACGTGTTTCAGCATCAATTGCTTATTTAAGACCAGCTATGAAACGTAAGAATTTAACTGTTCAAACAAGAGCTTTTGTTACAGAAATCAATTATGAAGGTAGACGAGCAACTGGTGTAACATTCAAGAAAAATGGTAAGACACATACAGTTGCTGCAGGAGAAGTTATTCTATCAGGCGGTGCGTTCAATACGCCACAATTACTTCAACTTTCTGGAATTGGTGACTCTGAACATTTAAATTCATTAGGTATAGAGACACGTGTACACTTGCCAGGTGTAGGTGAAAACTTCGAAGACCACTTAGAAGTATATGTACAACATGCATCTTCTAAACCAGTATCTGAGCAACCAAGTTTAAATAAATTTAGAATGCCTTTTATCGGATTACAATGGATCTTCGGTAGAAAAGGGCCAGCAGCAAGTAACCACTTTGAAGGTGGAGGATTTGTAAGATCTAATGATAAAGTTGATTATCCAAACTTAATGTTCCACTTCTTACCATTAGCAGTACGTTATGATGGACAAAAAGCAGATACGAAACATGGTTTCCAAGTACATATCGGACCAATGTATTCTAACTCTAGAGGTAGCTTGAAGATTAAATCTAAAGATCCATTTGAAAAACCTAAATTTGTCTTTAATTATTTATCTACAAAAGAAGACGAACAAGAATGGGTAGAAGCAATTAGAGTTGCAAGAAACATCTTGAAACAACCAGCTCTAGCACCATATAACGATGGAGAAATATCTCCAGGACCTTCAGTACAAACAGATGAAGAAATTTTAGAGTGGGTTAAAAAAGATGCAGAAACAGCACTTCACCCATCATGTAGTGCAAAAATGGGACCAGCATCAGATCCAATGGCTGTAGTTGACCCATTAACAATGAAAGTACACGGTATGGAGAACTTGAGAGTAGTCGATGCATCAGCAATTCCACGTACAACAAACGGTAATATCCATGCACCAGTATTGATGCTAGCAGAAAAAGCAGCAGACATCATTCGTGGTAAAAAACCATTAGAACCAGAAGAAATAGATTACTATAAACATGGCGTCCACCCTAAAGACGCAGGCGTTGTGAAATAATAGGAAAAATAAGAAGGCTGAGACAGAAATTGTCTCAGCCTTTAGTTGTTATATGGGGATGCGCTAACTACCATAATTCTGAAAAGTGGTAATAAGAACGCGCTAACTACCATAATTCTGAAAAGTGGTAATAAGAAGTCGCTAACTACCATAATTCGGAATAGTGGTAATAAGAAAGCTCTAACTGCCATAATTCGGAATAGTGGTAATAAGAGATGGGTTTCTAAGGGACATTATTCCAAATTGTGTCCCTAACAGCATGTCTAAGGGACATTATTCTGAATTGTGTCTCTAACAGCATGTCTAAGGGACATTACTCCGAATTCTGTCCCTAATTGTTATTTATTTAAGTGTCTATATAATGTTGCTCTACTAATGTTGGTCGCTTCTTTGATTTCTTCTAAAGTATATTTCTTAGAATGGTACATCTCGATGGCATTTTTTAAATTAAGATCGTTTCGTTTTGGTCTTCCGATAGTCTTACCTGCTGTTTTGGCTTTGGCGATACCAGACTTAGTTCTGAATTTAATCATATCGCTTTGAAACTGATTAAGTAGATTTAAAAATTTGTTAAAATTCATTTGCTCATGCTGACTAATTGTTATTTGAGCATTAATAATATGAATGTCCACATTGATTTCCTGGGCAATTGTAATGAGTTCTTCTAATTGGTATGAGGTATCTGCAAGAATACATAAATCAGTTATGTATAATTTATCCCCGCTTTGTAATTTACTATAAAATAAAGTATTTAATTCTTTTCTGATTTCAGTTTGTGCATGAGATTCTTCAATAATTGTTAACGAAAATTTGCTTAACTTTGAATGTTGTTCAGCGACTGTATCATATAATTCGATTGGTCTAATATAGCCATAATTCATAAATTTCACCTCAATAGTTTCATAAATGTATACATATGAAACTCTTTTGTTTATAATAGCACTATTGAAAATATATAAAATAGGAGTATGTATAATGTTTAAATCTTATATAGAAGAATGGCTTTCTAATCCAGGGAAAAATTTACTAGCTGGTATTGTTGTAGCGCTAGCACTTATTCCTGAAGCCATTGCATTTTCTATAATTGCAGGTGTAGATCCAATGGTAGGATTGTACGCTGCTTTTATTATTGCTACGACAACTTCAATAGTAGGCGGTAGACCTGCTATGATATCTGGAGCTGCAGGAGCTGTTGCGCTTATTGTAACACCTTTAGTAAGAGAACATGGTGTCGATTATTTATTTGCAGCAACGATACTCATGGGTATTATACAGTTATTATTAGGAATTCTCAAAATTGGTAGACTCATGAAGTTTATACCAAGGTCAGTCATGATTGGATTTGTAAATGCCTTAGCGATTATGATTTTTATGTCTCAACTTGAGCATATATTCGGTATTTCAATAAGTACATATATTTATATAGCTATTACATTACTCATTGTTTATATTGTACCAAAATATTTCAAAGCCATTCCTGCACCACTTATCGCAATTATTTTATTAACAACGCTATATATGGTAACAGGTTCTAATGTAAGAACAGTTGGCGATTTAGGCACGATAACGAGAGCATTTCCGAATTTCTTAATACCACAAGTTCCTTTTAACTTAGAGACATTAACTATCATTTTGCCGTATTCTTTATCAATGGCAATTGTAGGATTAGTAGAAAGTTTATTAACGGCTAAAATTGTCGATGAAGCAACAGATTCTCATAGTAATAAAAATAAAGAATCTAGAGGTCAAGGTATTGCCAATATTATCACTGGGCTATTTGGAGGAATGGGTGGCTGTGCCATGATTGGTCAATCTGTCATCAATGTAAAATCAGGTGCAACAAGTAGATTATCAACATTTACAGCGGGTGTCTTCTTAATCATTCTCATCCTATTATTAGGAGATGTAGTTGTACAAATTCCTATGCCAATTTTAGCGGGTATTATGGTTATGGTATCTATTAGTACGTTTGATTGGAAATCATTTAAGTACATTAAGCAAGCACCAAGAACAGATGCTGTCGTTATGATTTTGACAGTGATCATCGTGTTATTTACACATAACTTAGCTATAGGCGTTATTGTCGGTGTTATATTTAGTTCTTTATTCTTTGCTACTAAAATATCAAATGTTCATGTTCATCAAACAATAGAAAATCATTTTTATAAATATGCATTCACCGGGCAAATATTCTTTGTTTCAATAGATTCAATGATGAATCAGCTAGACTTTTCTATTGAAAATAGTCAGATTGAATTAGACTTTACACACGCTCATTTATGGGATGACTCAGCAGTCAATGCAATCGATTCAATGGTAAAAAAATTCGAAGATAAAAACAATACAGTATTTGTTAAACAATTAAATACAGATAGCAGAAAAATTATTTCCGAATTAAGTCAGCTCAATGAATCACATTTAACATAAGATTGGAAACTTTATTTAACCCCAATACAAAAAAGGCTCGGACACTAATGAATTGTCCAAGCCTTTTTTTATGTTATTAATTTTTATTGACTGATGCGTCATAGATTGAATCTACTGCGTCTTGTAATCCGCTATTAAATTCTTCTGCTGATTGTCCAGCGAATAGGTCAGTTACTAATGCACGTGAGAAACTTGCGATAAGTCCGTCATTTTCTTTAAGTAATTCATTTGCTTTTTCTCTTGAGTAACCGCCTGATAATGCAACGACACGAACAACGTTAGGGTGTTCGATTAATGATTTATATTGGTTTGGTTTTGTTGGAATTGTTAATTTCAACATAACGTATTGATCGTCGTTTAATTTATCTAATTCTTTCGCGATTTCTTCTTTTAAGATATCTTCAATTTCTTCTTTATCTTTAGCATTAATGTTCACTTCTGGTTCGATAATTGGAACTAATCCTGCTTCGATAATTTGTTTACCAATTTCAAATTGTTGTTCTACAACTTTAGCAATAGCTTCTTGATTTGCTTCAAGAATATTTGAACGCATTTTTGTACCAAATACATTACGTTCTTTTGCACGTTGTAATAACTCATCTAAACCAGGAATGACTTTCATTAACTGAACGCCATTTTCTTCATCTGCTAAACCTTTGTCTACTTTTAAGAAAGGAACGATACCTTTTGAAGCTAAGTAGTCAGAAGTATATTGACCTTCAACTTCACGGTCCATTGTTTGTTCAAATAAAATTGCACCTAATATTTTTTCAGAAGTAAAGGCTGGAGATGTTACGATACGTGTTCTCATTTCATGAACAAGTGTAAACATTTCATCTTCATTGCTGTATTGATTTTCATCAATACCATAATCTTTAAGAGCTTTTGGAGTACTACCACCACTTTGATCTAGTGCAGCTATAAAACCTTTACCATTTTTTATTTTTTCAAATTGTTCTTGGTTCATTTTTTCCACTCCTTTAGATATTTTCACTTATAGTATGATGATTTTTACCATTTATCGCAAGTTATTCAACTTTTAATGGTTTTTTTAAGAGAGAAAATGCTCAATAAATATGTCGAATTTAAGAAGATTGACGCATGATTATTTCATAAAAAGCTTATACGCATTATGATGTACATTAGGGAGGATTCTCAATGAATAAAAAATCAGCAATATTATTAATAGGTGGCTTAGCTATTGTAGCTTTAGCAGTCGCAGCTTTATTATTATTTTCAACGCAAAAAAGTACATACTACGGGTATATGGAGAATAGTACAACTGCAGAAAAAGTAGTCAGTGAGAAAAATAATGAAGTTACGGAAAATATCAAAATCGAATCAACAAGTGATTTCAAACCTAAAAAAGGTGATTTTGTAAAATTAATTTCAAACGATAACGGCAAAACATTTTATAAAAAAGAAGTCGTCAAACATGATGACATACCACATGGTTTAATGATGAAAATACATGATATGGAAATGTAAGAAATATAAAGTCTGAGACAAATGCTAATGTCTCGGACTTTTACTATTTTATTTAATAGTTACATATAGTAAAATTACATTTAACTTCTATAGAATGTGGGTGGTTAAAGTGATGTTAATCAGAAATAAACAAGAATCAGATGTTGAAGCGATTGCTAAGGTTCATTATGAGTCTTGGTTAACGACATATAGAGGAATTGTTCCAGATAGTTATTTGGATCAATTAACGTTAGCGTCATATGTTGAAAGACACCATAAATTTAATGCGCCATGTATTGTTGCAGAGGTTGATGGGGAAGTGATTGGATTTCTAATGTATGGTAAAGACAAAGATGAAGATACAAGTGATACATGTGGTGAAATTATGGTCATTTACTTACTTGAAGCATATCAACACCAAGGAATAGGCACACGTTTGATGCAAGAAGCGGAAAAACAAATGAAGGATAAATATGATGAATTAAGTCTTTGGGTTTTTGAAGATAATCATCCTACGATTAAATTTTATGAAAAACATGGCTTTAAAAAAGATGGTAAATCTGAAATAAGCGATGTTAGTAAAGAATTAAAAGAAGTAAGAATGATGAAAAGAATATGATACATATGGAATTGTGTTTTACGTGAAACGGGCAGATGTTTGGTCATCTGCTCGTTTATTTTTTTAGAAATATTAATTACTTATTCAATTTATTTAGGTTTTCAGAATAGATTTTTAAACAAATCAAAAATTATTCTAAAAAATATGATTAGTATTATTATACTAGGGTAACATATCAAGAAAGGAGGAATTAAATATGAGTAAAATAACAGATTCATTCTTAAATGCTTTAGATAGCATTATAGCATTCATACCAAACTTAATTAGTGCAATTATCTTATTAATTGTCGCTTGGTTAATTGCAGTAATTGTTAAAACAGTTATTGTGAAAGGTTTAAACGCAGTTGGTTTTGAAAAATGGCTAGAGAAAAAGGGGCTAACTGAATCAGGAAGTGGCAAATCAGGGTCTGAAGGCTTAATTCAGACATTTGGTAAATTAGCTTACTTCATTATATTCTTACTATTCTTACCATCAGTGTTTGATGCATTAAATATGACTTCTGTATCAACACCAATTAAGAACATGATGGGTAGTGTATTAGACTTCTTACCTAGAATTATTGTTGCGATTGTTATATTAGTTGTTGGTTTATTTATCGCAAAAGTATTGGGTACATTAGTTAAAAACTTATTAACAAATTTAAATGTTAGTAAATATAATCACTATGTAAACTTTGGTGAGAATAAAGAAAGTATTGATATTCCTTCAGCTGCAGGCTGGGTAATTTCAACAATCATTGGTTTATTCTTTGTTGTTGAATCATTAAATACAGTTAATTTAGAAGTGTTAAATACAATTGGTGAAGCAATTATTGGATACTTACCATTAGTAATTTCAGCAGCAATTATCTTATTAATTGGTTTCATTGGTGGTAACTTACTATCTAAATTAATTAAAAAATCTACAGGTAACGTATTCGTATCTGAAATCGTTAAATATTTAGTAATCATCGTTTCAGTATTTATGACATTAGATCAATTAAACTTTGCTCAAAGCATTGTTAATGTAGCATTCTTACTAATCTTAGGTGCTGTAGCAGTAGCATTTGCTATCTCATTCGGTATCGGTGGTAAGTCATTTGCAGAAAAAACATTATCAAAAATTGAACGTAAAGCTGAATCAGATGACAAATAAAAAATGATTAGAAAAAGCTGAGACATCCGTGTCTCAGCTTTTTTGTGGATATATTTAATGGGTGAGTGAAGGTAAATGATGAGTCAAGTCATGGCTTAAGTAGTGAATAAAGCCAAGAGATCGTCAAAGTCATGGCTTAAGTAGTGAATAAAGCCAAGAGATCGTTCAAGTCGTGGCTTAACGCCTGAATAAAGCCAAGAGATGGCTGAAGTCATGGCTTAAGTCCTGAATAAAGCCAAGAGATGGCTGAAGTCATGGCTTAGCGCCTGAATAAAGCCAAGAGATCGTCAAAGTCATGGCTTAAGTAGTGAGTAAAGCCAAGAGATAGCGAAAGTCTTGGCTTAAGTAGTGAATAAAGCTAAGAGATCGTCAAAGTCTTTCCTTAAACCCTAAACATCCTAACATTTTTCAAAAATCACATTCTATATCGTCACAATGCCCATCAAGATAGCGATAAATAGCATTAGGATGGAGAATCCCCAAACCCAGAAGAATGCGTATTTGATATATCTACCCATATTGATTTCTGCAAGTCCAACGGCTAACCATACTGCTGGTGCGAATGGACTGACGAATGTTCCAATTACGTTACCTATCATAAGTGAAAAGGCTGTTGATTGTGATGGAACGCCAAATTGACTGGCTGTTGATTCTACTATAGGTAAGATAGCGAAATAATAAGCATCTGTACTTGTTAATAAATCTAAAGGAACACCTAATACACCGATTATAATGTGTAAATATGGTCCTACAACTGTTGGTAATACTGCAATTAACGATAATGCAATCGATTCTAACATGCCTGTTTCATTAAGTATTCCTAGGAAGACGCCGGCTGCTAATATAACAGCTGCCATCATTAAGGCATTTGGTGCATGTGCCCGAATACGCTCCATTTGTTCGTCGACATCTCTAAAGTTTAATGGTAACGCGATTGCGACACCGAGCATAAATGCAAATTCAGGCGGTACAATATCTAATAACATCATAGCTACGACGATGACTGTAAGTATTAAATTGAGCCAAAGTATGTAAGTATGCTTAGTAGCTTCACCTTTAATAGTAGCATTCTCTTCTTGGTCTTTTTCATAGTTTGCAATAATTTCATCCATATTGATTTTTACAACATCTTCATTAGTAAAAGCTTTAGCAATACGTCTTTTTTCGCGGATTCCTAAATAGATAGAGAATAGAATTGCGAGTACGATTCCGACTAGTTGAATAGGTATAACTTGATACCATAAGTCGTTGATATTATCGACTTTAAGAACTGAAGCGGTTCTTGCCATTGGTCCGCCCCAAGGTACCATGTTGATAATTGCTGCACTTAATGCAAGAAGTAGTACTAATAAGTACGGGCTCATTTTTAGTGCCCTGTATAATGGTAATAAAGCAGGAATTGCTAGTAAGAAAGTAGTGGCACCAGCACCGTCTAATTGTGCAAAAGTACCGATAATCGTTGTAACAATTGCTACGATAATAATATTACCTCGTGTTAATTTAATCATTCCTCTAACAAAAGGTCTGAATAAACCACTATCTGAGATAATACCGAAATAGATAATTGCAAAAATAAACATGATTGCGACATTAAATACTTGATCAATACCGGATTCGACATATTTTCGAATATCTCCAAATCCATGACCAATGACTAATGCGCCAATTACAGGTATTAAAATCATTCCTACAACTGGACTAATTTTTTTCATAATTAACATTGCGACAATTGAAATAATAATAACGAGTCCAACTATTGTCAGCAGCGTATTTGGTTCTTCCATTTTTATCCCCCTCATTTTAATATAGCGCTTACATTATTAAAAATTAAAAAGCTTTCTACAACACATTAAAGTGTAATAGAAAGCATATGTTTATTATATCATTTTACATTAAAAATTAATATAATAATTTGAAAATTCTAATAATACTTTAATAATCAATTTCAAATCCTAAATCTTGAATCATGTCATAATCCATTTGATTTGGTTGACCACCAGTAATTAAATAGTCTCCAACAAAAATAGAATTCGCAACCATGAGTGATAATGATTGAAGCGATCTTAAATTTACTTCACGTCCACCAGCAATACGTATTTCTTTTGTAGGATTAATGAGCCTAAACATACATAGAATTCTAATACATTTCATAGGTGTTAAGTCATCCATACTACCAAACTTCGTACCTTTTATAGGATGTAAGAAATTGACTGGAATACTATCAGCATCTAATTGATTCAATGTAAAAGCCATATCGATAATATCTTCGTCAGATTCACCCATACCACAAATCACACCAGAACATGGTGAAATATTCTTTTCCTTCATTATATTAATTGTATTTACACGATCATCAAAACTATGTGTTGTCACAACTTCATCATGATAATTAGCACTAGTATTTATATTATGATTATATCGGTCTACACCACTGTTTTTAAGAGACTCTGCTTGTTGTTCATTTGTTAATCCGAGACAAGCACAAATCTTAAGTTGAGGATGATTTCTTTTAATTTGTTCAACAGAATCAGTAATATGAGAAATCTCTTTATCACTAGGACCACGACCACTCATAACAATACAGTAAGTTCCAATTTTATTTTCAGAAGCCACTTTAGCACCTTCAACAATTTGATTCTCCGGAATCAGTGCATATCTTTGAGATTTTTGTTTAACATCTCTTGATTGCCCGCAATAACCACAGTCTTCGGGGCAAATACCACTTTTGGCATTTAAAATCATATTCAGTTTTACTTTCTTACCATAATAATGATGTCGAACTTTATAAGCTTCTTGAACAAGTGTTAATGTATCAATCGATTCATCTTGATAAATTTTTAAAGCTTCATCAAATGTTAAGTGATGACCATTGATTACGTTATTTCCTAAAGTCATTAAAATTCCCCCTCTATAATTATTAATAGAATACTAATAATATTCTTAATTGTAAACCTAAATATTTTTAAGGTTAACAATTAATGATTAATTGCTAAAATATGGTAGAAATTACAATGAACTAGTGATAGCATATATATATTGAAAGGTTTAAATTATACATAGGGGAGATAAAATGAAGGGGTTTAAATCAGTCATTATATATAGTAGTTTAGCTTTATTACTTGTAGGGTGTGGAAACGAAGAAAGTTCAGCAAGTAAAGATAATGAGCACAATAATTCAGAACAGCAGTCAAATAAACATGAAAATGCGAAGTTGCCTACTATTGTATTTGAATCTGAGTTAACAAATGAAAAATTATCAAAATCAGAAATACATAAAAGTATTCAACGTTATTTAGATACAAATGAAAGTATTTATAAAGTGACAACAAAGATTGAAGAAAAAGTATGGGACGAACAACCTTTAACGAAGAGAGAAGCAGATCAATTAGAAGAAGGTAGAAAACTTTTAGAAAAGAATGACCAGAACTTCTCAAATTATATAGAAAATAATACACTCCCAAAAGGCTATCAAAAAGAAACAAATAGAATCAGTCAGTACTTTACAAGTTACAATCAAACAATTAAAAAATTAGATCAACAAGTGCAAAAAATAGAAGATAAAGCAGAAAAAGGTACCATCTCAACAAAAGATATAAAAGATTTCGTACCAGATAGTCAAAATGTAAATGGTAGACAACAAGCAAAAATAGAAAAATTCCTTAAACAAATCAATGTGACGACAAATGCGTTTAAAAGGTAGAAGGTTATTTTGAAAGATGGTGATTGTATGCAGAAGCGATTTTTAGAGAATCAAACACTAATAAGAGGAGCAAGCCTGTTTTTAATCTTTGTAATTGGAGCGCTTCTATATTCATTTATGTCAGTTCCGAAAATGCTTATTTTCATGGTTCCATTGTTTATATTATTGGTGATATTTTGTGATTGGTTAAGAGGTGTAGAAAAAGCTAAGAACATACAACATTTTATGACCTATAGGTTAATTATACTCTTAATAGGTGTTGTATTATTGGTTCAATATTTTTTAAGTATTTATCGAGAAGACGTAAAGTCTTTATACTTGTTTGCATGGCTTATAATATCATTTATCGCTGACATTATTGAAAATAAATATTTCCTTAAACAAAACAATATGAACACGAATTTGGATAAAAGCTAAAAAGTTATTTTGAAAGATGGTGGTCGTATGATGAAACAATTAATAAAAAAATAGAGAGTTATTAACGTTGGTATTTGTATTTATCATGATAGGAATATGTTTGTTGCTGGGTTTATTCCTAAATCTTGAACAAATTTTGATATGTATATCTCCTGTATTAATCATTTTCATGATGTTTAGAGATTGGCTAAAGGGACAAGAGGAAGCAAAAAATTTGAAGCATTTTATGGTATTTAGGCTCATCATTAACATAATAATCTTTGTATTAATGATTCTATATATTTTCAGTTCATACCAAAGTGATAGTGGCCCAAATATTTTGTATATGCTTGGCTGGTGTATTGTTATCTTTATCGGCTTTATTATTGAAAATAAATATTTCATAAAAAAAGAATCAGACAAATAATAATCAAGAAACTTAAAAGGCTGGGACAGTATGATCTGTCTCAGCCTTTTGGATATTTTAATATTTCATCTTTAATTGTTCTTTTTCAACCTCAGATATAAATGCATGGTCTATTGCTTTAATATTAATGTCTTTCATTTCTGCTATAGATAATAACTGATGGTTGTACAAGAGTTGATATTCTTTGTTTAAGTTTGTATTCGAAACTGTTCTATTATCTGTATTAATATTAAATGGAATGCCTTGTTCTATAAGCTTTCTAATATTAAGTTCTTCTACTGATTGAATTGCTTTTGTTTGTAAGTTGCTCGTTGGACAAATTTCTAATAATGCGTTGTGTTGTTTAATGTATGATAATGCTTGATTGTCTTGAATTGCTGCAACGCCATGTCCTATTCTTCGTGCACCGAGTTCGATTCCTTCTATTATATTATGTATACATCCACATTCACCGGCATGCAATGTTAAGTAATGGCCAAAATCTGTAGTATGTTGAATGGCTTCTTGTATGACTTTTGTAGGAAATGCTTCTTCAGGACCTGCAAAATCAAAACCTACAATGTGACGATTGGTTGTATTTAACTGATCTACTGATTTAAATAGTTCAATGTTTGTTTGGTTATCGTGATGTCGCATTCCACAAATTAGCAAATTGACTTTAATATCATATGTATCTTCAGCTTCGATTGCTCCGTTGTTAACAGCTTCTAAAATTTCTTCAATATTTAATCCTTTATCTGTATGGAAAAGTGGCGCAAATCGTATTTCTATATATTTAATGTTGTCATGATGTGCTTGTTGCGCGACATCGACAACTGCCTTCTCTAAACTATCTTTTGTTTGTAAAACTTTTAAAATGGTGTCGAAAGATTTTAAGTAGTCATCTAAGCTTTCGCAATTTTGGTCTACTTGAATATCTTCTAAATTAATAGATACATGTTGTTCTCGTGCGAGTTGCTGGATTAATTCGATACTAACAGAACCGTCTAGGTGACAGTGTAACTCTGTTTTTGCTACTTCATTTATTGTAGACATTGGGAATATCCTTTCTTTATCTATTGGTATGATTTTTAAATATAGTTATATATTATAAACAAATTCAGAAATATCTGGTAGTATTTAGCACAAATGTGTAGATTTTGTGAGAAAGTTTATAAAAATATTATTTTTTTATCTGAAAATTCTTGGTTTCGAATTATTAAAAATGCTATATTTATAGAATATTTTTAAAATTACAGTTTGAAAATTTAGTACATACATATTAAGAAGGGTCAGACATGAATAATAATTTGAAAAGAGCGTTAACGTCAAGACAAATGCAAATGATTGCGATTGGTGGCACAATTGGTGTTGGTTTATTTATGGGGGCATCAAGTACGATTAAGTGGACAGGACCATCCGTGTTATTAGCATATGCGATTGCAGGTGTATTTGTATTTTTAATTATGAGAGCGTTAGGTGAAATGGTTTACGTTTATCCAGACACGGGTTCATTTGCTAAGTTCGCAAATGATTATATTCACCCGTCATTTTCATTCGTAACCGCTGGAAGTAGTACATTTAACTGGATTATTGTCGGTATGAGTGAAGTTATAGCAGTAGGGTCGTATTTTAAATTTTGGTGGCCAGATTTACCTTCATGGATACCAGGTTTAGCTGTCGTTCTTATATTGCTTTCTGCAAACTTAGTTTCTGTTAAGTGGTTTGGTGAATTTGAATTTTGGTTTGCCGCTGTAAAAGTTGTAACGATTATATTAATGATTATTGCAGGGTTAGGGTTAATACTTTTTGGAATAGGTAATAACTTTAATCCGATTGGAATCAGTCATTTATGGGATCGTGGTGGTTTCTTCACAGGTGGTCTAAGTGGTTTCTTCTTTGCATTATCGATAGTATTTGGTTCTTATATTGGTATTGAATTAATTGGTATTACTGCAGGTGAAACGAAAGATCCACAGAAAAATATAGTAAAAGCGATTAACGGTGTTGTATGGAGAATATTAATTTTCTATATCGGTTCGATTTTCGTTATTGTAACTGTTTATCCATGGGATGAAGTGAATCAAATTGGTTCACCGTTTGTTGCGACATTTGCAAAAGTGGGTATCACTGCAGCTGCAACTATTATTAACTTTGTTGTAATTACAGCAGCAATGTCAGGGTGTAACTCTGGTATATTTAGTACGAGTCGTATGCTTTATACGTTATCTAAACAAAAGCAAATTTCTCAAATATTCTATAGAACGAATAAAAATGGTGTCCCACATATCGCTGTTATCGCAGTATCAATTGGTATCTTCTTCGGTATCGTCTTAGATATTGTATTACCTCTGATATTAGGTAAAGATACGAATATATTTGTATATGTGTTCAGCGCAGGTGTGCTTCCAGGTATGGTACCTTGGTTTGCTATTCTAATTAGTCATATGAATTTTAGAAAGAGAGAACAAATTAAAGATCATCCATTTAAGATGCCATTCGCACCAGTCAGTAATATAATCACAATTATTATGCTTGTATTAGTTGTTATTGGCATGTTGTTCAACGTTGAAACAAGAATCTCAGTCATTATTGGTATCGTATTTATTGCGATCATTAGTTTGTACGCATTTATTAAAAAGCCATAATATATGAATAAAAATACATGTACATTTCAGGATGTATATGTATTTTTTATAGTCTAAATCAAAATATAGTAAATCTATTTTATAACTATGAGTTGTTATATAACAGTTAAATAAAGGGATTTATAAATTAAATATTCAAAATTGACTATAGACATTATTTTATGAATATAATACAATTGATAACAGTTATCAATTAATAGGAGGGCATCATGAATAAATATTCAAGAATTTTTATGGCAGTATTAGTTGTTTCAGCAATGTTTCTAGCAGCATGTGGCAATAATAAAGGTAGTGAAGCAGGTGCTAAGAAATCTGAAACAATAGAAATAAAAGACGAATTAGGTACTCAAAAAGTTAAAAAGAATCCTAAAAACATTGTCGTGTTAGAGTATTCTTTTGCAGATGCAGTTAAAAATCTTGGCAATACACCAGTCGGTATTGCGGATGATAATAAGAAAGAAGTTATTAAAAAATTATATGGTGAAGATGTGAAATATACATCAGTTGGTACGCGTAAACAACCAAACTTAGAATCAATCAGTTCGCTTAAACCAGATTTGATTATAGCGGATGTTCAACGTCATAAAGGAATAAGTGAAGACTTGAAGAAAATTGCACCAACACTTGTATTGAAAAGTAGAGAAGCAAGCTACGATGATGTGAACGGCTCATTTAAAACAATTGGTAAAGCTTTAGGTAAAGAAGATAAAGCGAATCAATTACTTGAAGAGCAAGATGCAAAAATTAAAAAAGCTAAAGATAAAATAGATACAAAAGAAAACGAAGGTCAAAAAGTGATGATAGCTGTTGCGAGGGAAGATGCATTCCAAGCGCATACTTCTACTTCTTATGCTGGTCAACTATTAACGAAATTGGGATTAGACAACGCTGTAGAATCTAAAAATGCATATGAAGATATTAATTTAGAAAATTTATCTAAAATTAATCCGGATAAAATCATTTTTACAACTGACAAAAAGCATCCAATAACAGATGATTGGAAAGAAAAAGCGATTTGGAAAGATCTTAAAGCATATAAAAAAGGTCAAATATATCAAGTAGATAGAGACTTCTGGACAAGGTTCAGAGGTATTAATGCAAATGACTATATCATAAAAGATTTAGAAAAATATAACGAAGAGAAATAAATACTTGAACAATGAACGTACATACAATTGTCCGTTCATTGTTTTATTTCTGAGTTGAGTTGGTGATGTTATGAAAAAAGAAACGATAATCATTATAGCAACAGTCATAATTTTAATAATAGGCATTTTTATAAATTTAAGCTTTGCTTCATCAATTATGAGTTTTAAAACGATATTTCATGCTTTATTACATAATGATCATTCGAAAGATACATTAATTATTAGAACAGTAAGACTACCAAGACTATTAGTTGCGATTATGGTTGGTGTGAGTTTAGCGCTAGCAGGTGCAATCATGCAAGGTATTACGAGAAATGCACTTGCTTCACCTCAAACATTTGGTATTAATGCCGGTGCTTCGTTAGTGCTTGTTGCGGCATTAGTTTTCTTTCCTGATTATAATGGTAATCAAAGTGCGTATATTGGATTTATTGGTGCGATTTTAGGTGGCGTGATTGTGTATACCTTTATTTATGGACATGAGAATAATCAAGTTCGTTTAGCATTAGCGGGTATGACCATTCATTTATTACTATCTTCAGTCACTGAAGTGTTGATATTAATGAATGAAAACGCCACAGATATTCTATATTGGTTAACAGGGTCGTTAAACGGTAAAGATTGGGATAGTGTGGAAGTCTTATTACCATGGTTTGTAATCGGTACGATTATCACAATTATGTTAGCGAGACATTTAACGGTTATTTCACTTGGTGATGATTTAGCTACAGGTTTAGGTGTTTATAAGAAACTGATTTATATCGTATTTGGATTGATGGTTATTATTCTAGCTGGTTCATCAGTATCTGTTGCAGGTCCAATTGGCTTTGTAGGCTTAATTGCACCTCATATTTCTAAGAGGTTGATTAGAGGCGGTTATGAAAGACATATTATATTAACAGCACTTATTGGTGCAGTGTTACTTGTTTATTCAGATGCGTTATCACATATTATTGCATATCCTTATGAATCGCCTGTCGGAATTGTAACAGCTTTAATAGGCGGACCGTTCTTCCTTTACTTGTGTAAAAATGGAAGGAGTGTTCAAAAAGGATGAAACTTAAATGGAAATATATCATCGTTTCACTCGTACTATTGGTCGCATTATTCATTAATCTACAAGTAGGTTCTCAGTTTATAGGTACATCAAAGATTATATCTACATTTTCTGGCTTTTCAGATGATTATGATTTTGTTGTATATAATTATCGATTGCCAAGAATGATTATTTCATTGATTGGTGGAGGCTTATTAGGTGTATCAGGTGCTATTGTCCAAAGTTTACTGAGAAATCCTTTAGCATCACCAGATATCATAGGTGTTACAAAAGGAGCAGGATTATTTGCAGTCGCACAAACATTATTGTTACCAGCACTACCATTTTATTTCTTAGGTATTGCTTCATTTATAGGTGCAGTTGTACTCATCATGCTTATTATGCTTATCGGCAAATTGTTCCAAGCAAGTACATACACCATTGCATTAATAGGTGTTGCTTTAAGTGCGATTTGTCAGGCAGGTCTTCAATATTTCATGATTAGATATCCAGACAATATCAATACGACATTATTGTGGTTGTCAGGAAGTGTATGGGGACGTAATTATGATGACTTATGGTTCTTTATACCTGGCATAGTGGTGTTGCCATTTATTTTCTTATTTGCTCGTAAAATTGACATATTAAGTTTAGGTGATGAATCTGCTGTCAGTTTGGGTGAAAAAGTATCTCTTATTAGAAACGTATATCTTGTGATGGCAGCAATTTGTGTTGGATCTGTTGTGTCAGTAACAGGAACAATTGGCTTTATAGGCTTAATTGCACCTCATATTGCAAGACTATTAGTTGGGCCAAAAGCCATTAAATTGTTACCATTGTCAGCTTTAATAGGGTCAATATTCTTATTAGTAGCAGATGCAATAGGTAAAGGGTTGTTTCCACCACTCGAAATTCCTGCAGGTGTAGTAACAGCCATTATAGGTGCACCTTATTTCTTATATTTATTAAAAAAATCTCAAAGAGTGTAATGAGTTATTTAGCCGAAACAGTCATGATTGTTTCGGCTTTTTGATAGGCATAATTATTTCTTGAGAAATATGGCTGTGATAACATTGCATTAAAAAGAATATTAAGGAAGTGTAAGTATGTCTAATCAATCTGCTTTATTAGTTATGGATATGCAAAATGGTATTGTTGGTAGTTTATCTAATTCGAGTGAAATTATCGATAAAAACAAAAAGGCTATCGAAAGTGCTAGGAAACATCAAATTCCAGTCATTTTTGTGAGAGTCGCTTTTTCGAAAGGATTTCATGAAGTGTCACCTCACAACAAATCATTTTCACGAATTAAAGCAAGTGGACAACAAATGAGTGTGAATGATGCAGCAACTCAAATTATAGACGAACTTGCACCAAATGAAGATGAAGTTGTTGTTACAAAACATCGCTTTAGTGCTTTTACAGGTAGTAATTTAGAAGTGTTATTGCGTGGTATGCAAGTTGATCACCTTATTTTAACAGGTGTGGTAACGAGTGGTGTTGTATTATCTACTTTAGTTGAAGCGGCAGACAAAGACTTTGAATTAACGGTCTTATCAGATGCGATGACAGACAGAGATCTTGAAACACATCAATTTTTAATTGATAAAATTTTTCCTAGGTATGCGGAAGTAACTGAGACGATAGATTGGTCAAATACAATCGTATAGATAGGAGATAATTTATATGCTTCAAGTTTCGAGTGAGGAAACCTTTAATACGAAACTATATCCTCCAATGATTTTAGGGTCAATATTGAATCCTATCAACTCTTCTATGTTAGCTGTTGCACTTATACCAATTGCACAAGCTTTTGATATACCTTTTTATCAAACGACATGGCTTGTGTCATCGTTATATTTAGCAACGAGTATTGGTCAACCAGTGATAGGTAAACTTATAGATATATTTGGCCCTAGAGGGTTGTTTTTATTTGCTACAAGTTTAGTAGGTGTAGCAAGTTTGATTGCGATTTTTACACCATCTTTTTATGGATTAGTATTAGCAAGATTTCTTATAGGTATTGGTACTTGTGCAGGTTATCCTTCAGCAATGTATTTAATCAGTTATGAGGGCAAGCGCACAGGTAAAGATAGTCCAAGTAAAATATTAACAATGTTATCGATATCCAATCAGACGATTTCTGTTATTGGTCCAACAATCGGTGGTTTATTAATTCACAGTGGCGGTTGGCAAGCAATATTCTTAGTTAATGTTCCACTTTCCATTCTGTCATTCGTATTTGGATTTTTATATTATCCAAAAGTTGAAAGTCCGAAAAAATTAAATGCATTAAAAGAACAGATAGACTTTATAGGTATAACGTTGTTTACGATTACTTTAACAACATGGATGATTTTCTTTATGGAGCCAGATCAATCCATTTTTTATCTATTTATAATTGGACTGTTCAATTTAGTTGCTTTTGTTATTGTTGAACTCAAATCTAAAAAGCCATTCATTGATTTAAGAGTACTTGGACACAATGGTGCCTTAAACAACACGTATGTAAGATCTCTACTTACAGCAGTTATTTCTTATAGTGTGCTATATGGATATGTTCAATGGTTAGAAGAGGGTAGGGGGTTGACTGCTGCACATGCAGGACTCATGATGATACCTCAATTCTTAGTTGGGATTTTTATGGCACAGTTAACAGGCACAAGGCTATCAATCAAGTTCAAACTATATTTAGGAACAATTTGTGCACTCATTACGATGATAGGGTTTCAATTCATACAAGCTGATACACCATTATGGATATTAATATTATTAGCAGCAATTTTCGGTGTGCCACAAGGATTACTAAATTTAGCAAACCAAAATGCACTTTATCATCAAGCACCAAAATCAATGATAGGCATGTCTGCAGGATTATTAAGAACTGCGATGTATATCGGAGCAATCGTATCATCCACTCTTATCAGTACATTATTCAAAGGTGACCACATCACAAATGGTATACATGAACTAGGCTTATTCTGTATGCTGATAGGCGTAGTTATCATTATTCTAACCTTTGTAAGCAGACGTTCATTAAGCGCAAGGTAAGACTGCGGGTTGTCTGAAGTTAGAGAGAGGGAAGGGTGAGTTTTGGAGTGGATGCATAGAGTTAGAAGTCGTGGCTTAATGTGTGAATAAAGCCAAGAGATGAGCCAAGTCGTGGCTTAAGTAGTGAATAAAGCCAATAGATAGCCGAAGTCATGGCTTAACGCCTGAATAAAACCAAGAGATAGTCGAAGTCGTGGCTTAATGTGTGAGTAAAGCCAAGAGATAGCTAAAGTCGTGGCTTAATGTGTGAGTAAAGCCAAGAGATCGTCCAAGTTATGGCTTAAGTACTGAATAAAGCCAAGAGATGGCCCAAGTCTTGGCTTAACACCTGAGTAAAGCCACAACTCCAAACAATTCCACATTCTCCATCAAAAAAAGAGCTAGGACACGTATCCTAGCTCTTTTCATATTTATTTCATTTCTTTAAATGCTTTTAAGAATATTTCTCTTTGTTTTTCTAATGAAATTGGGTCGTTATATTGTGTTTCTGATACATCGAATTTAACGACGTGATCATTTTTCTTAGCTTCTGTATTTGCCCAAACATTTGTATCTTCGAATGGTGCTTTTTGATCTCCGTTTGCTGCGATTACAACAAAGTCACCTAAATATTTATCGAATTCTTCTGGTGTTATTGAGATAGCATTTGTTTTTTCTGTTGCTTTCTTAAGGTCTTCTGGTTGTTTTAATCCCCAACCGCTATATAAGATTTCAGTACCTCGACCTAATTCATCACTGAATGCCATTAGTCCCTTTGGTGTTTGTTGTAAGACTGTCGCTGTTTTTCCTTTAATAAGTGGATCTAATTCTTCTTTATCATTTTTAAGTTTTTTATCCCATTCTTTAATCCACTCTTTAGCTTTATCTTCTTCGCCGACTAATTCTGCTAATTTAGTTGTATTATCTTTATATGTAGAAGTCATTGCATCAAAAGTAACGGTAGGTGCAATTTTTTTAAGTTTATTAAGGTTTTTGTCTTGTGCACTCGTAATAATTAAGTCTGGTTTAGATTTCGCAACTTGTTCAACATTTGTTTGATCTATTTTCTTAGCATCTTTCGTAACATCTTTAAGTACTTTATTTTGATTAATAAATTCTGGTACCACTACTGGAGTATGATCAAATTTAACTAATGCGCCGACATATGTTGGATGTAATACTGCAATTCGTTTAGGATCTTTTGGTACGTCAACTTTCTTACCATTATCCATCGTAAATGATTTTGTATCAGAGTTTGAATCTTTCTTACTACTTGAATCTTTATTGTCATTGTTGTTCCCGCATGCTGCAACAAATAAAATTAACGTTAATACTAAAATTAATACCTTTTTCATTAAAAGGCCTCCCCTTTGTTATTGATATTGATAATCTTTCTCAATTGTATCAAAATATAGTGATATTACAATAGGTTTTGCGAAATTTAAAGAGTGTAATTATTTGAATATCATATTTTTACCATGTATATTGAACGTAGTAAATTCAATTGGAAAGGAGTGAAGGCGTAATGGAATGGCTCATAGGGTTGTTAGGTGAAGAGATATTAATTAATTATGTTGCATTTAGCATACATTATTTCATTCCTGTGTTATTAACGCTCTTGTTTGTTTACTTGCAAATGCAGGCAAACATCAAGCTCCACAAAGATTGGATTGTAAGGTTTTCAACTGAAGTAGAGGATCAATACATTTTCGAATGGATAGTCCCTATTTTAAGGTGGAGAACACGTTGCTTATCCAAAACCGTCGATGAAGAAGACGCTAGTCCAATATATTAACGCATAATTAATATATTGGAGGAGAAATTTTGAAAAAATTATATACAGTTTTAGCATTTTTAGCAGTATCGATATTACTAAGTGGATGTGCACCACAAGAAGGTGGTGTATTTTATAATTCATTAGTAGAACCATTCATTTATTTGATTAAATTCTTTGCATCATTCTTTAATAATAGTTACGGAATTGGCATTATCATCGTTACTATATGTGTAAGACTAATTGTTATGCCGTTTATGTTGCGTTCTTTTAAAGGACAGAAGAAAATGCAATTTAAAATGAAGAAAATAAAACCACAAATGGATGAAATTAATGAGAAGATGAAATCAGCTAAAGATGAACAAGAACGTGCACAATATAGCCAAGAAATGATGGCTTTATATAAAGAACATGGTATAAATCCTTTAGGTATGGGATGTTTACCAATGATTATACAGATGCCGATACTAATGGCGTTGTACTTTGCAATATCTCATAATGATGCACTTGCAAGCCATAGTTTCGCTTGGTTTAACCTAGGTACACCAAATATATTTATGGCACTGATTGCCGGAGCACTCTATTTATTACAAGCATATTTATCCACAAAATATTTACCAGAAGAATCAAATGGACAAATGAAATACATCATGTATATAAGTCCAATTATGATATTTATTGTGAGTATGAGCACACCAGCAGCACTGCCATTATATTGGAGTGCAAGTGCGATCGTACTTATCGTTCAACAATATATATCTAATAAGTACTTTAATTATCACGAAGACGAACTTCAAACAAGTTCATAAATAATAAAAGATGCTCGATATGCCGCTAAAGTCTATGACTTTAGTGGCATTTTTTAATGACTTTTTAGACAGGGTTAAAAGAATAATCAATTTTTATAAAATGTTTGTATATTGAATTAAAGGTGACTATTTTTATAGAAATACTATATTTTATTATTAGTAAATAAACTTTTAGATAAAGCTAACTAATTTCTATAATATAAATATTTTTCAAACAATTTTGTTTATAAAATATTTTTATTTTCGATAAATAATGGTATAATAACCAAAAATATACAAAAATTAGGAGGTTAATATGAGGAAAGTTTCAATTATAATTATGTTTTTATTACTTTTTACACAAATTTTTAGTTTTAACAATCAAGTTCAAGCAAAGGACTTAACGAACCATGTTATTAAAGACATCAATGTTACTAAACTAGATGGTTCTAATGGTGAATTTTCACATAGAGAAAGAACTAAAATATCCGTAACCTTTGCCGGAAATGGTACTAAAATTTCACCAAACGATACTTTATCAGTTTTGCTCCCGAAGGAATTATTAGGATTTAATTCAGCAATTTCTTTGAAAAATTCTGAGGGTACAGAACTTGGTACATGTCAGGTATCTAATAATTCTGTTAATTGTACTTTTAATGACAATGTAGAAAAATTAGATAATATTAGAGGAGAATTCTTCTTTGAAGCAGAAATAAATAAATCAGAAGAAGGATCACATAAAGTTGACTTAGATTTTGGAAATACAAATATCACTAAAGTGATAACTGTAAATAATGGGTCTTCTGCAGGAGGAAAATCGGAAGAGATATTTCATAAAACCGGACAGATACTCCCAGATGACGTAAATAATATACAATGGGCAATAAGATTCAATAACAAGCAAGATTATTTTAGAGGAAATGATCCAGCTTTAATATCTGATAATATTGGAAGCGGTATGGAATTAAATAAAGATAGCTTGCAATTATCGGTAAAACAAGTAAATGAAGCACAACCAAGATTTTATACAGTTGAAGAATTTGAAAATGCTGGATTAGGAAATGTTGATGTTACCAATAAAACGATAAATATTAGGTTCAACACACCTAGTTACAATGAATTAATTGTCTATTATTCAACAAAGATCACTGATAATTCATTGAAATCATTTGAAAATCAATCATCAGTTACATATATAGATAAAAATGAAAAACAAATAATAGAGCATTCTAATGCTGTTGTTCAGAATATTAACTCTGGCGGTAAGGCAGAAGGAGATTTAGCAAAATATAGTGGTAAAGTAGTGATTTCTAAAGTTGGAAATGATGAAAAAGGAAATTCAAAACCACTTGAAGGTGCAGAATTTGAATTAGTTAATTTAGATGGAGAAGTAGTTGGTAAAGGAACGACTGATTCAAATGGGACGTTAGTTTTTGAAAATATTAAAGGTGGAACACACACGCTTAAAGAGACTAAAATTCCAGATGGATATAAAATTAATGAAGCTGATTTTCCTAGTAAGGTTGTATTAGATTTTGAAAAAGATAAAGAAATTAATTTGACTGTTGTGAACATTAAAGATCCAGAACCAGATAACCCAACACCGGACAATCCAGATAACCCAACACCGGACAATCCGGATCCAGATAAACCAGAACCAGACAAGCCGGATCCAGACAAGCCAGAACCAGACAAGCCAGATCCAGATAAACCAGAACCAGACAACCCAGATCCAGATAACCCAACACCGGACAATCCGAAACCGGATGAACCAAAACCAGATAACCCAACACCGGACAATCCGAAACCGGATGAGCCAAAACCAGATAACCCAACACCGGATGAGCCAAAACCAGATAACCCAACACCGGATGAGCCAAAACCAGATAAACCGAAACCAGATAATCCAACACCGGACAATCCAAAACCAGATAATCCAACACCGGATAAACCGAAACCAGATAATCCGACACCGGATGAACCAAAACCAGATAATCCGAAACCGGATGAGCCAAAACCAGATAACCCAAAACCGGATGAACCAAAACCAGATAATCCGAAACCAGATAATCCAACACCGGATAATCCGAAACCAGATAATCCAACACCGGACAATCCGAAACCGGATGAACCAAAACCAGATAATCCAAAACCAGATAATCCAACACCGGACAATCCAACACCGGATAATCCAACACCAGATGAACCAAAACCAGATAAACCGAAACCAGATAACCCAACACCGGATGAACCAAAACCAGATAAACCGAAACCGGACAATCCAAAACCAGATAATCCGAAACCGGATGAGCCAAAACCAGATAATCCAAAACCAGACAATCCGAAACCGGACAATCCAAAACCAGATAACCCAACACCGGATAATCCAAAATCAGATAACCCAAAACCGGATAATCCAAATCCAGACAAACCAGAGCCAGATAATCCAACACCAGATAACCCAACACATGAAAAACAAACACCAGAAGCTCAAAATAAAGAAGAAGCAAAATCAGGTAAATCAAGTGAAGAAAATGTAAATAAAGATCAAGCTAAAAATAATACTGAAAAAGATGGAAATATGACAGTAACATCTGACAAAACACAACAAAAACAAAAAAAAGGTGATAAAGATGGAATATTGCCTAATACAGGTGAAGTCATACAAAATCATCCAATAATAACAACAGCAAGTATACTATTATTATTAGCAATTGGATCTGTATTACTATTCTTTAGAAAAAAACAAAAATAAAGTAAATGTTGGCCTTAATTGCAAATAAAGACTAACGATTATACAAAAAAGACGCTCAATTTTTGAGCGTCTTTTTATGAATAAAAAACATAAAAAATAATCATCACAACTTTAGCTAGTTAATGGTTATTTAAAAATAATTATACAGCTACCGTCACTTAAACGGGCTTATAACTCTATTATAAATAAATTATTAGTAATTTTATAGATATAAGTTCGTTAAAATTTTATGTATTTTTTATAGAATTAGAAAAACATATAATGGTATAATGATGTCACAAGCAAGTTGGGTAGATGGTGGCTAATCCAATCTAAGGAGGTTGATGCCTATGAAGGTATTTAAACAATCTTTAGAAAGGAGGATAGCCTTTGTTTTCTATTGAAATTGCAATGCAACTCAAAATAAGCATGAGTATATTAGTACTAATGTTTATTGAAGTAGTCATTGTAATTAATAAAAGACAAAAAAAATAACCTTCTATTCGCTTTGACATGTATAGAAGGTTATTAAATTAATTATATGCAGTCACCGTCACTTAAACGGGCTTGTTGAGGTAACGTGTTCCAGCACGTTACCTTTATTTGATTATAGAATATCATGAAAAAATACAATTTGTCTAGTGACTTAAACACTTGAAGCTCAATTCTCGAGCTTCTTTTTCTTTCTTCTCTTAATGAATTCATATGTAATCAAGATAACAACAATCACCATCATAGGATATATTCTGTAATCGGGAGCAACGAATAATCTTATTAAGATGAATGCGATAATTAATGAGCTAAATAGTATTAAATATTCTTTAGTAAAGATATTGTATTTTTCTTTTTTATATATATCACTTGCTAAAACTAGTGGCATAACTAGTGAAATTCCGATTATTGAACCAATTAATGACGCTAAATCCACTTTGTTGAAGATAATAAGTTGGGTTAATAAAAGAATTGAAATCATATACAATCCATACGTCACACTATAAAACAATTTCTCCTTCATTCTTCTCAGCTCCTTAATTTAAATGGATTTTGAAGTTTACACCTTTTGTAGAGGGCATAATTTTAAAGGTTCCGTTATGAAATGTGATGCAATCCATGATGATTGTTGAACCGATACCGTGTCCTTCTTTGTTGTCTTTTGTTGTGTAATTTGAATGAAGCATGTGTTTCTCTGTCGTCTTGCTTATGCCAACACCGTCATCTTTGTAGTTAATTTCTAAACCTTCATTTATATTCTTAATGTTGATTTCGATGTTTGGGTTACATTTATTATGATCGATACTATTATCTATAAGGTTCATCATCATACGTTCAAAATATAGTTTATTGCCATAAAATTTTTGTTCTGTTAATTCATTGATAATTTCAAGCTTGTCATATTGTATCGTTCTTCTCAGCTGCTTTAACGTTTCTGTAATATCGAATGATTCTTTATGAATGGTCATTTGATCTGTTTCATATCTGAAGTTATTGTTTAAACTATCAATCAATTCAGTCATATAAGCAGCTTTATCTGAAATTAAAATCGCATATTTCTTAGTGTCTATTTCTTCTGATGATAATAGTTTGGCGTAACCATAAATAGATGTTAAAGGTGATTTTAAATCATGAGATAGCTGATTAAGCCATTTCTCGCGATAGTAATTAATTTGATTTTGGTAGATTTTATCTTCAGTCAGTTGTAAGTTTAAGCTTTCTACAGAATCATTCAGTTCTTTAAATAATTTTTTGCTTCTTTTGTTGTAGTGTTTAGAGCTTGGCTTAAACAATTTACCTTTAGAAAGATTTTCTATCCAATCAGTATAGAAGAACAATGGCTTAGAAAGTCTTTTCGATATGATAAATGCGAAAATGATTACTAAAATCATGTTGAGTATAATCAATAATAAATAAGATAGTGCTAAAAATTTAAATGTCTTATTTTCAATGTCATTAAACTCATCAGTATATTCTACTTTATGATAAGCAGGATTATCTATAAATGTTAATTGATTATCCTTTTCGACATGATAATATTTATTGTAATTATTGATATACAAGCTACTTATCAATTTCTTTGTATCAATATTTTCTGTTGATTGAATAGCATGTCTATGTGATTTTGGATAAATTAATATAACACTATAGTCATCACTACGAAATGGAATGGCTTGTGTATTATATAAGTTTTCAACAATTTTATTTTTCAAATTCATTTGTTTTTTAGGATAAAGGACATTGGCATTTTTATCGATAATATACAACTGAACATGATTGTCTTTTAATTTTTGTTTTAAATCATCATTTAATTTATAACCGTTTTCTTCATTTGATATTGAAAAATCCATATAAAAATCATCAACATCATCTAAATCGGAATAAGAAATTTTTATAACATTTGTAAAGAAAAGCCAGATGCCAATAACACCTATAATAAAAGTAATCGTAAGAAAAATAAAAATATATTTCGTGAATTTCCATGTGAATCTTTTATTCATTTCATTAACCTCTATATATGTAACCTTTGCCTCGAACTGTCTGTATAAGTTGAGGATTATTCGGGTCATCTTCTATTTTTTTGCGTAATGTTCGAATGTGAACCATTAATGTATTGTCGTCCACACTAACTGAATAACCCCATACACGTTCGTATAGTTGACTCTTTGTTAAAACTTGGTTTTTATTTTTAATGAAATAAGCGAGAAGGTCATATTCTCTTGATGTTAGATTAGCCTTCTTGTTATTTGTGATGACATCAGTTGTATCAAGATTGACTTTCAAATTCTTATTGTGATGCGTATTAATATTTTTTATATGTACGGAAACGCGATAAGCAAGTTCAATAGGATCAAATGGTTTCTTAACATAATCTACAGCACCATTTTCAAATCCTTTATAAACATCTAAATCAGAATCTTTCGCTGTAACGATAATAAGTTTAGTATCTTCATGTTTAATATATTTCACGAGTTCATAGCCGTTTTCTGATTTTAAGTTTAAATCAAGCAACACAACATCAAAGTGATGGGCTTTTAATTTTGCTTCAGCTTCTGGTTTGTCGCTTGCTAAATATATGTCACCTAATTGTTTATTCGATAAGGATATTTTTATCAATGTTTGTATATCTAAATCATCTTCTACTATTAATATTTTGGCAGTCATTTTTACACCTCTATATTATTGTATATTTTCATTTTATATGTATCTACACGTATATGTAAAATTAAGTCAGATTTAAGGTTTATATAAGTCAGATTTTATTTTAACTTGTTAATATAATATGTGAGGTGAATAGAATGAACAGAATAGAAGTTGCCGATGCACTAAGAGGATTTAGTTTATTTGGCATATTTATGGCCAATTTATTAATTTTTCAATTTGGTTTAACAGGCCAATTATACATAGAACAGTATCATTTAAGTGGTTTGAATCAAACAATTTATCATATTATCAAGATTATATTTGAAGGCAGCTTTATGCCCATATTTGCGATTTTATTTGGTTTTTCTTTAGATAAGCTCTATCAATCTATGAAAAGTAAACAAGTTAAACGTCCGAGAATTAAGCTGTTAAGAAGAGCCATATTCTTATTAATATTAGGTAGTTTACATGCTTATTTTATATGGGAAGGAGATATCTTATTTGGTTATGCACTATCGATGTTAATCGTGATTCCGTTCATTTCATTGAATCATAAATTTTTTAAATGGGTGACGATTATTGGATTTGGGTTCATATTAGCAATGTCGGTTGGCTCTTTATTTGATACTTCAGCTCCTATTATAGAAACGAGTGATAAAGCTTCGTATGTGCATGAAGTTAAAACATTATTTAGTGAAGGTAGTTATTGGGATATTCGTGAAGCGGATGACAACATACAAGATCCGAAATTCATGCAATTAAAAGCAATGCTTGGCGATAATATGGGATGGTTATTTGTAATGATTCTGTTTATAGAAGTTCCGTATTTTACTTTAGGTATATGTTTATCAAAATATAAATGGTTTGAAAAACTTATTAAAGATCAAAACATTTCAAAATGGTTTATATATTTAATACCAGTATGGATATTAGGAAAGTCCTCTTATTTATGGTTATCGAATGAAAATGCAGCAGAGAGTATTGCCATGATATTTGGTATATTGTTGGCCATCAGCTATATTTGTTTATTTAAATATTTATATCAAACGCATCAACAAAACTTAATATTTAGAGGATTTGAAAGTCTCGGTAAAATGTCTTTATCGATGTATATTTTACAAAGTATTATCGGAACACTCATTCTATATGGCTATGGATTAGGATTATTCGGTAAAGATATACTCTTAGTAACGAGTATTAGTTTTATATTAATTTATGTATTACAAATGCTTTTCGCAACATGGTATCAAAAGCATTGGCGATATGGTCCGTTAGAATATATACTTCGAATGTTTACACATTGGAAAATTAAAGTAGGGAAGAGGAGATGAAATAATAATGATTGAAATTGTTAAGAAAGTCGCACGCATATTATTTGTCGTATTTTCAGGGCTATTAGTCGCAAGATATGTCATTCAGCAGCTTAATCAATTTACAAATATGCATTTAAGTTGGTTCTATTTAGAACGTGTGCCATATAGTTTCATCATCATTGTTATTTTATATTTCATCTGCATTGTCGTTTATAGTTCATTGCGCACATATGAACAAAGAGATTAGTTTAAATATATTAAGAAAGGGAGCCGGACGTGTTGTCCAGCTCCCATTTTTGATTGCTATTCTTTCGGTTTAATAGACTTAACATTTTTAAATCCACTTTTCATACTTGCAAGGTGTTCCATAAAATCATGCCACTCTGTACCAGCTTCTTCAAACGTTTTCTGTAATAATTCATTTTGCGCTTGGTTCAATTTATGAACTAATGCACTACCTTCTTCAGTAGGGTATAAATGTTTCACACGTCTATCATTGTCAGAGTCTACATATCTAATTAATTTTTTCTCTTTTAATTTTTTTAAAGAGGCGTGAGAAGCTTGTTTAGATATTTCAAGTGTATCTAATAAATCTTTAATTGTTATACCTGGCATTTGATCTATAAAAAATAAAAATCTGTGATGTTGTCTATTCATGCCATGGTTTTTAATAATATCGTCAGCTGTATTGATAAATGTTTTGTATGCGAAATAAAAAAGCATATGATCATAATTGTTTTTATTATCCATCGTGTCGACTCCTTTTCAACTATTATAAAGGATAGTTGTTAAAAATTCATTTTTAGGTCAATGATGTTGACTTAATTTAAAAGTAGGTATATACTAAGAATTGTTATAGGGATTATTAAACATTTGATATTTAATCAAACGTTTATTTTTTACATTAATAGGTCAACTATATTGACTTAAATTGATTCGTAAAAATAGAAAAGGAGAATCGGATATGAAAAAACGTGTCGGGGAATATTTAATGGATTCATTAAGTACAGTAGGAGTAGAAAAAGTATTTGGTGTTCCTGGAGATTTTAATTTAGCATTTTTAGACGATATTGTAAGCAGAGAAGATATGGAATGGATAGGCAATACGAATGAATTAAATGCAAGTTATGCTGCTGATGGATATGCAAGAATGAATGGTATCAGCGCAATGGTCACTACATTTGGCGTTGGTGAACTAAGTGCAGTTAATGGTATTGCCGGATCATATGCAGAACGCGTGCCAGTAATAGCTATTACAGGTGCACCAACAACAGTTGTTGAAGAAGCGGGTAAATATGTTCACCATTCATTAGGTGAAGGTAAGTTTGATAGTTATAGAAAAATGTTTAAAGAAATCACAACAGCTCAAGGTTATATAACAGTAGAAAATGCTCAGACTGAAATTCCAAGATTAATTAATGCAGCATTAGCTGAAAAAAGACCTGTTCATATACATTTACCAATCGATGTAGCACAAGCAGAAATTGAAGTTGAAGAAGACTTTAAACCAGCAGAAATGATTAATCAAGATGTTTCACATTACATTGAAATGGTACAACAAAAATTAAAAACAGCACAGCAACCAGTTATCATTACTGGACATGAAATTAATAGCTTTAAATTACATGATGAATTAGAACGCTTTGTTGAACAAACACAAATTCCAGTTGCACAACTTTCTTTAGGTAAAGGTGCATTTAATGAAGAAAGTCGTTATTATATGGGCATTTATGATGGTAGTATTGCAGAAGAAGAGATTAGAAATTATGTAGATAACAGTGATGCTATTTTAAATATTGGTGCTAAATTAACAGATTCAGCAACTGCAGGTTATTCATATGGATTTGATATTGATGATGTCGTGATGATCAATCACTTAGATTTCAAATTAAATGATACAACTTCATCAGAATATACATTACCAAGTTTAATGAACGGATTACTTGATATTGAATATAAAAATGAAGCACATTTCCCAGAAAATAATCGTCCTGAAAAAGGTGATTACACAGTTGATAATGCGCCGCTTACACAAGAAACTTACTTTAAAATGATGCAAGATTTTATCGGATTAGATGATATCATCTTAGCAGAACAAGGTACTTCATTCTTCGGTGCGTATGACCTTAACTTATATAAAGACAATACATTTATTGGACAACCATTATGGGGATCAATCGGTTATACATTACCAGCAACAATCGGTACACAAATGTCTAATTTATATAGAAGAAATATATTATTAATCGGTGATGGTTCATTACAATTAACAGCACAAGATATATCAACAATGATTAGAAACGACCTTAAACCTGTTATTTTTGTTATTAATAATGATGGATACACAGTTGAAAGAAAAATCCACGGCGAACACCAAGTATATAATGATATTCAAATGTGGGACTACAAAATGTTACCAGCCGTATTTGGCGGTAAAGATAAAGTGGCCGTACACGATGTAGAAACATCTGCCGATTTAGAAAATGTATTCTTAAAAATTAACAACGAACCAAATCAAATGCATTTCATAGAAGTTAAAATGGGCGTATCAGACGCACCAGAAAAACTAGACGCAATCGGACAAGCATTCTCAAAACAAAATAGTTAATACAAAAAGTCAGGGACATAATGTAACGTCTCTGACTCTTTTAGTATCTTGGCAGTAGATGACTGAATTGAAAATGCGCTTGTAGCAAGCTTTTTTCAACTCTAGTCATCCTTGCCGGGGCGGGACTACGAAATCTTTTTATCTAAATTAGATTTCTGTCCACGCTCCCATTTTTTTTATGTGAAGAGGATGGAGAAGGCAGTATAAACGAGAAGTAGTGCCATTATGAGATTAAATGCTAATTCATGTTGATTAATAAACTTTTTAAAGATTGAACCAAAGACACTCCAACTGAACGAGGAAAGAAATCCGATGAGCGCTAAATATGTAATTAAGATGATTTGGATAGAGAAGTGTTCAAAGTTTGGCGTTATAAATGCTGCCACAACACTTAACGCATAAATCACACCTTTAGGATTTACGAACTGTAACAACATGCCAAATTTAATATTATTGTATCTGTTACTAAATGATTGAGCATCCGTACCTTTACTCGTTCCAATTTTGTATGCTAAATAAAGTAAATAAATTGCCCCGAAAATCTTCATATATAATTGTATTTTAGGGAATAGGTGATACAAAGCAGAACTAAAGAAATTAGATACGAGTAGTAATAAAAAGAAGCCAAGCGCAACACCGATACAGAATCTTACTGTACCTCGTAGACCAGTTTGTTTAGAATAATATAATGACATAATGTTATTAGGTCCAGGCGTGAAACTAGAAACAATCGCATAAATCGTCATAGATAATAAAGTCATATAAAACGCCCCTTCAAATTTAACTATTGAGAGTATTGTATCGATAGAAGAAGTGATTGTAAATGGTTGGTGGTGGGGGAGAGAAAGAGAATATTTTAGTTTATCTTTTCCTGCGCATTCTCTATAATAATTGTAAAGAATTATGGAGGTGCATCGATGAACAGTCAAACATACTTACTGGCTCTCAAAAATCGTATCATTCAAGATAAACTTGATGAAGATACGAGGAACTATATTAAAGGTCTGGAGGGTGAACTTTTCATTAAAGATATTCTTGATGAATATCCAGATCTTCATTATTTATATGATTTTCATATTAGTCACAAAAATCGCGTTCAAATTGATTTCTTAATTGTAACGGATGATGCTATATGTCACTTTGAGGTTAAACATTATTCCGGAGATTATACGATTAAAGATGGTCAGCTTATGAACGAATTTGGAAACATGTTTTATACACCTTTTCAGCAACTGCGACGAGCCAATCATGAATTGAATCATTTAATATCTCATTTGAATATCAACAAACCCTTACATTCCTATCTTATTTTTTCAAACCCCAAATTTACTTTAAAAGGTACAATGCCTAATCAATTCAATATCCTATTACCAACAGAATTACACAAACTTAAATATATGTTCAAAAATAATCATACTATAGAAAATGCTAATATCTTACATATGTTTCAACAAGAGCATAGTGACTTTTCACATCTTTATAACAACATTAAAAAAGTCCCAATAGCTAGTATAAAATCAGGGTTGAAATGCCCGAAATGTAAGAGATTGAATACAGTGGAGGTAGAAGAACGAAAGAAATATCTACGTTGTAAATTCTGTCACGTTGAAATTAGTAGAAATAAATTGTACTTGTATAATTTAATGGAATTCTATATCTGCAAAGGGGAGCCTTTTACTTTATCAGAAGCTCAAAAATGGTGTGGGGTGGAGAATAGTTTAACTATTAGAAGGGTGCTTGATAAAAATTTTAGGTTTATAAATAAGAAGACAAAGAAATATTATCTTGATAATAAATAAGTATCATCTTTAAGTTTTGAAGTGTATTTATCAAGACTGGCCAAACAAGATAAATAGGGACCTCGTATTTATCAAGACTGGCCAAACAAGATAAATAGGGACCTCGTATTTATCAAGACTGAGCAAACAAGATAAATAGGCGCGTTGTATTTATCAAGACTGGCCAAACAAGATAAATAGGGACCTCGTATTTATCAAGACTGGCCAAACAAGATAAATAGGCGTCTCGTATTTATCAAGACTGAGCAAACAAGATAAATAGGCGTCTCGTATTTATCAAGACTGACCAAACAAGATAAATAGGGGCCTTGTATTTATCAAGACTGAGCAAACAAGATAAATAGGCAGCTCGTATTTATCAAGACTGGCCAAACAAGATAAATAGGGGCCTTGTATTTATCAAGACTGACCAAACAAGATAAATAGGGGCCGTACTTTTATTATCACCCACCAATCCCCAACCAAAAAACAGGGGTGCACCATGTGCGCCCCTGTTCCTTCTTAAGATAATATTGATATATGGTTATGTTTATTTATGGGTGGAAGATTACTTTATCGTACTGTTTCTTTCTGTTTACTAAGTTATCAAATGTTTCTGGTCCTTTTGATAAAGGAAGTACATCGGAGATAATGGGTTTTACATCAATTTCTCCTGTAGACATATAATGTAATGTAGCTGCCCATTCTTCTCCTGGGAATGGGGCGGATAAACCGTTCCATGAACCTATAACATTAAGCTCATTTCTTAATATCTTTTCGAAATGTTGACGTTGAATCTCGATATCTGAATATGGAATACCTAATAGTAAGACTTCGCCACCTTTAGTTGGTAAGGTAAGTACTTGTCCTATCGTAAACGGTGATCCTGCTGATTCAACAGCAACATCAATTTTTTCAGGTATTGCAGATATAGCCTCATCTAAGTCTGTTTCTTTAGAATTAATCGTATAATCCGCGCCGAGTTCCTTAGCGATTTCTAACTTATGATCATCAATATCTATTGCGATAATTTTAGCAGCTCCGAATATTTTCGACCATTGAATGGCTAGTAATCCGATGCTACCACATCCCATGACTGCTACAGTAGCACCCGGCTTCATACGTGTTCTGTAAAATCCATGTGCAACGACTGCAGAAGGTTCGACCATTGCTGCAGTATCTAAATCTACATTGTCTGGTACTTTAAGTACATTGCTTGCTGGGAGTTTCACATATTCTGCAAAACAACCAGGTTCATATGATCCAATCACATATAAATTTTCACAACGTGAGTATTCACCTTTTTCACAGTAATGGCATTGATGGCATACGACAGCGGGGCATCCTGTTACAGCATCTCCGACATTTAACCTCGATACGTCGCTACCAACTTCCTCAATAATTCCTGAAAATTCATGTCCGAACGTCATACCTTGTTTGTAAGGTCCAAGCTTTTTGTAGCGGGAGGTATCTGATCCACAGATACCTGTTGCTTTAACTTTAATAATGACATCATTCGGTGCATCTATCTTTGGTACAGCTGTTTCTTCAAATCTTAAATCTTCAATACCATATAAATTTAAGGCTTTCAAAAGTATTATCCTCCCCTCTATTTATATTATGAGGTTTGTTCTGAAGTCACTTTCTTCTTCTTGAAAAGTTTAGAACCGAAATAACTTAAGAAGACAGCACTATTACATACGAGTAAATTATCCATATAGAATTGTGTAATACCTCTCATTGGCCCAAGCATAAAATCTAACATGTGTTCAACCATAATCAACATTCTCCTTTTTTATCTTTTAAAAGATTATTTGTTTTATTCGATAGGGCGAAGTAATACTTTAATACCTTCGCCGCCTTTAATGTGATTGTAACCTTCATCCCATTCAGTAATATCAAGCTCAGCAGTAACAAGTGCTTCTGCATTTACTTGTCCAGTACTCATGAGTTGTAATGATGGTTCCCAATCGGCAGGTTTCTGACTTCTACTACCAACAACTCTAATTTCTTTTTGAACGATTTTTTCTAAATCAAAAGGTATTTCTGGATCTTTAAAAATACCAACTTGAACATATAGACCTTTTTTGCGTAATAGATCAAGACCTTGTTTAGCAGCAGGTACAGCGCCTGAACATTCTAATACAACATCTGCACCGTATCCGTCTGTAATGTTATTAACATATTCTTTTAAGTCTGTATGTTGAATATTCACAACATGATCTAAATTTAATTCTTCTGCTTTTGCTAAACGTGCTTTATCGTTATCTAAACCAGTTATAACGACTTTGCCACCTTTACTTTTAACGACTTGTGCAACGAGTAGGCCAATTGGACCTGGTCCCATAACAACTACAGTATCACCTTGATTAATTTCAATTTTAGACACTGCGTGATGTGCACAAGCAAGTGGTTCAGTCATAGAAGCGGCTTTATAAGAAACATTGTCAGGTAACTTGTGAACACTTGCTGCTCTTGCTACAAGATATTGTGTGAAGCCACCGTTTTGTTGCGTACCTAAACCTTTACGATGATTACATAAATTGTAGTCTCCTGATTGACAGTATTCACATTCACCACAAATATAATATGTTGTTTCAGACGTTACACGATCACCAATTTCGAATCCTTCAACTTTATCACCAAGCTCAACGATTTCTCCAGAAAATTCATGGCCAAGTGTTACAGGGAAGTTTACATTGTAATGACCTTCATATGTGTGGACATCTGTACCACAAATACCGGCATAATGAACTTTTATTTTTATCTCATTTTCATTTGGTTCTGGAATTTCTTTATCTAAAATTTCTAAATTACCAAAACCAGGTGCTGTTTTTACTAATGCTTTCATTTAAAGTCATCCCCTTAATGTTAGTTGAACAATGCAAAGAACTTGAAGATAATATAGTTTAAGATGTTACCACCTTGGTCAAGACTTGAGATTTGTGAAGATCCTGATGGCATTTTTACACTAGTACCGTCAGCCATGCTTGTGAAGATAGGTGCTACATCTGTTGCGATGTATAGTGAAATTGCAATCATAATTGTACCTACGATAACTGAATGTATGATGTTACCGCGTGCTGCACCTACGATAAATGCGACGATAAATGGAATTGTTGCTAAGTCACCAAAAGGTAATACTTGGTTACCTGGTAAAATAACAGCTAATAATACAGTTACTGGTACTAAGATTAAAGCAGTTGAGATAACAGCTGGGTGACCTAATGCAACCGCAGCATCTAAACCGATATAAATTTCACGATCTCCAAAGCGTTTGTTTAACCATGTACGAGCTGATTCTGATACAGGCATTAAACCTTCCATAAGAATCTTAACCATACGAGGCATTAAGACCATAACAGCAGCCATTGACATACCTAAGTTAATAACGTCACCAGCGTTGTAGCCAGCTAATAAACCGATTGCTAAACCAAGTACTAAACCAACAAATATAGATTCACCGAAAGCGCCAAAACGTTTTTGAATTGTATCTGGGTCAGCATTTAATTTGTTAATACCAGGCACTTTTTGAAGACCTTTAACAAGGAAGATACCAGGTACATAAGAAATCGTACTACCAGTTGCAATAGATACACCTGGTAAATCATAGAATTTACTCATCATTGGTGCAGTCCAGTCAGCTACTTTTAAGCAGACAATTTGGAATAATGCGGCTGCAACTAATGATTGCCAAATGCTTCCCGAAACGGCATAAACCATTGCACCACAGAATGTATAGTGCCAGAAGTTCCAAATATCAACGTTCATTGTTTTAGTTGTTTTAGTTAATAACATGATGACATTAATCACAATACCTAAAGGAATAATAAATGCAGCGATAACAGATGCCCATGCAATTGATGATGTAGCAGGCCAACCTACATCGATTACATTTAAACTTACGCCTAAATTTTTAACCATTGCTTGTGCTGCTGGTCCTAAATTGTTAACAAGTAAATCAATTACTAAGAAAATACCTACGAAGGCAACACCAATCGTTAAACCAGATCTAAATGCTGCGCCAACTTTCTGTCTGAAAAATAACCCTAATAAGAATATGACAATCGGTAAAATTACCGTTGCACCTAAATCAAGAAATGCTTGAATAAAATTTACAAAACCATTCATTCCCTACACCATCCTCTTTTTAGAAGAATGAGGATGAAATATGATTTATTCCAACCTCATGCTAGTTTTTTATTTTGAATTTGTTTAACTTTGTAAAGCGTCTAAAATTTCTTTCTTAGTATCTTCAACACCAATTCCAGTTAAGAAGTTACGCGCGTTAATAACTGGGAATTTGTATTCTTTTTGTGTCATTGCTGTTGTTACTAATAAATCAGCTGTATCAGCGTATGCACCAACTTCAGAGATTTTGATTTGTTTTAAATCTACTTTAATGTTGTGTTCTTTAGCCATTTCCTCAATTGCGTTGTTAACCACTGTTGACGTTGCGATTCCTGCTCCACATGCTACTAATACTTGTTTCATAATAATTTCCTCCTAATTTGAGTCGATGTGTATATCGAACTCTTCCTGTTAATTTTTTTATACTTCGCTTAATTCTTTATCTATTGCATCTACAATCGTTTGTTTATCTTGTGCATTGGCAATCAATTCAAGTAATTGATCGTTTTGGAAGATTCCCATCAGTTTTTGTAATAATGATAGTTGAGCATCTTCTTTATCCATTGCTAACATGAATATTAATTTCACATCTGTTGTTTCTTCAATTTCTCCCATAATGACAAATGGAACGGTTTCTTTTAGTACTGCAATACCTATTGATCTCGTCTGAACGTGTTGTATGTCGGTATGTGGGATTGCCACTGAGCAATATACAGTTGGTAAACCAGTTGCAAATGACTTTTCTCTTTCTATCACTGCGTCTTTGTAAGTGTCTTTAACATAATTATTTTGATACATAACATCTGACAACTTACTCAACGCTTCAACATTCGTCTTAGCTTCTAAATCTAGAATGACGTTAGAAGCATCGATCTTTAAATCTTGCATATTATGCAACCCCTTTGACTTAATCTATTTTTGAAAAGTGTTGAATGATTTTATATACATCAATTTTTGAATCTGTTTGAACAATTTGTTGTATAGCTTCATCGTCTTGAGACATATCTCTCAGTTGTAGTAGTGGTCTTAAATGTTTGAACTTATCTGTAGCAGCGATTGCTACGAAGATATGAACTTTTAATCCAGTACTCAACTCGAGTGGCTCTTTCAGAATCAACATACTCATTGCAGTCCTATGAACGATTTGATCACCATCAGCATGAGGGATTGCGATATTTTGGTTAATAACCATATACGTATCATCAAATGCTGCATGCATCTTATCTATATAAAGCGGGTCGACATAGTTCATTCTTACTAACGGATTAGCCGTTAATTGAATGGCTTCTTCAATATCAGCTACGCGCTCTACAAAATTGATATGATTGGTTGGTAATAAATCTTGTAAGTTCAAAGTACTATTAATAGATAATGTTGATGCTTTAACTGATGAATATGCATACGTATCTTCAAATTGTGCTTTTACGATTTTGAAAAGCTCTGATTCATTATGAATTGTTGCATGTTCTCTAATAGCCGAAATCATTTTTTCGACTTGTATTTCTGTTTCCATCGTATTATTTAATTGACCGAATACATGTTGCCGTAGTTCATGTTTTTCTTGAGCAGTTAATATCGTTTTCGTGATATACAATTTTTTAGGTGTCATGATATGCATCGGTGAAAAGACGATATCAAAATCTAATTCATACTGATTGAAATCACGTAATGACAATGCATCAAGGAAAATAAATTCAGGGAATACACTTCGCAACTCTTGTAACATGAGCTGGGAAATGGATGTACCTTGTGTACAAACAACGACTGCTTTTACTTTTTGTTCAATTTCTTCATCTTGCCTTCTTAAACTGCCACCAATCAGTATGGTTAAATAAGCAATTTCATTTTCGGGTAATGATTGCCCGAAGAATTTTTCTAAAGGTTTTGAAGATAATTTAACGAGATGAAAGAGTTCTTTATAATCTTCTTTTAAGGAATTTTCCAAACCTTCTACATCAGATAATTGATATCGTATTCTATAAAAAGCAGGTTCCATATGAAGCATTAATTGGTTTATCAAAGAATCTCGATCTTTAAATTTAATAAAAGTAATTTTTTCAAATTGAACAATCATGTCTATAAGTGCTTTTTTGAGTTCTGGGATATGTTGAACATCACTGACATCTGACCACTGAACACTCGTTGACAACAACTGTAAAGTAATAAATAACTTTTCTTGTCTTGGAATATTTGGGTAGTTCGATGTCAAAATTTCTGTTGCTTGATATTCTTTCGTATCCGATAAATCGTCATATCCTATAGAAAATGATGAAACAATTTTGTCATGCTTAATTCTTCGTAAAATTAAATAAAGTTTATATGGTAATGTTTGTGTACTTTGATCAATGAATTTCCTGTCTAAATATTGTTCGATTTTAGTGATTTGTTTATTGATTAATTCAATTTTTTCATCAATAATATTTAAACTTTTGACGATATCAGACTGAACAATATGCATTGTAAAGACTTTATCGATGAGCCTCATAAGAAGCCTTCGAATTTCAAATTCACTACCAGCTAAGTAATAACCATTTGTACGACTATATTTCAAATTAACTTCGTATGGTTGTAGAAGTTCTTTCAATTTCTTAATATCATTTAGAATCGTATTTTTACTGACTTCTAAATCAATTGAGAAGTGATTTAATGAAAGACCTTCTTCTTCACTAAACAACATCAATAAAATGAGGTGTGCACGTTGGTATGCGGTATATACCTGCTCATTCTCTTGATAGGTGGATTCAATTGGAACATTAAGAAAATCTTTAATGGTGTCATCAACGATAAAATAACCTTGGCTAGTTCGTTCGATTTCCGGATAATCATGTTCTTTAAACCAGTCATTTAACTTTTGAATCCTGTACCCAAGTTGTCTTCGTGAAATGTTAAACATTGATTCTAAGTCTTTGCCTTTTACTTTTGGATTTTTTATCATTTCTGAAATGATATTAAAGTTTTCTTTTTGTATTTTGAATACCTCCTTTGTTGTTAGTCATAATTTAACACAGGTCATCAAAGAGTTGTACAAGCTTTAATCACAAATGTTATTAACTTTTGTGTACACCTTTGTGATTATACTGATATGACAACGTTTGTAAGACACAACGAATAATTTTAAATGCATGAATATTATTAAAATTGAATACATAGTAGATTTAACTTAAGTAAGAAAAGGGGTAAAAAGGGGATAAGAACACAAAAAAAGCAATCGCTCGATTAGCGATTGCTTTTAATTAATCATTATTCTTGAGTTTCATCTGGTAAGTTTTCTTTCATTTTTTTATTGATTTTCTTCGCGCGTTTGAAATAAATACCTTCAAAGTAACTTGTTGTACCTAATTTATAGAATACAAGTGCAACAACTGCAATGACGATGAAATCATATGGGTAGTGGATCCAATTAAGTCCGTTAAATTCTTTACTTCCGATAAATGATAAGAAAGCAAGAATGATAAGGTATGCGATGATCCAAATACTACCACCAATTTGTTTTTTAGTATTTGTCCAATTTGTCTTATATTCATAGAAGAAGTAAATTGGTAAACCTAAAATGATAATAAATATAACTTGTGCTGTTGTTGGCCACATAGCCCAATATATTGCGAGTGATGCAACAACAAATGAAAATGGTGCCATAAAGCCAAGCATTTTCGCACGGAATGGTCTATGCATATTCGGTGCCATTTTTCTTAATGAAATAACAGTTGTTGGACCAGTTAAATATGCAACAAGTGTTGCTGTAGATATAACACTTGCTAATACTGCCCAATCTCTAAATAAAGAAACCATAATCATACTAACGATAGCGTTAAATACAATTGCGACACGTGGAATGTTGTATTTTTCGTTCATAGAACCTAAGAATTTAGGAATATGACCGTTTTTCTCCATTGCACGTAATACACGACCAGTAATTGCTACGAATGAAACCCCTGTACCAAATGGCGATACAACGGCTTCTAAATATAATAGAATAGCTAACCAGTTTAATCCTAATATGATGGCTAAGTTAGCAAATGGTGAGTCGAAATTAATACCGCTCCAACCACCACTTTCAGAAAGCATGTCTGCTGGCATAGATGTAATAAATGTACTTTGTAAAATAATATATAATGCAGCACTTAAAGAAAGTGAAATTAATATACCTTTATAGATATTCTTTTCAGGATTTTGAATTTCAGATCCCATGTTAATAATTGTTTGGAATGCGTTAAATGAGAATATAATACCAGATGCTGTAGTAGCAGCGAATATTGGTGCACTACCATATGGCATAAATTCTCCTATTGATGAACCGTAGTTTCCAGTATCAAATCCAGAAATAATTAACATAATAATCGTTACAAGTGGCACACCTAATTTGAAGAATGATATTAAACTTGTAAATGATGTTAATAGTTTAACTGACCAATAATTTAATAATGAGAAAATAATAATGATAATAAACACTGCAAATAATCCAATATTACTTATTGAACCATCATGCATAAGTTGGCTAGTAGGTTTAGCCCAATCCCATGGCCAAGAGCTGATGTATTGAACAGCTGATACAGCTTCGATAGGGATAATCGTTACTAATGATACCCAGTTAGCCCATGATGCTATGAAACCAAGCAGTGAACCATGTGTATACTGCGCGTAGTTACTCATACCACCAGATTGTGGGAACATTGTTCCAATTTCAATATAGTTATAAGCTATCGATCCTATAACAATAAAGCCTATTACCCAAGATATAATTGCGGCAGGACCTGCAATTGATGATGCTTCCCATGCCCCAAATAACCATCCAGAACCGATTAAAGAACCAAGTCCTAATAGTACGAGTTGGGTCAGGTTAATTTTTTTGTTTTCGTTATGATTACTCATCCAATCTCCCATTCTAATTTTTAATCAATTTTTGTTTGTTTTTATTGTTAAAATTAAAGCACGGGACAATATTATACGCTTATAAAATTAATAGTCAAATTCCGTTGTAAATATCAAACGTTTTCAAATCGCTGTACGCACCAGTTTTATAGGGATGAAAGGTTTTTAGAGTTCCGGCAGTCTGACCGGCTATAAAGTAAATTAATTTGTATTTTTAAGTTGATTGTGACGCTACGTCATAAAATAGAATATAAATATAAAAACCAATAATACGAGGAGTGGTTAGTATGCAAATGACTACAGGAGAAGTAGCTAAGAGATGTCATGTAACAGTTCGTACAGTACAGTATTACGATAAGAAAGGCATTGTCAGCCCAAGTGAAACATCTGAGAATAATAGAAGATTATATACAGAAGCGGATTTGAATCAATTAAAGATTGTATTGATTTTGAAAGGTATGAATTTTTCATTGAAAGAAATTAAAGAATTGTTGAAATCAAATGAGTCTATCAACACACTCAATGTACTGTTAAGTGAAAAAATCATTGAACTAGAGGAAAATATTAAAAACGAAAGTGACCAATTGAAACAAATTCAATTTATTAAAAAGAATATAAGTGAAGAAAGTGAATATCCAGTATCTAATATCTTAAATTTACAAAATAAATCTAAAAAGCATCAACTAATGAAAAAATTCCGAAGCAAATTTATGTTTGTATCTATGATTGTCGGCATTGGTCAATATACAAGCATTGCCATGGCTATAACACAGAAAAAATGGAAACCAGTTATCATCGTTTATCCATTCGTACTATTGTATGCAGCATTTGCCGTTAAGAAATATTATGCTGTTGTAAATTACTTATGTCCAAATTGCCAAAATGAATTTAAACCGATCTTCTCAGAATGGTTCAAATCTAATCATACGTATCAAACAAGAAAGCTATTATGTCCTCATTGTAATGTAGAAAGTTTTTGTATCGAGACACATGAATAATGAAAAAGAGCGAGATAGAACACTGTGGAATCAGAATTCTATCTCGCTTATTTTAATATGAATATATCAATTATTGAGGTATAACACCAATTTCCATATGAACTAAATAACCATCTTTATCAAAAGAGGCGAGGTAATGTTGATTTAAAGTACCATATTTTAAATATTGGTCTCCTTCATCAACTAACATCGTTGCTTCATGTGCTTTTTTAAATTCAGCTTTTGTAACAACGCCAGATTTAACATCAAACATGATTGTACCAACTTTACCATTGTCGTCTTTTAATATTGTCGTGTCATAGACTTTAGATGAATGACCACCAGTGCCTGTTTTAGCATCATATTCCGTTTGATAACCATTAATCGTTACATTATCTGCATAAAGTGCTTCTACAAAATTATAATCTAATACAAATGACGGGTTATTATATGTGTAGCCATCATAGTTATACCAAGGTGTTGTTTCTGACTTTGAATTTGCTGCAATAGCTTGATCAGAATTTTCGACAGCTGACACACCAAGTAATAAACTCGTCGATAACGCAGTCGTACCAATTAACTGATAAACTTTCTTCATTGTCTCCACTCCCTTTAATAGATATAACAATCCGTTGGCTAAGTGACAAAAAAGTTTGTAATATTACACTACCCGATATAAAAGAAGATAATCAAATCGTGAAGAAGGTGGGGATGTTATTTAGAATGAGGCAAGATGTGAGTTAAAGGCGGAATAAACTCACGAGATTGAAAAACATGTGAGTTAAAGAGGTAGTAAACACACGAGATTGAGAAACATGTGAGTTAAAAGAGGAATAAACTCACGAGATCGAATAACATGTGAGTTAAAGGCAGAATAAACTCACGAGATTGAATAACATGTGAGTTAAAGGCAGAATAAACTCACGAGATCGTAAAAGATGTGAGTTAAAGACGGAATAAACACACGAGATTAGGAAAGATGTGAGTTAAAGGAGTAGTAAACACACGAGATTGAGAAACATGTGAGTTAAAGGTGGGGTAAACACACGAGATTGGGAAACATGTGAGTTAAAGGAGGAGTAAACTCACGAGATTGAAAAACATGTGAGTTAAAGGTGTAGTAAACTCACAAGTTCATCCTAGATATGCCTAAATTCCAAATTATTCCCCCAACTCACATATCTTATTGCTCTCATCACCACCATCCAATCCAACACCCCCATTCATCAGTGTAAAATTTCAAATTGACTAATCTTGAGTACGATGATAGGATTAATAAAAATAATAATAGACTCTTATCAAGAGTGGCTGAGGGATGTGCCCTATGAAGCCCAGCAACCTTCTATTTGGAAAGGTGCTAATTCACATAAAGTTTGTCTAAACTTTTGAAGATGAGAGGAGGTTTATCTAACTTTCTCTAATTTTTTAGAGGAAGTTTTTTTATTTTTAATTTTATATCGGAAAGAGGCGTGTATACATATGAGTAAATTCGTAAAGTTTGTTAGTTTTATCGGTATTATTTTATTATTAGCTGCGTGTGGAAAGTCAAGTGGAAGTGAAAATACAAAGATTACGGTTGCTGCTTCTCCGGCTCCGATGGTGATGTCGTTGAACATGCTAAAGAAAAAATGAAAGAAAAAGGTTATGACTTAGAAGTTAAAACAGTGAATGATTATAAAGTGCCTAACAAATTATTAGATAAAGGTGATGTTGATGCAAATCTATTTCAACATGTGCCTTACTTAAAAGCTGAAAAAGCAACACATGGATATAAAATTGAAGAGGTTGGAAAAGTTTTCACAACGCCAATGGGTGTTTATAGTAAAAAACATAAAGATTTGAAACACTTACCAGATGGCGCAACAATCTATGTGTCTAACAACCCAGCTGAAGAAGGAAGATTTTTATCATTCTTTGTTAATGAAGGATTGATCAAAATAGATCCAAAAGTGAAAATTGAAGATGCCAAATTTGATGATATTATAGAAAATAAAAAGAATTTGAACTTTAATAACAAACAAGGTGCAGAATTTTTACCTAAAACATATAACAGTGGTGAAGGCGATTTAGTCATTATGAATTCAAACTATGCAATTGATAACGGACTGAATCCAGTGAAAGATTCGATTGCAATTGAAGATAAGTCATCACCATTTGCGAATATATTAGCTGTAAAAGAAGGACATAAAAATGATAAGAAATTCCAAGAACTTCTGAAAGTTCTACAGTCTAAAGAAATGAAGAAATATATTAAAGATGAATATGGCGATAATGTTATCCCATATGAAAAGTAATCATGTAATGAACCCAGGCATATGTCTGGGTTTTAATTTTATATATTTGTGTATTTATTCACAATGAAATAATATTATAAATCTTTAAAATTTATGTTGTAAGCGTTTCCTGTTTGTGCTATATTCAACTTATTAATAAATAGAGTCATCATATGACCACATGAATTTGAAGGGAAATTAATTAAGAAAGTTGGATATATATGAAAGAAAAAAGAACTAATATAAGATGGTTTTTTGCAATTGCATTCTTTATTATAGGGATTATCGCATATATGGATCGTTCAAACATCTCTATTATCGCCGGACCTATGATGGAAGATTTAAATATGAACAAAGCTCAATTCGGGCTATTAGCATCATTCTTCTCACTTGGTTATGCTTTAATGCAAGTACCTTCAGGGATATTAGCTGAAAAGTTTGGTCCTAAGAAAATGTTAACAATCGCATTATTATGGTGGAGTGCTTTCACAATTCTTACAGGTATTGTGAAAAATCATGGCTTACTATACTTTGTACGTTTCTTATTTGGTGTAGGTGAAGCGCCAATGTATCCATCAAATGCTGTATTTAATAGTTACTGGTTTAATAAGAATGAAAAAGGACGTGCATCTTCTGCATTATTAGCAGGTTCATACTTCGGTCCAGTAATCGCACCAATTGTAACAATCGCAATTATGAATGCGTTTGGTTGGCAAGCAGTATTTTATATTTTCGGTTTAGTTGGAATATTAATTGCAATCTTATGGGTAATTATCGCTAAAGATTTACCAGAACAACATAAAATGGTAAATGAAGCAGAAAAAAGATTTATTATGGAAACACGTGACGTTGTAGATACAGGTAAAACAACTGCACCTTGGAACATCTTCTTTAAACGTTTTAGTTTCTATGCAATAGCAGCACAATATTTTGTTGTACAATTTGTCATTACATTATTTTTATACTGGTTACCTACATATTTACATGAGCAATACCATGTTAATTTTAAAGAGATGGGCTTTATTGCAGGCGCACCATGGTTAGCAATGTTTGTAATAATTATGTTAGGTGGTACAATTTCAGATAAAATTTTATCATTAGGGAAATCAAAATTTGTAGCTAGAAGTATAATTGCTATATTAGGATTCATAGTATTTTGTATTTCTTTATTCTTCGCATTAACTACAAACAATTTATATTTATGTATAATTGGTTTTTGTATTTGTCTAGCTGGAGTTGGTGCATCAATGGGTATGAGCTGGGCAACTGCTACAGACTTAGGTCGTAACTTTGCAGGAACTGTTTCTGGATGGATGAACTTATGGGGTAATATTGGAGGATTTTTAAGCCCATTTTTAGTAGGTCTACTAGTTGATAGAATAGGTTGGAATTCTACGTTACTATTGATGTTAATACCTGCTGTCTTCGCAATCATCATGTGGTTCTTTATTAAACCTGACAATCCTTTAGTAAAAGAAGAAAATGTATAATATTTTAAGGGTCTAAGGCACGTTATGTGCTTTGGATTCTTTTTTTTATAACAATAAGTTTAGGTTACCCTAATTAAAATGTTTACAAATTAAATAGATAGGTATATCCTCTTGATATAGAGGTGTTAGACATGGGCAAAAGTTTAGAAGAAATTAATAGTACGGTCTCTTTTGATGCTGAAGCAAATGCTTTTAGAAAGTTCCTAATGTATTTAGGTCCTGGTTTGCTTGTAGCAGTTGGATATATGGATCCGGGTAACTGGATTACATCAATGTCTGGTGGGGCTCAGTATGGTTATATATTATTATTTGTGATTTTAATATCTAGTTTATCTGCTATGCTGTTACAAAGCATGTGTGCAAGATTAGGTATAGCAAGTGGGATGGATTTAGCACAAGTTACGGAGCATATGACCAATAAATCTTTAGGTGTATTTGCTTGGATTTTAGCTGAATTAGCTATTATGGCAACTGATATTGCTGAAGTAATAGGTAGTGCGATTGCTTTAAATTTACTATTTAACATTCCACTAACTTTAGGGGTAACCATCACAGTATTAGATGTTTTACTTTTACTTTTAATTATTAAACTCGGATTTAGAAAAATAGAAGCAATTGTAGGTGTACTTATATTTACAGTTCTCATAATCTTTATGTTTGAAGTGTATCTTTCTTCACCGGATGCTAGTTCCTTAATGGCAGGATTTTTACCAAGTTCTGAAATTGTTACGAATAAAGGCGCTTTATATATTGCGTTAGGTATTATTGGTGCAACGATTATGCCACATAACTTATATTTACATTCATCAATCGTTCAGTCTAGAAATTATGAAAGAACAGATAAAGGTAAAAAAAGTGCGATTAAATATGCAACAATCGATTCTAATATTCAATTAACAATTGCGTTTATTATTAACTGCTTATTATTAGTATTAGGCGCAGCATTATTCTTTGGTAGTCATGAAGCTTTAGGAAGATTCTTTGATTTATATGATGCTTTAAGCCACTCTCATGTAGGCGGTGCAATAGGTGGCGCTGTTATGAGTACACTATTTGCTATAGCATTATTAGCTTCAGGACAAAATTCTACAATAACAGGTACGTTATCAGGACAAATTGTTATGGAAGGTTTCTTGAAAATTAAACTTAAACCATGGGTACGTAGAATCATTACAAGAGTTATCGCAGTTATACCAGTATTTCTTTGTTTATGGTTATACGGATCAAGCGATACAAAAATAGAAGATTTATTAATTTTCACACAAGTATTTTTAAGTTTAGCTTTACCATTTAGTATTATTCCATTAATTATGGCAACAAGTAATCCAAACATCATGGGTAAACAATTCGTCAATAAAAGATGGGTTAATATGATATCTTGGATACTCGCAGTAGTTCTAAGTGTGCTTAATATCTATTTAATAGTAGAAACAATATCAGAATTTATGTAGTTCATATAAAGCCAAGGCAATGATTTTATTGCCTTGGCTTTTTCTCTGCGTCTATTAATAATTTGATAGGACCTGTCGAATTAAGTGTGATTAATCTTTGTGCCATTTCATCAGGTGGTGTGTCTAATGCTCTAATGACCCAACCTTGTATCATGCCTGCATAAGCCGATGCAACGTATTCAGCGACAATATCTTTATCTAATATCATGTCATTTTGAACGCCAGTATCTTCAAAAAAGATAATATATCTTTGATGGATATGATTTTTAAGCAAGATGTAGAAATTAGGATAGTGTTTGAACATCGTTTGATAGAAATACGCATAATGGGATATATGGCTAAAGATATTATTAGCGATATAGAATTGTGATTCACTAATGCTATGATGTTTTAAATAAAATTTATAAGGCTCACCGAATAGTAGTTGAAAGTAACTGGATATTGTATGAGACATTAATACTTCAATTGATGGATAATGTCTATAAAACGTTGAACGATTGATTTCAGCTTCTTCACATAACTGTTTAACTGTTATGGATTGAATGCTCGTTGTATTTAAACATGTTAATAATGCATTCTGAATTTTGTTTCTGGATTGTTTTTGTTTCTTGTCCAAACTGTTCACCTTCTTATGAATGCAACATAATTTAAAAATGTGTTGCTTTTCTCATTTTACACACATTGTTTTTTAAAGTCGAACATTTTTATAATAATAATATGAAAAATATTGGAGGAGAACAAATTGAAACAAGATGCCGAAATGTTGAAAGAAACGTTGTTAAATAATAAACAGAATAGAGTAACTGACGACCACTTTGATTTAAAAGCAGCTTTAGAAGAAATTCTTAATTCAGTTGGTTATACGACTGCAGATAGTGGTGGTAATGTTACATTCTATGGTAAAGATCCAGTGTTACCAAGTACATTACGAATTGCCGGATTAGCAGGATTAGGTTTGGCGGCTAAATCAGTTGCTTTAGCGCATTTATGGCAAGTTCGAGGCGGTAAAGGACAAGACATTCATGTCGATATTAGAAAAGCATTAAAAAGATTATCACCTTTTTACGAAAGAAAATGGGAAACATTAAATGGATTTCCAGCAAAAGGTCAAGAAGATCCACATACACCATTTAGATTTAATTTTTATGAAACGAAAGATAATAGATGGGTAATGCCATTAAACCCTTATCCAAATGCTAAAGAACATGTATTAGATTTATTAGATTGTCGTGGAACGAAAGAAGCGGTTACTAAAGCGATTAAACAGTGGAATGGTAAAGAACTAGAAGAAGCGGGTTCTAAAAAAGGTATCGTGATGCCGCTCGTGCGCTCTGTTGAAGAGTTTGTTGAAGAAGAACAGTTTAAATATATTGCAGAATCAGAACTCGTTGAAATTAAGAAAATAGGAGAATCTGAACCGATACCATTCACTGAGAACCCAGAACAACCATTAAGTGGCATAAGAGCATTAGGAATGGGACATGTTATAGCAGGAGCAGGACTCGGTAGAGGTTTAGCATTACACGGAGCAGACGTACTCAATGTATGGCGACCAACTGAGTTAGAAGTAGAAACTATGTATTTAACTTCTAATGTCGGAATGCGTTCAACTTATTTAGATATTACAAATCAACAGTCACATAGAGATAAATTTGATGAATTGTTAAGTGATGCAGATATATTCTTCATTAATAAAAGACATGGATTTATGGAAAAATACAATGTGACAGCTGAAGCATTAGCAGAGAAGAAACCAGGTATCATACATGCTTCTGTTAATTTACATGGACATGCTGGACCATGGTCAGATAGAAATGGATTTGATCAGACGGCAGGAAGTGTCACAGGTGTCATGAGTTTAGAAGGAACAGATGAACAACCCGCATTGCCACCAATTGTTGTTGTAAATGATTATGTTATTTCATGGTTGTTAGAACTCGGTACAATTAAAGCATTAGAAAGACGAGCAGTAGAAGGGGGTAGTTATAGTGTATCTGTATCATTAAGTAAAGTGTCTGCGTATTTAATGTCTTTAGGTATATTTGATAAAGCATATGCACAAGAAGTAGCAAATAGTAATGAAGAACATCGTGCCGTAGCACCAGAACAATTTGAAGCAGAAACACCACTTGGAACATATGTAGGCGTGACAGATCAAGTAGAAATGAGTGAAACACCAGGACATTACGATACAGTCTTGATGGTCAGAGGATCAGATAAACCAGCTTGGAAGTAGAAAGTATTTGAATTTAGTTTGATATAGGCGTCGTTAGGGACAGAATTCCGAGAAGTGACCGTAAGAGGCGTCGTTAGGGACAGAATTCCGAGAAATGTCCGTAAGTGAGCGCCCATCTAACTACCAGAATTCAGAATAATGGTAGTTACAGCATTCTAACTACCACAATTCGGAATAATGGAAGTTACAGCGTTCTAACTACCACAATTCAGAATAATGGAAGTTACAGCGCTCTAAGTACCAGAATTCGAAATAATGGAAGTTACAGCGTTCTAATTACCACAATTCGGAATAATGGTAGTTAGCCCATCATAATCACACAAAAAATAAGCATATCACTTTATTTTCTGAGTTTCTCAGATTAGTGATATGCTTATTCGTTTATTTATAGGATTCTTCAGCTATGAGTATGTTCTATTCTTTGCTTGCACTTACTTTAATATCTGAAGGTCCGGCTAATAATGGTTTGACACTTTTAATAAATTGTTGGAAGTGTTCGCTATTATTATGTGCTTCTATAGCTTCTTGGTTTTCCCAAATTTCATACATTAAATAAGTATTGTCTGACTCAGTTGATTTGAAGTGTTCGTAACCGATGTTTCCTGTTTCTTGTCTTGATGATGCTACTAAATCTTTAATCAATGCTTCATATTGTTCAACTGCTTGTGCTTGAACTTCAAACTTCGCATTTATGATTAACATAAGATAACCTCTTTCTCTCTATCAATTTGATTTCTATATTTGAATCATGACAGAAAGTGATAGAATTGTAAATTTTGAAATCTTGGAATTGAAAAATTTATTTGGTTCTTAATTTTGAGTGTCTTATTCCATACGTAAAGTACATGATAATTCCTAAAATAAACCATATAATAAATGCTATCCAAGTTGTACGTGTTAAGTTTGTCATCAAGTATAAACAGATGATAAAGGATACGATTGGTAATACAGGATATAAAGGTACATTAAAGCCTTCTGATGGTAATGTACGATTTCTTCTTAAGAACAGAACGCCTATTGAAACGGTACAAAATGCAAATAATGTACCGATATTAATTAATGAAGCGAGTTCTGATAAAGGTACAAGACCTGATACGATTCCCATAGATAATGTGAGTATGACAGTATTTTGTACGGGAGTTTGCTTTTGATTCGTTTTAGAGAATACTTTTGGAAGTAAACCATCTCTACTCATCGCGAATATTAAACGCGTTCCGCCATAAGACATGACGAAGATAACTGTTGTCATACCAACGATTGCACCTAGTGACAGGAATCCAGCTATCCAATTTTGATTAATGGATTGTAATGCATAAGCAACTGGTGCGCCAACACCTTCTAAATTTTGATAGGGTACGACACCTGTAAGTACAGCTGAAACAATAATGTATAAAATCGTACAAATCGTTAATGCACCAATAATTCCGATTGGCATGTTCTTTTGAGGATTATTAACTTCTTCAGCAGCAGATGATACTGCATCAAATCCAATATATGCAAAGAACACCATTGAAGCACCTGTTAACACACCATTGAAACCAAATGGTAAGAACGGACTCCAATTATCAGGTTTAACGTAAAAAATACCTACTATTATAAAGAGTAGGACAACCATTATTTTGACAATCACCATAATATTATTGATGCGCGTAGATTCTTTTACGCCAATAATTAATAATGCGCCAATGATCATAATGATAATAAATGCTGGTAAATCAAAATAATGACCACTAGATGGGTCATATGAACCAGATAAAGCTTTTACGACATGGATATTCATACCAGATAATAAGTTAACGACATATGAAGACCAGCCACTTGCGACTGCTGCTATTGCTAAGCCATATTCAAGTAATAATGCCCAACCTAATATCCAAGCAATACCTTCACCAAAAACATAATAACTATATGTATAGGCGCTACCAGCTTGTGGAATTTTTGATGAAAATTCAGAATAACATAAAGCTGCTAAACCACATCCGATTGCAGCGATAATAAATGAAAGCATAATTCCAGGTCCAGTTATTGTAGAGGAGATTTCACCAGGTAAGATAAAAATACCACTACCAACAACAGCTCCGACTCCAAGCATGGTTAAATCAAAAGCGCCGAGTGTTTTTTTAAGTTTTTTATTTGATTGAGAAGAAAGGTGTTCTTTCTTCTTGAAAAATTGATTCATGTTGCACCTCCGGCAGACAATTATACAGAGATTTGTCTAAAAATTCTATATGTTTAAATAATTCTATTAGTGTAATTTTATTTTTAAAAAGGAATTATTATGTATTTAATTTGAAAATTTAGTGAATTTTAAATAAAATATGATAAAAGTTTAGATAAATCAATTTTTGAACAGACTGTTTGACTCACTCAATAATCACGTTTAATATTGACAAGCGTAAAGTAAGTAATTGTTTTTTATAAATGAGGAGGATAATCCATGAAAAATGAACAAATTGTATTAGCTAAAAGAACTGAAGGTATCCCTCAAGATGATGTATTTCGTTATGAAGAAATAGAAGTGAAAGAACCAAATAATGAAGAAGTGCTATTAAAATCAATATATGTTTCTGTAGATCCATACATGAGAGGACGTATGAATGATTCTAAAAGTTATACGCAGTCTTATGAATTAGATAAACCATTTAACGGCCATATCGTTGCAGAAGTTGTTCAATCAAATGCTTCTGGTCTTAAAGAAGGCGATATTGTAACAGGTATTTTACCTTGGCAAAAATATATAACAATCAATGAAAAATATGTTACTAAAATTCCATCAACTGAAGTACCCTTATACCTATATTTAAGTGTACTAGGAATGCCTGGTATGACAGCTTATCAAGGACTCTTGAAAATTGGTAAACCTCAAGAAGGTGAAACAGTAGTTGTTTCAGCTGCATCTGGTGCGGTTGGTTCTGTCGTAGGACAAATTGCTAAGTTGAAAGGCGCGCACGTAGTAGGCATTGCAGGCGGATCAGAGAAAGTAAATTACTTAACTGAAACATTAGGCTTTGACGAAGGTATAGATTATAAGAAAGATGACTTTGCTGAAGCATTAGAAAAAGCCGTTCCAAATGGTATTGATGTTTATTTTGAAAATGTTGGTGGGGCACTTTCAGATGAAGTGTTTAAACATTTAAATAAATTTGCGCGTATACCAGTTTGTGGCGCAATTTCTTCATATAATCTTAAAGGCGAAGATATTGGACCACGTATTCAACAAACATTGATTAAAAGCCAAGCATTGATGCAAGGATTCATTGTTGCACAATTTAATGAAGATGTTAAAGAAGCAAGTGAACAGTTAGCACAATGGGTACAAGAAGGGAAAATTAAATCCGAAGTAACTATAGATGAAGGATTTGATCAAATTCCAAATGCATTCCGTAAGTTATTTACAGGCGATAATTTTGGTAAACAAGTTATTAAAGTAGCTGAATAAATAAGGTTAAATCAGTTTAGGATGAACATGTCCTAAGCTGATTTTTTTGTGGACTCATTTAGACGAGTATAATCTGTCAAAAAAATGACAAAAATATCCATTTATATATTCCTAAATTTTTGATTAGATGGTATAATTTTGAATTGACAAATGATAACGATTATCATTATCGACTTTAAAATACGGGAGAGATGAATATGACAAAACAGCAAGAAAACAACAAGAATCGTTCTACAATCAAGAAACAACATCATTTTTCAATTAGAAAATTGTCGGGAGGGATAGCTTCAATTGCAATTGGTGCGACTTTGTTTTTAGGAGCAGGTCAAACAGCTAATGCAATGGAAGATAAAGTTGATACAGTAAATGAAGCGGCGACTGCTACAGATGATAGTCAAAGTGAGCCATCAGAAGCTAACGATGCTACAGCTACTGAAACAGCAGAATCAGCAGAATCAGAAAATACAGATAAAGAAGCTACTCCTAATACTGATGTAGCTGAAGAAAATGAAGTAACTGAAGCGGAAGATACAAACTCCGTACCAGCTTCTGAAGAAACACCAGCTTCTGAAGAAACACCAGCTTCTGAAGAAACACCAGCTTCTGAAGAAACACCAGCTTCAAATAAAGAAACGACAGTATCTAAAGACGAGGAAACATTAACTTCATCTAAAGAATCGAATGAATCAGAAGACAAAGTAGCAACTGAAGAAACAGCTACTGCTCAACCAACACGTTCAACTGCAACTAGTGAAGCAACAAATGATAAAGAGAAAAGTGCTGTATCTGAAGAAAATGAAGCACAAGACTTTGGATTTATTGTTAAGAAAGAAACGGAAGATGCAAAATCTGTAATGGATGATTATTTAGAACATCCTTCAAAATTAAGCCAAGAAAATGGGAAAAACTATTTGAATTTCACATTATTACATCCTAGCTGGTGGAAGATGTTTGAATTATATAATGGTGATGAAAAACTTAATATGACAACATTAGAAGAAAATGATGATAAACGTGTTGTTAAAGTTGAAGTACCATCAGGCGTTTCAGAACTTACATCAAAAGTACATATCGTTGTCCCTTTTATTAACTATGATAACAAATATACAACACGTGTTATTTTTGATAATGCAGTTCCAGAAGCACCAAAAGTAGAACCAGAAAAGCCAAAAGAAGAAACTTCAAAATTAAGAGAAGATGTTAAAAACAAAGACATTCATAATAAAAAAGTTGATGGTGAAAAACGACCAATTAACTTTAAAGTTATCAACCCGAAAGATGATTCAGAAATGTTCTACTATGGGGCTATGATTAAAGACCCAGCAAGTGTGATTTTTGATGGTGATCAACCAGTATTAGAGTTACGTGTAGATGCGCCTTCTACATGGGTTGAGTTTGATCTCTTTGATGGTGATAAAAAGTTAGACTACGACGTTGTATCATTTGATACAGAAAATGAAGTCGCAACTATTAGAGTTAAAGTTAATGAGAACACGAAAGAATTAAAAATAAAAGGTTCTTCATTAATATTTGGCGAAAAGTCTGAACATGAACTTGGTCATATCGTATTTGCTAAACCAATTACTAAAGACGCTTCTGATTATGTTACAGAAGACGAGTATAAGAAACAAAAAGATAGAGAGAAATATGACAAAGCGATAACTTTAGAAGATAAAGTTCGTGAGCTTGAAAAATTAATCAATAAAGTATCTGATGATGAAAAACCACAACTTCAAGAAGAGTTAAAAGTACTTAAAGAAAAATTAGATAAAGAATTAAAATCTGCTGTAACAGAATTTGAAAAAGCACCCGTTACAAATGTAGATATGTCAAAAGCAAAAGATAGAAACTTTAAAGTATTGCATAGTTCTAAAGATGAACAATCGCATATGGACTTCGAAGTTGAACATCCTGCTAAAGTAGTTGAATATGACGGTAAGAAGATGTTAGCTGTTACTTTGAAACATGATTCAATGTGGAAAGATTTCCAAGTAGAAGGTGAAGATGGATATAAACGTCCAATCATTATTGATAAAGATAGTGAAAAAGATACAAGAACAATCTTATTCCCTATTGTAGAAGGTCAAGAACTCTATAATGCAATCATTAAAATTCATCTCGTTACAGAAAATGTAGATTACGAAGGTGCTTACCATGTCAGAATTCAAGACTTAGGCGATGCAGCTGTTACACCGGAACCAACACCAGAGCCAAGTCCAGAACCAACACCGGAACCGACTCCGGAGCCAACACCAGAGCCAATGCCAGAACCAAGTCCGGAGCCAAGTCCAGAACCGACACCAGAGCCAATGCCAGAGCCGACTCCGGAGCCAAGTCCAACAATGGATCACAAATCAGAACCAGCTGCTAATAATAGTATGCAACCAACAACTATGTCTACAAAAGATCAAGTCATGACAAATAAAGATCAACAGAATTCAGTTATGACAGTAGCAAACAAAGATAAAGTTGAATCAACAAAACAAGAAACAAATAAAGAAAAAATGGCTACTGAACAATCAAAAGAACAAAGTAAAAAGCAAGAAAATAAAAATGAATTACCAAATACAGGTGAATTAGATAATACACAATATGCATTATTTGGATCACTTATAGCAGGATTAGGTTCATTATTATTATTTGGTAGAAGAAAAACTAAAAACAGTAAATAAAGAAATTTTATAAGAGATATAAATAATAGTCTCGTACATGCCAACAAAGTCATAGTTGTGATTTTGTTGGCATTTTTTATGAAGGAATTCCTTTTAAATAAGATTTATAAGCAAGTTTGCTGAGAAGTGCAAATACTGGTGTCGTTATTAGCAGTTTTGGTGAGAAGTGCAAATACTGGTGTCGTTATTAGCAAGTTTGGTGAGAAGTGCAAATACTGGTGTTGTTATTAGCAGTTTTGGTGAGAAGTGCAAATAAGGAGACCAGTAATTACAATTCTCAGTAGTTTTGTAACTAAGGCCGTCCATAGTAACACTTCGGCAGACTTTTGTAATTAAGGAGGTCCATAGTAACAGTTCAGCTGAGTTTTGTAATTAAGAGGGTCTATAGTAACAGTTCGGCTGAGTTTTGTAACTAAGGCTGCCCATAGTAACAGTTCAGCTGAGTTTTGTAATTAAGGCTGCCCATAGTAACACTTCAACCGAGTTTTGTAACTAAGGAAGTCCATAGTAACAGTTTAGTCGAGTTTTGTAACTAACACCCCCGTTACGAACAAGTTTGGACGAAAGTAAAAATATAGCTGATTTAATGAATATCCACATAATCTGACCACAATCAGATTATGTGGATTTTTTATGCAATAATGCAATCAGTTGCATTGATGTGAAATGTTTCGGATTATATAACGAAGTAGATTACACATCTATAACAATCAGTAAACGCTTACAATAAATACAGGGAGGTTATTTGATTGCTGAGTAAACGACAGAGAAATATATTGTCTTATTTATCATCTGAGAACAACTTCGTCACGATTTCTGAATTAGCATCTTTATTTCAAGTGAGTGAACGTACGATTCAATATGATTTAGAGTATATCGAATCGTTTAAAGAGAAATTGAATATGGATGTTGAAAGAAATAAAAGTTTAGGCGTCAAATTATCACATAAAGAAAGCTACATGGCATCATCTGATGTTGAGTTAGATATTCATTATTCCAAGAATGAAAGAAAAGAACAGATTATTCTAAGATTATTTGAATCTACACATCCAATCAGTTCTCAAAGTTTAGCAGATTTGTTAAATGTATCACGCCGAACGGTTGTAGATGATTTGAAAAGTGTTCAAGCTTGGTTAGAAACGTATGGCCTTATGCTTGAATATAAAAAGAATAAAGGTTTTGTAATTGAAGGTAATGAAAAGCAACTCAGAGAAGCATATGCGCATGTGGTGAATGAATACTTTAAGAAATCTACTGCACAAATTGGTATTGAAGTATTCTCGAAAGAAGAGCTTGAGAAAATACGACGAGCTGTGATTACGACCATTAATAATCAAGATTTTCAATTAGTTCAAGTTGGTATTGATGGCTTAATATATCACATTATTATTGCCATTCATCGTGCCAAAGCAGAATTTGTATTTGAAATCCCTGATGAAGAGTATGAGAGGCTGCGTAAGACAGAGGCATTTCAAATTGCCATTCAAATAACTGCCGAGTTAGAAAAGTTATTTGATATCGTATTTCCTAAAAGTGAAGCGGCATTTATAACTTTGCATTTATTAGGTGCACGTGTAAACAAGTATCATCAAGAACAATCACAACAGAATATTACGGAACTATCTAAATTATTTATTCAAAAAGTCAGTGCTCAAATAGGTGTTCCGCTTATGCATGACCATAAATTGATAACAGGACTTGTCACACATTTACAACCGGCAATTCATCGCATGTCTTTCAATATGCAACATGAGAATCCTCTAAAGCAAGAGATATTAAGAGAGTATTATGAAGTAGTTTTAGCGATTAAACAACAAGTTTGGATATTTGAAGAAGCCTATCACGTTAAATTTAACGAAGATGAAATTGCATATTTAGCACTTCATATTGCATCTTCAATAGAACGCATGTCTAACGAGGAAACGACACATATTAAAGTCATCTTATTATGTGGTTCTGGCGTTGGAACATCACAATTGTTGAAAAGCCGAATAAAAAATATTTACCCAGAGTTAGAAATATTAGATGCCTTTTCAATATATGACATTTCAGAAAGCTTTCTGAAATCTCACGGTGTAGATTATATACTTTCGACCGTTCCAGTAGAAGGTTTTTCAGTACCAACGATAGAAGTGTCACCATTTTTGAATAAAGATGATAGAAACAAGATCAATGAAATGATTAATGATTATAGAGAACGATATATATCCAGTTTCAAAACGGTCGGTCCGACTTTAGAAGATGTGATTCCGGAAGAACATATCGAAACACATGTGAAAGCTGGAAGTAGAAATGAAGCTATCCAAAAGAGTGTTGAAATGTTAGTGAATTCAAACCATGTAAATGCTCAATATGGTACCGATATTATGAAGCATTTAGATAAATTTGGACCGTATATGGTCATTGGTCCGAATATTGCTTTACTTCATTCGAATTTTGAAAATGTAAATGTACCGGTCAGCATTTCAATAACACATTTCGAAGATGGCATAGACTTCGGTCATGATCGATTTGATCCTGTAAAAGTTGTGATTACACTTGCGACGAGCCAACCACAAATACATTTGAATGCACTTGGTCAGTTGAGTCAAATCATTATGGATGAAGACGCAAGAGCAGAATTAATGAAAGGCGACAAAGCAGTAATACGACAACTCATAAAAAAAGCAAGCCAAAGTGAGGAGAGTGTCTAAATTTGACCTTGATTATAAAAGAAGAACACATTCAAATTAAAGAAAAAGTATCCAATTGGGAAGAGAGTATTCAAATTGCAGCTCAGCCGTTATTGGAAGTGGGTTATTTTAATCAAGCTTATATCAATTCAATGATTCAAAGTGTGCATGATATGGGACCATATATTGTTATTGCGCCAGAGATTGCGATTGCACATGCAAGACCGAATGATGATGTTCATAAAGTAGGGTTAAGCTTACTTAAATTAAATGAACATATTAATTTCTCGGATAATAGCCATTATGCATCGTTAATATTTATTTTAAGTGCAATTGATAATGAAGCACATCTTGAAATTTTAAGGAAATTAGCAACTATTTTAAGCGACAAAGAAACAGTTCAATCACTGATTGATGCGAACAGCAAATCAGAAATTATCAATATATTTAAGGAGAATGATTAATATGAAAATTTTAGTAGTATGTGGACACGGTTTAGGAAGTAGTTTCATGGTAGAAATGAATGCACAAGAAGCTTTGAAGAATTTACAAGCACCATCTGATATAGAAGTAGAACACAGTGATATTATGACAGCTAGTCCAGATATGGCAGATATATTTATTTGTGGAAGAGACTTAGAAGAGAATGCGCAACGTTTAGGTGAAGTAGTTGTGTTAGATAATATTTTAGACAAAGAAGAATTGCAAAATAAACTTGAAGAAAAATTAAAAGGATTGAACATATTATAAGCAAAGGGGAGACACCAACATGAATTCAATTTTAGGATTTTTTGTAGATGTATTTAGTCAACCAGCTATACTCGTAGCGCTTATCGCGTTAATCGGGTTAATTGTACAGAAGAAATCAGCAGCAGACATTACGTCAGGCACAATTAAAACGATACTCGGTTTCCTAGTCTTAAGTGCTGGGGCAGGTGTTGTAACAAATTCACTAGAACCTTTTGGAAAAATGTTTCAAGAAGCATTTGGTGTTCAAGGCATCGTGCCGAATAACGAAGCCATTATATCAATTGCGCTGAAAGATTATGGTACAACAGCAGCATTAATTATGATGTTCGGTATGCTTGTGAACATATTTATAGCAAGATTTACGAACTTGAAATACATTTTCTTAACGGGGCATCATACATTTTACATGGCAGCGTTTCTAGCGATTCTTCTAACTGTTGGTAACATTACAGGTACGATGACAGTTGTTATGGGATCTATTATTTTAGGATTGATTATGGCTGTATTACCTGCACTTGGTCAGTCTACAATGAAGAAAATTACGGGGTCTGATCAAGTGGCAATTGGTCACTTTGGAACAGTTAGTTATTGGGCAGCAGGAGAAGTCGGTAAATTATTTTCTGGGAAATCAAAATCAACAGAAGATATTAACTTCCCTAAAGGACTCAGTTTCCTAAGAGAAAGTACAATCAGTATCTCACTAACAATGATCGTTCTATATATTATAGCAGCTTTATTTGCAGGTCCAAGTTTCGTTCATTCTGAATTAAGTGATGGCACTAACTTTATTGTCTTCTCTGTTATTCAAGGTGTGACATTTGCTGCAGGTGTGTTTATCATTTTAACAGGTGTTAGACTGATCTTAGCTGAAATTGTTCCAGCGTTTAAAGGTATTTCTGAAAAGCTTGTACCAAATACGAAACCAGCATTAGACTGTCCTATCGTATTTCCTTATGCACAAAATGCAGTGTTAATTGGATTCTTTGTAAGTTTTATTACAGGTGTCATCGGTATGTTTATTATGTTCTTAATTGGTGGTGTCGTTATATTACCAGGCGTTGTCCCACACTTCTTCTTAGGTGCAACAGCAGGTGTGTTCGGTAATGCAAGAGGTGGTATTAAAGGTGCAATCGCAGGTTCAGCATTAAATGGTATCTTAGTAACATTCTTACCATTATTACTACTACCATTCATGGGTGATTTAGGGGCAGCATCAACAACATTCTCAGACACAGACTTCTTAGCAGTCGGAATTGTAGTCGGTTATATCGCGAAATTCTTAGGAATCGCAGGCGTTATTGCAATCATTGTTATCATTGGAGCAGTAGCCGTATTATTACAACAACGTACAAATAAAAAACTATCCGAAGAAAAATAGAAAAAGGCTTAGGATATAATAGGAAAAACTGAACTTATAAATTTAAGTTCAGTTTTTTCGTGTGCTGGGAGGTAATAGATATATGAGATTGTTGAAGATGTGAGTTAAAGGCTTAATAAACTCACGAGATAACCAAAAAATCTATTTCATACCATTTCTATAAGCATTAAATTGGCATGTTATTTTCTGATGGTGGTATAGTGTTATTTCATAAGGAGGAGTTATTGAAAATGAACAAAAAATATGAACCTTTATTTAAATCTTTAAGATTACCGAATGGTGTGGAAGTTAAGAATAGATTTGTACTTGCGCCATTAACACATATTTCATCAAATGAAGATGGTACGATTTCTGATATTGAAATTCCATATATAGAAAAACGTTCTCAAGATGTAGGTATTTCTATTACTGCTGCGAGTTATGTTGAACCGCTTGGCCAAGCTTTTCCTGGACAACCATCTGTATCTAAAGAAGCGGATCTTGCTGGTCTTAAGAAACAAGCTGAAGTAATGAAGAAAAATGGTGCGAAAGCTTTAATTCAAATCCATCATGGTGGTGCGATGTCTTTACCTGGATTAACGCCAACTGGTGAAGCGGCTGCTCCAAGTGAAGTTGAAGTGAAAGGCTTCGGACAACAAGAAACACATGTTGCGAGAGCATTAACTGTAGAAGAAATTGAACACACTATTGAATCTTTCGCTAATGCTACTAAAATAGCAATCGATGCTGGCTTTGATGGTGTTGAAATTCATGGTGCAAACCATTATTTAATTCATCAATTCTTCTCACCTTATTACAACAGAAGAGATGATGAGTGGGGTGAACATATTAAATATCCTTTAGCAGTTGTTGATGCTGTACTTAAAGTTGTACGTGAACATGCAACACCTGACTTTATTGTAGGTTATCGATTCTCTCCTGAAGAAGTAGAATCTCCAGGTATTTCTATGGAATTAACAGAACAACTTGTTAAGACTTTATCTGAAAAACCACTTGATTACTTACATGTGTCATTAATGGATATTCATTCAACAACAAGAGAAGGTCAATATAAAGGTGAAGAACGTATTAAATTATTATTAGAATGGATTGATGGTCGTGTGCCATTAATAGGAATAGGTTCAATCTTTACTGCTGAAGATGCATTATCAGCAATTGAAACAGGTGCACCACTTATTGCACTTGGTAGAGAATTATTACTTGATTACCAATTCGTATCAAAAATCGAACAAGGAAAAGAAGACGAAATCGTTTCTGTATTCGATCCTGAAAGAGCAGACAAACATGATTTACCAGACCCATTATGGAAACAGTTTGTAGCAGGTTTCTACCCATTACCAAGAACTGATCAAGAAACTTCTCAAACTAAATAATCCATAATTTTATATATATAGTTTTGATTAGCTGAGGCATGAAGTTGCCTCAGCTTTTTTGTACTCTGAACAAATATTTTTGGTGTGTTAAACTTGTAACAATAATTGAAAAAATCGAATGAGGTGTACAACGTGAATCAAGATGAGCTAAAGAGAGAAGTTGCTTATGAAGCGGTTAATGATATACAAGATGGTATGACGATAGGAATTGGTACAGGTTCAACTATGCGTTATGCAATTGAGAAGTTAGGTGAACGTGTTAAAAACGGCCTTCAAATTAAAGGTGTACCAACATCTGAAGATACTGCTGAATTAGCACGTATTCTTCATATTCCGCTTACTGATTTTTCAGAAGTGAGCCATTTAGATTTAGTTATAGATGGTGCTGATGAAGTTGACGAAAATCTTCAATTGATTAAAGGTGGCGGTGGTGCGCTACTACGTGAAAAAATTGTTGCGAATGCCACGGATAATTTTATTGTGATTGTAGATGAAACGAAATACGTTAAGACGTTAGGGAAGTTTAAATTACCAGTAGAAGTTGTGCCTTTTGGATGGGAAATCACAGCACGTGCAATAGAAAGTTTAGGTTGCCAAGCGACATTACGAACGAAAGATTCAAATGTATATATAACAGACAATGATCATTACATATTAGATTGTGAGTTTGGAGAGATTCATCATCCAGAGCAATTAAATCAAGATTTAATATCTATCATAGGCGTTGTAGAGACTGGATTATTTATCAATATGACGAAAAAAGTATTCATGAGTCGTTCTGAAACACAAAGCGTCATTAAAATCGAGAATTAATAATGAGTTCATAGTAGTTAATAAACAGTTAATGGTTTATTGATGTCATAGGGCATAAACTTAACATATCAACTAAAGAGGAGATGTGTTAAATGAACTTAACTAAAACAACATTTGGAGCATTTGCATTAACAACAACTATATTATTAGGTGCATGTGGTAATAATGATATGCATAAAGACGATAAGATGGATACGAAAACTGAAATGAAAGATAAAGACATGAGTAAAGAAAACATGAAAGACAGTGACATGAAAGACATGATGATGTCTGGAATGTTTGAATCTATGAATGGTGAAAAAGTAGAAGGTAAGGCAACGATTAAAGATAATAAATTAATGTTAACTGATTTCAAATCATCAAAAGGACCTGACTTACATGTTTACTTAACTAAAGATGGCGATATTAAAAAAGGTATGAAAATTGATAAAGTAGATTACGATAAGATGGAACAAACATTTGATTTAAAAGACATGGACACATCTAAATATAATGAAGTGACAATTTATTGTGATAAAGCACATGTTGTATTCGGTAGTGCTAAATTAAAATAAATACGTTTCACTGAGGGGGAATTCAGTAATTCTGAGTTTCCCTTAAACTTTATAAAAGGAGAAAGCATGTCATGACAAAGATATATACATTCATATGTTTAATCATTCGCGTTTATAGTGGTTATTTAATCTATATGCAAGGATATGAAAAATTAACAGGAGGGTTTAGTTTACAAGGATTAACGCAAGTAATCGCACAGAATCAAGACTCTCCTATGTGGTACAAGTGGTTTTTTGAGCATATTATTGCACCATATACGACTTTATGGGAATGGGTCATTCCTTTAGGTGAAATATTTTTAGGATTAGCTTTAATTCTAGGATTTCTGGAGTATTATGCAGCACTTTTTGGTATATTTATAATGATAAATTACATTTTAGCAGATATGATTTTTACGTATCCACTTCAGCTTGTAGGCTTTATATTGATTGCATTAAATATCAGAAGTTTACGTAAATTATCAGCAGCTGCTATCGTTAAGAAGTTTATGAAGAAGGAAGCGGGATAGAGATTATGGCGCATATTTTAATTGTAGATGACGAACAAGATATTCTAGATATTTGTAAGACTTACTTTGAATATGAAGGGCATCAAGTTGTGACAGCTTCGGATGGACAACAAGCTATCCATCAGTTGAATGACGCAATTGATTTAATGATATTAGATATTATGATGCCTGAAAAAAATGGTTATGATGTCGTTAAAGAAATGAAAGCACAGGAACTAGACATTCCTTTTATCTATTTAACTGCTAAAACGCAAGAACACGATACGATCTATGCATTGACGTTAGGTGCGGACGATTATATAAAGAAACCATTCAGCCCACGTGAACTCGTGTTAAGAGCGCATAACTTATTAAATCGTACTCAAAAATATTTTAAACAAGATTACTTAACATTTGGTTCTTTACAATTATGTAAACAAGAAAAAATCATTAAAGTAAATGATCAAGAAGTATCATTAAGAGTAAAAGAATTTGATGTACTTTGGTATTTAGCAGACCACGAGAAAATGGTCATTTCTAAATCAGAACTACTCGAAAAAGTATGGGGATACGACTATTACGAAGATGCCAACACTGTAAATGTACATATACGTCGTATAAGAGAAAAGTTAGAACAACATCAATATGATGAATATGTTATTAAAACCGTTTGGGGATTAGGTTATAAATTTGAAAGGGCGAAATAAATGCTAACAATTCGAACACAAGTTATCACTGCATTTATCAGTAGCATTGTATTAACGACAATTATTCTAGCAATTGCATATAAATGGATGTGGTTTAATGCACATACAACATTACTTTTGACGATTAGTGCGATTATTTCAAGTTGTTTAACGACAGTCATTTGTATGTTGTTTATTACGCCATTAGTTAAACGTATTAGATTGTTGAATAAACAAACAAAATTAATAGCAGATGGACAATATAGTGAAACGGCCATAAAAATAGATAGTCCGAAAGAAATGAAAGAATTAAGTGAAGCCTTTAATAGTATGGCTCGAAATATTGAAGCGCAAATACAACAAGTTCAATATGAACAACAAGAAAAAAGTGAAATGGTACAAAACTTAACACACGATTTAAAGACACCATTATCAAGTATTACATCCTATGCAGAAGGTTTAAAAGAAGGTATTATAAGTCAATCAGATGATCAACAGAAAGCTTACAGTGTGTTAATTAAACAATCTCAAAGAATTTCAATGATGTTTGATGAATTGACTAGTGTAATGGAAATTAATCGAGATCATAAACAAAGTTATCCATTAGAAACGATCTATTTAGATAAACTTTTTGTGACACTTTTACAATCTTATGAACAACAAATCTCGAGTGAAAATCGCACGATAGATGTTAATTTATGTGAAGATATCACTTACTTCAAACAATATAAAGTACCATTAGAACGTATACTCATGAATATTTTAGATAATGCATTTAAATATACACAACTTGGAACAAGAGTTGAAATTAAAGTTACGAAAGAAGACAGTAATATATGCATTGCCGTTTCTGATGATGGTCCAGGTATCGCAGAGCAACATTTACACCGTATATTTGATCGCACTTATCGCGTTGAAGCGTCTAGAAACAAAGATACGGGTGGGTCAGGTTTAGGTTTATATATTGCGAAAAATCTGGCCGAACAAATGGACGGACAATTAAAGGTAGAAAGTAAAGAGGATGTCGGTACAACATTTTATTTAATAGTACCTATGAAATAACATAAATAAGAACCCCTAATTCAGAATGATGAATTGGGGGTTCTTGTTTGAATTTATGATTTTACTTCACCTAATAAATGAAGCCATTTCTTAATAATTTCACTTTGTGCGTATTTTTGTGATTCAGTCATACAGTTGTCTCGGAATGTTTTTTGCAGTTCAGGATTACTTAAGTAAGACTTCACGGTTTCATAAAGGTTGTCCTCATCATTTCTAGGAACAAGATAACCGTTTTTACCGTTAACAATCAATTCACTTGGTCCATAAGGGATGTCATAACTGATTGCAGGTAGCCCATTTGATAATGATTCCAACAATGCTAATGCAAATCCCTCCATATTACTTGTTATCATACTTACATGGAATTTGTGCATTTCTTTCGTAATATTAGGGATGAATCCACGGAATTTAACATGTTCTTCTAAACTTAATGAATCAACCAATTCTTTTAATTTATTTAATTCACTACCAAATCCAAATAAATGAAGTTCAATTTGCTCAAAATCTTCTTTCAATTTATCGACGAGTCGAATTTGATGCTCGAGTTGTTTCTCAGGTGAATATCGTGCGATCGACATTAATTTAATTGGCCCGTCAGGCACAGTAGGTGAATAATTCGGCTCTATTGGTTGAGCATATCCAACTGGAATATTATAAACAGGTATTTTTGATTGAATACGCTTCTCTACATCTTTCTTTTGTTGAAGAGTAGATACTAAAATACCAGAAAATCGCTCTAAATGATTGAATACACTACCATAAATATTTTTAATGTCTGAACCTTCGATATCATTGTTGTCCTTAACATGTGTACTATGTAATACAGATATAACGGGTATTTTCGAATCTGTAAGTAAGAATGGTGGAGAAGTAATAGCAGTCTTATCACTAAAGAATAAGTCACCGTCTTTATATAAATGTTCATAGAAAAATACGACCAGTTCATTTTTGTTATCAAATATATAATCTTTAGAATGAAAATCATAAAGCATGATTCTAGAAATGATTTCTTTTTCTTGATTTTGATCGAAATATATTTCTAACTTTACTTGTCCATTTGGTGTTAAATAAGCATCATAGACCGGCTTTTCTTTAGCACACATATATCTAATACGACTTAAGAAACCTCTAGAATCGTAATAATCTCTTTTACATTTTTTATCTTTTGTATCTATATGATTCACAAAATTTAATAATTTGTAGTCGGAGTCGCGGAAACTAGCATATATAAATCTCTTACCATTGCGAAATACTCTTACATCGTTTGTATTAGGAATATATTTAATTTCATAGTTCAAATCATGTTGCCAATATTCAATCCAGTCTTTAACTGTATTCATATGAATGTTTATAGATTCTTGAAAATAATCAAACATTGAAAAGACTTGTTTATTTACTCCGAATATATGAGCATTCTTATGTAAATTAGGATTCCAAGATAATGTAATAATTTTTGCTGACAAGTTGTATGAATTAAATAATTTTAGTCTATTTATAACTGATTTTTCAATGCCAGTTATTTTATTATTGATATTATTTACAATAAAATAGTTCACTTTTAAATCACCTACAAAATATAATTATACATATATAATATACGATATTTCATATAGTCATGTCAGTATTTTATGTAAAAAATCTGGAAATAAGCCGTATAATGAGAAGTTACAATAACATAAGATTTCCTGTTATAATGGACGAAATACATTTATTTATAAAAAATAAATTGTTAATTTATTGAAATGAGGATAAATAAATGAGTATGAAACAAATGTTTGAAGATAGTGAACCAATTTTTCAAGATCAAACGAAGTATGTAATCTTAAAGTCGTGTTTACTCATTATTATATGCATGGGTACATATACATCGATTGCGTTAGCTAGCAATTTGTTCATTGTATTAATAGGGTGTGTGTTATTTATCCTGTTACTTTATTTAATGCATCGATTCCAATTACAACTTATTAAATTTGAAGCTTTAAAGAAAGCAGATATCAAATATACATTGAGTACATTAGGTATAGCACTTATCATGTATTGGACTGTATCGGCAATTATAGGACAACCACAAAATCAAATGGAAGTATATAAAGATTTAAATACTTTACCTCTATACATATCTATTATTATATTTGTGATACTAGGACCAATATTTGAAGAGCTTATATTTCGAGGTTTCATGTTAAAAGGGATGTTTAAAGGACATCTACTAATAGGATATATCGTATCTAGTGTACTATTTGGATTATCACATGGACCATCAAGTATAGGTGAGTTTATCATTTACTTTGGAATAGGATTATTATTTGGCGCACTTTATTTAAAGACTAACCGATTAGAAGTAGCCATTATAGCGCATGGATTAAATAATTTAATACATATTCTTATATATTTAGTGTTTTTTAATTAGATATCGTGCGCAAAGGTACAAAATAGGGGTGTAACGCACGAAGACTGAGAGATATCGTGCGCAAAGGTACAAAATAAGGGTGTATCGCACGAAGACTGAGAGATATCGTGCGCAAGGGTACAAAATAGGAGTGTATCGCACGAAGACTGAGAGATATCGTGCGCTCAGGTACAAAATAGGGGTGTATCGCACGAAGACTGAGAGATATCGTGCGCAAAGGTACAAAATAGGGGTGTATCGCACGAAGACTCGTAGATATCGTGCGCTAGGGGTACAAAATAGGAGTGTAACGCACGAAGACTGAGAGATATCGTGCGCTAAGGTACAAAATAGGAGTGTAACGCACGAAGACTGAGAGATATCGTGCGCAAAGGTACAAAATAGGGGTGTAACGCACGAAGACTGAGAGATATCGTGCGCTAAGGTACAAAATAGGGGGGTATCGCACGAAGACTCGTAGATATCGTGCGCTAGAGTACAAAATAGGAGTGTATCGCACGAAGACTGAGAGATATCGTGCGCTAAGGTACAAAATAGGGGTGTAACGCACGAAGACTCGTAGATATCGTGCGCTCAGTTTCTCATTTAAACAAAAATAAAGCTGGAGACATCTGTTGTTAAAGATGTCTCCAGCTTTTTCTATATAATTAAAATTACTGTACAGTTTCGGTCATTTTAGATGTTAAATCTAATATGGATGTTTCATTAAGTGTATCAATAATTTGTTGATCTACTTGTGTATATACATCGTCTAATGCAGACTGTATATTTTGTCCGACGATACAATCTGGATTGGTGTCTTGATGAATTTTAGCGAAATGCTCTTCATCTTGAATAAGTTTATAAACGTCGCCTAATAAGATTTGGTCTGCTGATTGAGCGAGTCGATAGCCTGATTTGCCTTGTTGGCTCTCGATTAAGTTACCATTTCTTAAATATTTACATATTTTTCTTACAAGTGTAGGGTTACTATTAATGCTACCTGCTATAAATTTACTAGATATAGGTTCTTTGTTCACAGATAGTAATGATAATATATGAATTGCTACTGATATTTGTGTATTCACGCTTTTCACCTCTTAGATTCCTTATTTATTATAACTTTGAGAGATGAGAATTGCGATAGTAAATGCGTATTATTTTGATAATACTGAAATTCTTTCTTGGATATGGTTACCTTCAGTTGCTTCATCTACTAATGCAATGGCGTAATCAGCATAGCTTATTTTACTTTCACCTTTATCGTTTAAAGTGAAGACTTCCCCAGCTAAAATGTATTCTCCAGTTCTTTCTCCATCAGCTATAAATTCTGCTGCAGGACTTATAAATGTCCAACGTACGTCATCTCTTTTACGAAGATCTACAAGTGCTTTACCTTGAGCTTTTGCAAGTGGTTTAAATACTTCTGGAAAATCAGGTGTATCGAAAAGTTGATTTTCTAATTGATCATCAACGTATAAACTACCAGCGCCTCCGATAATAATTAATCGTGTGTTTGTGTTTGATAAAATATCACTTAAATGTTGGATAGAGTCTTGGTGTAAATGAAGTTTGTCTTCTCTAATTTCACCGAAAGCATCTACAACAACATCGAATTGTGTTAAGTCTTCAGTTGTTAAATCAAATATATCTTTAATAATAGATTGTGTTGCCACTGTTTTATTTTCGTTACGAACGATGGCTGTTACATCTAATCCTCTGTTAATTGCTTCTTCTGTAATTAATTTACCTGCTTTACCGTTTGCTGCTATAACACCTATTTTCATTTTACATAACCTCTTTCTTGTATTTAATTTAGATACAAGTTGAGTATAATATGTATATCGGGTTTTGTCAAAGATTTTGTGTATAAAAAAACTGCTATGTGGAAATCCACATAGCAGATGTTTGTTTATTTATATCTTACCACCAGTTATTAGCTTGACGGAAAGCAATTGCAGCTTCGATTGAACCGTAACGTTCTTTAGCATACTTGATCATGCCTTTAGTTTGTTCAGTAACACTACCTGTACCCCAAGATTCTTTAGTTTGACCAAGACCTCTGTAGCCAAGTTCATTTACGGCATTTGGGTTACCGCTAGATTCAGGCATTACGATGTTATCCCATAATGCTTTTGTACCGCCAGCAGCGATAAACTCTTTATATACTTCACTTGTATTAGATGAATCAGTTGATTCTGTAGTTTGAGTTGCTTGAGTCGGTTGAGCGACTTGTGTAGTTGTATAGTTATAGTTTGTATTTTGATTAGAGTAGTTTGTATATTCACTTGCATCTGCTTGAGCGCCAAATCCAGAAGCAATAATGCCTGCTGCAGCTGTTGTTGCAAATAATAATTTCTTCATAAAAAAATATCCTCCATGTGCTATTTAAAGCATTTATAAATTTTGTATCTTTATTACTTCATACACTCTAACATCATTTTTGATATCATAGGTTACAGAAGAATAAAAATAAAATTTCTTTTATGACAGTCAGATTAAAAAGATAATAGGTATATGACAAGTTGTAATTTGAAACGTTTACAGTAACTTTATAGAAATAGAGGTGTAAGATTATGGAAAGAATTAAGCTTAAGATGCTAAGAAATCATTTAGACAACATACCTGAATATGGATTACCAGAAGGCTATTCGATTAGAATGTTTGAAGAAGGGGACGAACGTCTTTGGGCAGAAATTGAAACTGCTGCAGGGGAATTTTCAAATATAGACGAAGCATTGCAAAGGTTTCATAAAGAATTTGGCTCTCATATAGAAGAAATGAAATATAGATGCTTATTTATTGAGAATAATTCAGGAGACGTAATAGGAACGACGACAGCATGGTTCGGTCAATTACCTTTAACAGACTCACATTTAGGTAGAATACATTTCGTAGCCATTAAACCGGAATATCAAGGTAAGAAATTATCAAAGCCATTATTGAGTGCAGCACTTAACAAAATAATAGAGCTTGGTCATAAAGAAGTATATTTAACGACACAAACAACAAGTTATCCAGCAATTAATATGTATTTAAATTATGGTTTCGAACCATATGATCCAGACAACACTGATCAAAAAGGTTGGTTGATGATGGAAGATATATTAAATAGGAAATTAAACGTATAAAAAACGCCCCTATACCATTATTCCCGTGGTATAGGGGCTATAAATTAATGTGTACTATTAATTTGTCAAAGCCAAAAAGAATATTAAGAATTCTATAATTTAGTCAAAGTTAATTCTTTATCAGCTAAATGAGCGATTTCATCCATTAAACCGAAAGAAGGGTTAACATCTCCGTTTTCAATTCTGGCTATAGTAGATTGAGGTTTGTTAAGTTTATTAGCTAACTCTCTTTGGGACCAGCCTTTTTCCTCCCTTAAGTTAACAACCAACATTGCAGCTCTTAATTTTTTTCTTGCCATTTTATGTTCATGAGCTAAATGAGGATTATCGCTTATACTTTTAGCAATCAGTTTGTCTGTTTGACTCATTTTTTTCACATCCTTAATCTAAATAATTTCTTCTAATTCTTTTACCTTTTTCAATTTTATATGATAGCATTTATGCTATCAATCGTCACTTTATTTACTCGAAAGTTAAACGTATAAAAAATGCCCCTATACCATTATTCCCGTGGTATAGGGGCGTTAATATGGATGCATTAATAAGTACTTAAAACTGCATAAGTACTATCTATATAAGGTGTTGTTAAATTGTGTTTTTGGCTAATTTTGTAGATATAACCTTGTATAAACGCTGTTTCTAAAGGTCTTTCACTTATCATGTCGTAATACATACTTGTACCCATGTCATCAGGGTAGCCTTCATAAATTTTCATAATGCTCTCTTCAAAATTATCATCAAAATATATACCTTCAGCTTTAGCGACACGATTACCTTCAACTAATAAGTTGTAACAAAGTGCATGTATTTGATCATGTTTAAGTACACGAGCTGGTTGTCTCGTAAGAGCAGTTACCGTGTTAATGCCTAAATTGACGATTAATTTATACCAAACGTGTTGATTATAATCTTCGAGACATTCAATATTAAGTAAACTATTTTCAGTTAAACTTTTAATGTCTAATGTTTGCGCGTGAATAGGTAATCTTAAAGTCCAATCTCTAAAGTGCGTGACGACATTATCTTCTTTTTGACCACTTATATAAACGACTGCATGAAATTTGTGTGGGTGATCAATTTTTTCTAACTGTCCATAGCCATTTTGAGTTAAAATAATAACGCTATTAGCATGTAGGATATGATGAAGATACGGGATGATTGCGTCGAGTTGCGTTGCTTTAACAGCAATAAATAAGATATCTACTTTTTCATGTGCATCTTCTAAAGATTGAACGGGAAATGAATGTTGCACATCTTGATTGTATTCTTGGAAATAAACTGTAGTGTTTGATCTTCCAAATAGCGTAACATCAAGGTTTGATTGCGTTAAAGCAAATGTAATGGCTGTACCTACAGCGCCAGGGCCGATTATTCCAAACTTTTTCATTTATTATTTTCCTTTCAATGTTAATATATACATAATAACAAATATAAGAAGGTGGTACGGGATGAAAACCATTAAACAATTGTTGTCCATGAAAGAACAAAAAGAAAAAATATCCATGATTACAGCATACGATTATCCAAGTGCTAAACAAGCAGAAGCAGCAGGAATAGACACTATTTTAGTAGGCGATTCTTTAGGAATGGTTGTGTTGGGCTACGATAGTACAGTCGAAGTGACAATGGAAGATATGATACATCATGCGAAAGCTGTTAGAAGAGGTGCGCCAGAAAGTTACGTAATCGTTGATGTACCTTTTGGAGCAGTCGGTATTGATCATACAACGGATATGAAAAATGCAATTCAATTGTATAAAGATACTAAAGCAAACGCTGTGAAAATCGAAGGTGTGCATACGACATTGATCCAAGGTTGTACTCAAATTGGTGTGCCAGTCGTATCTCATTTAGGTTTAACGCCTCAAAGTGTCGGCATTACAGGTTATAAATTACAAGCAAGCTCAAAAAGAGAAGCTGAACAATTGATAGAAGATGCGAAAGCAGTTGAACAAGCAGGTGCAGTGATGCTCGTATTAGAAGCAATTCCAAGTGATTTGGCAGAAGTGATCACAGAACAACTGACAATTCCAGTTATCGGTATTGGCGCTGGAAATGGTACAGATGGTCAAGTACTTGTATATCATGATTTATTAAATTACGGTTCAGAACATATTGCTAAGTTTGTGAAACAATATGGTGATTTTTCAAATGGTGTAGAAGCACTAAAAACATATCATGAAGAAGTTAAAAGTGGTGCATTCCCTTCAGAAGCACACACATATAAGAAGAAAGTGATGGGGGAGACAGAGTAGTGACGCAAGTAGTAGAACGTATTAAAGATATGAATTCAATCGTATCTCAATTTAAATCTCAAGGTAAAACAATAGGACTCGTACCAACGATGGGTGCATTACACGATGGTCATTTAAAAATGATGAAACAATCAATAGAAGAAAATGATGTAACTGCAGTGAGTATTTTTGTGAATCCATTACAATTCGGACCTAATGAAGATTTTGATGATTACCCAAGACCATTTGAATCTGATTTAGAGAAGCTTAAACAAATTGGCGTAGACTATGTATTTCATCCAACAGTTGAAGAAATGTATCCGGGAGAACTAGAGATGACGATTACTGTAGGACGTTTAGCACAAGTGCTAGAAGGTAAGAAGAGACCAGGTCACTTTGATGGCGTTGTAACAGTTGTTAATAAGTTGTTTAATATTATTCAACCAACACGCGCTTACTTCGGTAGAAAAGATGCACAACAACTCGCGATAATAGAGAAAATGGTAGAAGACTTTAACCACTCAGTTCAAATCGTACCTATAGATATCGTGCGAGAAGCAGACGGACTAGCAAAAAGTTCAAGAAATATTTATTTAACAGAAGAAGAAAGAAAAGAAGCCGTACATTTATCTAAAAGTTTAGCATTAGCTAAGAAGAAATATGACGAAGGTGAGAGAAATAGCGACGTTTTAATACAAGCCATCACGCAATATTTAGAAAGTAACGTGAGCGGAGATATCGTAGAAGTCGCAATTTATAGTTATCCAGAATTAGAAGAACAACATACAATAGAAGGACAAATCTTTATTTCACTAGCCGTCAAATTTAGCCAAGCAAGATTAATAGATAATATTATTATATAGGAAAGTAATGAAGCCGATTGTGCAGGGGCACAATCGGATTTTTGTATTTTGATGGGGGCGCTAACGATCAAGACTGTAAAACAAGATCGTTAGAAATTCTAACGCTCAAGAATCACAAACAAGATCGTTAGCGGGTAAAAAATTTCAAAAAATGAGAGAAACCGAGGCGCTAACGATCAAGAGTGCAAAACAAGATCGTTAGAAATTCTAACGCTCAAGAATCGCAAACAAGATCGTTAGCCGGTAGAAATTTTCAAAAAATGAGAGGAACGCAGGCGCTAACGATCAAGAGTGCAAAACAAGATCGTTAGAAATTCTAACGCTCAAGAATCACAAACAAGATCGTTAGCGCACCACATTCACAATCACACAAAAAAACGTGAGACATCATTCTGCCTCACGCTTTATCCAAGACTCCTATCTTCTTACTTACACTTCTTTCAATGATGTTTCTGCACTCAATGCTCTTGCTTTGTCATCTTTAATAGTGACACCTTGTGCTTCTAATTGAGCGATTGTGTCAGCGAATTGTGGTAAGTATGCTTTATGAGCAATGAGTAATTCATTCATTACTTGTTTCGCAGATTCTCCACTTTGAATTAATGGATTGATAATAAATGCTTGTAATAGTAATCCATAATCTCCTTTAACGGCTGCTTCTTCTACACATAATTCCATATTCTTCATTACTTGTAACCATCCGCGTTCTGCTGGATGTAACGAACCGAATGCGATTGGTTGAGCACCTGTCGCGTTGATATATGCTGACACTTCTACCACATCATCAGGTGCTAAATCTGGTACTGCGCCTTTATTAACAGTAGATACTACGACATGTGTATTCTTATTTGAAGCGATAGATGCAATTGTCTCACATGCGACATCTGAATAATGTGAACCACCACGTTGGCTTAATTGCTCTGGTTTATGATCGAGATGTTCATCTTTATAGAGTTCAAATAATTCTTTTTCCGTTTGTCTAACTTGTTCAGCACGCGTACCGATTTCTGGATCATTATATTCTTTAAGTGCATGCTCAAGCATTTCTTCTGCACGGTAGTAATATCTATGGTAACCACATGGAATGAGCTGCATTTGTTGTAATTGCTCTTCAAAAAATGGCACATCAAAGATATTAGAAGGTAACGATGATGCATCTTCAACTAACTGTTTATTTAATTGAGCAGTCACGTCATGACCATTTGCGTCTTTAACTCGATGCCAGTGAAAATGGTTTAACCCTGCAAAGTGATGCGTAAGTTCTCCTTCACCAACATTCAACATTTCCGGCTCATTAATTAAACTATTCACAGGTACATTACATAGACCAAGTACTTTTTCCCATTTGCCGTATCGTACGATAGCATCTGTAACCATACCACTTGGATTTGTAAAATTAATTAACCATGCATTTGGACAAAGTTCTTTCATATCTTCGACAATATCTAATAAGACAGGAATTGTTCTTAACGCTTTGAAAATACCACCCGGACCATTCGTTTCTTGACCTAAGAAACCATGTGATAAAGGAATGCGCTCATCTTTGATTCTAGCATCTAATAAGCCTACTCTAAATTGTGTCGTAACGAAATCAGCATCTTTTAAAGCTTCACGTCTATCTAATGATAAATGTACTGTGACATCATATGGAGAAGCATCCCACATTCTTTGTGCCATTTTGCCGACAGTTTCTAATTTCTCTTTACCTTCAGGAATGTCCACCAACCAAATTTCACTTAAAGGTAACGATTCATAACGTTTAATAAAACCTTCCATCAATTCAGGCGTATAACTGCTGCCGCCACCGATAGTTACAATTTTTATCCCTTTTTCCATTATAATGACCTCCTAATATTTTCTTTCTTATACACGTTAAGTATAAAATAGAAGTAATCATTAAAAAGGCAAATCGGGCATTATCAAATGGCATTTACAAATTTCCTAAAAATAAACCGGATTTTTGTAATGACTTTTTACAAAAGGAGATATCAATATGCTTTTAACAGAAAGAATGAAAGAAGATATATTTTCACAAGCAGAACAAAGTATCATTCAATATTTGTTTGAAGAAAGAGAGAAGATTAAGTCTAAGACGTTAAATCAAATTTCTAAAGAAACATATACACATCCTTCGACTGGTATTCGCATAGCTAAAAAGTTAGGATACGACGGTTGGTTAGAGTTGAAAGATCATTATTTAGAAGAAGTAGAATACTTAAATCGACATTATGAATCAATAGATGCAAACTTTCCATTTGATGCATCAGATAATAACATGTCCATTAGCCATAAATTAGCGAGACTCAATCAAACAACGATTGACGACACTGTGCATTTAATCGATCATCAAGAATTGGATAAAGCAGTCACGTATTTAAAAGAAGCGAAAACCATTAAAATTTTTGGATTGTATCATAATTTGATGATATGCGAAGACTTTGAAATGAGAATGAATCAAATTGGCAAGACCGTTAAACTCTGTGCACTCGAACCCCATTTTGAAATAGAGAAGTCGTCGAAACATACATGTGCCATCTTTATTTCATATAGTGGTGAAAATCAAAGTATCTTGAAATTATTACCAATGTTAAAGAAAAAGCACATTCCAATTATCGGACTCACTAGTATTGGTGAAAATACAGTAACCAAATACGCAGACAGTACATTACGCATATCAACAAGGGAAAAGTTGTATTCCAAAATAAGCAACTTCACAACTCGAGATTCCATCAGTTTCTTAATGGATATCTTGTATGCTTGCGTGTATGGAACAGATTATGACAAACATACAGATTATAAAATTAATATCGCTAAAAATTTCGATAACCGCGTGACGCATAATAAGATGATACAGGAGAATAAGTAGCTAAAAATATATGAGGATAATACTATTAATTCAAACAACAAATACAATTGACTTATTATAAGCAGTTTGTATGAAATATATATTATTTTAGATTTGTTCGATATTTCTTGAATTATAACATTTTTGGAAAACAAATAAATAAATGTATATTATTTATGAATTGAACAGAGTAATTTTTAATTTTGTAACTTTAAATAATTACCTTTTTCTTTTGAATTTTAATGATATAATCATAGTATGTAAAATGTATTATTTTTCCTATTTTTGAAAACGCTTTTAGTAATTTGTTGTTTTATAAATAGAAAAAGTAGTTAAGATTTCATAATATACACTTGATATTTTACATAATTATTAATAAAGAGATATGGGATAAGGGGATTGGGATATGAAGTTATTTTTCAAATTTATGAGTATGGCAACAGTTTTAATATACATGTTAATTAAAATACAAAATATAGTTCAAGATTATTTGGAAATTAAAAATGGTGATAGTAATGATGAAGAACCGATTTAAAGAATCTTGATTGATGATGAAATGTGCGTATTAAAACATATTAATTTATAATATGTAATGATGCTAAGTATATTTAAGAGGATAATTATAAAATTTCTAATTGAAAGGAAAATTACATATGAATAACGAGAACTTAAAAATAAAAAAAGCAATTATACCTGCCGCTGGTTTAGGTACAAGATTTTTACCTGCTACAAAAGCAATGCCTAAAGAAATGTTACCAATATTAGATAAACCAACAATTCAATATATTGTAGAAGAAGCGTCACGTGCTGGAATTGAAGATATAATTATTGTAACTGGTAAACATAAACGCGCGATTGAAGATCATTTCGATATTCAAAAAGAACTTGAAACAACTTTATATGAAAAAGGGAAACTTGAATTACTGGATAAAGTTCAATATTCAACAGAATTAGCGAACATCTTCTATGTCAGACAGAAAGAACAAAAAGGATTAGGACATGCGATTCACACAGCGAAGCAATTTATTGGAAACGAACCTTTCGCAGTATTGTTAGGTGATGACATTGTAGAGTCTGATAATCCAGCTATTAAACAATTAATGGAACAATACGAAGCAACAGGCAAATCAGTAATTGGTGTACAAACGGTACCTGAATCAGAAACACATCGTTACGGCATCATTGACCCGAATTCACAAGATGGTCGTTTATACGAAGTGAATCGTTTTGTGGAGAAACCAGAACAAGGAA